>CAYWJT010000102.1:0-2549 GCA_964458655.1 uncultured Eubacteriales bacterium | reverse complement strand
AGGACATGCTGCAAAAATTATAGCACGCCTGTGCGAAGGGAAGCTTAAAAGAACCCCGCAGCAGGCTTAAAATATTGGCGGCGCGGGGCGCGGTCCATTCCTCTCATCGCAAGAAAGGCGCAAAACTGTCATGAGGTCTGTTATACTATAAATTACAGATATAGAGGCGTGCAGGAAGTTTCTCCGTTCAGAATTGAGCGTTTTGGGTTAAACAAGGAGGCCGACATGATATCCCAAAGAAGCATGATCTTCGTTCTGATCACAGCCCTCATCCTTGCCGCCTGCGGGCCTTCTCCGGATGAAAAGGCCGCAACCGCCACTCAGGTGGCATCGGATATCTTTGCCACACTGACGGCGCAGGCCCCCACCATCACCCCAACGTTCACCCTCACGCCAACGCCCACCGCCACACCAACACCTACGCTTACCCCCTCTCCCAGCCCAACCAATACACCGGTACCTTCCCCAACTCCTACACCGGGTTTGTCGTCTCTAACGCTGACCCTGAAGGATCTGCCAGCTGGCTTTCAGGAGATACCCCCGGATATGCTGAGTAAAACGAAATCGGCTTATCGGGAGGGCTCGAGCGTCTTCGGTTTCCACAATTTGCAGACCTCTCAAATGATCATGGGCGTACTTATTCCCCAGCCGTCTCGAGCGGAGCAAGTGGTATTCGACTCATTGCTGCCAGACTTAATGCAACTTATGGAATCGGCAGTAGGAGCAGACCAAAGTTCCAAACCCCTTACCGGCCTGGATGACATCGGCGATGCTCGTGTAGGAAGCACGACCACGGCAAAGGCATATAATATTTTGATGCGCTTTGATTTCGTGCTCTTTCGACGAGGTGAAGTGGGTGTTGTTTTATATACAGGCTACCCCAACAGAGACAAGCCTTCCGTTTCAATTTTAGATCTTGCCCGTATCCAGGATAAGCATATTCAGGATTTTCTGGTGGCCCAGCGCGGCGCCAGCGCCGCAGAGATGATCCGAATCGGGTTGTTGGTTCCTTTGAGTAGCTCAGTTTCCACACTTGGTCTGTCCGTTTATGAAGGGGTCCAGCTAGCCGTCAAAGAGTGGAACGCCAAGGGTGGCGTCTTGGGCAAGCAAATCGAGCTGATCGTTGCCGACAGCCAGTGCAAGGCTGACCCGGCGGTGAGCGCCGCCAGCAAACTCATCGATCAGGATGGCGTCAAGTTCATTATCGGCGAGGTCTGCTCCAGGGCTTCGATCCCTGTATCCGAGATCGCCAATCAGAAAAAGGTTCTTCAAATCAGCCCCACCTCGACCAACTTGGCCGTCACTGTCGATAAAGACGGCAAAACGAAACCCTTCACCTTCCGCGCCTGCTTCATTGATCCCTTTCAGGGTCTGGTGATGGCGAAGTTCGCTCGGGGCAAGGGCTACAAGACCGCCTTTGTCATGTTCAACCCCAATAACGATTATGTGCGCAGCCTGGCAGAGGCCTTCGAAAAGTCCTTCACCGAGATGGGCGGCCAGATCGTCGACAAGGAGACCTACACTTCCCAGGAAACTGACTTCTCGGCCATCCTGACCAGGGTGGCCGAGAGCAAGGCTGAGGTGCTTTTCCTACCAGACTACCACAACATCGTCAACCTGGTCGGCGCCCAGGCGAAGGAAATGGGCGTGACCGCGGTGATGATGGGCGGCGATAGCTGGGACTCTGCTGACCTGGACCTTACAGCCGCTGAAGGCGGTTTCTACTCCAACCACTACGACCCTGGCGACACCCGCCCGATTGTTGTGGATTGGCTGAAGCGCTTTGGCGCCGAGTTCAAGGATGCCAACGGCAACCCCAAAGTGCCGGACGCGCTGGCAACTATGGGTTACGATGCGGCCAACCTACTTCTCGCCGCCATCCAGAAAGCCGGCACGGAGGACACAACCAAGGTGGCTGAGGCACTGGCTGGCCTAAGCTGGGAAGGCGTTTCGGGCATGATCACCTTCGACGCGCAGCACAACCCGATCAAGAACGCCGCGATCATCGGTATTGCCAACGGTAAGAAAACTTTTGCCGAGTCAGTAGCTCCGTGATCCTGCAGCTCTGTCTTAGTCAGGTGCATTGCACGTTTCGACGCGCGATGCACCTGATTAAGATGTGCATCGAAGATTCATCAGCGATTTATGCAGCCTGCCCAAAAGGGCCGTTTCTGCTGCCAGCCAAAAGTCACAATCCCTTAACCAAGTTGCCTGCGGCCAGCAGGACAAATCCGAGTACTACCAACCAAAAAGCAAAGCCGGAGAGCACCGGGATGGTGACCAAATAAGAGATCAAGCCGAGCGCTGCGAGTACAACTGCGATCCAGAAAGTGATCGTTTTGGGTTTGCTGATTTCCATGATCGTTTCTCCTCGGGTTTGAATTTTAGAAAAGTCTGATTTTGCTGAATGCACGAGTATACACTTCCATAAACTTAACCCCCAAGCAGCGGGTTCGTTACAAAATCACCGTTAATGTGCCCCAGGAAACACCGACGATGAATTTTAGAGAGGCACTTGCTTGCCCTCGCAGCGCGCGGCCGGCAAACTG
>CAYWJT010000101.1:0-2554 GCA_964458655.1 uncultured Eubacteriales bacterium | reverse complement strand
AGCCGAGAAGGCGCCCGGACCCGGAGCAGGGAGCCGAGCCATCCCCGTCTTGCCCGCCACTCCCTTTATTTGCCCCGATTCTTCTGATACAATCGTGACGTCATGGCCTTCCTGAACATCATTTCCTACGGACACCCGACGCTGTCCCGAAAAGCCCTGCCGGTCACCGAAATCGACGACGCCCTGGTCACACTGGCCAGGGACATGGTGGACACCATGCACCGCGCGCCCGGCATCGGGCTGGCCGCGCCCCAGGTCGACGTCAGCCGTAGGCTCATCGTCATCGACCTTTCTGTCGGGGAGCGGCCCGAGGACCTGATCATGATGGTCAATCCCGTCATAGTCGAAAAGGACGGCCGCGCCGTCATGGAGGAAGGCTGCCTGTCGGTGCCCGAAGTCAGGGACAAAGTCGTCCGACCGGCCAATATCCTGGTCAGAGGACTCGACCTGAACGGCCGCGAGGTCGAGGTCCATGCCGAAGGCCTGCTAGCCAGGGCTTTCTGCCACGAGATCGACCACCTCGACGGACGGCTCTTCATCGACAACCTGTCCCCGCTCAAGAGACAACTGGCCGTGAGGAAGCTCCGCAAGCTGGCCAACCCTTCATCGAGATTATGAGGATCGTTTTTTTCGGCACGCCTGAAGCGGCCGTAACCTGCCTCGACGGTCTTCTCAGGGCCGGGTTCGCGGTCCCGCTCGTCATTACGCAGCCGTCCAGGCCGGCCGGCCGCGGTCTCAAGCCCGCCGACTCGGCGGTGAAAAAATATTCCCTGGCGCGAGGCATCCCCGTCCTCGAACCCGAAAGGATCCGCCGGGACGAAGCCGTCGTCTGGAACATCAAGGCGGCGGCGCCCGACATCGGCGTAGTGGTCGCCTACGGCCAGATCATGCCGGCCTCGATCATCTACCTTCCTCCCCTCAAGACCTTGAACGTGCACTTTTCGCTCCTGCCGCGCTACCGCGGGGCGGCTCCGGTCCAGTGGGCCATCCTCAACGGCGAGAGCGAGACCGGCGTGTCCATCATGGAGCTCAACGAGAAGATGGACGAGGGAGACGTCCTGGCCCAGGTCGGGACCGATATCGGCCTCGAGGAGGACGCCCTCGAGCTGGAAAAACGGCTGGCCGTAATGGGCGCGGGACTACTGGTCGAGTGCCTGAAGAAGATAGACAGGCTGGAACGCAGGCCCCAGGACCACAGCCTGGCGACCTACGCCCCGCGCCTCAAGAAAGAGGACGCGCTCATACGCTGGACTTCGAGCGCGGTCGACGTGGACAGGAGAGTGAGGGCTTTCGCGGGCCAACCCGGAGCCTATACTTTTTTCCGCGGTCTGCGGCTCATCGTCTGGAAGGGCCGGGTGCCGGGAACCGCCGCGCCGGCGGGGATCGCGCCGGGGACCATCGCGGACGTCGGCCGGGAAGGCATTTCAGTAGCCTGCGGCGACGGCCGAACTTACCTGATCAGCGGTCTGCAGGCCGAAGGCCGCAAAAGGATGGACGCCTGGTCCTTCTCGCAGGGAGCGCGGATAAGGAGCGGCGAAGTCCTGGCCGGCTACTCTTCGAGCACGTAGTTGAGGGGGTTGACCGCCCGGCCGTTGTTCCTCACCTCATAGTGAAGGTGCGGGCCGAGCGCCTTGCCGGTCTGCCCGACATACCCGATGACCTCGCCCCTTTTGACCTTCCTGCCTTCTTTGACGGCGAAGCCGTTCAGGTGGGCGTATAGGGTCGTCAGGCCGTAGCCGTGGCTGATAACGATATGCTTGCCGAGGAAGCGGTCGGTGGTGACCTTGATGACGATGCCGTCCGCCGTCGCCACGACCGGATTGCCGGTGTTGGTCGAGATGTCGATGCCGGCGTGCATTTGCTCTCGACCGGTGAAAGGATCCGTGCGCATGCCGAACCGCGAGCTCAACCAGCCGGCGACGGGCATGATCGACGGCGTCGCGGCCAGCAGGGCGGTCTTGGTCTCGAAATAGCTGACCAGGCTGCTCAGGTTCTGTTCGATGCTGCCGGCTTTCTGGCTCAGGCCCTGGAGCGCAGCGGGCGACATGGCCTGCGGGCCTGAAGCCGGGACGGAAAGGGCTTGGTCATTGGCCTCCCCGCCTTCCGGGGCGCCGCTGCCCAGGCCGGCCGGAGCGGTGAGCACATCCGGCGACTTCAACCCGGCCATGATATTGAGTTTCTTGGCGTAATTCTCGAAGCTCGTGATGGTCGCCTGCAGCTCGTTGACCGTCTTTTCGTATCGCGCCAGGGCGGTCTTCTGCTGTTCGCTCTCCTGGAGCAGCGCCCGGTATCGCTGCCGGAGAGAGCCCATGGAAAAATAATCGAACAGGAAGCCCCCCAGGACCAGGACGAACAGGGCCAGGCCGCCGGCCGCGGCGCGCAGGGCATTCCGGGAGAAACTGAAGGTCCTGCAGCTGGTCTTGGTGTGCGGGACGACGATGAGCGACAGGAACTTTTTCGCCATTATCGTCTCCTTACGTAGCACATTCCAAAAAGGGCTGTCAAGGCCGTGGTCTCGTCCACTACATTAGTGACGCGCTTGGCTGGGGATGAG
>CAYWJT010000100.1:0-2833 GCA_964458655.1 uncultured Eubacteriales bacterium | reverse complement strand
CGTCCGCCAGTGGGTCTACGAGCCGATGATCATCAACGGCCGGCCCCGGCCGGTCATTTTCGTCGTAACCGTCCGCTTCCAGCTGAGGTGACGAGCTGTCTCTCTCGTAATTTCCTGCCCAAAGTCAAGCCTCAGCCGATAGCGTCACTAATGCATCGGTTGAGCTGATTTTCATTGACATCGTTAACCGGATATAAATAAAATCATCTTTAGAGGAGAGGCGTGAGTTCCAGGGTTATTTCTTTCGACAAACTAAGAGGGTTCTTATTACTCCCCTTTATCCCTTTATTCATAAAAAACTATTTTCCAAAATCAATTCATTAAGGAGCTGATGAAATAAGGCATTAACAAGGCATAAGCCGTTAGACTCGGCACCGGACTATAATTAATCGCGGAACCGCTGCGGGATGTCAAAGAGGCGATAATGGACGTAGAAAGATTCATTGATTCGGCCATTCACCTGGAAACCGGGCTTTCTCAGCTCTACGGAATGATCGCCGATATCTCCGAGGACCCCCCGACCGCAAAGAAGCTTAAGAAGCTTTCGGCTGATGAGCTGAAACATGCCGCTATCCTTCGGCGCGGCAAAAGCTACTACGTTGAAATGCCCGACCTGTTTTCGGGACTTGCCGTCGATGCGGTTGAGGTCGAAAACGGCCTTGAAGAAATAAGGGGCTATCAAGCCTCGCTGAAGAAAGAAAAAGACGCTCTTATCGACCGGTTAAGAAGGATGCTGGATTTCGAAAAGAGATTTGAAAGAATCCATTTCGGTATCTCGGTGAAGATCAAAGATCAGGACCTGAAGAAGCTGTTCCTGACCCTCCAGAAGGGAGATCAAAACCATGTGCTGGTCCTCGAAGCCCTTATAGAAATGAATCGCGATTATTGTCAATAAGTTCGTTGCTGTCAAGGCGGCGTTAGGCTGCAATTCCTTGACTTTCCGCGAACGGCCGGGATATCATTCCCCTATCAAGGAAGGAAGTGGCATTGGACGACAGTCCCGCGAGCCGACGGAAGCGGGTGGCGTCAGTAAAATTTGTCGCTTCCGGCCGGTTATTTCGTTTGTTCCCTGACCTTATATAAGACTAAATTACGGAGGACGAGCACATGAAGAACCGCAAGAATCCCGGAAGCGGGTTGATGATCCCTCGAGCGGTCGCCTGCGCCATGCTGCTGGCCATGACCGCCTTCCAGGCCCTGGCCGCGGCCGAGGTCGTGAACTACGACTTCGTCCAGAAAGCGCCGCTGGCCAAGTGGTTCCGGGCGCCAGGCCCCTCCGGCTCGCTCCCCTGGAACGGCCCGGACAACGACAGCCGCGGCTTCGCGCGTCACATCGCCAATGCCGTCCTCGAAGACGGGCAGACCTACGCGCTGGTCCTCGAGACACATCCGGAATGGAAGAACGACGGCCGGATCTTCGGCGTCTTCTCCAACATCGCCGTGCCCGAGAAGGCCGTGTTCAAAGCCCGGGTCGGCTTCCTCCAGGGCGCCGGACAGAGCGACGGCGTGGTCTTCGAGGTCCAGGTCTTTGACCAGGCGACCGCTGCGATGAACACGATCGCGTCGGTTCCGGCCAAGCATGACGGCTCCTTGAACGACATTTCCGCGGACCTCGCGGCCTACGCGGGCAAGACCGTTTCCTTCCGACTGCAGGTCGCGGCGGCCGGCCGGGCCAGGCAGGACTGGGCGGTCTGGGCCTCGGCGGCCTTAACGACGCCGGTCACAGCGATGAAGGTCGGCCAGGTGGTGGACGTCAAGCGGCCGATGGCCCAGGTCTCGACCTCCCAGACGGCTCCGACCCTGACCGGCATCCAGGCCGCGAGGCCGGCCATGATCAAGAACATAAAGCTCATCCCGGCCGGCGCCCTGCCGCCGCTCCACAAGATCGAGGACATCGGACCCCTGTCCATCGAGGAGCCGATGACCCTGCTCAACCGCGTCTTCAAGGACAACGAAAGGCCCAACACCTATTATTACCTCCCCAGGGAGATCAACCTCATCAGGGACAGGGCTGCCGGCGGCTACAGGGTGAGCGCCGTCTGGACCAACGACCAGAAGGTCCGCACCACCCTGACTCTCCAGGCCAACATCGACCGGGAGGACGTCAAACTGATGGAAGAAGCGCTCAAGGCGGCCAAAGGTTCGGCGGCCTCGCTCAAGTCCATGCCTTATGACCAGGCCGAGATCATCGACATGAAAGGCTGGGAGGACTGGCAGATCGAGAACATCCGCATACCGACCTTCGGCTCGCTCGAGTCCGAACTTCCCGTCAGCATCTCCATGACCCCGGACACGCTGGCCCAGCTCAAGCCGCTCCTGGAGAAAGAAGGGCTGACGGCGGGCATGCGCATCAAGTCCGGAGCCGTGGAGCGCGAGATCCCCATCAAGGTCGGCCTCAAGTACTTCACCGGCCGGATGTACTCCGGAGTCGAGGAGCTCGGCTACTCGTTCGACGAGGGCAATTCCCGGCTCATCCTCCACAACGTCCGCAACCTGACCGACTTCCCGCTCAAGGTCTCGACGGTCAGCCTGCGCTTCAGGCTGCCGAACGGCGAGGAAGTCTACAAGAACCTCCGCTGCGCCGCGGAGACCGTCATCCCGCCGGGAGAAGCGCGCGACCTCGAGGCCTCTTTCGCGCCGCGCGGCCTGCTTCTAGCCGAATACCGCCGTGTCTTCCCGACGCCTCCCCCGCCGCCCAAGAAAGAGAGCGCGCTCGTCGAAAAGGCCCTGGGCTTCCTCAAGGAACAGGCCGAGAAGCTCGACAAGGACAAGGCCAAGGAGGCGGAAGAAGCGCTCTCCAAGGAAGGTCCGAGCTCCCCGGCGAACCCCAAGG
>CAYWJT010000099.1:0-2849 GCA_964458655.1 uncultured Eubacteriales bacterium | reverse complement strand
CCCGCGGGGCGGCGACGGTGAGGAGAGCTGGGCGGTCTTCAACTGGGACGCCCTTCTCTCCAGCCTGGCCCTGTCGCTCGAAAGCTCCAGGCTGGCCCTCGAGACGGTCAGGTCGGTGCTCGAGACCCAGTACCCGAACGGCAACATACCGGGCTGGAGGTCCAGCCGCGGCGGTTCAAAAGACCGTTCTCTGCCGCCGGTCGGGGCCTTTGTCGTCCTTAAGCTCTTCCAGAGGACGGGCGATCTGGAATTCCTGCGCTACTCGTATCCGCATCTAAAGAAGTGGCATGATTTCTGGACGGCGCGACGGGCCGACGGTCACATCCGGCGCGACGGCAATGCCGACGGCCTGCTCGAATGGGGTTCAGATCCGGACCAGGTCGGCGTCGACCTGCCGGCCTGGGAAAAGAACGCTCCCGGCAGGTTGAGAGCGGCCTGGGAATCCGGCCAGGACGACCTGCCCAGCTGGGACGAGGCCGTCTACAGCGAGAAGACAGGCACGCTCAATCTGAACTCGGTGGACATCAACTCCCTGTACGCTCTGGACGCCTGGTGCCTGGCCGAGATCGCCGGCATGCTCAACCTCAACCTGGACGCCGAAGTGTTCCAGAGCCAGTACGAGAGGCTGAAGCTGCTTATCAATAAGGAACTCTGGAACGAGAAGGAGGGGTTCTATCTCGATCGTTTCTGGGACGGCCGGTTCTCGGCGCACAAGGCCGCCGCCAACTTCCTGCCCCTGCTGGCCGGCATTCCCGACCGGGATAGGGCCGACAGGATGCTCAAGCACCTGCTCGACCCCAAGAAGTTCTGGGGCGAGTATGTCGTGCCCTGCGTCTCCCGCGACGACCCCTCCTTTCGGCCGGGCGGTCAACAGTACTGGCGGGGCACGGTCTGGCCGCCGCTCAACTACCTTATCTACCAGGGTTTGAAGGCCTACGGATATGACGCCGTGGCCTACGAGCTGGCCCAAAAGAGCGCCGAGATGTTCCTGCGCACCTGGAAGAATTTCCAGATTTGCCCCGAGAATTTCGACTCCCTGACGGGCGAGGCCGGCGGGCAGCGCCATCAGGTCTGGGGCCCGCTGCTCAGTCTCATGGCCGTCGAAGAATACCTGGACTTCACGCCCTTCGAAGGTTTCAGGTTCGGCATGCTCAAGCCCGAGGGTAGGGGCAGGCTCACCCGGGTGCAGGTCCAGGGCCGCCAATACGAGGTTCGGGTTTCGGGTTCGGAAACGACACTGAGAGAAGAGGACGGCCTGGTCCTGTCCGCTGATACCGGCGCCATCTTCAGGCGCTTCCTCAGGAGCGAAACCGAAGTCTCCTTCCGGATAAGGACGCTGGAGCGCACCGCGGTCAGGGTCTGGTTCCTGAAGGCCGGGAAGTACGAACTCATCCTCGACGGCAGGACGGCCGACGTTTTCAGCGGGGCTTCGAAGAAGTTCGAGGTCCCGGAAGGGGAACACACCGTCGCCATACGTCTGCTGAAAGACACCGCTAAGAAAGAATAGCGCGGCGGGATACGGCCGACCCGGACAACGTCTTTTTTTTTATGTTTAGCCCGTCGTGTTCTGGAGTCTTGCCCCCGCCACCCCGCCGGGCAGGGCGTAATAGACGAAGCAGGCCGCGGCCAGAAAAGCCGACAGCAGGAAGGGCGCGCTTATGCCGAAGCGGTCCGAAAGAAGTCCCGCGACCAGGCTGATGAGCGCGCCCGACAGGATCTGGATGTTCGAGACCCAGCTGAAGGCCTGGGTCTGGAGGGGAGCCGGGACGCTGGAGCCGACGAAGGTGTGGAGCGAAGGATAGATCATGAGCAGGAAGACGCCGAAGCTGAGGATGCCGGCGACGGCGGCCGTCCTGGAGGCGGCCAGACCGATCAGGGCCAGGGACAGCGCGGCGCCGCCGATGCTAAGCAGGAAGACCGTGCGCCGGCCGAGCCTGCGGCTTATCAGGCCGTAGCCGTAGCCGGAGAAGGTGCCGAGGCCGACCCAGAGAGAAAGGAACAGGCCGGTGCCGCCCATGGGCACAGCGAACTTGTGGTTGAGCAGGGAGGGGGCGTAATAGATCGTCACCGACCAGCCCAGACCGCCCAGGACGAAGCCGGGAACCAGATGGCGGATGCGGCCCAGGACGTCAAGCCAGGAGCGCAGGCCGAGGCCGGGCCGGGAGTCCTCCCGTGACGAGACGCCGGCCAGGACAGCGTAGGTGATCACGGCCAGGACCAGGGCGGCCGCCGCCCAAACGAAAAGGGGCGCCTTCCAGCCGAACGCCTGGCTGAGGTAACCGACCGAAAGGAAGGCCAGGAGCACCCCGACGTTGCCCGAGCCGGACTGGATGCCCATGGCCATGTCCAGGTCGACCGCGGCCTGCGTTTTGGATATCCAGGCAATTACCAGCGGGTGATAGACGCTCGTCGCCACCCTGAGCATGAGGAAGAAGATGACCAGCGACAGGAATGAAGACGACAGCGTGACGCAGACGAGGGCCAGGCTTATACCGAGCGAACTCAGCAGTAATATCCGGCTGTATTCGAAGCGGAAAGAGAGCCTGACGATGAGCAACTGGACGAGCAGGGTGACGATGAGACCGAGGTTGGAGACGAGACCCACCTGGGAATAATTCCTGAGCACCAGGCCCTCGGCTAGGAGCAGCGGGAAGATCATGGGCACGGCCGTGGTGGAGGCGTCGTTCAACGCGTGCAGGAGCGAGGCTGAAAGCAGGATCTTCTTTTTCATGACTTTTCATCCGAAGCGGGCGGCAAAGCGGCCATGTTAGCCGACGGGGCTCGCTTTGTCAAACCGCTGGTCTCGTCCACTACATTAGTGACGCGCTTGGCTGGGGATGAGTTTTGAG
>CAYWJT010000098.1:0-3151 GCA_964458655.1 uncultured Eubacteriales bacterium | reverse complement strand
GGATTTACGGACGCAATATCGTCACCAGCCTGATCAACCTGGGGGTGATGGCGGTGCTGGCGCGCCAGCTCACCCCGGCCGATTTTGGATTGGTGGCGCTGGCTTCGGTGTTGTTGCGCTTTGTGGTGATTCTTTCTGAAGGAGGCATCGGTGAGTACATCATCTCCGATAACCAGGAAGGCCGCGAGCGCCGGGTACAGGCTGCGTTTTGGTTGAACCTTACACTTTCGATCGGTATCATCCTGATTGGATTATTCGTCTTGCCATGGATTGCTCGCTTCTATGATGAGCCCAATCTGGGCATTGTTATCATCTTGCTCGGTGTGCGTTATCTGTTTGCGCAGGTCACGATTGTGCCTCATTCTCTGGTCAGAAAAGATCTGCGCTACAACAAACTGGTAGTGATTGATTCGGTAATCGAAATCACCTCCTCTTTGTTCAGCGTAATTTTGGCGCTGACCGGATGGGGTGCGCTGAGCCTGGTGATACCAGGCGTGGTGCTGGAGCCGCTGCGAACGCTGTGGTTCATGTACACAGCCCAGTGGATTCCCAGGCTGCCGCTGCGGATTTCGGAATGGAGAGGGGTTTTTCGCTATTCATCAAAGGTGATTGTCGGTTCGCTGGCGACGACGATTGGCGCGGAGGGGGATACGCTGGTGATCGGGAAGACATTGGGAAGTCAAAGCCTGGGATTGTATAACCTAGCTTGGACAAATGCTAATATGGTGCACCGTAAGCTGGTATCACCGATTTCCAATATTGCCTTGCCTGCGTTTTCATCCATTGCACAAAGTAAGGAGAGAACAAAGGATGCACTCCATCGGATGGTACGCATTATTTCTACAACGAGCTATCCTTTATTAGTTGGGCTTTTTGTAGTTGCCGATCTATTCATCATAACGATTTACGGCCCGCAGTGGACTACATCGATCACACCGTTGCGTATTCTGCTGATCTATGCCCTACGATATGCTATCGGTTCACCAGCGAATGCAGTTTTTTATTCTTTCAAGCGCCCTGACATTCCTATGAAATTCAGTTTGGTTTTTATACCGGTCTATTTGACGGTAATAATTTTATGCAGCGCCTACGGCATTATCGGCGTGGCGGTTGGCGTAACGGTGGTAAGGACAATCTATGGCTTGATTCAATTGAGAGCGATAGGAAGGCTGGCCGATACAAGCTTATCCAAAATTCTAATGCAAGCATGGCCCGCATTTATTGCCTCGCTTTGTATGGGCTTGGTAGTCGCGCTGGCGCGCCTGGTCTTAGCGCCCCTGAACATGCAAAACTTCGTTGAACTTGGCCTGCTGATCGCTCTCGGTGGTATTACCTATCTGGTCTTGCTCGTTTTTGTGTTCCGCAATCTCTGGAAGGAGCTACTCGCAATATTGGACTCTTTTTCACCACGCTTGGGGGGTTCCATGCGAAAATTGATACCCTACCGTTCATAAATAGCACCGAGTAACTAAATGACAGCTCCAATAGCAAGAGAAAACGCCCGGCGTGTATATGATCAGCAGCGGTTGTGTTGGTATGGAGAGCCTGCAGAACCAGAGTATTGGGCGACTTATTTTGCCAAAAATATTACCTCCTCTTACTATCAAAGTGCACGTAAACTAAATTTGCAGGAACACGAGTTGGGGCAAGTTCTGATAGAAGAGTTACACAAGGAAGGTAAGCATCTCGAAGCCGGCTGTGGCCTGGGTTATTGGGTGGCTGCTTTGCGTCAGCACGGCTTTGATGTTGTGGGCATCGACTATTCCGAGTCTCTGGTAGCTAAAATCAGACAGATCGAACCCAGGCTGCCGGTACGGTTTGGAAATGCGTTGGCAATCGACTGTCCAGACGAGGCCTTCGATGGATATTTATCTTTCGGCGTGGTAGAACATCGCCTGGAAGGGCCGGAGCCATTTCTTAAAGAGGCTTACCGGGTGGTCAAGCCTGGCGGTAAACTAATCCTGACTGTGCCAGGTTTCGGTCCATTGAGACAGCTGAAGGCTCGGCTGGGGGCCTATCGAGATGATATTCACGGCTGCGAGTTTTTCCAGTATGGATTCACGCAAACTGAGCTTCTTGGCCTGATTGAACAGGCTGGCTTTCGCCCCACACTTGCAAAGTATATTTACCTGGATCGCCTGTTGCAGGAAGAGATACCCGGTTATCGGCGGATAACCCATTATTCACATCTGCGCCCCCTTCGAAGGATGATCCTGGCGCCGTTTTCTGGCCTGGATGGACATATGTTGCTCATCGTGGGCGAAAAGTAACTCATACCGATGAAATCTGACTGGCTGCTCGCTGCCCGAGATCTTAAGCGCGCCCTGGCGCGGACTTTCCATCGCCGGGGTTATCCCATCCAGCTTTGCGGTGAGACCTTTCGCGTCTGCTATGAGACCCGAAAAGCCCGCCAGGATCGCGATTATCCCCTGTTACAGAAGCTCGCCCAGGGAAAGCACTACATCTTCGATGTGGGTGCCAATCATGGCCTGGCCTCGCTGGTGATGTCAACCAGTATGGCTCAAACAGGTGAGATCTACGCTTTCGAAGCTTCGGAGGAGACCTGCCAGGTGGCCCGGAATAACTTGGCGCTGAATGGACTGGCGCAGCGTGTGCGAGTGATTAACGCTCTGATTGCCGAACAAACCGGCCAGTTGGTGGATTTCTATTGGGACCACGCCTCTGGAGGCGCTTCGATTATCCCCGGCTACCTGGGGCACGAAGCACCGCTCAAAAAGATCACTCTCTCATTGGATACCTTCTGCGAAGCCCAGGATATCGTCCCTGACTTAATCAAGATCGACATTGAGGGCGCCGAAGGACGCGCTCTGGCGGGAATGCGCAAAATATTGGCAAACCTCCGCCCCGCAGTTGTGGTTGAGTTACATAGCTGGCGGGAGATGACCGTGGAACACAACGCAGCGCAAATCCTGGAACTGTTGCTTCCACTGGACTACCAGATGATTTATCTGCGCAATCGCGTTCCCATTGATGATCCAAAAATTCTAGCCAAGCGCGGCCGTTGCCATGTGCTGCTTTGGCCGGTTGAACAAGCCACGCCGGCCTGGCTAAGCGATTTCGATACTTCTAACCTTTGATGTGCGGCATCTGCGGCATCTTCACCACCGATCAGGCAGCCGGGCAGGCGGAG
>CAYWJT010000097.1:0-3437 GCA_964458655.1 uncultured Eubacteriales bacterium | reverse complement strand
AGGAGTTGCTGGTCAAAAAAGGCGGACCTGCGGATTTCTCGCTGGTCAGGGAGTCGGAGCGGCGCCTGGACAAGCTGGGCGTCTTCTCGGAGGTCAGTCTTGAAGAGGTCCCGGCCGCCGAGAACGACCTGCTCCTCCTCGTCAGGGTCAGGGAGGGCCAACAGAACAGCGCCAGCGTCGGCGTGGGCTTCGAGACCCGCGAGGACGTGCGCTCCATAGCCCTCTGGACCAACACCTTCCGGCCACGAGGCACTCTCGAGTACGTCAGGAGCAACGTCTTCGGCCTGGCGGCCCAGTTCAGCGTCGTGGCCCAGTACGGCCAGTACGAGAAGCGCTTCATCACCTCCTGGCATCAGCCTTATCTCCTGGGGCTGCCGCTCCAGCCGTCCATCATAGGCTGGCTGGAGAGCGAGGACAGGGAGAGCTTCGCCTACGAGAGGCGCGGCTTCAGCCTGGGCACGGTGACGCCTGTCCGTCGGCACCTTTCGCTGCTGACCACACTGCGCTGGACCAGGACCAGGCTGACCAAGCTGGAGATCGAGGAGTCCGAGATCGACAGGGAACTCCGACCCTATTCCACCGCCCTGGGCTCGGTCAGCGTCATTTACGACAGGAGGGACGACATCTTCAACCCCAGCCGGGGCTTCTTCTTCAGCGTGGTCGCTGAGGCCGCCTCGCCCGTGTTCGGCACGGAATCCGATTATCTCAAGACCTTCCTCAAGATGCAGTGGTTCAAGCCACTCGCACCGCTCATCGGGCTGGGCGTCACGGCCAGGACGGGGCTCGGCAGCGGCCGCATCTCCATACCCGAGCGGTTCTTCGCCGGCGGCAGCAATTCCTTCCGCGGCGAGGAATTCGACCGGCTCGGGCCCAAGGACCCGGTGACGGACAAACCGGTCGGCGGCAAGGCCCTGCTGCTCGTCAACACGGAGCTCAAGTTCCCCATCCTGCCGGCCCTGACCGACGTCTCCGGCGTCGCTTTCGTGGATGTCGGCAACGTCTTCCCCGAGATCTCGTCCTTCCGACTGACCGAGCTGGAGGCCGCGGCCGGCGGCGGCCTCCGCTACAGGACGCCGCTCGGCCCGCTGCGCTTCGAGCTGGCCTGGAAGCTTTTCGACAGGACGAGGCGCAAGCCTATATTCTTCTTCACCATAGGGAATGTCTTTTAAAATGAGAAAAGAGAGCCGAGAAAAAAGAATTGTTAACGCGGGCGGAGCGCTGGCGGCCGGCCTTCTGCTCCTGGGCCTTGTGCCGGCCGTCGCGGCGGAGGACGTAAATTGCATCGCCGCCGTCGTCAACGGCCGGCCTGTCACGAAGCTCGACGTTCTCGTCGCGGCCGAGTTCGGGCTCTACGAGAGCCGGGGCGGCGCAGCGACCGACACGCTGGAACAGGCCCTGCGAAGCCTCGTCGAAAGGCGGCTGGCCCTGGAAGTGGCCCGGGAATCGGCCATGTTCGGGGCGGTCGAGACGGCCGAGGCCCTGGCGAAGCTGAGGGCGGAGGTCGGCGAGGCGGCCTTCGAGAGCAAGCTGAAGCGCCTGGGGCTCGCGCCGGAGGCGCTCCTGCCGTATCTCGCGGAGAAGCTCCAATTCGACAAAGCGATCGCTTCCCGCTTCGGCCGCGCCGTCACCGTCAGCCGGGCCGACCTGGAGCGCTACTACAGGGAGACCTACGTTCCCGAAAGAAGGCGCGCGGGACTGGAGCCGGAGCCGCTGGAGAAAGCGGAAGCCGGCATCACGGCCGTCCTGGGCAGGGCGGAGCTCGCTAAAAGGGTCGGCGACTGGCTGGCCCGCCTCAGGGAACAGGCTGAGGTCAGGGTGAACCGGGACTGCCTGGGGCGCTGACAAGGAACCAGGGAGGCAGGCATATGGCGGGAAAAAAGGTAGCTTTCCTCTTCCCCGGCCAGGGGTCGCAAGCCGTCGGCATGGGCCGTGACCTTTACGATTACTCGGCCGAGGCCAGGCGCCTCTTCGAACTTGCCGACGCGGCGCTCGGCTATCCGCTTTCGAAGCTCATGTTCGAGGGTCCGGAGGAGGAGCTGCGCCTGACGCGGAACACCCAGCCGGCGCTCCTCGTGGTCAGCACCGCGGCCTTCAGGCTGCTGGGCGTAAAGCCCGACGCGGCCGCCGGCCACAGCCTCGGCGAGTATTCGGCCCTGGTCGCGGCCGGAGCGCTGGCCTTCGAGGACGCGGTCAGGCTCGTGCACAAACGCGGGACCTACATGCAGGAAGCGGTGCCGGTCGGGGTCGGCGCGATGGCCGCGGTCCTCGGCCTGCCCGGCGCGGAGGTCGAGGCCGGTCTGAAGCGGGTCGACGCCGGCGTGGTCGAGGTGGCCAACTGGAACAGCGACGACCAGGTCGTCATTTCGGGGGAGAAAGCCGCCGTGGAGCAGGCCCTGGCCCTGCTCAAGCCGCCCCGTCACGTCATGCTGCCTGTCAGCGCGCCCTTCCATTCCAGCCTGATGAGGCCCGCGGAAGAAAGGCTGGCCGTGGACCTCGACGCCGCGACCTTTAGCGACCCGGAATTCCCGGTCATCGCCAACGTCGACGCCCGGCCGGTCAGGACCGGCGCCGAAGCCAGGTCGGCCCTCAAGCGCCAGGTCAGCCGCGCCGTGCTCTGGACGAAGTCCATGGCCGCCCTGAACGAGATGGGCGTAAGCGTCTGCGTCGAGCTGGGAGCGGGCAGGGTCCTGACCGGTCTGATGAAAAGGATCGCCAGAGGCTGGCCGTCGGCACCGGTGCTCTTGAACGTGGAGGACCGGGACAGCCTGGCCAGGACGGCCGGCGAACTGTCAGCGGTCGCTTGACAAGACCTGGCGCCCGAACCGGATGTAATATTCGACCGCCGAAAGAACGGCCAGGGCCACGACCACCCAGAGCAGCGCCTGGACCGCTATGTAGAACCTGCCCAGGTAGACCGGGCCGAGGATGAGGAAGCCGACGGTCCAACTCTCGACCCCCATCTTGGCCTTGCCCAAGGCCGACGCCGGTATGGTGACGCCGCTCGAGGAGGCGATGGAGCGGAAGCCGGACATGGCCAACTCGCGGCCGATGATGATCACCGCCATCCAGGCCGGGACGCGGCCGAGATGGACGAGGCAGATGAGCGCCGACGTGATGAGCAGCTTGTCCGCGGTCGGGTCGAGGAGCTGGCCCATAACGGTCACGAGCCCTTTTTTCCTGGCCCAGTAGCCGTCGAGCCAGTCCGTCAGAGAAGCGAAAACGAAGATGCCAGCGCCCACCAGGTCGCGGCCCGGAAAATCCGTGAGCAGGACGGCCACCAGCCCGGGGATGGCCAATATCCTGAGAAGGCTCAGCAGGTTCGGGAAATTCATCCCCCGAAATTACTATATCCGGACTCTCCTGTCAACCGGCCGCCGTCCGTTGTTATTTAAAGTTGAAAAGTGGACAATTTAAGCGTGAAAAGTGGACTCTTTATA
>CAYWJT010000096.1:0-4878 GCA_964458655.1 uncultured Eubacteriales bacterium | reverse complement strand
GCCGGCCCCGGTTCGCTACCCCAGACCAATCGACCGCTCGACAGCAGCGCGACTTTTTCCCAATCCGTGTAATCGGAAACAGCCGCAAAGCTGTAATCATCCACCTGGCGGAACTCCGACCAATCCGCCCGATTGAAGCGCAGCTTGATCTCGCCGCTGTCTTCCCCCGGCATCAGCGCCGCCGCTCCCGGCAGAAAGCGTAGGTGCAGCGCATACACGCCATCCGGCAGCGCCTCGAACTCACCGGAAATCTTCTCACAGCCGATCTGCGCCCAGTCGCAGGCAAATAGATGGGTCTGTCTCGGCTCATCCTTGAACCAGTAAACCAGCTCCAGGTCTTCCCACCGCACCGGCGTCTGCCCGCTGTTCGTAATGATAAACTCCGGCTTGGCGTCGATGACGCTATCGGCCTGATGCGAGGTGCGATAGCGCACCCGCAGCCCGCCTGGCAGCGCCGCAACCGTGGCAGGTGTCAATGTAGGCGTCGCCGCGGCTTGGCTCGGTGTTGCCGTTGCCGCAGCCGGCGCCGGTGCGGTAGCTGCCGCTCCCACCGACCCGCCGGTTCCGCTGCCAATCAGCGGAAACTGATAGCTGGAAAGCAATGCTTCCTTTTCCGGATCCACGCTCTGCCAGTCGTCCAGCAGGATGCCGCCCGTGTCGCCCGAATTGGGATTGAGCGACCAATACACATAACTGATCTGGTTTTCCTTCAAATAGGCCACCAGCGCCCGCTGCCAGACGCCCTCCTTGTCGTTCCTGACCGAGCGCCCGCCGAACTCGCCCAAAATCACCGGCGCAATATCCTCTCGGCTCAGGTACCCCCAGTGCCGATCCCAGATCTCCGGCATGTTCTCCGGGAAGCGCGGGTCGTCGAACCAGGGCTGCGGATAGACCCCTGGCCCGTAGGTGTGCGGGCTGTAAACCAGCCTGCCGGGCAGGTTCAGGCGCACCGGATATTCCTGCGCCCCGATCAAATTGCCGCCCCACCAGTACGAGTCCCCCTGGTACTCCTGCACGCCCTGGACAATAATCAGCCAGTGGGGGTTGACTTCCAGGATGGCGTTGCCAGCGCGCTCAGCCGCCAGCCGCCAGTCGGTGGCCGGATCGCCGCTGCCCCAGGTGGCGCGGCCGTGCGGCTCGTTGTGCAAATCCGCCCCGATCACCGTATCGTTCCCGGCATAGCGCTCGGCCAGCATCACCCAATCGCCGACCCAACGCGCTTCGCTGTATTCCGGCGTGTACCACAGCTCGGATTGCCCCCGGCTATCCGGCCGGTGGCGATCCAAGATCACCTTTAGCCCGCGCGCCCCCGCCCCGGCGATCACCCGATCCATGATCTCCAACCCGTTCAGGCCCTTCAAATCCGGGTTGAGGTCATAATTGATCCCGTTGGGCTGGCTCGAAGGGTCGAGAAGCTGGTTGCTGTACGGCAGGCGGATGGTGTTGAAGCCCAGCGCCACGATCTGATCCAGGAAGCTATCCAGGCTGCGCGCCCACAAGCCGTGCGGGGCGAAGTTCTCCGTCTCCAGGCCGAACCAACTGATCCCGCTCACGATCACCGGCTTCCCGTTTGCATCCAGGATACGGCTGCCCTGAGTGTGCAGATAGCCGCCCCCCTGCGCCTGGGCGCGCCGCGGCAGGCCAGGGAGCGCACACCCGACCCATACCGCCAGCGCCAGAAGGATGCCCAACCGATGCAAGCGCGTCATCCTAAGGCGCGACCACCTTCACCTGAAGCTGGATCCAGTTGCTCTCCCCAAAACTGTTCAACCCCACCATGCGGTACACCACGTAGCCCACCTGAGTCGGGCAATCCTGCAGCGTCTTGGCCGGTGGGGCGTCATCCAGGATCAACTCGCCATTGCGATAGAGTTGCAATTTGGCGGCGAACTCCGTGTCCCAGGTGATCTGCACGCACTCGCCCACCTTGATCTTGTTCGGGCGCACATACCAGAATTTGAAGCGCACATAACGCCGCGGCCCCGGCGGCGGCGTCCAGGTGGCGTCCAACAGCAGCGGCTCGTCGCTGGGGACGGTGGGGGTGGTCAGCGCGGCGCTGGGCGTCGCTGTGGGCGGGATCGTCGGCGAAGGTTGCGTCGCCGTGGCAGATGGCGCGGCCAGGGGCGCCGCTCCCCGTTCGCTCTGGATCAGCGAGGCGGTCACCCACAGCACGATGCAGCTCATCACCAGGACAAAGGCCACAACCGCCGCCATCAGGCCCCATGTGACCCGCCGGTCGTGTGGCGATTCGGGAACTTGAATTTCAGCCATGCCCCAAATATTTTAGCATAAAGACCCCGAAAAACGATACAATAAATTCATGTCCGAGTCAGCCGAAGATATACGCCAGCCGCCGCCCGCGGCGCAGGATGGTACCGCCGTCCCCCCGCTCAGGCAGCTCCTGGCCCAGGATCCATTCTTGCTGTACCTGGGCGAAACGGACGAGCAGTACCACGTCCGCAACGGCGCCGAACTCGAATTGCAGGTTCCCAAAAGCCGTGCCCGGCCGGAGCCGTATCCCACCCCGCGCCCCGCTTGGCTGCAGCGCGCCTATCGCTGGCTGTGGCTGGCGCTGTTTGGCCTGCTGTTGGCTGGGCTGGGGGCAATGATCTTCGCCAGCCTGACGGCGTTGGCCGCTCTGCGCCTGAACTTCACCCCCATCACCCGCGCCGACCGCGTCCGCAGCCTGGTGGCGCTGCTGCTCGCTGGCGGCCTGTGGCTGGGCGGCCTGCTGCTGGCGGTCATCTTCCTGATGCATCTGGTATGATCACCCGCTTCCTGTTCCTATCGCTGTGCTGGCTGATCATCAACCTGTCCGCCGCGCTGATCGGCGGCGCCCGGCTGCGCCGCGGCAACCCGGTCATTTCGGTCGGCTGGTGGATCGGAACGCTACTCCTGGGCGACCTGTGGGCCTTGCTCACCTTCGGCGTGCCGCATGAGATTGCCTTGCAAACCGCCGCGGCGCTGCTCTTCGGCCTGCTGTGCATCCGCTGGATGCGGGATTGGAACGCCTTTGGCCAGGCTGCCTGGGCCGCCAGCCTGCTGACCACCCTGCTCTTCATCATCTACGCCTTCCAGGTCACCTGCTTCACCCCGCTCAACCCGCTGTCCTTCCTGCTGGCGCTGATCTTCTTCTTCATCGAAGCTCTGGCTCTGTTGATGGCGCTGACCCACACCTACGAAAGCCTGGACGCCGTCTGCCGCATCCGCTGGCGCCGCCGCGTCGATCGCTTCGAGCCCCGTCCAGACTACACCCCGATGGTCTCTCTGCACGTACCGGCCTATAACGAGCCGCCCGAAGTGGTAGCCGCCACCCTGCGCTCGCTGGCTGCGCTGGATTACCCGGATTACGAAGTGCTGGTGGTGGATAATAACACCCCCGACAGCGCCACCTGGCGCGCCATCGAAAAGCTCTGTCAGGAGCTGGGCCCTAAATTCCACTTCATGCACCTGGATAAATGGCCAGGTTACAAATCCGGCGCGCTCAATTTCGCCTTGACCCAGACCGACCCGCGCGCCGAGATCATCGGCTCGATCGACGCCGATTACCAGGTAGCTCCCTCCTTCCTGCGCCAGCTCACGCCCGCCTTCGCCGACCCGCAGGTGGCCTTCGTCCAGGCGCCCCAGGATTACCGCGACTACGCCGGCGACCCCTACCTGGAATCTACCTACTACGGCTACAAATACTTCTTTGAAGTCTCCATGCCCGTTCGCAACGAGTTCAACGCCATCATCTTCGCTGGCACTATGGGCTTGATCCGCAAGTCAGCGCTGCAGGAGATCGGCGGCTGGGACGAATGGTGCATCACCGAGGACGCCGAAGCCAGCCTGCGCCTGCTCAAGCGCGGTTACACCTCCTGGTATCTCAACCGCCCCTTCGGCCAGGGGCTGATCCCCTTCACCTTCGACGGCCTGAAGCGCCAGCGCTTTCGCTGGTGTTTTGGCGGCATCCAGATCCTCAAGAAGCATTGGGAATCGCTCATGCCCTGGGCGCATTGGGTGGACCCGGGCAACCGCCTCACCCTGGCGCAGCGCTACTTCTACCTGGTCGGCAGCCTGCAATGGTTCACTGACCTGTTCAACCTGATCTTCGCCGCGTTCCTGGCGCTCGGCGCGCTGTTCAGCCTCTCCGGCGGCCCGCTCACCATCCGACCGCTGACCAGCACGCTGATGATTCTGCCGGCCATCTTCCTGCTGATCGGCCTGCTGCGCTTCACCTGGATCCTGCGCCACGCCCTGCGCCTGTCCTGGCGGCTGGCTTTCCGCGCCATGTACAGCTTCTTCAGCCTGGGCTGGGCGGTGACCCTGGCCTGCATCCAGGGTCTGATCCAGCCCAAGGGCGTCTTCCTGCGCACCCCCAAATCCAAATCCAGCTCCAGGCTGCTCCACGCCCTGACGGTCACCCGTTGGGAAGCCCTGATCGGCCTGACCTGCCTGGGCGCCGGGCTGCTGGCGCTGATCGTCCGCCCGGGCATCCGCACCCTCTTCCTGTGCCTGCTGCTCGTCTGGCAGTCCAGCCTGTACCTGTCCGCCCCCTATTTCAGCCTGCTCAGCGTGGTCGAAAGGCGCGCCCCGCGCCGCGAGGGGCGCGGCGTCCCGTTGACGGAAAACCGCGCTGCTCGCTGGGCCTTCGCCCTGGTCAGCCTGCTGGCGGTCGGCGTCGTCTTTGTGCAGCTCTTGCCCCGCCCCGCCGGCCTGCCCGCCTACATTCGCTACCTGCCCGTCGAGATCCCCCTCGTCCGCCTGCTCGGCCTGGACCCCGTGCCGCTCGAAGAGCGCCGCGCCCCTTCGCCGCTCGAATTGACCCAGACCGCCATCCCAGGCCGCGCCCCCAGCGCCACGCCGACTCCGCCCCCCTCTCCCACTCCGATAACACCC
>CAYWJT010000095.1:0-5035 GCA_964458655.1 uncultured Eubacteriales bacterium | reverse complement strand
CGTTTCCCTGGGCTCCTCTGAATGGGGGGCCAATCAGCCGGGTTTCGGCTGGCTGGAGATGGAGGACTGCCTGCGCCGGGCCGGCCTGGTGAACGCGGCGACTTCGGCGGTGTCGCTCGGAGGCGACGAGGACGCAGGCGGCGGGATGAGCGAACCCGTCAGGCAAAGCCTGCTCGCGAAAATACGGGACAGGGGCCTGGCGCTCATCGAGGGCGGGTCTCTCGAAGATGACGTCAGGCAGAGGCTCAGGGTCTACAGGATACGGGCCGGACTGGGAAGGTTGGGACTGTTCATAAACGTCGGCGGCAACTGGGCCAACCTGGGAAGGAGTTCCGGCGTCCTCAAGCTCAGGCCAGGACTGCTCGGCAGGAAGGATGTGGCGAGGCCCGAGCCCGGGGAAACCGGCGTGCTTCAGGCCATGGCCGGCCGCGGCGTGCCTGTCATCCACCTGCTCAATATCAGGGGTCTGGCCGAAAGATACGGCCTGCCTTGGGACCCGAAGCCGCTGCCCGAGCCGGGCGGCGCCGGCGTCTATCTCAGGGCCAGGCGCGAGAGCAGGTTGTTCGCTTTCATGTCAGGGCTGTATCTCGCGGCCATGTGCGGCCTGCTCCTGCTGCAGCGCAGACATTCCCTATTTTTATGATGGTTCCTATCGGAATATGTGCAGCTATGCCGACTGCCGTCCCCGATTCCTCGATAGCGCGCGAAACAATGGAAGAGCGGCGGCTGCGCCGGGGCTTCGGGATCAGGGGATGCAGCCGGGATATGTGACCGGGACGTCAACGCCCCGACTAAACTGACGGAGGGTAAAAGTCATGGCTTCCGAGATCAAGGCCGAGGCGGTTTTCAAGGGCGGCATGAGGTTCGAGGGGGTCTCCCACGCCAGCGGAAAAACGGTCACGCTGGACTTCGTGCCCGCGGGGTTGAGCTCCAGACCGGACGGCTTCACGCCGGTCGAGCTTCTCCTGACGAGCCTGGCCGCGTGCAGCGGCCAGGTCGTGGTCGGCCTGCTCAAGAAGATGGGACAGGACGTGCGCGGCCTCACGGTCCGGGCTTCCGGCGTCAAGAGGGACGCCCACCCCATGGTGCTGGCGTCGGCCGAGCTCGCCTTCGAGCTGCACGGGGTGAAGCTGGACCCGTCCTCCGTGGAGAGGGCCATCTTCCTCTCCGAGGACCGCTACTGCCCCGTCTGGAACATGCTCAAGGCCGGCGTGCCGATCACGTCCTCGTTCAAGATCTTCGAGGTTTGAGGGCCGGCCGCGCGGGCTTCCGTCCCGCCAATCCCGATGCGCCGCGGGACGTCATTCGAAAACGACCCTTGACGGTCCGGCTTCCGCCGGGTCCTTTAGATAGCCGCCCAGCCCGTTGGCGACGACCTCGCTGTAATGCGGGACGCCCTCCCGCACCGTGACGGGCCGGTCCGGCTCGTTCTCGGACCAGACCTCGAATAGTCTGAGCAGGGTGGAGGTATGCCTGCCGACGCGGACATCTATCGGCCAGCCTTTCTCGTCGATCTTTTCGAAGAGCAGGCCGTGCTTTCCCGCCCTGACGACGAACTCGTCCCGGCCCGTGAGGAGCAGGGCCCGGTCCGTCCGTCCGCGGGTCGCGTCCAGGAACGGCTCCGGCGCTTCGAGCAGAAGCGATAGGGCGTCGGTGTGGTCGCCGAGCTCGCGGTGCGACAGGCCGCGCAGGGCGGGCGGCGAAGCCTCGACCCCGATGGCGAAGCCTTCCTCGCTGCTGATGACGATCGAGGCCAGGGCGGCCAGGTCCAGCCCTTTCTGGTGGGCCACGATGACGCTGATGACCGGATACTGCAGCTCGGCCTCGTGGAGGTCGATGACGACGTCGACCTTCTCGCGCCTGATGAGTTCCGTTATGGCGAAACAGGTCCTTTCGGTCAGGGTGCCGCCGGGCCGGCCGGGGAAGGCCCGGTTGAGGTTGCGGATGTCCATATAGGCCAGTTGCTGCCGCGAGGGATAGTGGATGTAGACTTCGGGGTCGGGCCACTGGTCGAGCGGGTTGGACCAGCGGTCTCCCATGCGGAACTTCTGGCCGCCCCAGGGTGTGGGGATGGTGAAGTCCCGCGGGTAGGCCCCGCCGAGCCTGGTCACGGTCGAAGCGCTGCGGTTGGCGGTCGGGACGACGAGGAGCCGGCCCTTCTCGAGTACGGCGTTCTCGATGAGCAGCCAGCAGGCCAGCCGGCCGGCCGGCTCTTCCGGATGGGTGCCGCCGAGTATCAGGAATGTCCCGCCCGGCTCTTTGCCCTCGAGCATATAGACGTTGGCGTCGTTCACCGTCCCTTTGACGCCGGCGAAATAGTCGCCGAGCTTCTTGACCGAGGCGACCGACGGGCCGAGCACGACCGGTTCCTTGAAACGCCGGCCGGCATAAAAATCCGAACCGGCCGCGGCCGCCAGGGCCAGGCCGGCCAGCATGACCGCGGCCTTCCTGATACTCGAGCCTTTCATGCCCGCATCCTCATCTCATTTGAGCCGGAGCAGCCGGAGCAGGAAGGGGATGAGGACGATGACCGTCAGGACCTCGTCCTGCCACTTCTTCCGGCGCGCGAAGCTCCAGACCAGGAGCCCGGCCACGTAGGCCGTCAGAGCGTAATAGAGAACCGTTACGACCATGCCAGGCCTCTCACTCCGTCATCTATCCGGCAGCCGTCGGCTCTCCGGCCCGCGACCGGGCCGGACAGCAGCGGCGCTCAGAACACAGCCAGGAAGCCCAGAGCCTTGCTGAAGACGACCATCAGCGTGCCCGCGGCGGCGATGATCACGGCCGGCACCAGGCACTCCTTCAGGAACAGCCGGTAAGGCTCTTTGACGCCGACGGTTTCGACCGTCAGCCGGCCGATTATCGCGGTCGGCGGCAGGGCGTCGCCGAGCGGCCAGATGATGCTCATGCCGGCCAGGGCCACGACCGGGTTGAAGCCGATGGTGTTGAAGAACAGCACCAGCGGCACTCCCAGCACCGGCGCCGCGCCCCACATGAGCACGGCCTCGGAGACTGGGAGCGTCAGGAACAGCGAGGCCAGCACGGCCGTCAGGGGCAGGGTCACGACCGTGATCGAGATCAACCCGCGCACGCCGGTGAGCGTCATGAGCTGGACCAGGATGCCGGCGCAGGTCAGCGTCCCGATGAGCGGCAGCAGCTGCTCCACGGTATCCCTGGATATGCGCAGGATGTTGAGCCTGACCGGCGAGAGCAGGAGCGCCGCGAGCGCGGCCGCCAGGAACGGCAGCGGCAGGCCCAGGATGGGGAAGGAAAAGGGGAAAAGCCTTCCGGCGACGACGAGCCCCAGGAAAACGGCGAACGGCAGCCCGATCCGGGCCCAGTTCATCCCCAGGGGAGGCCGCGGCAGTTCCTCCATGGCCTTTTCCAGGTTGACGGGCTTGGACTTGCGGCCGAGGAAGAACATGACGGCCAGGGCCAACAGCACGCAGGGCGCGAGCAGCGGCAGGAAAAAGCCCACATAGGGCATGTTTACGCCGGCCGCGGTCAGCATCGCCCACAGGCTCACGGGCGGCGCCGCCGCGCTCAGGCCCGCGATGATGAAGATGATGGCCGCGACCCTGGCCGGAGGGATGTCCATGGTGGCCAGGATGGTGGCGACCATGCCGCCCAGGATGAGGACCGTGACGCTGCCTGCGCCGGTCAGCCCGCCGGGGACGAGAAGAAGGAGGGCGAGCAAAATGAAAAGCAGGCCTTTGCGGCGATGGAAGCGGGCGATCGCCGACCTTACGACGAAGGCCACGCCGCCCGATTCCTTGAGGATGTTCATGAACAGGGTGGCGGTGAAGAAGATGAGGCAGATGTCGAAGTAGGTGAAGGCGCCCTCGACGATGTGCCTGGCCGGCAGGCCCTCGCCCGCGGCCAGGCCGCCCGCCAGGGCGGCGGCGAGCAGAGAAAGCTCGGTCGAGAGCTTGAACAGCTTGGCGGCTATGTAGGCCGCGACCATCACGGCCAGGACCAAGGTTGCGGCTGTGGTAGCGCTCATTTCCACTCCGGCTCCGGGAGACCAAGTCTATCCGATGGCTATGGCCTTTGGCAACTGTTTTCCGTGTGCCTGACGGGCTTACGAAAGGATAACAACGGGAGGACGGGGCTTAAAGCCTCGCTCGGCCTAGAGACTCCCGAAGGTTAAGGGCGGGCCGAAAACCAGGAAGGGGCATGACATGCGCCCCAAGCATGTCCCGGGTCATGAACGGCCAAGAGCAAAGCCGTCGGCCGCAGGCCCGCCCGGCCGTCATCTCCGCCGCAGGGTGATGGTGGAGATACAGGGGTAGGTCTGGGCGGAGTCGGTGAGGCGGCAGATGCCGCGCTCGACCGTGAGTTCACCGAGGTCGTAATCGTCCCAGCGGTAGAGGTTGACGTCGAGGCGGGAGCCGGTGATGGAGGCGAGCTCCCGTTTCGCGGACTTGACAGGCGGCAGGCCGAGGTCGGCCAGCACGCGGTTGAGCGGGTCGAGGTTCTTGATCGTCAAATACCGGCCCCCTTCCTCGATCTCGAGCGTGAGCTTCGGGCCGGGGTCCGGGAAAACGTACGTGGTTTGTGAGATGCCTCCAACCGTGGATTCGATTTTTTGGTAAGGGTAGGACCTGTATCTGTCAGGGAAGAGGTCTTCCTTGACGGCTTTGAACGAGAGGTTCTCGAGCTTCGTCTGACTGACGTAATAGAAGGCGGCGCCGACCAGGACGGTCACGATTATCGCCCTGACCAAGGACTGGGCGTCGTTCCTGATGATCAGGACCACCATCCAGAGCACGGACAGCCCCAGAAGGACCATGAGTATCGATTTTGCCGTTTCCGTGGCGATCATGTCGGTCTTTCCTCCCTGTTATGTTTCGGACGAGGCATATTTTAGCACGGAACAACCCGGGACGGTTAGGGAAAAATCCTCTGCCCTCAGGATAGCCTCCCTGAAGGGCATTCTGGGGGAGCTCCAGCCGAAAAGTCCGCAGCGTCGTCAATTCCGGCGGGGGAAAACCGGGGACAGGGGCGGGGGAAAACCGGGGACAGGTACCGATTA
>CAYWJT010000094.1:0-5187 GCA_964458655.1 uncultured Eubacteriales bacterium | reverse complement strand
CGCTCGTCGACGGCCAGGGCAACTTCGGCTCCATCGACGGCGACCCGCCGGCGGCCATGCGCTACACCGAGGTCCGGCTGAGCAAGCTCTCCCAGGAGCTGATGGCCGACATCGAGAAGGAGACCGTCAACTTCGTCCCCAACTACGACGAGAGCCTGATGATGCCGGAGGTCCTGCCGGCCAGGTTCCCCAACCTGCTCGTCAACGGCGGCAACGGCATCGCCGTCGGCATGGCCACCAATATCCCGCCGCACAACCTGGCCGAGGTCATCGACGGCGTCATCCACCTCATCGAGCATCCCGACGCCCCGCTCAAGGAGGTCATGCGCCGCGTCCAGGGCCCGGACTTCCCGACCGGCGGCATCATCTACGGCCGCCAGGGCATCGTCGACGCCTACAAGGAAGGCCGCGGCATCATCCACATCCGGGCCAAGACCTCCATCGAGAGGGGAGGCAAGGGCGAAAAGGACAAGATCGTCATCTCGGAGATACCCTATCAGGTCAACAAGTCCCGCCTGCTCGAGTCCATCGCCCAGCTGGTCAACGAGAAGAGGATCGAGGGCATCGCCGACATCCGCGACGAGTCCGACCGCTCGGGCATGCGCGTGGTCATCGAGGTCAAGCGCGGCGAGCAGCCGGAGATCATCATCAACAACCTGTTCAAGCACACCCAGCTCCAGGTCTCCTTCGGCATCATCATGCTGGCCATCGTCGACAAGCAGCCCAAGCTCCTCAGCCTGCTCGAGATGATGAAGTACTTCATCGCCCACCGCAAGGAAGTGGTGCTGCGACGGACGCGCTTCGAGCTGCGCAAGGCCGAGGAAAGGGCCCACATCCTGGAAGGCCTGGTCATCTGCCTCGACCATCTAGACGCCGTCATCAAGCTCATCCGGACCTCCAAGAACACGGAGGAGGCCCGCCGCGGCCTGATGGAGAAGTTCGGCATGACGCAGGTCCAGGCCCAGGCCGTGCTCGAGCTGCAACTGCAGAGGCTGAGCCAGCTCGAGCGCCACAAGATCCAGGAGGAGTACGCCGAGATAAAGAAGAAGATCACCGAGCTGCGGCGCATCCTCAAGGACGAGAAGCTCGTCTACGCCATCATCATCAAGGAGCTGCGGGAGATAAAGGAGGAGTACAAGGACGAGCGCCGGACCGAGATCCGCGACGAGGCCGTGAGCGAGATCCGGCTCGAGGACCTGGTCAAGGAGGAGGACGTGGCCGTGGTCTACACCTCGAGCGGCTACATCAAGCGAACCGCGGTCAGCTCCTACCGGCTCCAGTCCCGGGGCGGCAAGGGCCGCCGGGGCATCGACATGAAGCCGGAGGACGTCGTCGAGAGCCTCTTCGTCTGCTCGACCCACAGCTACCTGCTGGTCTTCACCAACAAGGGCCGCATGTACTGGCTGCGGGCCCTCGACGTGCCCGACGTGGGCGTCTCCGGCCGGGGAAAGGCCATCGCCAACCTGCTCGAGTTCCAGCCCGGCGAGAAGCCCCGCAGCGTCGTCTCGGTCAAGGAGTTCAGCGAGGACCGGTTCATCGTCATGCTGACGACCGACGGCCTGATCAAGAAGACACGCCTGAGCGAGTTCCGCAACGTCAGGAAGGGCGGCATCATCGCCATCAACCTCAGGCCCAAGAGCGACCTGTTCGCGGCCCAGATCAGCGGCGGCAAGAACGACATCGTCATCGGCACGCGGCTCGGCCGGGCCCTGAGGTTCAAGGAGAAGGACGTCAGGCCGATGGGCCGCGGCGCCGCCGGCGTCAAGGCCGTCCGGCTCAAGCCCAAGGACTCGGTCATCGGCATGATCGTGGTCGGGCCCAAGGACAAGTACGTCTTCACCGCGACCGACAGGGGCTACGGCAAGAAGACCGCCATCGAGCAGTACCCGGCGCACAGGCGCGGCGGCCAGGGCGTCCTCAACCTCAGGACGACGCCCAAGGTCGGCCACGCGCTGGCCATGGTCGGCCTGGACCAGGAGGACCTGCTGGTCATCACCACGGCCGGCAAGGTCATCGGCATCAAGTCCACCGACGTCAGGCCGCTCGGCCGGGCCACCCAGGGCGTGCGCATCATCAACCTGGAGAACGGCGACACGGTCTGCTCCGTGGCCAAGGTTCCCGAGGACTGAAGCCCAGCCCGGCTGGGTAGGCGCGAAGGTCCTGAGGGCCAGGGCCGGGCTCGCCCCGAGTTAAAAGAAGAATCCCTTCCGCCGGGCCTATATCCTATAAATACTATAGATACTATAGGAATAATGTAGTATAATGAGGTTGTCGCGGCCATGGTGCGGCTTGGAGGTGGATAGATGAAAGCCCGTTCGGCCCTTTTATTGCTCTTTTCGGCGTTCGTCCTGACTTCCGGACTCGCGACGGCGGCATATGCCCCGCCGTCCTCGCCGGAGGTCCTTTTTTCCGCGCAGAAGGCCGGCCAGGATGCCGTCGAGCTGGCCGGCTCAGGGAAGCAGAACCGGATCTCCGAAAGCCGGTATTTCACCTGGGAGTTCGACCGCGCCCCGAAGATGGGGGTCGTGGTGCTCAAGGTCAAGCTCCGTGACGCGGACGGGCGCCGGGTCCATGACTTGGATGTGACCGGCCGTTCTGACATGCCTTCCATGCGCGGCCGTCACGACTCGGGCGAGGTCGCTTTCAAGGTCAGCGATAAAGGCGATTACCTCTTGCCCCTCAACATCGTCATGCCGGGCGAGTGGGAGGTGGTCCTGACCTTTAAGAGCGGCGAGTCGGTCCTCCTGCGCGGCAAGATACTGTTCAGGGTGTGATGCGGGGCCGGAACGGCGCGGCCAGACCGGGGATATGCAAAGCTTGACGGGCGGCTCTTTCTTGCCGGGCGGCCGGACCAGGCGGCAGCTGTGCGCCGGCCTGCTCGCGGTTCTCGCCTTGACGGGACCGGCGCTGTCGGTCGGGAATCGGAACGCCCTTTTATACTTTGAGGCCCAAGCCGTGACGGCGTGGGACTTCTCGCGCTCCTCGCTGGACCTCTTTTCACTGAGCCCGCACCACCCGATGCAAAAGCCGGGGCTGGGACTCGACTCCGTCCTGAGGTTCTCCAGGCGGAAGGTGGACCTTGGTTACGTGGCCTTCCAGGCGCGCGCGGTCTATGACCAAAAAGGCGAGCGTCCCCTCGACCTGCAGGTCTATAACGCTTATGTAAGGGTCAAGACAGGCGTCGCCGACGTCTGGGCCGGACACAACAAGCCCGCTTTCGGGCTGGCTTACGCTCTCGACAACCATGCCCTGCTCCTGCCCGACGCGACGATGCTGGACGTCGGTTTCGACCGGGATTGGGGACTCGGGGCCCACCGTGACTTCCCCCGGGGCGATGCGGCTCTGAGCCTGACGACAGGTTCAGGCATGGCCTTGAAGCTCAGGGGGAATTACCTGGTTTCCATCAGGGTTTCCAGGGGTGTCGCCGTCCGGGACAACTACAGCCTCGGCCTTTCCCTCGGCGCGGGGCGGGTGCTGTCCTCGATGGACGGCGTGGGAGAGGCACCGCGGGAGCCGGTCGCCTGGAGAAGCGTTTCCATAGACGGGACATATTTCTGGCGGAACCTGGAGAGCCGGCTGGAGTTGATCACGGCGAAGAGGGCCGGCTCGGCCGAACACCTGCTTCTCCTGCGCCAGGGTATCAACCTGCTCGAGGAGGCCAGGCTCAAGCTCGAAGCCCAGGCCGCGTTCCGGAGGACGGCGGACCGGTGGACATACTTGGCCGCCGGCGGCGTCACTTACAGGATGGGTCCGGACCTGACTTTCCGCGCCATGGTCCTCCACGACCACGGGCTTCCGGGGACCAGGCTCGCCTTGCAGCTTTATTATTACGGCGCGCTTTAAGGGGGAAGAGAATGCCCAAGAAGACCGAGATCGGCCGCATAGGACCATCCGCTCTGACCGCCCTTTCGCTGGGGCTCCTGATCCTGATGCCGCTCCTGACCGCTCCGGCGCGAGCTGCGGTTGGTTGCGACCTCAACGACCCGGCCAGAGACGTCAAGCTGATGTTCCCGGAATCAACCGGTTACAAGACGGTTTACGTTTCGGTCGCCCGGGCCGGCGGGGAAGCTCTGCTACGGAAGATCGAAAGCCGGCTCCAGGATAGGTTCCGCGGGCTCTACGAGACGATCGACGTCCCCTACACCATGTATGAGATCTACCGGGGAGAGGAGCTCATAGGCTATATCCACGGCGTCAACCAGAAGGGCAGCTACGGCGGCATCCAGGTCTTCTTGGCCCTGACCGCCAAAGGCGTCATCAGGGGCTTTTACGTCCAGAAGTTCACCGGCCGCTCGGGCAAGCTTTTCCGCTCCCGGGAATTCGCCGCGCAGTTGCTCGACTTGAGCCTGGCCGACTTCAAGGATTACGACGTCGTTTCAGGACGGGAAGAGCCGGAGGGCAGGATAGCCGGCATACGCAACCCGGCGCCCGACTCAGAGAACGACTTCAGGGCCATCCTGCGGGCGGTGAAAAAGAACCTTATACTCGTCGACGAGCTTCTGCTCGGAGGGAAAAATGGGACTCGATAGAACCGGACGCATGGGCGTCATCCAGATCGCCTTTAAGAACCTCCTTCGCAAGAAGACGAGGAGCCTGCTGACTGTAACCGGGATAGGCCTGGCCAGCTGGGTCCTGGTCAGCCTGCTCGGCTTCAATCGGGGCTACAGGAGCTCCCTGGAAAAGGATATCGACAACCTGGGTTTCCAGATGCTGGTCGTGGCCAAGGGCTGTCCCTACGAAGCCGCCACGCTGATGCTCAAGGGCGGCACCGGGCTCAAGTACATGAGCGATGACATCGTCCTCGACGTGGTTTCCGAGCCCGAGGTCGACAGCGTGACGCCCATGCTGATGCAGGTCGTCTTCGACCCGAACAAAGGGGAAAGCGGCGGCATGACCGCGTTCCTCGGCGTCGACCCGGCGACGTTCCCCGGGATGAAGTCCATCCTGACCTTCCGGCAGGGAGGTTGGTTCAGCGACCCCGACGCCTATGAAGCCGTGCTGGGATATGAGGCCGCCGAGCTGGAGCAGCGGGAAGTCGGGGACGTCTATATGATTCCCGAAAAGGAGATCGAGGTCAGGGTCGTGGGCATCCTGGAACGCAGCGGCACCCAGGACGACGGGACCATCTTCCTGCCGCTCCGCGCCCTGCAGAGAATCTTTGGCGTCCAGGGCCGGCTGACGAGCATC
>CAYWJT010000093.1:0-5379 GCA_964458655.1 uncultured Eubacteriales bacterium | reverse complement strand
CGCCTTCTTCAAGACCTACGCCCGAAGCTTCTGGATGGACGTGGCCCCGGACTTCGACTGCCAGCCCTGCTTGGAGAAAGTCTGGGGCAACATCGAGGTCGTCAGCTACATCGAGAGGATGAGGAAGGTGGCGGTCGAGGTGCTGGCCAACGTCTTCGACCCGTCGGCCTATGACACGCCTCTCGAGGTCGAGAAGGTCCACCTGGACGTCAGGTCGCCCTACCTGAGCGCCCAGGCCAAGAGCGGGCTCGTCACCGGTCTCGATTTCAACAAGAACAAGCTCACGGACGCCATCGTGGTCTACCTGCCGGCGTCGAGCGAGGAGCAGTTCTCCTTCGAGTACAAGGTCAAGGCCGTGCTCAAAACCGGCGAAACGGCCGAGTCGGCCGCCTGGGAGAAAGTGACGGACTCGCTCGACCTGACCCTGGGCATCGTCCATATAAAGGCCCTGTTCAATAGATAACGGCGCAGCCGCGGCCCGTCGGCCTGACGCGAGCGCCCGAGGAGGTAAGAATGAAAAGTCTGCTTTCACGTGGCTTCCGTCTCATGATATCGCTGGCCCTGGCCGCGGCCGTCCTGGCCCCGGCGGTCTGGGCCGAGGTCCTGCTCGACGCCGAGCCGGTCCAGGTCAGCAACGCGCTCCTTTTCCGCGACCACGCCGACCCGCACGCCTACCACTACATGCCGCTGGGCCCGCGCGTGGCCACCTGGCCCGACGGCACGCCCAAGTTCAGCTTCATCCAGTACGTCCGCACGGGCAAGGAGATAACCGGAGGCATCCTCCATTTCCTATGCACCTTCGGCCTGACCAAGGAGGAGCTCAACAAGGCCCGGCAGGAGCTGACCAAGTTCGACAAGGACGGCAAGATCGTCGGGCCGGTCATGTTCGTCAAGGGCGATTTCCATATCATATCCGCCTCGGCCGGCGAGGGCGGCATCTTCAGCCGCAAGGTGGTCGGAACGGGCAAAGCTCCCCTGCTGGCCGGCTCGGAAGCGGCCGTCTCCATCGCCCTGACCGAGGAGGGCTCGACCCTGCTCATGAACTCCTTCAAGCAGCCGACCTCCGACATCTCGGTCCAGTTCGTCATGACCTACCAAGGCCTGACGCCGGCCTACCACGCCCTGCTCACGGTGGACTGGGACAAGGTCTACGACCACAAGGAATTCAAGGCCAGCGTCGGCAACTTCTTCGTCAGCGCCCAGATCCAGAAGATCTACGCCGAGCTCCGGGAGCAGGGGGCCATCAAGCTCGACGTCATCGGCGAGGACACCAAGATGGACGAGCTGCTCGACACGGCCTACAACACCATCACCAAGATGATGTTCGACGCCAAGCCGGTCAACCCGGAGGATATCGGCAAGTCCCAGGCCTCGACGGGCAGCAACTGGCTGGGCAAGCTCTTCGGCCAGGCCCACTTCGGCTTCTACCGGAAAACCGTGAAGCTCACGGGCAAGTACACCGTGGACCTGACCAGGCGCAAGCGCGACCAGCGGGAGGTGCCGCTCACCGGCAACATCGGCGAGATCTACAAGCAGCACAACCGTAACCAGCAGATCTTCAGCGTCGTCGACCTCGACGACCCGACCTTCGAGGAACGCACCATAAACGTCATCCTGGACGGGGAGGACCTGGAGACCTTCCAGCAGTTCCTCAACTTCGCCGGCATCACCTTCAAGAAGGAGTACGAGGACCCCGACATGAAGTCCGTCACCGAGGACCTCATCTTCGACAAGACCAAGTTCGGGCAGAACGGCAACAGGCTATCGCTCAAGTACCGCAGGAAAGGCGACGCGACCGACAAGTGGCTGGAATACGAGTACAAGCCCCTCTGGAGCTACGCCGGCGGCTTGGAAGTGGCCGGCGATTGGATAAAGACCAGCCAGCCCGTCATCACGCTGACCCCGCCGCACAAGTACCGTTACATCGAGGTCCTGGCCGAGGAAGAGAACATGAGCCAGAACGGCGTCATCCGCATCGCCGTCCAGTTCCGGCACAAGAACTTCGGCCGCGAGCTGCAGAAGGAGGTCGTCCTGCGCAAGGGCGACCCGCTCAACATCAACTACGTCTATTTCCACGAGCCCAACAACCTCGAGTACGAGTACAACATAACCTGGCTCTTCAAGGACAACACCAAGGTCTCATCGGGCTGGAAGAAGGCCACCGACCCCTTCATCTACGCCTATTACGAGAAAAAGTGAGGGAGACGAAGGTAAAGATAAGGAGCGGGCGGTGAAGCGGTTCGCGATACTGGCGGCGCCGGCCGTCCTGTTGGTCGCTGCCCTCCTCCAAGCCGAACCCGTGCTGTCCAGGCCGGAGACCGTCGCCGGCAGGATCATCATATATCCTGACCATCGCGACCCGAAGCTCTTCTATTACGTCCCGACCTCGCTCGTCCTGGCCCAGACATTCGGGAAACCCCGCTTCTTCTTCTACAAGTACATGCATGTCAAGCAGGGGGCGGCCGGAGGGCTGAGCACGACGAGCGGGGGCGTCCTGGGCCTGGACGTGGAGCTCGGCGACGACTCGCAGGCGCTGAAAGCGGCCAAAGGCGCCGGGTTCGAGTACCGGCCCGTGCCCATCGAGGCCATGGAGATAGCCCTCAGCTACACCGGCCTTGAAGGCGACGCGACCGGTCAGGAGAAACAGGAGAAAAAAGAGCTGGCCTCGAACAGGGTTCTCTGGGCAGGGAAGAACTTCAGTCTGCCCTTAAGCGGCGCCTCCGCCTCCTACCTCTGGGCGTTGTTCGAGGAGAAGAAGGCGGCCGGCCTGAGCGTCGAATGTTCCTTCTCCTACGGGGGCTACGAGCTCGATGAAGAAGGCAAGCTCAAACCGGGCGAGAGGGGCGGCCGGCTGAGCCTGGCCGTCCCCGTATCAATGGACGACCAGCCGGACCTCTTCAAGGTCATCAACCTGGCCGAGAAGTTCTCCTTCAACTACCGGCGCCTGAGCGTCATCTGCTTCGATTTCCTGAACAACCCCGCGGGGGGCCTGGCCAAGCTCACGGTCGAGATCGAGATCCGGACGGCCCGGGGCCAGCGCGACTTCAAGACCGTCAGCTTCTCGGCCGGGAGCGAGCCGCAGGTCGACCTCGAGTTCAACATCCCCGAGGCGAAGGGCGGCAAATACCGCTACCGGCTGACCCGCATCTACGGCGACGGCCGTTCGGAGAGGAGCGAATGGCAGGAAGGCGACAACGCCTTCCTCGACCTTTCAACCTACGACACGGTGATAAAGAACGAAACCTCGAAACCCGCGGCGGGAGGCGGCCGGTGGTAACCCCCGGCCTGCTCCGTCCCGGGTCGAGCACCGGTATCTATAGGGAGGGTGCGACATGAGAAGAAACGTCTCTTTGTTCCTGTCCGTCATGTCAATCCTCACGCTCGTCTCAGCCCTGCCGCTTGTTGCGGAGGTGGCGCTGGACGAGGTGGTGCAGGCGGGGCGGTTCGTGTTCTATCGGGACCATGCCGACCCGCACAAGTACTACTTCGTGCCGGACGAGCCGCGGCTGGCCGTCAAGCGCGACGGCACGCCGGAGTTCACCTTCATCAAGTACTCCAAGACCGACGGCGCGACCAAGGGCGGAGTGGTCCACTTCCTGGTCACCTGGGGCTATTCCAGCGGCGAGCTGAGCTCGGCCGAGTCGGCCCTCAAGCTTACCGACCCCCAGGCCAAGGTGGCCGGGCCGGTGCCGTTCAAGGAGGGGACGTTCCGGATCGTCTCGGCCACGGCCGGCGAGGGCGGGCTGTTCACCCGGCGGATCGTCGGGGAGGGCAAGGCGCCTGTGATGCCGGGCCAGAAGGCGGCCGTATCGATCGCCCTGACGGAGGAAGGGGCGTCGCTCCTCTGGGAGTCGTTCAAGAACCCGACCTCGGACATTTCGGTGCAGTTCGTGCTGAAGTTCGCCGGTGTGACGCCGGCCTTCCAGGCCAAGCTGAAGGTGGACTGGGACAAGGTGTACACGCAGCACGACATCAAGCTGGCGGTCGAGGGGACGGTCAAGGTGGTGAAGCTGAGGGCGGACCTGCAGGCGACGCTGGAGGAGCTGCGTCAGAAGGGAGCCATCCAGCTGGACGTGGTCGGCGAGAACGAGAACATGCAGAAGATGCTGGACGCGGCCTACACGCACATCCTGTCGCTGATGTGCGACCGGGTGCCGACCGGCGCCGGCGCGTCGGCGGCGCCGCCGGTCAGGGGGCCGGCGGCCGGCCTGAGAACGGGCCCGGCAGCGCGGCCGACCCTCTGGCTCGGCGACATCATGCTCAACGCCGCCGAGAGGGGCGCCGAAGCCGAAGCGGCGGCGGAGCTCTGGGCCGCGCCGTCTGATCCCAAAGGGACCGGGCCGGAGCCTGCCGGCCCCGACCAATACCCGGGAGCCCTTTATCACGGTCCTGGATGGGACGGCGAGTCCCCTGCCGGGAGCGGCCAGGAACAGGAATGCGACGGCCTGACGAAACTTGCCGCGGACACTTTTTACATAAGGGCCAAGGCCTTTTTCGATGCCAAGGATTACAAGAAAGCGCTGGAGGATATCAGCCAGGCGCTGGAAAAATGCCCGAGAGAACCGGCTTACCTATTGCTGGCGGGCGACAGCAATTTTGAGGCCAGGCTGTATCCCTTGGCCAAGCTTTATTACGAAAGGCTCCTGGAACGGGCCAACATGTTCACCACGATCGACGGAGTGCGGCTCGACAGGGAGCGCATACGCGCGAGGATCGTGGCCATCGACGGTTACACAGGATCCATGGCGTCCGGGGACAAATTGATCGCCGATAAGAATTATATTGCCGGGATCCCGCTCTATATGGCGGCCTACGGGTTCATACAGGACCCTTACGCCCTGTTCGCGACCGGCAAGGCCTTCTATGAGCAATACCTCGAAACCAGGGATGCGGCCGCGCTGCGCTCTGCTGAGAGTTACATCGACCAGTTCCTCTCTGAAACGAAGAGAAGGTACCCCGACACGTACGAGAGGCGCGATGGTTACGTGGGCGAAGCCCTGCGCATCCGCGACGAGATCACGTTGAGCAGCGTCCATCAATTGACGGCCGATGCGGCCAGAGCCGAGCAGGCCCGGGAAGCCCAGGCCGCAGCTCAACAGGCCGTCGGGCAGCAGGCCCGCGCGGACCAGACCCAACAGCAGGCGGAGCAGGCGGCGGCGGAAACCCGGCGCAGCGAGGCCGAATCCAGGAGGGCGCGCCGCCAGCAGTCCCAGGGCGGGGCTCAGCAAGGCGGGCAGCAGCAGGCCCAGCGCGCGGGGCAGGCGACGGCTGGAGAGGCGGCGGCGACGGGAGCGCAGGCTGCGGCCGCCGGAGCCGAACGGGCTGCGGCCGCCGGTCAGAGCGTCAAGCCGCCTGGAACGGTGGAAGGCGGGACCAAGC
>CAYWJT010000092.1:0-5434 GCA_964458655.1 uncultured Eubacteriales bacterium | reverse complement strand
TAATTAATCTATATGTAAAAAAAATACATGATATGAACGAGCGTATGAGAGATTTTTTAAAGAAGGCTAGCAATTCCAACATAAGAGTAATTTGGGATGATATAAGAAATTTGCCTATGATTGGTGCAAAAAAAGCAGATTTAGTTGTTACTTCTCCTCCATATGCAAATACGTATGATTATTATTTATATCATAAATTAAGGATGTACTGGCTCGGATACGATTATAAATATGTACAAAATAAAGAAATAGGATCAAGAGATAAGCATTCAAGTAAAAAGCAAGGACTCGAATATTATATTAACGATATGAAAAAGAGTTTCGAAAAAATAGGCACATTTCTAAAAAAAGACGGAATTGCAGTTTTTATTATCGGCGATTCCATCATTAACGGAATACGGATAAATGGAGATAAGATAATAATAGATTTAGCGAACCAAGTTGGAATGAAGTTTATTGATAAAATTGATTATAGCCAGGACCTATCTAGTAAAATGTTTAATTCTGCGTTTAGACAAAAGGGGAAAATGGAGCATATAATTCTTTTTAAGAGATGAATTAAGAATGGAGATAAGAGTTTATTTTGAATGCTTAGAACAGGCGATGGCATTTGTTGTGCCGGGCGTTAAGAAAGGGCTGGCGATTACAAATAAAAATATCCCTATTAAACTAATAAGGAGACCGACTAATATTCCGCTTTCATTTAAAAATTGCATTGGGGCGATATATTCCCTTACAACACCAGATTTCTTAATTACGGTTGTTATAAATGACAAAGAAATTCCTCTGGTGATAGGTGAATTTTCCGAAGCCGTTCTTACAGAAGATCATGAGTTACAGAGGGCCATTGGCGCAATATCGGCCGCAATGGTAGGGGGGATATACCTTAAGATAGCTGGTGAAAAAACATCAGACAGGGCCCATGGAGGCTTAACTGATTTTAATCCGCTTTCCGTTGCGAAAATACTTAAGGAGCGTCTTGGTTATAAAGGATTTATAATGGGGCGTTGGCCTAGTATTAAAGATAATCCTACCATTCTGGTCCGCGATAAGATAAACCTTTCGTGCCCACCAGTTAATGTTATATCGATCGCAGAAAATATTCTCACCTATACAGGCGTTATTATCGGCGAGCATGGAAATAAAATAAAAAGCCCCAGTGCGTTTACAAGCATCATGCTAAGTAAACTTGCAGAAGATAATAATTATTGTGAATATGAAAAAAACGTTGATAGTGCATTAGGGCTAGAAAATTTACTAAAAGAGTGGCAAAGGAGAGCTATAAGAAGGCATCCAAGAATCTATGTATCCGACCAATCAATCACGATAAAACTTAACCGTTTTAGCCATGCAGCTGACCCAGATCGAGGCATAATAACATTTATTTCTTTAATTGGAGGATATACAAAAACGTATTTTAGATATTGTATAAAGAAAAGCGCAGATTCAGACATTAACAAATTAATTAGGTATTTTGTCAAGCAAGCAACAGAAGAAGGCCTAGATCGTAATCTTATTAAAGCAATTACTAATATCAATAAAAAGTGTAATAAAACTTATGATGTAACCATAAAAATAAAAAATAAGCTTAGTTCAATAAATATGAATAAAGTAGCTCGTTGTATCCTTGAATTATGTGACGGCTTTATTCTTCATGATTATGAAGATACGATTGAAGCTGAAATCAAATGGAATCGAAATTCATTGTTTAGTATAGAATCAAACTCGAATTATGATTTTATTAAAGAAACAAGAGGATTCGAAATTATAGGTGAGCCGCTAAACATTGCTCCAATTAAGGATTATGATATAAATGAGGATGAAGTAACATTTGTTGTTGTTCATTCGGTATTGCAGCCAAATGAATTTAGGGTGATCTCGGTAAGCTACCCTGGAGCGCAAGGGGATGCTGCAATTCTACCAGAAAGGGCAAAAGGAAGGGCGCAGTCCCGGATGTACATAGATGTAATTGCTTGGCTTCCGCAGAAATGTGGTGGACCTGACATAGCTTTAGAAGAAAGCAAGTGCATATTTAATAAACGAGAGATTGAAGCGGCAATTAGGAAAATGAATGAGATCCGCGATGTGAAGTCTAAAAAAGAAGCTCTTATAGAAACGGTTCACAATCTTGGCGAATTAATGGAACCGAAAAGGATATTTATTGGCATTGCATTTGGCGTTAATAATCGAATTACAACATGGAAGCCTTATAATGTAGATTTTATAATAAGGATAATAAATAGGGAAAAATGGGAAATAGCACATTTTGGTAGTGCTCTTGATGATGCCCTAAAAATCCGAGAGGGGAAAACTGGGATTCCCCAAATATATGAAGTTATAACTAATTGATAATAAGTGCCATTTATTGTTATAAAATGGCTTTTTAGGGCCCCAGCTGAAATTAGATTCGACCGGGAGGAACCGCGGGCAAAGGACGCCATCTCTTCCGAACAGCTAGTCGCCCTGCTCGACCGCTGCCACTGGAACAAGACTCTGGCTGCGAGGCAACTGGGTAAGAGCAGGAGGCAGCTCTACCGGATGCTGGAAAAGCACGGTCTTAGAACCGGTCGTCTACCTTGAATGCTGCTTGCGCTTTGAGTTGATCTTTGTCCTGGCCGTCGCGGCGGCCGCCAGGCCGATGAGCAAGGGCACGGCCAGCCACAGAGCCGGGAGGGAGGTTCGGGAGTAAACCCTGATGTCGCTCTTGCCCGAAACGATGAAGGGCGCCCAGTAGTAAGGGTGGGACAGGACGCCCGACCGTATCATCTCGAGCTTGGTCGTCCGCAGGGCTTCCTTGACCGTCACGCCCGACCTGATGTGCAGGTAGAAGCGGTTCATAAGTTGGTAGGTGGCTTCATCGTTGACCGCCCAGAGGCTGATGCAGACGGACGAAGCCCCGGCATAGAAAAAGGCCCGGTTTATCCCGGAGATGCCTTCGCCCTTGATGAACTGGCCGAGGCCCGTCTGGCAGGCGGAAAGCGTCACGAGGTCGGCGTTCAGCTTCAGGTTGAAGATCTCCCTCATCTGGAGCAGGCCGTCTTCGTTGGGGTCGCGGTCGAGGGTGAGCACGACCGAAGACCGAAGAGGGTTGCGGTCGTCGACGAAGGCGTGGGTCGCGAGATGGATGATCCTGTAGTCCGGGAGAGGCGCGGCCTTGAAGGCGTCCTCGGTGGCCTTTTCGCCCAGCAGGACCTGGGCCTTGCCGGACTTGAACAGGGACGCGGCTCCGGCCGCTTCGTAGCCTGAAAAGCGCAGGCGTTCGAAGCCCGCGGCCGCCCAGGGTCCGAACTCGGGGTTTATTTCGAGCGGGCTCTCGCCTGAGCCGTTCTTCACGAAGCTCTGGTAGACAGGGTCACCGACGGCCAGGATGGACCGGCCCGGCCGGCGGCCTGACGAGCGCCTCTTCTGGAGAGCCGCCAGCGAGGTAACGGAAGGGGCGTAACTCACGGCATAGTCCTCGGCGAGCCAGCGCAGGGGTTCAGCGCTGACCGCGAGGGCTTCAAAAGGCAGTATGTTCAGGATGTCGTCGGGGATTATGATTATTTTCCTGACGGCGGGGCCTATTTTCATCGGGACGAGTTCCCGGAAAAGCTCCTCACCCAGCTTGAAATCAGTCGTCTGGGGGTCGGAAAGGATCCGGCGGTAGGCTATGACTTTGGCCCTTATGTCGTTCCTGCCGGGCAGGCGGGCCGTTTGCAGGCCGTCCGCCGTGATGAGGAAGGCGAGCGAGCTCTTTTCTCCGAGCGAATAGGCCAGGTAGGCCGATTCCTTGCCGCCGACTTGCTTTTTGACCTCTGAGAAGGTCATGGCCGTCGGGTACTTGAGGTCGGCGTAGGCGGGGCTTGAAAGCCGAATCTCATTCTTCAGGGCGGAGAGCTGCTCTTCGAGTTCTTTCACTCGCTCCATGGTAAGACGCCTGTCGTCTTCCGAGATATCGGCAGTCAGCAGGCTGGTGTAGGCCCTGGAAATCTCCCTTGTCAGGTGCTTTTCCCTGAACAGGAGCTTGGGGTCTATGCCCTGGGTGATGTCGACCTCGGAGACCTCGAGGCTGTCGAGAAAGGCTCTGGCCTTGGCCCTCTCGAGGTAGTGATAGGCTTCTTCGGCGTATCCCTGGCCCGGGCGCGTTTGGTCAAGAGTGACGAGCAGGTCGATGAGGTTCTGGTAGGCTTCCATCCTTCTGTCGGCGCCGAAGTAGCTGGCCTTGAGGTCCTCGATGACGATCTTGGAACGGGTGTCTTCGATGAGCGCGATGGAGTCCTTATAAAACTTGAGGCTCTCTTCGTCCTTGCCGAGGGCCCGATTCTTGTTTCCCAACTCGAGGAATGTTTCCCAGATGAATGAGCCTGACGGGAAACGGGATGCCAGCTCCAGAGCCTTATCGAAATACTGCACGGATTTCCTGTCTTCTCCGAGCTTGGCCTGGATGATGCCCATGTTGTTGTAGATTTTGCCGAGCTGATAGACGCGGTTCTTACTAGTTGCAAGTTTTTCTGCTTGGAGTTGATATTCAAACGCTTTGTCATAAAGGTTGAGATGGGAGTAAATGATGCCGATGTTGATGTATGAAGCCATCTGCAGGTAGTCGTTTTTCAGCTCCCTGGCCGTCCGCAGGGCCTGCTCGAAGTACTTCTTGGCCTCCAGGAAAGCTTCCGCATCACCCTCAGTGACCGCCTTCAGCCTCAGGGTATGGCCGATGTTGTTCATGGTCTCGGCCACGGAGCTGTTGTCGCCGAGTGAGCTGAATATGCCCAGGGCTTCGTTGAGGTAGCTTATGGACCCGTCGAAATTCCCCAGGTTAGCCATGATGACCCCGATATTCAAGGACAGGTCCGCCAGGTCGGTCAATATGTTATTCGCCTTCGCTTCCGAACGCGCCTTTTCCAGGTATCCGAGGGCGGTGGCGAAGCTGCCCATTTTGATGAAGTAGGCGCCGAGGTTGTTCAAGGCCCGGACCTCTTCTTTTATATGGCGCAGTTTCACGGCCAGGTCCAGGTTCTTCCTGTTGAGGGCGTAGAACGTGCCGTAATCGTTGAGTTCCCAGTAAGCCAGGCTGGCCAAGCGGCCGCACTTGAGCTCGAAATCGCTGATATTGACCACGCGGGAAAGAGCGATGGCTTCGTCGTATGACTTGATCGCCTCCCCGTGTTTGCCGGCGGCGAACAGGCTTTTACCCTGCAGGTAAAGGTCGATGATCTTTAGGGCCGACCGGGCATGGGACGCGGCGCTATCGTCGGCCGAACGGTCCGCCAGCGAGGAGGCCGCAAGGAATTGCTCTCTGGAAAGCTTGAGGTCGCCGACGTTCCAGTACAGAACCCCGAGGCTGAACCGGGCCTCTCGCTCATTCCGGACGTCCTTAGATCGCGCGGCCTGGCCGAGGCACTCCCGGAAGAGTTCGATGGCCCTGCGTGCATCAACGGGTAGCATAGCGTAGATG
>CAYWJT010000091.1:0-5669 GCA_964458655.1 uncultured Eubacteriales bacterium | reverse complement strand
TGGCGGCACCTATCATAGCCCATCGTGTCACCTATGTATCTGAACGAGCTCACCGGCGGGCGTTTGACCGGCGCCGTCTTTTCTGCCATGATGATTTTTCCCATGAGACGCATACGCAACTTCTCCGTCATCGCCCATGTCGACCACGGCAAGTCCACCCTGGCCGACCGCTTCATCGAGCTGACCGGCGCCCTGTCGGCGCGCGAGCTGAAGGAGCAGGTCCTGGACACGATGGAGATCGAGCGGGAGCGCGGTATAACCATCAAGGCCCAGACGGCCCGGCTCAACTACCGCTCCCGGCGGGGCGAGGACTACGTCCTCAACCTCATCGACACGCCCGGCCACGTGGACTTCTCCTACGAGGTCTCGCGCAGCCTGGCCGCCTGCGAGGGCGCCCTGCTCGTCATAGACGCTTCGCAGGGCGTCGAGGCCCAGACCGTGGCCAACACCTACTTGGCCGTCCAGAACGAGCTCGTCCTGGTGCCTGTCATCAACAAGATCGACCTGCCCCAGGCCGACGTCGAGGCCACGCTGGAGCAGCTGGAGCATATCATCGGCCTGCCGAAGTCGGAGGCCCTGGCCGTGAGCGCCAAGAAAGGCACGGGCGTCGAGGAGGTGTTCGAGGCCGTGATCGCTCGCGTTCCGCCCCCGCAAGGCGACCCCGAGGCGCCGCTCAAGGCCCTGATGTTCGACTCCTGGTTCGACCCTTACCGCGGAGTGGTGGTGCTCGTCCGGGTCCGCGACGGTTCGCTCGCGGCCGGCGACCGCGTCGTCCTGATGTCGTCGGGCGAGGAGTACGAGGTCGAGGAGCTCGGCTACCTCACGCCCAAGCCGGTGAAGACGGACCGCATACTGACCGGCGAGGTGGGCTACGTCATCGCCGGCATCAAGAACCTGCGCAGCGCCCGGGTCGGCGACACGATGACGCTCCGGGACCGGCCGGCGGCCTCGCCCCTGCCGGGTTTCAAGGAAGCCAAGCCCATGGTCTTCTGCGGCCTGTTCCCGGCCGGCGACAGCCGCATCGAGGACCTGCGCGGCGCCTTGGACAAGCTCAAGCTCAACGACGCCTCGGTCCAGTTCGAGCCGGAGAACTCGCCGGCTCTGGGCCTGGGCTTCAGGGCCGGCTTCCTGGGCCTGCTCCACCGCGAGATAGTCCAGGAGCGGCTGGAGAGGGAGTTCGGGCTGGACCTCATCTCGACCGCACCGAGCGTCGGCTACCGGGTGCGGACGACGCGCGGCGAGACCGTCGAGATCCACAATCCCTCCGAGCTGCCGCCCCAGCAGGAGGTGGCCTCCGTCGCCGAGCCGGTCATCGGGATGACCGTCATCACGCCCGACCGCTACCTCGGCCCCATCCTCCAGCTCCTCGACGAGCGCCGCGGCGAGCAGAAGAAGCTGGAATACATCGGCACCGGCCGCGTCCTGCTCGAGTACCTCGTGCCGCTCAACGAGGTCGTCTTCGATTTCCACAACCAGCTCAAGTCGGTGTCGCAGGGCTACGCCTCGATGGACTACGAGTTCCGGGGCTTCAAGGAAGGCCCTCTCGTCAAGCTCGACATCCTGGTCAACGGCGAGGAGGTCGACGCGCTTTCGCTCATCGTCCACGAGGACAAGGCCTACGCCATGGGCCGGGCCCTGGTCGAGCGCATGCGCAAGGCCATACCCCGCCAGCAGTTCGAGGTCATCCTGCAGGCGGCCGTCGGCAAGCGCATCATCGCCCGCGAGACGGTCAAGCCCTTCCGCAAGGACGTCCTGGCCAAGCTCTACGGCGGCGACTACACCCGCAAGATGAAGCTCCTCGAGAAGCAGAAGAAGGGCAAAAAGAGGATGCGCCGCATCGGCAAGGTCGACATACCGCAGGAAGCCTTCCTGGCCGTCCTCGAGGTCAAGTAGCGCTTCCGGACGCAGGCGGACATGGATGAAAAACGGGAACGGCGCCTGCTCTATTCGTCATAGAGGCTTCGGATACTTGAAAAGCGGCCCGCCGTTGGGATAAAAATGGCCCTGCGGGCGATGGACAAACAAGAACTCGAGAAGACCGTGGCCAGGGCCGTCGAGATCGTCAGGCGGTTCCTCCCCGACGCTCCGTATATATATTTCCCGCTCCTGCGGTCCGTTTTCATCTGGGCCGTCCGCCGGTCTTACGACGTCAGAGAAAAGGTCCTGGGCTGGAAAGTGGGCCTCGAGCCCGAAGTCGTTATGGTCAAGCCCGACGATTTCGTTGTCGCCTTTTTCGAGTCCGACGCCGCCCTGGCCAGGTCCTACTCCGAGGAACTCCGGGCCCGCGACCTCGCCGCCTTGAGGCGGGCCTTCGCCGCCCTCTATCCCGTCCTCGGTCTCGATGACCCCTTCCTCCAAGGCCTGTTCCTGGAGGAACTCTCTTCAGGCGACTTCCGCCGGCTGGTCGAAGAGTTCGAGCCGCGGACAAGGCAGGCCCTGAAGGACGTGGCGCCGGCGGCCTCGAGCCGCGAATTCTGGAGGAGCCTGAGGCGTCTGGCAAGGGAAGCCGGCGGCCTGGGCATCCACCTCCTTCGCGACGAGGAAGTCCAAGACCTGATCATCGATAAGGTCAAATCGCCATGAAGACGAGAAAGTCCGTGACCCTGTGCGCGCTGCTGGCCGTAGGCCTGGCCGCGGCCGCCTGCGCCACCCATCTCGAGAACGCCAAGCTCTACTACACCAGGGCGGGCGAGGAATCGGCCGCCATGCGCGCGGAACAGGCGGCGGCCTGTTTCGAGCGGGCGAGGAGCGAGGCGGCCGTGGCGTCCCGGCGCCGGCCCTCGGCCCAGGCCTTCACGATCAAGGGGCTGGCCGAGGTCAACCTGGGGCTGTGGAAGGAGGCCGAGGCCAGTTTCCTCAAGGCCTTCGACCTGGGCCATGAGCCGGCTCAATCCTGGGCCTCAGACGTCGCCCTGGTCGGCCTGGCCATCAGCTTCAGCGAGCTGGGGCTCGAGGAATCGGCCGGCCGCGTCTACGCCGAGCTGATGCGCCGGTCCAAGTTCAGGCCGGCGGCCATGGCCGCGGCCTCGAGGCGGACCGAAGCCGTCCTCAAGAACAGCCTCGGCCTTCCGGAGAAAGAGAGAAAAAAGGCGCTCGCCGGCCTGCTCGGCGAGCTCGACTCCCTTGTGCTGGGCGATTACGCCTGCGGCCTGTATCATTACCTGATATCGCAGGTCTGCGGGCACACCGGCGACTACGAGCGCGCCTACCAGGAGGCCGTCATCGCCCGCGAGCTGGGCCTGCCGTCCGAGAAGGCCATGCGCGACAACGACAACCAAATCGTCTTCTGCTACGAGCGCCTTGCGGCCTCGGCCGATGAAGCGGCGCAGGGCAGGCTCCTTGATAGGCACAGGGCCTGGGTCAAGAAATGGGGCTGGCGGGACGAACGGACGCCGGCCTGGAAGAAGGGTTGAGGCATGCTGCCGTCCCTGGCCTGGAAGGACGGCGCGCTGGTCATCATCGACCAGAGGAAACTCCCCTGGCAGGAAGTCTATCTGCGCTGCCGGACCTACATCCAGGTGGCCCAGGCCATCGAGAAGATGGCCGTCAGGGGAGCCCCGGCCGTCGGCATAGCGGCCGCCTACGGCGTGGCCCTGGGCGTCATGGGCCTGGAGAGCGGCGGCGGAAGGCAGCTCGAACGCGATTTCGAGAGGATCTACGGACGCCTGGCGCGGACGAGGCCGACAGCCCGGAACCTCTTCTGGGCCCTGGAGCGCATGAGGGCGGCCTTCGAGAAAAACAGGCCGGCCGGCTTGACGACGCTCAAGAAAGCTCTCCTGGCTGAGGCCGCGGCCATCGAGCGCGAGGACGCAGGGACGTGCCGGCTCATCGGCGTTCACGGCGCGCGGCTCCTTCGCGACAGCTGGACCGTGCTGACGCACTGCAACACCGGCGCGCTGGCCACGGCTGCCCAGGGCACGGCCCTGGGCATGATCCGCGCGGCCGCTGCCGGCGGCAAGGCTATCCGCGTCCTGGCCTGCGAAACACGGCCTTTCCTGCAGGGGGCGCGCCTGACCGTCTGGGAGCTCGAGCGCGATAGGATACCAGTGACCCTCATCACCGACAACGCGGCCGGCTGGCTGATGAAGCTGGGCGAAGTGCAGGCCGTGGCCGTGGGCGCCGACCGGATCGCCCGCAACGGCGACACGGCCAACAAGATCGGCACCTACTCCCTGGCCGTGCTGGCCCGCGAGAACGGCGTGCCTTTCTTCGTGGCCGCGCCCCGCTCGACCATAGACACGTCACTTGCCGACGGGTCGGCCATAACCATCGAGGAGAGGCCGGCCCGCGAGGTCCGCGAGGTCGGCGGCAGGCTCGTCACCCTGCCGGGAGTCCCGGTCAGGAACCCGGCCTTCGACGTCACTCCGGCGCGGCTGATCACGGCCATCGTCACCGAGCGGGGGATCGCCCGGCCGCCGTTCTCTTTCTGAGCCGGGATCTCAGAGCCAGTTCTTCTTCTTGAAATACTTCAGCATGCCGAGGGCGACGACGATCATGACGCCGATCACCGCGAAATAGCCCCAGCGCCAGCCGAGCTCTGGCATGAACTCGAAGTTCATGCCGTAGATGCCCGCGATGAAGGTCAGGGGGATGAAGATCGTGGCGATGACGGTCAGGACCTTCATGACCTCGTTCATGCGGTTGCTGATGCTCGACAGGTATGTGTCGTGCATGCCCGAGAGCATGTCGCGGAAGGTTTCGACCGTGTCTATGACCTGGATGGTGTGGTCGTAGACGTCGCGGAGGAAGACGCGGGTCGAGACGTCGACGAGACGCGACTCGCTTCTGTCGAGAGCGCCTATGACTTCCCTCAGCGGCCAGACCGAGCGGCGCAGTTCGATCATGTCCCTTTTCAGGCGGTGGATTTCGCGGAGCGTCTCCGGCCTCGGGTCGGCCACGACCTTGTCCTCGAGTCCCTCGAGGCGCTCGCCGCTCGCTTCGAGAATGAGGAAGTAATGGTCGACGACGGCGTCTATCAGGGCGTAAGCCAGGTAGTCCGGGCCCCGCTTCCTGATGCGGCCCTTGCCGTTGCGTATCCTTTCCCGGACCGGCTCGAAGATGTCGCCGGCCTTCTCCTGGAAGGATAAGACGTAGTTCCGGCCCAGGACCAGGCTGACCTGTTCGCTTTCGACCTCGCCGGAGCCGCCGTCGTAGATGAGCATCTTGAGGACGATGTAGATGTAATCCTCGAACTCCTCGAGTTTCGGCCGTTGCTGGGTGTTCACTATATCTTCGACGGTCAGGGGGTGCAGGCCGAAGTGCGCGGCCAGGCGCTGGACGGCTTCGACGTCGTGGAGGCCGTCGACGTTGATCCAGGAGACGGTCGAGGTTTCCCTGCAGGGGAAACACTCGGCGACCTCCTTGACGACCCTTTCGTCGAACTTGGCCTCGTCGTAGTCGATGATGGTTATTTTGACGGCTTCGGCCTTCCTCTCTCCAACGAACACGGGCGTTCCCGGCGAGGCGCCGACCTGCTTCTTCTGTCTGTTCGGGAGCCAGTCCTTCGGGTTCATCCTGTCCCTCCTCCGGCAAAGGCTATCAGAAACCGGGGGCGGCTTCAACGGGCCGCGGGTCAATTTCACGGTTGAACGACTGCGGTTCAAGGCTCGGCCTCATTTCTTGCGATAGCCTCCCATGCCGAGGGCGACGACGATCATGACGCCGATCAC
>CAYWJT010000090.1:0-5758 GCA_964458655.1 uncultured Eubacteriales bacterium | reverse complement strand
CTCGTCGGCGGCATCGGCATCATGAACATCATGCTGGTCTCGGTCACCGAGCGCATCAGGGAGATCGGCATCCGCATGGCCGTCGGCGCCAGGGAGAGGGACATCCTGCTCCAGTTCCTGATCGAGGCCGTCATGCTCAGCATCCTGGGCGGCGGGATCGGCATTCTCTTCGGCATAGGGGCTTCCAAGCTGGTGCGCAAGATCTCGATCTTCGCCTCGATCCAGACGGTCGTCACGCCGCAGTCCGTGCTGCTGGCGTTCCTGTTCGCGGCCTCGGTGGGCATCTTCTTCGGGTTCTATCCGGCCCGCAAGGCGTCCAAGCTCGACCCGATCGAAGCACTCAGATACGAATGACGGGAGGTTGGCTATGAAAAAGATCCTTCACATACTGCCGTTGGGCCTGCTCGTCCTCGGCCTGGCCGCGGGCTGGGCCCAGGAAGAAAAAACGGGCGCGCTCAAGCTTTCTCTCGACGAATGCGTCGCCCGGGCCCTCAAGCGCAACATCGGGCTGGCCGTGCAGGTCCTGGGGCCGGAGATCTCGGGCGAGGCCCTGAACCAGGCCCAGGAGAAGTTCCTGCCAAGTCTGTCCCTCTCCGTCCAGACCCAGGACCAGAACCAGGCCTCCTATTCCTGGCTGGAGGCGGCCGAGAGCGTCAGCGACCAGACCAATAATATCTCCTTCCAGGCCAGCCAGGCCGTGCCCTTCGGCGGCTCGCTGACCCTGTCGCTCACGGCCTACAGGACGGTGAGCAACCGGACCGCCCAGACCATCAACCCGCGCTACGGCAGCACCCTGCGCGTCAACTACACGCAGCCGCTGCTGCGGAACTTCGGCTACAACCTGAGCCGGCGCGAGATCCTGGTCGCGGCCAACAACCTGTCGATCTCGGAACAGCAGCTGAAGAAGTCCCTGATGGACCTGGTCTACAGCGTCGACAGCGCCTACTGGAACCTCGTCTACAGCATCGAGAACCTCAACGTCAAGCGCAGCGCCCTGGACCTGGCCCGCGACCTGCTGGAAAAGAACAAGCGGTCGGTCGAGATCGGCACCATGGCGCCGATGGACATCCTGAGCGCCCAGGCCGAGGTGGCCTCGCGCGAAGCGGACATCATCCAGGCGGAGGCTCAGGTCAAGAACGCCGAGGACCAGCTCAAGCAGATCCTCAACATCACCGGCGAGGAGGAGCAGGGCATATCGGCCATTATCCCCACCGACAGCCCGAACATCTCGGAAAAGACGGTGAAGCTCGAAGAAGCGTTGGCTATCGCCGTCCAGAACCGGCCGGACCTCGAGCAGGCCAGGATCGGACTGAAGAACCAAGGATTGAGCCTGAGCTACGCCCGGAACCAGGTCCTGCCCGACCTCAGCCTGACGGCTTCTGTCTGGAGCCCGGGTGTTTCCGGGACCAGGATCGTGTACATCGGCAACCCCCTGGACGGGATCATCGACTACACCATCCCAGGCGGCATTTCCGACTCCCTCAAGGACACTTTCAACTTCAAGTACAAGAACTATACCGTCGGCCTGAGCTTCTCCCTGCCCCTGGCCAACGTCTTTTCCCGGGCCAACCTGGCCCAGGCGCAGTTGAACATGAGGCAGGCCCTGCTCAACCTCGAGAACCAGAAGGAGCAGGTCGTCCTGGAGATCAAGAACGCCGTCCGGGCCGTCGAGGCCAACTACAAGCGCATCGCGGCCTACAAAGTGGCCAGGGAGCTGGCCGAGCAGAAGCTGGCGGCCGAAGAGGAGAAGCTCAAGGTCGGCCAGAGCACCAACTTCACGGTGCTTTCCTACCAGCGGGACCTGGCCAACGCCAGGGTCAACGAGCTCAACGCCGTGATCACCTACAACATCTCGCTTTCGAACCTGGACAGGGCGCTCGGCCTGACCCTGGACAACAGGAACATCAAGCTCGTCGACTACCTCAACGAACGCTGAGCTGGCCGCCGGCGCGGCGGCGACCCGCCCTGTTGAAAACGTCCGGGCGGCGTGGTAGAATCGAATGCAAAGGGAAGCTCTCCGTCCCCCAAAAACGATTGGAGATGATTCCATGAACAGAAGGCTGATCAGGCCGAGCCTGTCGGAGATCAAGGACCAAATGACCCAGGAAAAGGAACGCGAGAAGGACGCGGCTCACAGGAAGTCCCATCCCCCCACGGACACCTTCGCCGAAAGCTACTACTACCTGAAGCAGATGGGCAAGAAGACGCCCATGGCCGTGGTTTTCACGAACGGCGAGGTCGTCGAGGGCTACATCGAGTGGTACGACCGGAGCTGCATCAAGCTCAACCGCGACGACGCGCCCAACCTGCTCATCTACAAACACGCCATCCGCTGCATCTACAAGCTCGAGGACAAACCTAAAGCGCCAGAGGCCAGAGACAGAAAGAAATGACCCCGTCCCGGATCGGGATCTGTCTCGGCGACCCGGGCGGCGTCGGCCCGGAAGTCGTCCTCAAAGCTCTCCTCGAGACCAAGGCCATGGCCCGCACCCACGCCCTGGTCGTCTTCGGCGACAGGGACATCGTTGAAGCCGGGCTGAGGGAGCTCCGCGGCAGGCTCGAGTTCGAGCCCTGGGACGAAGCCCTAACGGGCCGGCCGGGACATTTCATTTTTCACATAGGCACCGACCGCCAGGCCCTGCAAAAAGGCCGGCCGGCCGCCGCCAACGGCGCCGCTTCTTTCGCCTTCTTCGAGGCCGCCGTGAAAAAAGCCCGGCGCGGAGCGCTGGACGCGGTCGTGACCGGGCCGGTCTCGAAGGAAGCCTGGAGCCTGGCCGGGATCGGCTGGCGCGGCCACACCGACTACTTCGAACACCTCCAGCCGTCCGCCAAGATGACCTTCTGGTCGGACGAGCTCAGGCTGGCCCTGTTCAGCCATCACCTGCCGCTGAAAGAAGCCCTGGGCCTGGTCCGCAAGGAAGCGCTGGTCCGTTTTCTGGCCGGGCTGCACAATGACTTGGCGGAGCTCGACGCTTTGCCGGCCGAGTTCCTGCTGGCCGGCCTCAACCCCCATGCCGGCGAAGACGGCCTGCTCGGCCGGGAGGAAAAAGAAGAGATCGTCCCGGCCGTCGAAGAGGCCAGGCGCGCCGGCATCCCCGTGACAGGCCCTTACCCGCCGGATTCCGTCCTCCTGCGCGCGTTCAGACGGCCCGGAGTGATGGCCGTGTCTCTCTATCACGACCAGGGATTGGCGGGCTTCAAACTGGTCTCTTTCAGGAAAGGGGTGAACGTGACGCTCGGCCTGCCGTTCGTCCGCACTTCCCCGGACCACGGCACGGGTTTCGACCTCGCCGGCCGGGGCGTCGCCGACCCGGGCAGCATGATCGAGGCCCTGCTGCTGGCGGCCAGGTTCGCCGCCGCCCGGAAACAGCGCTGAACTGGACAGGCTTGTCGACGCCTGTTCCTACCGACGGCCCTTCTTCAGGGCCGCCCGCATCTCCCGGTCGGTGTCTCGCTTCTTGATCGCTTCCCTCTTCTCGTATTCCCTCTTGCCGCGGGCCAGGGCCAGCTCGACCTTGATACGACCCTTGTCGTTGGCGAAGACCCTGGTCGGCACGAGCGTCAGGCCCTTTTCCTTGATCTTGCCGGCCAGGCGCTTTATTTCGCGCTTGTGGAGCAGCAGCCTGCGTTCCCGCTCCGGCTCGTGATTGAATATGTTGGCTGCCTCGTAAGGGCTGATGTGGCACTGGACGAGGAAGATCCCTCCGGCCCGGTCCTCGGCGTAGCTTTCTTTCAGGCTGATACGGCCTTCCCTTATGGACTTGACCTCGCTGCCGAGGAGGGCGATGCCGGCCTCGACCGTCTCGAGGATCTCGTAGTCATGGCGGGCGCTCTTGTTGACAGCGAAAGTCTTCATTTCTTGCCCTGCCCGCCGGCCGCCGGCCGGCTGACGAAGATCAGGGCGATGCGCCGACCGTGCATCTTTTCCACTCTCAGCCGCCAACCGTCGTGGTCTATGTGATCGTTCTCCCGGGGCAGCCGGCCGAAGCGGGCCAGGAAAAAGCCGGCCAGGGTCGAATAATCGCTCTTTTCCGGCAGCCCGAGTTTGAGCCTTTCGTTGACTTCCTTGACCGGCGCCGCGCCTTCTACAAGGAAGTTCGTTTCATCCATGACTGTGATGAGCTCCCGGGTCTTGCCGTCGTGCTCGTCCCTGATGTCGCCGACCACTTCCTCGAGGATGTCTTCCAGGGTGACGATGCCCTCGACGCTGCCGAACTCGTCGACGATGATGGCCATGTGCACGGAGTTTTTCTGCATCTCGAGAAGGGCGTGCTCCAGGCTGGCGGCCTCGGGCAGGAAGAAAGGCCGCTTCAGTAAGGACTTGAGGTCAAAGGCTCGGCTGCCGCCGCCCGCCAGGCCGGCGATGAGGTCCTTGGCGTGGAGCACGCCTTCGATGTTGTCCAGTCGCCCGCGGTAAACGGGATAGCGCGAGAATCCCGAGGCCTGGATGGCGGCTATGACCTCCTCGAGCGTGGCGTCGACGGGCAGGGCTTTCACCTGGGGCCTGGGCACGATTATGTCACGGACCGGCCTGGAGCCGATGTCGAGCGCTCCCGAGATCATCCGCCTGCGCAGCACCGACAGGCCTCCTGCCCCGGCTCTGAACATGAGCCTGACCTCGTCCTCGTTGAGCAGGGCCGGGCCGCCCCGGCCGCTCTTCCCGGCCGAGGGCACCAGGAGCCCGGTCACGAAGGCCAGGGCCTTGACGAGCGGATAGAAGAGCATCATGAAGCCCTTGAGGGGCGGGCCGCTCGAAAGGGCCAGCTTCAGCGGGTTGTGGGCGGCATAGGTCTTGGGCGTCAGCTCCGAGAATATGAGCAGCAGGAGCGTCGTGGTCACCGTGGCGAAGATTACGGCTTTGTTCCGGTCCCGGAAGAATGCGGCGAAGACGGCCGTGGCCACCGAGGCTGCGGCCGCGTTGGCCAGCGTGTTGCCTATGAGGATCGTGGCCAGAAGCTCGTTGACCCGGCCCAGGACGCGCCTGGCCAGGCGGGCCCGCCTCGAGCCCTGCTTTTCCCGGCTTTCGAGGGCGAAGGGGTTGACGGCCATGAAAGCGGTCTCTGAGGAGGAGAAGAAGGCGCTCAGGACAAGGCACAGGACGAAGAATATTATCGACGGCAGTAGCATCTGGCCCGGGTTCAGGTGGCTACTTCAGGCTTGAAGTTCTTGGCGGCCTGGGAAAGGGCCTCCCTGATGCGTCCCTCGATCTTGGAACTCGGCAGGTCGGTGGCTTCGGAGAGCTCGGTCACGATGAGGTCCTTGACCTTCTCGAGCATCTTCTTCTCCCTGAAGGAGAGCGGCTTGACCTGGCTCAGGCAGTAGAGCCCCTTGAGCACCAGGGCCATGTCGAACAGGGTCCCGGACTTCATCAGGCTGATATTCTCTTTGTAGCGGCCCTTCCAGTCGGTCGTGATGTCCACGTCGCTGCTCTTGATGAACTGGATGAGCTTCCTCATGGTGGATTCGGTGACCGGCCTGCGGATGCCGATCTCGTCGGCCGAAGCGCTGGGGATCATCACCAGGGTGTCGTTGGCCAGGATACGGACGTGGAAGATCTTGGTGAACTGGCCGTCGAAGCGCTCTTCCCTGACGGCTTCGACGACCCCGAGGCCGTGGTTGGGATATATGATCTTATCGCCGACTTTGAGCGCGTCCATAAGAGATTATTATACCCCGGAACGGGGGGCGGAGTCAACGCGTTTTCCCTGAGCTCGTTCAGATACATAGGTGACACGATGGGCTATGATAGGTGCCGCCA
>CAYWJT010000089.1:0-5787 GCA_964458655.1 uncultured Eubacteriales bacterium | reverse complement strand
ACGGCACGGCGAGCATGTTTGAGCCTCTCTGGAGGCGAGTTGCGCAGCCGCCGAGCGCTCGAGCCGAGAAGGCGCCCGGACCCGGAGCAGGGAGCCGAGACATCCCCGTCTTGCCCCTTATTTACAAACCCCGCCGATTCCACTATGATTTTACCCACCCCCGGCCCGGAACGGGGAAGCACCGTGTCAGGCATGAACATCACCATCTTCGGCTACCCCAAGACCGGCAAGACCAGCCTATTCAACCTGCTCAGCGGCGCCCGCGTCCCGGTTACGGCCTACGAAGAGGCCCGCCGCGAGCCCAACCACAGGACCGTCGCCGTGCCCGACCCCCGGCTCGACCTCATCTCCGGGATGCATCCCGAAAAGAAGAAAGTCAGGGCGTCGCTCGACCTCGTGGACCTGGCGGGCATCTCCTTCGGCGAAGTGAAATCCAGCCTCCTGCTCGGCGAACTCCGCAAGGCCGACGGGCTCGTCCACGTCGTCCGGGCCTTCTCGAACCCGGACATCCCCCACCCCAAGGGCGGCGTCGACCCGGCCCGGGATATCCGTTTCATGGAGGAGGAGCTCGTCCTGGCCGACCTGGTGCTCGTCACAGCCCGTCTGGAAAAGCTCGAAAAGGACCTCAAGAAAATGAAGGACCCGGAGGCCGAGAAAGAAAGGGAGGTCTTGCTCAAGGCGCGCGAACCGCTCGAGTCGGGCCGCGGCCTGCGCGATTTCCCTTTCAGCGCCGCCGAGGAGAAACTGACCAGGAGCTTCGCCTTCCTCAGCCGCAAGCCGCTCCTGCACTTCATCAACCTGGACGAGACCGAATCGTCCTGCGCCTGCCGGCCGGCCGAGCGCTTCCCGGACATCCCGCAGGGCCTTAACGTCATGGCCTTCTGCGGCCGGGTCGAGTGCGAGATAGCCGACCTCGAGGACCCGGAAGAAAGGCAGGCTTTCATCCAGGATTACGGCCTCGGCGAGCTCGCCCGGGACAGGTTCTTCCGCTCGGCGGTCTCGCTCGTCGACAGGCTCACCTTCTTCACCATAGGCAAGGACGAGGTCCGGGCCTGGACCGTGAGAAAAGGCTCGTCCGCCTCTCAGGCGGCCGGGGCCGTCCACACCGACATGGAAAAGGGCTTCATCCGGGCCGAGGTCATCTCCTGGGAAACGCTCGTCCGTCACGGCTCGCTTCACGCCGCCCGCGAGGCCGGCGCCGTCAGGCTGGAAGGCCGCGACTACGTGGTCCAGGACGGCGACATCCTGCTGTTCCGGTTCGGCCAATGACCAGCGGCTTCCGGATCCTCGCCCGGGATGAAGGCTCCAGAGCCAGGGCCGGCCTGCTCCGGACGGCCCACGGTCCGGTGGAAACGCCGGCTTTCATGCCGGTCGCCAGCCAGGGCACGGTCAAGGCTCTGACCCACGCCCAGCTCGAAAGCCTCGGGGCGGACATCATCCTGGTCAATTCCTACCACATGTACCTGCGGCCGGGCGTCGAGGCCGTCCGGGCCCTGGGCGGGCTCCACGAGTTCATATCCTGGAGAAAGCCCATACTAACCGACAGCGGCGGCTTCCAGATCTACAGCCTTTCGCCGCTCGTCAAAGTGAGCGACGAAGGCGTGCGCTTCTCCTCACATCTCGACGGCGGCAGGATATTCCTGACACCGGAAGACGTGGTCGACATCCAGGCCGGACTGGGCAGCGACATCCTGATGTGCCTCGACCGCTTCCCGCCCTATCCCTCTCCGAAAGAAAGCGCCGAGGAGGCCGTCCGGCTGACCCTGCTCTGGGCCCGGCGTTCCCGCGCAAGGTTCAAGGTCCACGAGGACGGCGACCGCCAGCTCTGGGCCATCCACCAGGGCGGGGTTTTCGCCGAGGCGCGGCGGCGCTGCATGGAGGAGCTGGTCGAGCTGGACTTCCCCGGCTACGCCTACGGCGGCCTGGGCATAGGCGAGCCCAAGACAGAGCTCCTGGCCGTACTGGAGCAGGCCGACCGCCTCCTGCCGGAAGACCGGCCCCGCTACCTGATGGGCATGGGCTATATCGAGGACATCCTGGAGGCCGTGTCGCGGGGCGTCGACCTTTTCGACTGCGTCCTGCCGACCAGGAACGCCCGCAACGGCACCCTGTTCACGTCGCACGGTCGGATATCGATCAAGAACCTCAAGTACGCCCGTGACGGCCGGCCGCTCGACGAGAACTGCGGCTGCTACACCTGCCGCAACTTCAGCCGGGCCTACCTCAGGCATCTTTTCGAGAGGGACGAGATCAGCTCGGCCGTCCTGAACACGGTCCACAACCTCCATTTTTATCTTGACATATTCGCCAAAATCCGGCAATCTATCAGGTCTAACTCCTTCGGAACGCTGAAAAAGAGTATAATTAGCGGCGTAATCAATCCGATAAAGGAATAAGCATAATGTTAGCATCCTTTCTTCACGGGGCCCAGGCCGGAGGACAAGCGCCGGCGGCCGGCCCGAACATGCTCTCCGCCCTGATCCCCTTCATCGCCGTCTTCGCCATCTTCTACCTGCTGATCATCCTTCCCCAGCGCAAGAAGCAGAAAAAGCACATGGAGATGGTCAACAACCTCAGGCCGGGCGACAAGGTCATCACCTCCGCCGGGATCTTCGGGACGGTCATGGGGGTCCAGCCGGACAGGATCGAGCTGCGCATCGCCCCCAACGTCAAGATCGACGTCACCAAGAGCGCCGTGGCCGTCATCCTCGGCCAGTCCGACAAAGCCGAATCCGCCTGAGAAGCCTGTCCCATAAAACCTAGGACTTGTGAGTGGGTGCCAGATGAAGAAGAACCTCAGATGGAAACTGTTGTTGGTCGTCATCCTTCTGGCCGCGGCCGTCTTTTTCCTCGTGCCGCCCAGCCAGAAGATCAAGCTGGGCCTTGACCTCAAGGGCGGCACTCACCTCGTCCTGCAGGTCATCACCGAGGACTCGGTCAACACGGAGACGGACCAGGAGATCTCCCGCCTCCAGGACCTGTTCAAGAAGAACAACCTGACCTTCGAGGCCATGACCAAGGAAGCCCCGGGCCGCATCTCCATCACCGGACTGCTGGCCGACCAGGAGGGCAAGACGCGCGACCTGCTCGACGAATACGCCCGCGACTGGAACTACGTCTTCGTCGGCGGACGGGCGGCCCTGAACCTGAGGCCGGAAGCGGTCACGGTCATCAGGGACCAATCGGTCACCCAGACCCTGGAGACCATCCGCAACAGGATCGACCAGTTCGGCGTGGCCGAGCCCCTCATCCAGCGCCAGGGGGCGGACAAGATCGTGGTCGAGCTGCCTGGCATCGACGACCCGGAAAGGGTCAAGGAGCTGATCAAGGTGACGGCCATCCTGGAATGGAAGCTGGTCAAGGCCGGCCCGGCCCCGGACGAAGCCACCCTGCTCGAACCCTACGGCGGCAAGCTCCCCGACGACGCCGAGATCGTCAAGGGCGACCCCAAGCGCGGCTCGGGCGGCTTCTACCTGGTCAGCAAGGTGGCGGTCGTCACCGGCCGGGACCTGAGAACGGTCCGCGTCACCGCCGACGAGTGGCGCAACCCGGCCGTGTCCTTCTCGCTCAACGCCGAAGGCGGCCTGCGCTTCGAGCAGGCCACCGGCGCCAACATCGGCAAGCAGATCGCCATCATCCTCGACAAGAAAGTGCAGTCTGCCCCGGTCGTCGAGGACAAGATAAGCCGCACCTCCGGCGGCATCATCAGGGGCCGCTTCACCCAGCAGGAAGCCGACGACCTGGTGGTCATCCTGAGGGCCGGCGCCCTGCCGGCCGGCATCAAGTACCTGGAGGAAAGGACCATCGGCCCGGCCCTCGGCGCCGACTCCATCCGCCAGGGCATGATCGCCGGGCTGGCCGCGGTCGTGGCGGTCATGACCTTCATGGTCTGGTTCTACAGGTTGTCGGGACTCAACGCCGTCGCCGCCATGATCATGAACGTCGTCCTGCTGTTCGGCTCGCTGGCCTATTTCCGGGCGACTCTCACCCTGCCCGGCATCGCCGGCATCATCCTCGGGATCGGCATGTCGGTCGACGCCAACGTCCTCATCTTCGAGAGGATAAAGGAGGAGCTGGCCGCCGGCAAGGGCGTGCTTTCTTCCATCGCGACGGGGTTCGACCGGGCCTTTTCGGCCATCTTCGACTCCAACGTCACGACCATCATCTCGGCCGTGTTCCTGTTCCAGTTCGGCACCGGGCCCATCCGCGGTTACGCGGTGACGCTGGTCATCAGCCTGTTGGCCAACCTGTTCACGGCCGTTTTCGTCTCGCACCTGATATTCGACCTGGCCATCCCCAGGACTGCAAAGAGGCTGAGTATCTAAGATGCAACTATTCAAGACCCCATCGATCCCCTTCCTTAAATATAAGTATTGGGCCCTGGGCCTGACGGCCCTGATCATCCTCGCCGGCGCCGTGAACGTCGCCTTCTTCGACGGCCTTAAGCTCGGCGTAGACTTCGGCGAAGGCACGTTGCTTCGGGTCATGCTCAAGACGCCTTCCTCCGAAGGAGCCCTGCGCGACCTGCTCAAGGAGGTCGGCCTGGCCAAGAGCATGGTCCAGAAGACCGGCGCCACCGGCCAGGAATTCATGATCAGGGCGATGGAATCGGTCAACGTCAAGGCCACGGAACAGGAGCAGCTCGAAGCCCACGCCGCCCTGGCCGACAAGATAATCGAGGCCCTGCAGGGAGACGAGGGCCGGCAGGAGAAGGCCAGGGGCCTCGTCGACCTCAACACCGTCGACGAGCGGTCCCTGACGGCGCTGCTCGAGACTTCCTTCCCCGGCACCAGCGCCGAAACGGCCAGAAAGATCATCGCCCACAGGACCGAGAGGGGCATCATCTCCGGCTTCCAAGAGCTCGAAGGCTTGGGCGTCAAGGACACCGCCGTCGCCTTTCTCAAGGAAAAGACTTACCTGGGCCGGCTGGCCGTTCTCAGCCGCGAGACCGTCGGGCCCCAGGTCGGCAAGGACCTGCGCAGTCGGGCCACCCGGGCCATAATCTGGTCCCTGATCGGCATGCTCGTCTATATCGCCCTTCGCTTCAAATTAGAATACGGCGTCGCGGCCATCTTCACCCTGGCCCAGGACGTCCTGATCACGTTGAGCATCTATTCCTTCACCAGCCGCGAGATAAACCTGCCCATAATAGCGGGTCTGCTGACCATCGTCGGCTTCTCCATCAACGACACCATCGTCATCTTCGACCGCATCCGCGAGAACCAGAAGATCCTGCGCAAGTCCGGCCTCGAGGACATCATGAACCTCAGCCTAAACCAGACCCTGGGTCGGACCATCATAACCTCGGGCACCCTCTTTCTGACCGTCCTGGCCCTGTTCATCTTCGGCGGCGAGGTCATCAACGATTTCGCCTTCCTGATGCTGGTGGGCACGATCGAGGGCGTCTATTCCACCATCTCCCTGTCCTGCCCGGTGGTCCTTTTCTGGCGCCGGCTCTTCCCCTCGAAAAAATATCAAAGATGAGATTTTTTCTTGTAATCGCCCGGGTTTTGATTTATACTGATGGTTGTGGCTTTCCAAACTAAAAGCGTGAGGTAAAGACCATGGCAGAGATAAAACGGCAGGTTCAGACGAACGAGGTGCCGGACCTCTTCAAGGACTCCTTCTTCAAAGGTGAAAAAGGCACCAAGCGCAAAGCCATCGCCCTCCCCATCGCCATCATACTCCACGCGGCCTTCATAGTGACCGTCATCGTTGTTCCGTTGCTGTCCACCGGCGAGCTGCCGAAGGTGGAGGTTTACAGCGCCTTCCTGGCGCCTCCGCCGC
>CAYWJT010000088.1:0-5800 GCA_964458655.1 uncultured Eubacteriales bacterium | reverse complement strand
CTTCGCCCTGGGGCGCCGCGCCGACGGCCACTGCCATCTGCTCTCGAACGACTACGGCCAGGAATTCCGCTGCGAGCTGGGTTCCTTCAACCTGTCGCCGCTGCACTGGCCGAATTACCTGCTCGGCGTCATGGACCAGCTTGTCAAGGCCGGCCGCCGGCCGGGTGGGTTCAACTGCGTCTTCGGCGGCAACATCCCGATCGGGGCGGGCATGTCATCTTCGGCGGCCATCGAAGCCGGGCTGGCCTTCGGGCTGAACGAGCTTTTCGGGCTCGGTCTCGACCGCCTCTCCCTGGTCAAGCTGTCGCAGAAGGCCGAGAACGAGTTCGTCGGCGTCAAGTGCGGCATCATGGACCAGTTCATAAACATTCACGGCCGGGCGAAGAGCGTACTCAGGCTCGACTGCCGCTCCCTCGAGTTCGAGTACTTTCCCTTCGAGAGGGAGGATGTCAGGGTGGTCGTGACGGACACGCTCGTCAGGCGCGAGCTGGCCGGCTCGGAATACAACGTGCGGCGGCGCCAGTGCGAGGAGGGCGTCGGGCTGCTCGCCAAACATTATCCGGAGGTCAGGAGCCTCCGCGACGCGAGCCTCGAGATGCTGGCCGGGCATCGGGACGAGTTCGACCCGGTAGTTTTCCGCCGCTGCGACTACGTCGTGCGCGAGAACCTGCGCGTCGTCGAGGCCTGCCGGGCCCTGCAGGCCGGCGACCTAAAAGCCTTCGGCGCGCTCATGAACGCTTCCCATCTCGGGCTCAAGAACGACTACGAGGTCAGTTCGCCGGAGCTCGACGCCTTGGTCGAGGCCGCGCTCACGGTGCCGGGCGTCTTCGGGTCGCGAATGATGGGCGCAGGCTTCGGCGGCTGCACCATAAGCCTGGTAGAGGCCGACGCCGTGCCGGTCTTCAGGGAATCAGTGGCGGCGGAGTACGAGAAAGCGGTCGGCCGGACGCCGAAGTTCTACGTGGTCACGATAGAGGCAGAGACGAGGATCGTGGAACCGCGGGGTTGACCCAGGCGCGGTCGTCGACGAGGTTCAACTGCGGGGTAGGGGTGGCTGGGAAGCAGGGATTCGAACCCCGATTCCATGATCCAGAGTCATGTGTCCTGCCGTTGGACGACTTCCCAACCGTTCGGACCTATATCTTAAGCAAAAGCCGCGTGGAATTCAAGTCCGCCTCGGCTCGATGATGGAATAAGATGCACGCGGAGGGGAGAGGTGCGTGTCGACCCGGGCCGGCGGCCGCCCTCCGGCCGGCGGAGAAAAGCGTTCTACGCCGCCTCGGGACCTTGGCTCATGCTCAATATGAGCCGGCCGAGCCTGAGTGCGGTCCGCCTGACCTCCGGCGTGAGCTTGGCTCCGACGGCTGTGGTTTTCGGGACGATACCCAGCAAGTAGACCCTTTTCCCGGCGTCCTCCAGGACGCGGCCGCTGAGCTTGAGGGCCAGTTTGTGGGTCGAGGCCGTTTCGCCGACCTCGTCGAACTCGTCCAGGGGCGAGAACAACACAGTGCCTTCGGGCGCTCGGCCTGCTATGACGGCGTCGACGAAGACGACGTTCCTGGAATCGCCCGCGGCGATGCGGAAGACGAAGTTCTCCGGCACGTCCTCGACGTTTAGGAATTCGAGACGCGGCGAAGCGCAGCGGCGGCGGACGAGTTCCACGATGTAGGGCCCGACGCCGTCGTCGCCTCGCAGGGGATTGCCTATCCCCACCAGCATGGTCCTTTGAGCGAGCACCCGCCGCAGGCTCTCGAGCGGTTCCATGGGGACAGTTTATATGAGGGACGGACTCGAAGCAACCGCCCAAGTGAATCCCTCCTCCTGAACATCCCTGGGGTCATATGAGCTTTGGAGCCGGGCGCGCAGGAAAGAGAAAGACATTTGTGTTGAGGTTAGGGAAGTTCCGCGCCGCTTGACAGCCTTTCCGGGCTTCTCATAAAATCGGGCCTGCGTCGCGAGGCCCGAGCGGTGCGGCCGGCGAAAGGAGGCGGGGCGATGAAAAGCGCAAGAAGAGGCAGCAAGGTCTTCCTCATCCTGGCGCTCGCGGCCGGCCTGAACACCGGGGCGCTGGCCGGCGCGCTTTCGTTAGGCGCGAGCGCGTCCTGGTTCATGCCTTCGTCGGCGGATTTCAGGGACGCTTACGGCGGCGGCTTCGTGCCCGGATTCAGCCTGGGCTATCGCGTCATCGGCGGCCTCAACATCTGGGCGGGCGGCGAGTTCTATTCCAAGACCGGCGAGCTGACCTACACCGGAGAAGAGGCAAAGTTCATGATGACGACGCTCTACGCCGGCCTGCGTCTGGAGGCGACGCGTTCGGCGGTGCGGCCTTACCTGGCCGGCGCGCTCGGCCTGACCTCATACAAAGAAGAGAGCGTCATCGGCACGGTCAGCGGGTCGGACCTGGGCTTTCTCGGCCAGTTGGGCCTCCTTTTCAGGGTTTCCCCGAACTTATTCCTGGACGTTTTCGGGCGATACGTGCAGTGCAAAGCCAAGCCCGAACAGGAAACGGCCGTGGAGTCGGAGATCGGAGGACTTCAGGCCGGCGCGGGCATCAGCCTCAGGTTCTAAGGCGGCGCGTCGACCCAAGCGAGGTTGATGTTGACGTCCGTCTTTCTTGGGAGCATGGCTAATGCGGGCCGCCCCAAAAAGCGGTATCATGAGGGCGGAACGAAACGATACGAAGGCGTCCGCTGAAGGAAGAAAAAAAGAAAAGGGTCGGACCATGAGAAGGAAGCTACCCTGGATGCTCCTGGCGTTGTTCGCGGCCCTGACGCTCGTCGGGCTCCTGCTCGGGGAATACAGGACCGTCCTGGAAAAGGCCGTGACCGTCTGCCTGGAGTGCGTCGGGATAGGCTGAGCGGCGGAAGATGGCCGAAAAAACACCGCTGAAACCGCGCGACCGCAGGCACCGCTACCAGGCCTTCTTCGCCCTGGCTTTCAACGCCTGGCTCCCGGCCTGGTTCAGGGCCGGCATCTATCGGGGGCAGGTAAAAGGCGTATGCGTGCCGGTCCTGAACTGCTACTCCTGTCCCTCGGCGCTCGGGGCCTGCCCGGTCGGCGCGCTCCAGACTTTCTTCGGGTCGCTGCGCCGGAACATCGCCACGGGGGTGGACAGGTTCGGCCTCTATGTCGTGGGCCTGCTGGGTGTCGTCGGCAGCGCCGTCGGCCGCATGCCCTGCGGCTGGGCCTGCCCCTTCGGCTTTTTCCAGGAGCTCGTCCATCGCCTCCCCGGGCCGAAGCTCAAGCTGCCGGCCTTTTTTTCGTATTTCCGCTACGTCTTCCTCGCCGTCATGGTGGTCCTGCTGCCGCTCCTCGTGCTCGACGCTTTCGGCTACGGCGAGACCTGGTTCTGCAAGTGGGTCTGCCCGGCCGGTACGCTCGAAGCCGGCCTGCCGCTCGTCATCCTCAACAGGAGCCTGCGCGGCTTGGTGGGCTTCATGTGGTTCTGGAAGCTCGGGCTGCTCGCGGGATTTGTCGTCCTGATGGCTTTGGCGCGGAGGCCGTTCTGCCGGGCGGTCTGCCCGCTCGGGGCTTTCCTCGGCCTTTTCAACGGCGCGAGCCTTTTCCGGATGTCCATCGACAGAGAGAAATGCACTCTTTGCGACCAGTGCTTCCGTGACTGCCCGGTGGAGATCAGGTTCTACGAGTCGCCCAACAGCCCGGACTGCGTCCGCTGCCTGAAGTGCGTCTCGTCTTGCAAGTTCGGGGCCATCGGCTATGAGTTCCTGGGCCGGGAGGAGCGCGCCGAGGACCTGCGTCTCAAGGCCGAAGCCGACTGAGCGGACGAGCAAGTGAAGGTCACGGCGGTCGTGCCCACGTTCAACGAGGCCGGCAACATAGCCGCTCTCGTCCGGGAGCTGTTTTCGCAGCCGCTTCCCGGCCTTAACATCTTGATAGTCGATGACGCTTCGTCGGACGGCTCGGCCGAGATCGCGGACGGGCTGGCGGCGGAGCACCGCAGCCGTCTGTCCGTCCTCCACAGGCAGGGCCCGCGCGGCCTGGGCCGGGCCTACGTGGAAGGCTTCCGTCTGGCGCTCGAGCAGGAATCCGACGTCATAGTTCAAATGGACGCCGACTTCTCCCATGCCCCCGCGGACGTCCCCCGGCTGGTCGCCGCCCTCGAAGAAGCGGATGTCGCGGTCGGCTCCCGGTATGTAGAGGGCGGCCGTCTCGACGAGACCTGGGGCGCCGGCCGAGAGGCGCTCAGCCGCTGGGCCAACCTCTACGCACGTTCCATACTGGGGCTTCGGGCGAGGGACGCCACCGCGGGCTTCAAGGCCTGGCGCCGCTCGGCCCTGCTCGCGATCGATGTCGGCCGAGTGCGCTCGAACGGATACATCTTCCAGGTGGAAATGGCCTACCTCTCCGAGCGTCTGGGCCTGCGCGTGGCAGAAGTGCCGATCTATTTCGCCGAAAGGAAGGCCGGCGAGTCCAAGATGTCCACTGGGGTAAAGCTCGAAGCGGCGGTCGGGGTCTTCCGCATCCTCCTCAAGCACGGCAGGCTGCCGCGCCCCGGCAGGTGAGGTGTCCACGTCGATGACACGGCTCAAGATCGCGCCGGAGGCAAGGACCGGGGACCGGCTGTTCATCGGCCTCGCTTCGGCCGCCTTCGTCGTAGCCCTGGTCCTGGCGGTGTTCAGGCGAGTGCCGGGCGGTCACCGCTACGACCTGGCCCTGAAGCTGTCCCTGCCGATCCTGGTCCTGACCTGGCTGTTCCGGCTCCGGCCGGAGCGGGCCTTCGGCCGGACCGCGCTTGTCGTGGTGCTTCTGGCCGGGCTCGGCCTGGGAGCATTCAACCTGGCCACAGTGGACCGTAATTCCGAGATCGTGAACGTCTACCGGACGGTTTTCGAGGCTCTGGACGAGGGCCGCAATCCCTATAACTGCGGGACGATCTACCACCGGGACGCGGGGGGCAACGTTGTTTACGGCGATTTCAATTATCCGCCGCTCGAGATGTTCCCTTATTATCTGGCCCGGACCGTCGCCGGGACTTGGAACAGCGCGGTGCTGACCGCGGCCATCCTCGTCATCAACCTCGCGGCCTGCTGCCTGCTGGCCCTGGCCCTGAAAGAGATACGGCTGAGACTGCTCATCCCTTACCTGGCGCTCATCATGTTCGCCGAGACCAAGACCAATCCTTCCATGACGCTGCTTGTGACCTGCCTCATTCTGCTCTTGATGGCCAGGCTGGAAGCCAGGCCAAGCCGGCCGGGACGGCTTTTATTGGCGGCGGCCTTCGGCTTGGGCCTCGCGACCAAGTTCCTGGTCATCCCGCTTGCGGCGGTCTATTACTGGCATGTCCTGATGAGCGAGCCCAGGCGCAGTCTCCGGCGGGTATTGCCGGACGGGGCGGTGGTCCTGGCGGTCGCATGCCTGGTGACGGCGCCTTTCGGGGTCTGGACGGTCTTCAGGAGCACGGTCCTCTTCAACCTTTTCTTGAAAGAGCGGGCTGTCATGGCCACCTTCTATCCCAACGTCCTTTCCGGGCCTCTCGCCTGGCTGAAGCTCGAGTCCGTCTTCCCGGCAGCGGCAGTCCTGGTCCTCGCGGCCGGTGTCCTGGCCGCCCCGTTGTTCCAGCCGCGCACAGCCATGCTGTTCGCGGCCGTGGCTTTCCTTATGGCCGCATCGACGCCGGAACCTCAGTTCCTTCCCGTCGTTACGGCCCTGTTCCTGGCCTCCGTCCTCGAGGGGAAGACCGGTGAGCCGTCGTTCAGGTCGGGCGGCGGCGGGTCGGCCTCGCCGCCGGCTGAGCTCGTTCAGATACATAGGTGACACGATGGGCTATGATAGGTGCCGC
>CAYWJT010000087.1:0-6119 GCA_964458655.1 uncultured Eubacteriales bacterium | reverse complement strand
GCCGCCGGCCGGGCGGTGGACGGAACACCCGATACCGCCTGGGAGGTCGCCGGCCTGCTGAACAACGCCAGGTTCAAGGCCGTCTGGTCAGGCTCGAAATACCGAGTGCGCGTCGATGAGGGCAGGCTCTTTCTCGAAAGGTTCGACGAGCCGGCCTCGGAATGGCGGATGGACCGGGTCGTGATGGTCGAGGGTGCTTCAGTGGAGGCCAACAACTCGCCGGTCTTTCACCCGGTCGGGACGGTCTCGGACATGGCCACGATAACGGTGTCCAACCGGAGCGGCGGCTACAGGATAACCGTGGCCATCACCGGCCGGGTGAAATCGGTCAGGCTCAACTGAGCCCTTTCTTCTCACGCCGGAAGACGCGGCGCAGGGCCAGGAGCTCCCTCAGCATCCGCCAGGAACCGGCGGCCAGCCTGACCCGGCTCGGCCTCGAATCGGACCAGGTCACCGGGACTTCCCTGATCCTGAAGCCGAGTTCGAGAGCGCGCCGCAGGACCTCTACGTCGAAAGCGAAGCCTTCCGTCCGGAGCCTCGAAAAAATCTCAAGGGCGGCCCGCCGGCTGAAGGCTTTGAACCCGCACTGGGTGTCCCTGAAGCCCCGGAGGACGAGCCCGCGGACGAGCAGGTTGAAGGTCTTGCCCATGAGCTCCCGCACGAGCGGCTGATGGACCCGGATATCCGACTCTTTAAGGGCCCGGGAGCCGATGACGACGTCCCAGCCGCCGCGCAGACAGCGCAGGAATTCGAACGCCGTCTCGACCGGCGTGGACAGGTCGGCGTCGGTGAAGAGCACGAACCTGCCCTTCGACGCCAGGACGCCGGCCCTCACGGCGGCCCCCTTGCCCCGGTTTCGCTCCAGCCTGATGACGGAATGGCTGCCCAAGCCTTCGAGCGCGGCCCGGGCGGCCTCGGCCGTGGCGTCGGCGCTCCCGTCGTCGACCACTATCACTTCGAAGGCCGGCCCCGCTTCGGAAAGGCGCGAGATGACGCGTTCGCAGGTCGCGCCGATGCGGCCGGCCTCGTTGAAAGCGGGGATGACGACGGAAAGCTCTACTTCACGGGCAGCCGAAGCGCTCATCTACGGCACCTTCCTCGCCAATTATAAGCCAAGCCGGCCCGGACAATCACGCGGCATTTTCGGCCGCGGCCGGCGCCCCGCGCGCCCGTTCACGACCCCGGCGCGAACCGCCTGCCGTCGAAAACAGTTGCGCGAGGGGCGCTCCTGAAAATACAATGAACCTCGTGACACGAGATATCTCTTCCGGGAGGCCGTCATGAAAAACAAAAAGTCCGCCCTTGCCTGTTTCGTTCTGGCCGCGTTCCTGCTTTGCCCGTTCATGCCGGGCTTCGGCCAGGAGCCCTACAAGCTCCCGCCCAAGGAAATCATCGACATCCTGGACGCTCCTCCGCCGCCCATGGTCATCATGAGCCCCGACGCCGCGGTCATGGCCCTCGTCGAACGCGAGTCGATGCCGACGATCGCCGCTCTGGCCGAGCCTATAATAAGGATAGCCGGGATACGCATCACGCCGGCCCTCAACAGCCGCCAGGTCTTGACCTTCTCGACCGGGCTCAGCCTCAAGGACGTCAAGACGGGCAAGTCGAGGAAGGTCGAGTTTCCGGCGGGCTTCAAGTTCACCTTCCCCTCCTGGTCGCCCGACGGGAAATCCATAGCCCTGCTCCGCTACGTCGCCGACGGGGTCGAGCTCTGGACGGTCGATGCCGGAACGGCGACGGCCAGGGCCCTGACGCCCGCGGTCGTCAACGCCGTCCTCGGCGGGGCAGAGTGGCTCCCGGACAGCCGCCGCCTCATCGTTTCCATGGTGCCGGAGGGACGCGGCCCGGTCCCTTTCCCGCCCCGGGTCCCTGTCGGCCCCGAGATACAGGTGTCCGAAGGGAAGGAGGCCAAGGCCGCGACTTACCAGGACCTTCTCAAGACGGCCTTCGACGAAACCCTTTTCGACTATTACGCGACCTCCCAGACGGTCCTGGTCGACGCCTCGACGGGCGAGCTCCGCAAAGTCGGCCGGCCGGGCATCTACAGCTCCCTCTCCGTCTCTCCGGCCATGGAATACATCCTGGTCGAGCGCGTCAAGAAACCCTACTCCTACCTCCTGCCCTATAACGGCTTCTCCCGCTCGCTCGAGGTCTGGGACATGGACGGAGGGCTGGTCAAGGTCCTGGCCGACCTGCCTCCGGCCGAGAACGTGCCCATCAACGGCGTCCCGAAAGGCCCGCGCGGCGCCAACTGGATGCCCCACAAGCCGGCCACCCTCATATGGGTGGAGGCCCTGGACGAGGGCGACCCGAAGAAGGAGGCTCCCTACCGCGACCGCTATCTGACCCTGGACGCGCCTTTTTCGGGCGAGCCGAAAGAGGTCCTCAAGCTCAAGGAGCGGGCCGCCGGCCTCCAGCACCTCGCTACGCCGGGCAAGGCTCTGGCCTCCCAGAGCGAGTGGAAGCGGAGCTGGCGTACGACCTTCCTCGTCGACCTCGACAACCCGGCCGTCGAGCCGGTCAAGATATGGGACCTGAGCGTCCGGGACAGCTACAAGAACCCCGGCCGGCCGGTGACGACGGCCCTCAAGACAGGCTACAGTGTCGTCCTGCAGGACAAGGATTGGATCTATCTCGCCGGCCAGGGCGCCTCCCCTCAGGGCGACCATCCCTTCCTCGACCGGATGAACATCAAGACGCTCAAGGTCGAGCGGCTCTGGCAGTGCCAGGACCCGGCCTATGAGTCGTTCGTCGACTTCGCCGGCGCCTCGCGGACGAGACTCATCACGAGCTACGAGACCAAGACCCAGCCCCCGAACTACTGCGTCTTCGACCTCAAGACGAAAAAGCGGACCTTCCTGACTGATTTCAAGGACCCGGCGCCCCAGCTGACCGGCATCAGGAAGGAGCGCGTCACCTACAAGCGGGCGGACGGCCTCGACCTCAGCGGCACCCTTTACCTGCCGCCGGGCTACAAGGAGGGCACGCGCCTGCCCGTCGTCGTCTGGGCCTATCCCCTGGAGTACGACACGGCGGACACGGCCGGCCAGGTCCGCGGCTCGGTCAACCGCTTCACCTTCTTCCGCGGCACGAGCCAGCTGTTCTTCGTCACCCAGGGCTACGCCGTCCTAGACAACGCCGAGATGCCCGTCGTCGGCAGCCCCGAGACCGTCAACGACACCTTCGTCCAGCAGATCGTGTCCAACGCCGAGGCGGCCATCCGCAAGCTCGACGAGATAGGCGTCGGCGACCCGAAGCGGGTCGGAGTGGGCGGCCACAGCTACGGGGCCTTCATGACGGCCAACCTTCTGGCGCACTGCGACCTGTTCGCCGCCGGCATCGCCCGGAGCGGGGCCTACAACCGGACCCTGACGCCGTTCGGCTTCCAGAGCGAGAGGCGGACCCTCTGGGAGGCGCTCGACACCTACATCAAGATGTCCCCGTTCATGTTCGCCAACAAGATCAACGAGCCCATCCTGCTCATCCACGGCATGGCCGACAACAACTCCGGCACCTTCCCCATCCAGTCCGAGCGCCTGTTCGCCGCCCTGAAGGGCTTCGGGGCGACGGCCCGATTCGTCTATCTGCCGTACGAGAGCCACGGCTACGCGGCCCGCGAATCGGTGCTCCACGTGCTGGCCGAGATGTTCGAGTGGTTCGACAAGTACGTGAAGAACAGGGAAAAGCGGCCGTGAGCGATGAGCCGCGGAGATTTCCACAGAGCTTGTTGATTTCCCTGTGGAAAAATCGCCTGCGCCGAAATCTAAGAGCTTGAAAAGCCGGATTTTCTTTTCGGACTGCACACGTTCTTGGGCAGAGCCGGAAACGCTTTGCTCCGCTCCCTGGACGGCGCTTCAGGACCCGGCTGAGATCGCGAATACTGAATCGTGAGAGCGGCCGAAAAGCGGCGTTCCCCTTGACTGATAACGGCCGCCGCGATCCGGCCCGTCAAACCGGACAGGCCGGCTCAGTCGCGCCGGGACCGGGCGGCGGCTTTGACCGCTTCGCGGCCGCAGGCCCTGACACAGACGCCGCAGATGAACTGGCCGACGTATCCCTTGTTCCGGAATTCCTTGAGCTTCTCGAAGCAGGCCAGGTGGTCGAAATCCTCGCGGTTCTCCTTTATGGCGCCGGCCGGGCAGACGGACAGGCAGGCGCGGCACCCTCCGCAGGAAAACGGCAGCGGCTCGCCCGCTGGGAGCGGCTGGTCGGTCAGGACCGTCACCAGCCTGAACCTGGCGCCGAGCTCCGGGTTGACGAGCAGGTTGTTCCGGCCGATCCAGCCCAGGCCGGCGGCGGCGGCCGCGTGCTTGTGGGAGAGGTGCGCCCGCTGGTTCTTCCAGTCGATCACCTGAGAAGCCGGGATGGGCATGGCCCGAAAGCCCGACCTCTGGATGGAATCCGCCAGGAGCATGGCTCCCCTGTCCAGGAAAAAATTCATCTGGCGGTAATGATGGAAGTAAAGCTGGGTGGGACGGTCTTCGATGTCTTCCAGCACCGCGTCGTTGAGCCTTTTGCCGAGGGACAGCGCGAACGGCAGGTCGGCGGCGAGGCCGCCGACGATGCGGACGGTGTCCCGCCTGGAGGAAATCTCGGCGGCGCCCACGAGGTCGAAGCCCAGCTCGCGGGCGAGGTCGAAGACCCGGGGCGCGTCGCCTGAATGTGCCATGACAGGCACGGATTGTAAGCGCCAGCACGCCGGCTGTCAACCGGATGGCGGCGCGCCTTGACTCGAACTTTAGCCATGGGGTATTGTCTTGTGGTATTTCAATCGGGAAGAGCCAAGGAGGCCCGGAGATGAACGACAGGACGCTGGCCATCATAAAGCCCGACGCCGTCAAGAAGAAACTCGTCGGCAAGATAATCCAGAGGATAGAGGAAGAAGGTTTCACCATCGCCGGGATGAGGCTGCTCCGGCTGAGCAAGGAAGACGCGCAGAGGTTCTACGCCGTTCACAAGGACAAGAAGTTCTTCGGGAGCCTGACCGACTTCATGTCGTCGGGGCCGGTCGTCGTCATCCTGCTCGAGGCGGAAAACGCCGTGGCCAAATGGCGCGAGGTGATGGGCGCGACCGACCCGGCCGCGGCCAAACCCGGCACTCTCAGACGCGCTTACGGCTTTTCGATAGAACGGAACGCCGTGCACGGCTCGGACTCCAGAGAGACGGCTGAGGCCGAAATCAAGTTCTTTTTTTGATTTTTACGTTAAAATACCCGCCCCAAAATATTGAGCCCAATGGTGACGAGGCCACAGGATACGGTATCTTCAGGCACGAAGCGCAACGCGTAAAACGTATCTCTAATCCATTCTGTAAATTAGCTCTTGACAAGCGGATTAATTTTATTTAGTTTATAGTCAGCCTTGGATGAGAGTATGGAGAAACGGTCGCTGCCTATCTGTTTAAGACGCTGACTCCCGCCTGATTTTCTCAAACCTCTCCTCCCAGGGCGCAAAGATTTTAGGAGGAGGCCTCGATGCTTAAAAGAGTAGTAGCCTTAGCCCTTTGCCTCACGGTTGTCGGTCTCTGCGTTTCAACCCTCAGCGCCGCCCCTGTAAAGCAGGGCAAGATCAACCTCAAGCTCATCTTCGAGAAGCCCTGGAACCTGCTGGTCTCGATCTTCCCCACGCTCGGCAACCCCTCCCAAACACAGGGTCAAGACCAGGGTCAGCCGACCGATTCAGGGACAAAGGTCATTAAGCCGACTGAGCAGGGAGAAGCTGTTATAAAACTCAGCGGCAGGGACTGAATCACCGGCTTTTTTTTAAAAATTATAAAATCACCCGCGTCCTCACCCCCAAAGGCGATTGCTAATTAGTCGCCTCACCTTAAGATGAAATCGCAGGTGAGGACGTGCGCAATCATTCGGCGGAAAAAAGGAAACCCGGTCTCAAAACAGTTGCTTTTTTCTGCGCGCTCCTGACTTTCCCCTGGAATCAGACGGCGGCCTACCCCGGCGGCCAGATACAGGAAAAGAGCGCCGCGGCTCTGAAAGCGCAGCAGGAGGGGCGGTTCGACCAGGCCATCGAGCTCTTCCGGGAGTGCCTCCACCAGACCACCCGATTGAAGGATGTCCGTAAAGAGTTCGAGGCCCGGTTCAGCCTCGGGGTTCTGTACT
>CAYWJT010000086.1:0-6162 GCA_964458655.1 uncultured Eubacteriales bacterium | reverse complement strand
GCTGCCTGGCAGGACCAGGATGAGCTCCACCGCGCCGTAGCCGCCGACCAGGTTGGAAGTCTTCAACGGATAGTAGAGCCTGTCGGAGTCGAACCTGTAGGCCAGCGGCTCGGCCAGGCGCGTCTTCCGGCCTATGGTCACGGAGTCGAAGACGAAATAGTTCAGACCCCGAACGAGATAGTCGCGGGCGTTGCTGATGAAGTCCTCAAGGCTGTTCTGGAGCGGTAGGTCCAGTCTCTTGAAAAAATCCCGCACCCAGCCCTCGAATGCCGCGGCGTCATTCACTTTGACCACGGTCACGTCGTGCAGGCCGATCTTCTCGCTTAGTTTGATATCGACCGGGGCCGCTCCGCCGCCGCCCTTGCCGAACTCGGCCTCCATCATAATGTCCTTCTTCCTTAGCAAGTCTCTGACTCTCTCGAAGGGGTCGCCCTGTACAAGACTGACCGACGGCTCGGACGGGAACGGGATGAACTCCAGCACTCTTATATCCCGGTCGGCCTTGAGCTCCGTGGCTAGGATGAGGATCTCCTGCTTCTTGTTGTGGAAAATGACGGCCTTTTGGGATTCCTGGGACAGCGTCGCCTTGGCCGGCGAGAAGGAGCCCCTGTCGGCCAGAGCGGCCGGCACGCCGCTCAGCGCCATCATGACCGCGATAACGAGTCCCCGTATGACTTGCATATTTTTCTCCGTTCTTGTCGGTTTCCCGGGGGCGTGGTCGTTAAGCATGAGAAGCGGTTGAGCGGTCTTCCCTGTCACCACTTCTGTTCCAGGATCTCCTGCTTCTTGCGCCGGTATTCATCCTCGCTCAGTATGCCGTCCCGGCGCAGGGCCTCCAGCTTGCGCAGCTTGGTTTCGAAGTCAAGACCGGCCTCGGGACCCGCAGCCGGCTGGATCCCGTCTGTGTCGCCTTTCTCCATCTCGACGATCTCGAGCGACATCAGACCGGGCTTGCGGCCTTTGAATGACTGCAGGTTTATTATGGAATACACGATGATAGCCAGACAGCCGATGACCCAGATGAACATGAAGAAGAGCATGGGGCCTCGGCCTTCCTCCGCCCCGGACAAGTTGCCCGATATAAAGACAACCCCGAAGATAAGGAAGACGATGCCCATGACGAGCTGTATGGCCGACGCGGTCGGGCTGGGCCGTATGGAGGCTCTTTTTACCGGGCGGTTGTCCGTTCTTTGTTCAGGTATCTGCATAGTCTCTCCTCGCCGCTGAATAATTACTCCGGCCGTTTGCGCCGCTGCCGCCATCCGGTCGGGTCGCTTCCATGATACATGAATAAAAGCGCCTAGGCCACCTTCAAAGGAACGTCAGTCATGTCTTGGGCCGCGCGTCGCTTCCGGATGCGGCCCTCCCGGCGCGCTTACGCCCTCTCGCCGTATTTCGGTCAAGAGGCCGTCCTTCAGGCGGAAACGCCTCGTCGTTTTCATGGTCGGGCAGCACATCGGGTCGTCCGGGCCGTGGGCCAGCATGTCCACGACGACCGCTCCAGCCTCCACCTTGAGCCCCTTTATCTCCACACGGTCCCCGAGCTCAACGCTGTTCGCCTGTTCCATCGCCGCGCCTTGATTTACCAGGGCCGTAAGTTCATAGAAAGAGCCGCTCCCTCCGTAATTGGAGGTCAGTATCGCGACCGCGTCCCCGAGGCCGTCCCCGTTCAGGTCTCCCGCCGCCGCGGCGCAAAGCCTGATGCGGACCTGGTCGTCGAGCGACCTGTCCTCTTCGAACAAGCCGTTTGTCAGGCGATATTTGGAGCCGGTCGTGAGCCTGTATTCGAAATTCCCGGCCAGTTTTTCAAGCTCCGTGCCTTCCTTGCGGTCCTGAGCCGGGAGGTTCGAGCGCCAAAGGAGCGCCAGGATACCGGACGCAACGAATGAAAGGACGACGACTCTCGCGAATCCCGCGATCTGACTGTTCATTCCGGCCTCCTTCGCCTCAGTCTATGAAAGACCGGTGGTTTTGGCAAGGCCGTTCCCTTACCGGCGGGCGTCGAGGGCGCCTGCTCCGGAATACTAGGTCTCTCCGGCAATGGGAAGATATTTCACGATGTGTATTTTTGGGGGAATGGTCGGCCTGGTTAGCGGCAGCTATTGCCGCTCGAGCATCACTTTTCCAGGATGAAGACGCGGCGCCCGCGGACCTCGACGCGGCCCTCGAAATATAGCCTGACGGCCTCGGGATAGGTCTTGTGTTCCTCGGCCAGTATCCGCGCGGCCAGGCTCTCCTCGGTGTCGTCCTGGAGCACCGGGACGACCGACTGGAGGATGATCGGGCCCATGTCCACCTCGGCGAAGACGAAATGGACCGTGCACCCCGAGAACTTGACGCCCCATTCCAGGGCCTGCTTCTGGGCCTCGAGGCCGGGGAAGGAGGGCAGGAGCGCCGGGTGGATGTTCATCATCCGGTATTTCCAGGCCTCGCAGAAGCCCGGCGTGACTATCCTCATGTAGCCGGCCAGGCAGATGAGGTCGATGCCCCTGGCTTCGACTTCCTTCATGGCGGCGGCGTCGTAATCTTCCCTGGAGCCGAATTCCTTGGGGTTGAGCCAGAGGGTTTCGAGGCCCATTTCGCGGGCCTTGAGCAGGCCGGGCGCCTCGGGCTTGTTGCTGAGGACCAGGCCGATTTCCGCGTTCATCCGGCCCGCGCGCGCGGCCTCGGCCAGCGCCAGGAAGTTGGAACCGCGGCCGGACAGGAATACCGCGACCCGGCCGCGCTTCTTCGGGCTGCGGAAAGCCGCCTCTTCCATATCACCCTCCCTTTCAGTCTTTGGCCCGGAAATAAGCCGGTATGGCCTCTCGATAGACGCGCCGGGCGTCTTCCACCTGCACATCGATAAGGACCCGGCCGTTGTGCTTGACGACGATGCCGCGGCCTCCGGTCCGGCCGATGACCGCCGCCGGGACTTTCTTTGCCGCGGCCAGCGCCAGGACGGCCGGGGCGTTCTTCTGGCTGCAGCTTATGACGATCCTGGACTGGGACTCGCCGAAAAGGGAGGCGTCGGGCCTGAGTCCGTCGTTGAGCTCCACCACGCACCCTGTCCCGCTTTCGGCCGCGAAGGCGCACTCGGCCAGCGCCACGGCCAGGCCGCCCTCGGAGAGGTCGTGGGCCGAACGGAGCAGCCCGCGCTCGGCGGCTTCGATACAGAGCTCTTGGGTCTTTTTCTCGAGCTCGAGGTCGACCCGCGGCGGGGCGCCGGCCTGAAGCCCGTGGACGGTCCTCAGGTATTCGCTGCCGCCCAGCTCCTCCCGGCTTTCCCCGAGCAGGATGATGACGTCGCCGGCCCGGCCGAACCCGGGTCTTACCGCCCGGCCGATGTCCTCGATGACACCCACAATCCCCAGCACCGGCGTGGGATAGACCGCCTGGCCCTCGGTTTCGTTGTAGAAGCTGACGTTGCCGCCGGTCACCGGGATCTCGAAGACGCGGCAGGCTTCGGCCAGGCCGTCGATGGTCTTCTCGAACTGCCACATGACCTCCGGCTTTTCCGGGTTGCCGAAGTTGAGGCAGTTGGTCACGCCGACGGGCCTCGCGCCCACGGCGGCCAGGTTGCGGCAGGCCTCAGCCACGGCGGCCTTGGCGCCGGTCTCCGGGTCGAGATACGAGTACAGGGAGTTGCCGTCGAGGGTCATGGCCAGGGCCTTCTTCGTGCCTTTTATCCTGAGCACGGCGGCGTCGGCCCCGGGCAGGAACGAGGTGTTGGTCTGGACCATGTGGTCGTACTGGCTGAAGACCCATTTCTTGTCGGCTATGGTCGGCGAGCCCAGCAGTTCGAGCAGGACTGCGGAATAGTCTTGGGGCGGCGGCACGTCCGGGAGCGTCCGCTTCTCCTGGAAGTAATCCGGCACCCGGCTCGGCCGCCTGTAGGCGGGGCAGAGGTTGACCACGGCGTCGACCGGGATGTCGACCACGGTCCCGCCCTTGAAGGTCGCCTTGAGGCGGCCGCCCTCAGTCACCCGGCCGATGACCGGCGCGTCCAAGTCCCACTTGGCGAAGATAGCCTGAAGGGCCTGGACCTTGTCCGGGCTGGTCACCAGGAGCATCCGCTCCTGGGACTCGGAAAGCATGATCTCGTAGGGCGTCATGCCCGACTCGCGCTGGGGCACGAGGTCGAGGTCGACCTCCATGCCGGTGCCGGCCTTGGCCGACATCTCGGTCGTCGAGCAGGTCAGGCCGGCCGCGCCCATGTCCTGGATGCCCAGGATGAGGCCCTTTTCCATGGCTTCCAGGCAGGCCTCGAGCAGGAGCTTCTCCTTGAAGGGGTCGCCGACCTGGACGTTCGGCCGCTTGTGCTCTGTCTCCTTGCCGAACTCGGCCGAGGCCATGGTCGCGCCGTGGATGCCGTCCCGGCCTGTCTTGGCGCCGACGTAGATGACGGCGTTGCCGACGCCCTCGGCCCGGGCCAGGAAGAGCTTGTCCTTTGGGGCCAGGCCGAGGCAGAAGACGTTGACGAGGGGGTTGAGTGAATAACAGGAGTTGAAGGCGACCTCGCCGCCGACCGTGGGCACGCCGATGGAGTTGCCGTAGCCGGCGATGCCGGAGACGACGCCCTCCATGACGGCCCGGTTCTGCGGCGTCTCGAGCGGGCCGAAGCGCAGCGAGTCGAGCAGGGCTATCGGCCTCGCGCCCATGGTAAAGATGTCGCGCAGGATGCCGCCGACGCCCGTGGCCGCTCCCTGGTAGGGCTCGATGAAGGAAGGGTGGTTGTGGGATTCGATCTTGAAGACTATGACCTGGCCGTCGCCGATGTCGATGACCCCTGCGTTCTCGCCCGGGCCCTGGACGACGCGCTTGCCGGTCGTGGGCAGCTTCTTCAGGTGGACGCGCGAGCTCTTGTAGCCGCAGTGCTCGGACCACATGACCGAGAAGATGCCGAGCTCGGTCAGGTTGGGCTCCTTGCCGATGAGTTCGACTATGCGGCCGTATTCCTCTTCGGTCAGGTTGTGCTGTTCCAGGATTTCCTTGGTGATCATCTCTCGACCTTCTTCGTCCGGCGCGCAGCGGCGCCTTTTCCCGCCCTTTTCGCTTCCAGCGTCTCGATGATTGAAGCGAAGATGACCCGGCCGTCCTCGCTGCCCAGGACCCGCTCCGAGGCCCTTTCCGGATGAGGCATCATGCCCAGGACGTTGCCGCGGCCGTTCATCAGCCCGGCGATGTTATGGAGCGAGCCGTTGGGGTTGGCTTCGTCAGTGACGCGGCCCTGCGCGTCGCAGTAGCGTAGCACGACCCGGCCGCTGCGTTCGAGCTCATTCAGGGTGCGGGCCGGGGCGTAATAGTTGCCGTCGAAGTGGGCGATGGGGATCCTAAGCACTTGACCTTTGCGCCCCGCCCGGGTGAAGGCCGTGCGGGCGTTCTCTACCCTGACGTAAACATGGTCGCAGAGGAACTTCAGGCGCCTGTTCCGCAGCATGGCGCCCGGCAGCAGCCCGAGCTCGAGCAGGATCTGGAAGCCGTTGCAGATGCCGAGCACCAGGCCGCCCCGTCGGGCGAAGGCCTTGACCTCCCTCATCAGCGGCGAGAACCTGGCGATGGCGCCGGAACGCAGGTAGTCGCCGTAGGAGAAACCGCCCGGCAGCACGACGCAGTCCACGCCCTGAAGGTCGTGGTCCTTGTGCCAGAGAAAGACCGTCTCCCGCTTCATGACGTCCCTGAGGACGTGGAAGGTGTCGAAATCGCAGTTAGAGCCGGGGAACTGGACGACTCCGAATCTCATGTCACCCGTCCCTTACTTCTTCTTTTCCGTTTCGGCGACGAACTGCCAGGAGAACTTCTCGATGATGGGGTTGGCCAGGACCTTGTGGGCTATTTCCGGCACCATGGCCTCGGCCTGCTTGCGGCTGACGCCGTCGAGCGTCAGCTCGAAGACCTTGCCCTGCCGGACGTCCTGGACGGCCGACCAGCCGAGGGTGTGGAGGGCGTTCTTGACGGCCTGTCCCTGGGGGTCGAGGACGACGTCCTTGTAGGTGACGAGTATCCTAACTTTCATGGGAGAGCACCCTTTCGTAGATGTAATCGATCTTGTCGAGATAGGGCTCGAGCGAGAAGCAGGCCTCGAGCTCGCGGCCCTTCAGGCGCCGGCCTATCTCCGGGTCGGCCGCGACGAGCTCCCGGAAGTCGCGGCCCTCGTTCCAGGCCGCCAGGCTGTTCCTCTGG
>CAYWJT010000085.1:0-6617 GCA_964458655.1 uncultured Eubacteriales bacterium | reverse complement strand
CAAACCCGTCCAGAAACAAACCGAAGACTACATCACCGGCCGCTTCGGCTGAGGAGCCTGCCCACACACCTTGCGAAATCCCGGCGCCTCTTTAGCCTGGGGTAAAAAAGCCTGCACGCCGGCATGGGGCAGGGAGAGATACTCAACCCGGCGGGCGGCAGAGGGACGTGAAGCAAGCCTTTCATACGCCGGGACCCGAAACGCCAAAAAACCAACGAGGGCCCCATGATGCCACCGAGTCGTGAATGCGTGGAGTTGTTCAAGGCCAGCGGGGGGAGCGCCAGGAACGGAGATGTTCACCCTTTAAGGGAACCCGGTTGCCCTTATCAAAAGGGGTTTTTCCCGGGCTGGCAAGCGGGGGGGGCCAGGACCAACCATCCAGAAGATCACCGGGCACAAGAGCCTGTCCATGCTCAAGCGGTACAAAACGACCACGGCGGAGGATTTGCGGGCGGCGGTCCAAAAAATCTGAAGCATAGAAACCAATACGGGCGCCAAACAAAAAGAGGGGTCACGGCCGATGACCTAACCCCTTGATTTCTTTGGTGGGCCGTCAGGGTCTCGAACCCCGAACCTAGTGATTAAGAGTCACTTGCTCTACCAATTGAGCTAACGGCCCTTATTCATGATTCGCCTGAGTTTACTGACTCAGGGGGGAAATTGCAAGGGGAAAAGATTCATCAAGAGCCATCAAAATTCTATCTGGATGTCAAAGTATTGCCGACACTTCAGGAGGTTGGGGCCATAATTCCAGGAAGTGGAGAGATAAAGCCCGACGTCTCAGACCCCAAAGTCTTAAGCCAAGTGCCAGAACATATCCTCTTACAGGCTTTTATTCCCGGGGATGGCGATAAACCAGGACCGGGCGGGTGGTCAGGCGCACCAGGTTCAGGGCTTCGTCGCTGATGATTTCCAGATATTTGGGCCGGTGATGGCCATAGGCTCCCAGCACCAGCAAGTCGCAGCGCTCCACCGCCACGGCCTTCAAGATCTCGTCCACAGAGTCGCCCCAGGTTTTCCACCAGGACCCTGGCCCCGAGGGGGATCGGCGCACCAGAGGACCACCCGGTTAATCTCCCGGACGCCCCTGAGCCAGAATCAAGGGACACCTGAGGTGCTGGTAGAATTTGGCGCGGAGACGTTTGTAACTGCTGGCCGCATGGAAGGGGAAAGGAGCCCCCTCGATATACAGATCAAAAGGCTCCCGGTCCATGAGATGGAGGAGTTCCGTCTCCCGCTCGCCATAAATCACCTGGGGTTCCTTCAAGACCGGGCAGGAGGCCTTTTCTGAAGCCAGCATCTCTTCAATTTCGGCCTTGCCCATGGCCGCCACCTCGCGCTCCCAGGTATGGCGCACCCAACCCACGCCGGTCATGGGGATCTCCGGAGAGAGGAATTTCACCGACAAGGGGGTGAATCTCCATGGGGATCAGGTTGCCCAACGGGCAGGCGTAGCGGATGGCAAAGCTGGAGGCCAGATCCACTACGATGGCGACAAGGGTTTTCAGCATAGGTGTTTGCTCCTTATGGGACTCCGGGAAATGCCCTCGCCATCAGGCCGGCGCGCTGCGGATCTTGGCCGCGGCCTTGGTCACCCTTTCCTGGATTTCGCTCAACTTGAAGGGCTTGGCGATGAAGTCAAAGACGCCCTTCTGGAAGGACTCCTTGGCGGTCTCCAGAGTGGCAAAGCCGGTGATGACGAGGACTTCCGTCACTGACTGGCAGCCCTCCGGGGTGAACTCCGGGTCCTAGGGGCCTCGTTTCAGGCTCAGAACCTCGGATTCATGGTCCCGGTAGAGATCCTCCACCCGCTTGACGCAGGAGAGGGATTCCTCGAGACTGGTAGGCTGGCGGTACAGGAGATAGTTTTTCTCGAAGCGCCGGACTTCCAGGATGTTGGAGAATAGGTCGCCGGTGAGCTCAACAGCCGGAGCCGGCTGCCGATCTCACGGTGAATCTGGAAACTGAAGCCGGCAAAAATTATTACCGACATCACACAGAAGAGAAACAAGGTGATGACCCGGCACCGTTCCCCGCCACTTCCACCGCACCGCCGCCAAGGCCGGGGGCAACGCCCGCCTCCACGACCTCAGGCACACTTTCGGGACGATCATGGCCACCCAGGTGCAGCCTTTCAACCTCCAGAAGCTCATGGGTCACTCCGACCTTAAGACCACTCAAAGATATGTTCACATGAACCTGGCCGACCTGATGGACACTACCGGGAAAAAGGCATGGGGGACTAAGCAACCCCTGTGCCGTAGGTTGCGCTCACTTCGGGCTCATTGATTCTCAGAGCCGGAAGAGCAAAGGGCCATTAGCCTCTGAGCCAATGATGAAAAGTCACGTGCTCAACCATGTGAACTAACGGCCCGCACCGATTTTTCCCCATCTGCAAAAGGGGGGAGTCAATAGTTTGTCCGGCAGGATGGGCCTCTCGCCGGGAATTTTCTTGACCGGCACGGGAATTCTGGCATAACAAAAGGCAAATTTCATCAAAAAGTCGGGTCATCGGTCTTTAAGCAGGACGGGCAGGGCCGCGACAACCGGGCGGCCCTCTGGGTTTATCACCCGGGTCAGATCCCTCCTCCCAGCATTGGGCAATGGTTATGGCGGCATTGGCGGAACTGTTCCTCTTACTCACCGCCGGGGTCCTGGCCTTTGGCATCGGCACGCTCCTGGCCGGAGCCGCGGGCTATCCTGTGCGCCCCGAGGTGTGGGGACCGGGTTTGGTGGGGACGTGCTACCTGATTCTGGCCGCCTTGTGCAGCCGGGAGGCCTTTGCTCCGGGGTGCGGCCGCGGTCCCGCCTGGCAGGGATTGTCCCCCCGCGGCTGGAAAATGCTGGCTTACGCCTGCCTGGGGGGCGCGGGGGTCTGCGGCCTATTCCTGCAATTTTTTGCCAACACCGGGGATTTTACCATTCCGCTGGGAGCCTTGGGGGTGCTGCTGGGCTACTTCTGCTTTGCTCCGCCCCTGGCCTGGCACCGCCGGGGACTGGGCGAGGTGGCAGGAGCGTTGGCCTTTGGTCTGCTGCCGGTATTGACCGCTTTTTATATTCAATGCGGCCATCTCATCACGGAAATTCTGGTGCACGGCCTGGCCCTGAGTTTCGCCAGTTTCAATGTCTTTTTAGCATACGGCATGCCTGGACTGGGGGACCCCGAGGGCATGGCGCCGGGAACCCTGGCGGCGCGGCTGGGGCCTGCGGGCTCAGGTCTGGTTTACACCTTGGTGAATGTCCTGATCATTTTCGCCCTTGTGTTCATCTATGTCTTTCCTGCATCCCCTTTGCCGACACGTCCGGGATTGCTGGCATTGCTGCTGCCGGCCCTGGTCAACCAGGAACTGGTGAAGCGCCGGGCCTATATGCGGAGGGATTTGCAGCCCTGGCTGTTGGCCCTGAGCGCAGCCATGCCCCTGGGGATGGGCCTGACTTTTGCATTGGGGATCTATTGGCGGAACTGAAGTGACCGCATGCGAGGGGGGAGTTTTTTTAATAGATACGTGGTCAACTATCCATGACATGACAAACAAATTCCCCTTTCCCCCTTGGGAAAAGGGGGGTAGCGGATGGATTCAGAGGTTCAACCGGATAGTCTTTAAGGGAAGGCAGGGAAGAGGATACGAAAACGCGGGTCTCGGTAAAGTAAACGCTGCCGGGTCCTGGAGGGTTGCGGGGACATGGCCTCATTGGGGCGCAGGCGCATCCTGGTCCGCATGACGGCGGTGCTGTTGATCTCGGCGCTGGCGTCCGGGTGCCAGATGTTCACGGCCAGGGTGTATATTCCGGCGGCCTATGCCTTGGCGGGTCTGAGCGTAGCCCTGTTGGTTTCCCCCACCGTGGGGTCCGCATTGGCAGGATTAATGTTGGGGTGGATTTTGGGCGCGGCGGTGTACAATAATTCCCTCAAGCGCTGCCTTCAGGGGGAGGGGGGCAAATGCGGCCCGCGGCAGTGAAGGTTGGGTCTTGACCCGGAGACTCAGGGGAGGACTGTCCGAAGAATTTCTCACGAGAGGCGGCGGGCGCGGAGGCCCGCGCCACCGGATTTTTGGGAAATTCAGAGAGCGACTGGCTCATGGATGACCGATCTCGAGGAATCAGATGAAAGCGCCGCCCCCTGTCTCCGGCCGGGGTATGTCCCCCCTGGACACCCTGCCTCAGTTGGTGCGGGCCTTGAAGGAGGCCGCCGGCCCCGTTTCCGGGGAATCCCTGGCCGCGGCCGCGGGGGTGAGCCGCGCGGCCGTGTGGAAGCATATCCAGCGTCTCAAGGTCCGGGGCTTTGAGATCGCCGGGGCGCCGCGCCAGGGCTACCGCCTTCTGGCAGGGCCCAGTTCCCTGCTGCCGGAAGAGGTGTTCAGCGAACTGGCCACCCGTCAGTGGCAGGGCCCCATTTTCCACTACGAAGTGTTGGATTCCACCAACGACCTGGCCAAGGATCTGGCTGCCCGGGGCGCGCCGGAAGGCGCGTTGGTGCTGGCCGAGAGCCAACGGGCCGGCCGGGGGCGCCTGGGGCGCAGTTGGGAGTCCCCTGCCGGGGTGGGCGTCTATGCCTCGCTGATTTTGCGGCCTTCCTTGCCGCCGGAGGACCTGCCCCGCTTCACCCTGGCGGCCGGGGTGGCCGGGGTGCGGGCGGTGCGGCGCGGCGCCGGGGTGGACGCGGGCCTCAAATGGCCCAACGACCTGATCCTTAACGGCCGGAAGCTGGGCGGCATCCTCACGGAGATGGCTTCGGAAAGCGACCGCATCAGCTACCTGGTGGTGGGGTGGGGGATAAACGTCAACACCCGGGCCTTTCCGCCGGAACTGGCGGACACGGCCACGTCTCTGGCCCTGGCCCGGGGGCGGGAATTTCCCCGCCTGCCGCTCCTCACCGCCTGGGTGGAGGAGATGGAAGCCCTCTACAGAATATTTCTGGACGGTGATTTTTCCGTGATTTTAGAAGAATGGCGCACTCTGGCGGTGATGCTGGGGAAAGAGGTGACAGTGCGGCAGGGGGGCAGAGAAATTACGGGAAAAGCCCTGGAGGTGGCGCTAGATGGGGCGCTGCTTCTGGAGACGGGTCCCGGGGCAAGCGTCCGTATCACCTCCGGGGAACTCGCCCCGGGCCCCTAAAGGGGGCCGGGGGCGACACAGTGAGCCTCAAACCTGGTCAGGATTGCTTCTTCATTTCCTCGATTTCGCTCTTGAGACGCTCAACTTCGGCCTTATACTTCTCGACCTCGGCTTCGGAGACCTTGGGAGGCTCGTAGGTCGCGGTTTCCGGCTTCTTGAAAAACTTGTCCTTGGCTTCTTCAAATCCCAGGTAGACGGACAGCGCCCCGCCCAAGAGCAACAGCAGGGGGATGCCACCCTTCACCAGGGTGAGAAAGTCCCCGAACCACAAGCCCAGGCCGATGAGACCCAGTGCCAAGGCGACCAGCCCGCCGATTAACGCCGTCATGCCCAACCTCCTTGAGAAATAATCAGTTATACCGTGCGTAATGCCGGTGCCGAACCGGACCGGTCCTCTTTCGTCAAAAATTGGTATCATAAAGGGGAGAATTGCGCAAGGGTGGAAATTGCCGGGATCACCGCTTTTAAAAGAAAATTGTAATAAAATGAAAATGTTATCTATGTAAATGCCTTGACAATGGCAAGGTTCTTTTTATAATTAGGTAAAAGTGACCCTGGGTGCGCCCAAGGGAGAGAAGCATGGCAGAGCAAGATTACTATCAAACTTTGGGGGTAGGGCGGGACGCCTCCCCGGAAGACATCAAGAAGGCCTACCGTAAGCTGGCCCTGAAATACCATCCTGACAAAGCCAAGGGTAACAAACAGGAAGCTGAGGAGAAGTTTAAGAAAATCAGCGAGGCTTATGCCGTCCTCAGCAATCCCGACAAGCGCAAGGAATATGACACCTACGGCTCGCAGGCCTTCCATACGAAATTCAGCCAGGAAGACATCTTCCGCGGCTTCGATTTCAGCGACATGTTCGACCTGGGCGTCGACCAGGGCATCTTCAGCCGTCTCTTCGGCGGTCTGGGGGGCGGCGCCCGGGGGGGCAAAGGGACGCGCACCCGCATCTTCACCTTCGGCGGCGACGAGGGTTTTCACCCCCAGGCCGGGCCAATGCGGGGTGACGACTTGCAGGTGGAAGTGCCCATTACCCTGCACGAAATGGCCTTCGGCGCCGAAAAGCTCATCAGCTTCATGCGCAACGGCCAGGCCGAAAAGGTCACGGTGAAGATCCCGCCGGGCACCCTGCCGGGCAAGCGCCTGCGCGTCGCCGACAAGGGCCGGCCCGGCCCCCTGGGCGGCCCGCCAGGCGATCTCTATATCAAGCTCAAGGAGGTGGAGCACCCGGTCTTTAAAAGGGAAGGCACCGATCTCTTCGTGGACCGGCACATCCGCCTCACCGAGTCGGCCCTGGGCACCAAGGTGACGGTTCCCACCCTGGACGGGAAGACCATGAGCCTCAAGGTGCCGCCGGGAACCAGCAGCCACACCAAAATGCGCCTCAAGAACTACGGCCTGCCCCACCCCAACGGCAAGACAAGGGGAGACCAGTTCGTGCGCATCATCGTGGATACCCCCGCTAATCTCAGCAAGAAACAGAAAGCCCTCCTGGAAGACCT
>CAYWJT010000084.1:0-6741 GCA_964458655.1 uncultured Eubacteriales bacterium | reverse complement strand
GCTCAAAACTCATCCCCAGCCAAGCGCGTCACTAATGTAGTGGACGAGACCACGCTCTTGACTATCCATCGCCAAGTTCATATCCTATGCCTGCCCCTGGGGAGGCTGGGGAATGATGAAATGTCCCCGCTGCCACGCCGAGAACAGCGACACGTCGCGGTTCTGCGGCAATTGCGCGGCGCCGCTCCCCGCCGCCGACGGGCCCCCGGTTCCCACAGAAACGATGATCGCTCCCGTCAATGAGCTCCAAAGCGGCGCGACCTTCGCCCGCCGCTACCAGGTCATCGAGGAGTTGGGCAAGGGCGGCATGGGACGCGTCTACAAGGTCTTCGACACCGAGGTCCGGGAGAAGCTGGCCCTGAAGCTCCTGCGGCCCGAGATCGCGGCCGATTCCGAGACGATCGAGCGCTTCCGGAACGAGCTGCGGCTGGCCCGGGCGGTCTCTCACCGCAACGTCTGCCGCATGCACGACCTAGGCCGCGAGGAAGCGACCGGGGCCTATTTCATAACCATGGAGTACGTGCCGGGCGAGGACCTCAAGGGTCTCCTCCACAGGATCGGCGCCCTGCCGGCCGGAAAGACCGTGACCATCGCCCGACAGGTTGCCGAGGGCCTGGCCGAAGCCCACCGGCTCGGCGTCGTCCATCGCGACCTCAAGCCCCAGAACATCATGATCGACCGCGAGGGCATGGCGCGGATCATGGACTTCGGCATCGCCCGCTCGGTCAAGGCCAAGGGAGTGACCGGAGCCGGGGTGATGATCGGCACGCCCGAGTACATGTCGCCCGAACAGGTGGAGGGCAAGGAGGCCGACGCCCGTTCGGACATATACTCGTTCGGCGTCGTTCTTTTCGAGATGCTGACCGGACGGCTGCCGTTCGAAGGGGACACGCCGCTCGCCGTCGCGGTCAAGCAGAAGAGCGAGCCGCCGCCCGACCCGCGGACGCTCAACGCCCAAGTCCCGGAAGACCTGGCCAAGCTCGTGTTGAAATGCCTGGAAAAGGAGAAGGGCAAGCGTTTCGCCTCGGCCGATGACCTTGTAACGGAGCTTGCCAAAATCGAACGGACCCTGCCCACGACGAAGCAGGCCCTGCCGCTGCGCAGGCCCCAGACCTCGAGACAGGTCACGGTCCGCCTGCCGTCGAAAAAGGTCTGGATCCCGGCCGGGGCGGTTCTCCTGGCGCTGGCCGCCCTGCTCGTCTGGCAGGTCGTCCCCGAAAGCGAGGGTTCGAAGCGCACGGTCATCGTCCTCGGCTTCAAGAACCAGACCGGCGACCCGGCCTTCGATTATCTCCGCGAGACCATCCCCAACCTCCTTATCACCAGCCTCGAACAATCGAAGCATCTGAGGGTCGCGTCCTGGCAGAGGCTAAAAGACCTTCTCCGCCAGTCAGGACGTAACGAAGGCTCACTCTACGACGAGGAGGCCGGCTTCGACGTCTGCAGCCGGCACGGCATCGAGGCCGTCGTCGTCGGCTTCTTCAGCAAAGCGGGAGAGACGTTCGTTTCCGACGTCAAGGTCCTCGACGCCGGCACCCGGGAGGTCCTGAAGAGCGCCTCGGCCCGCGGCGAGGGAGTCAACAGCATCCTCAGGTCCCAGGTCGACGAGATCAGCCGGGCCATCTCACGGGGCATCGGCAAGCCTATTCTGAAACTTGAAGCGCCCGCGCGACCGGTCATAGCCCTGACGACGGGCTCGATGGAGGCCTATAGTTATTTCCTGCAGGGCCGCGACCATGTTTTGAACCTTCAAGCCGCTGACGGCAAGAAATACCTGGAGAAGGCCCTGGCGCTGGACCCCGACTTCGCCGTCGCCTGGCTCTCCCTATCGGACGCCGAGTATCAGCTCGTCGACTGGCGGGCCCGGGACGAGGCCCTGAAGAAAGCCAAGGAACACGCCGGCAGGGTCTCCGAGAAGGAAAGGCTGACCATCGAGGCGCAGTTTGCGGCGATCATCGACAAGGATCCGGAGAAGAGGCGCCGTCTTCTGGAAGAGCTGACGCGAAAGTATCCGCAGGAGAAGCACGCTTTCTACGAATTGGGAAGCGCGCATTACACAGGCAAGCGATACGCGGAGGCGGTGCGGGCATTCGAGCAGGCCGTCGCCCTGGACCCCCAATTCGGCCCCGCTTTTAACATGCTCGGCTACTCCCATGCCGCAAGCGGTGAATTCGCCAAAGCCGAGGACGCTTTCCGGCGCTACATCGCGGCCAACCCCGGCGACCCCAACCCGGTCGATTCCCTGGCCGAGCTCTATGTCTACATGGGGCAGCTGGATAAGGCCGAAGCCAATTACCGGGAAGTCCTGCGCACCCACCCCGATTTCGACGCGTCCCACCGCGGCCTGGCCTATCTTTACGCCCTGCGTGAAGATTACGGCGAGATGGCCCGACGCCTGGATGAGCTCGTCGCCCGGTCGACGCCGACGCAGAGGATGGAGGCGCTTTGGCTGGTCAGTTTTTATGATTTCCTGCTCGGACGCCTGGAGAAAGCCTTGAGCGGATATGCCGCGTTGAAAGGCATAGCCGAAAAGTACGGCCAGGCTTTCGTTGCCGGTCACGTGGATTGGATCTCGGGCTATATCCTTTCGGAGCAGGGCCGGTTCGACGAGGCTCGAAAAGCGTACCGTTCCTACGAAGAATATTACGCGCGCGCCAATCCCGGCAGGCCGAGCAGCTTGAGAGCCGTCAAGGCATTCCATTCCGGCTGGGTCGAGCTAAAGCAGGGGCGGGCCGAGGCCGCGCGCTCCAGAGCCGAAGAAATAAAATCGGCCCTCGCCGAGTTCACAGGAGAGGAAAACCCGGATTCTTACGCGATTCAATATCAGCTTCTGGCCGCGGAGGCCGCCCTGGCCGGAGACTCACCGGAAGAAGCGATCTCCGCGGCCCGGGAAGTCCGCCTGCAGGACTTCCCGGGCATGCTTACCCCCGACCTGGCCAAGTACAACACGCCCTTCCTCAAGGACCTCCTGGCCCGTGCTTACTGGAAAGCGGGCGACCTGGACAAGGCCGTCGCCGAATACCGGAAGCTCATGACGATCGACCCCTCCAATCGTTTCCGCTACCTCATCCACCCCCTCTACCATTACCGGCTGGGCCGGGTCCTCGAGGCTAAAGGGGATAAGGCCGGGGCGGCCGAAGAGTTCAGGAAATTCCTGGAATACTGGAAGGACGCCGACCGGACCCATCCCGAGCTTGCCGACGCCCGCCGGCGTCTGGCCGCCCGCTAACCCGGCTTCCGCGAGGCCGGCCGCTCGATGGGCGTCCAGTCCCTCTCAAACGCCCGGCTCGAAGCCGGAAAGAATTCTTGACAAGCGTTCCGCCTTTCCCTAAAATGCGCTCCATGAAACAAGGCACGCCCGCCCAGCTTCTAACGCCGTCGCGGCCTGCCTCTGCGCTCCTTTCATGGCTCTGGTGGGCGGCCTAGTCCGCCCGAGCAGTCTGTTTTCCCAGCCCTAACCCCTTTTTCAGGGTGAATTGCGGTTCGCCGGCCCTGGAAAAGCCCTGTTTTCCCGGGCGAACCCCGGTCTTAAGGCCGGACCGGACATGAAACATGAAAGGAGTCTCTCATGCGATTCGCTTCAAGAAAATCGGAATTCCTGCCCCGCGCATTCTATAACCTCAAGGCCGACCTGCCGCTCCTGCCCAGGCCGCCGCTGCACCCGGCGACGAACGAGCCGATAAAACCAGAGGACCTGGAAGCGGTCTTCCCCCGGAGCTTCATCAAACAGGAAGTAAGCCTCGAGCCGGAGGTCCCAATCCCGGGCGCCGTGCTCGAGGCCTATTCGGTATTCCGTCCCACTCCGCTCGTGGAGGCCACCGCCCTCGCCAAGTACCTCGATACTCCGGCCCGCGTATTCTACAAATACGAGGGCGTCGGCCCGGTGGGCAGTCACAAGACCAACACGGCCCTGATGCAGGCCTATCTGGCCGCCCAGGACGGCGTTCCCACGCTCGTCACCGAGACCGGAGCGGGCCAGTGGGGCTCGGCCCTGGCCTACGCCGGCTCGAGGTTCGGGCTGGAGGTCAAGGTCTTCATGGTCAGGGCGAGCTGCCGTCAGAAGCCGGGCCGTAAAACGCTGATGGAGCTTTTCGGCGCCAGGGTCGTCGAGAGCCCGAGCCCCGAGACCAACTCCGGACGCTTTTTCTACGATACCGACCCATATCATCCCGGCAGTCTGGGCATCGCCATTTCCGAGGCGGTCGAAACGGCCGTCAGGAACGGTGTCGCCAAATACGCCCTGGGCTCGGTCCTGGACAGCGTCCTCATGCACCAGAGCGTCATCGGCCTGGAAGCCAGGAGCCAGATGGCCGAGTTCGGGGTCGAGCCCGACACGGTCATCGGCTGCGTCGGCGGCGGCTCCAACTTCGCCGGCCTGGCCTTTCCGTACGTCAGGTTGAGGCTGAGAGAGAACCGACCGATCGGGTTCGTCGCCGTCGAGCCGGACGCCTGCCCCAGTTTGACTCGCGGCCTGCTCCGTTACGACAACGGCGACAGCGCCGGTCTCACTCCCCTGCTTTTCATGCACACCCTGGGCCGCGAGTTCATCCCGCCGCCGTTCCATGCCGGCGGCCTGCGCTACCATGGAATGGCGCCGCTCGTCAGCCATCTCGTGCAAATGGGCGTCGTCGAGCCCCGGGCCGTGGACCAGAAGTCCGTCTTCGAAGCGGCCCGGCTGTTCCTGCGAACGGAAGGGGTGCTGCCGGCGCCGGAGTCCGCCCACGCAGTGGCGGCCGTGATCGACGAGGCGCTCAAGGCCAAAAGGGAGAAAAAGGCGAGGAATATCCTCTTCAACCTGAGCGGCCATGGCTTCCTGGATATCACGGCCTTCAACGGGACGGGCGGAGGCGCGGGATGACAGGCGTCCGACCCGGGTTTCAGGCGGCTTAAAGCTCTTCGAGCCGGGCCGTGAAATGGCGCAGGTAGGGCGACTCGTGGACTATCCTGAGGCCCCTGATCCTGTCCCTGTTCCTGTAGAGCTCGGCCAGAGCCTCGGCCACGTATTCCAGATGAGCTGAGGTGTAGACGCGCCTGGGTATGGCCAGCCTGACCAGCTCGAGCGCGGGATAGACCTCGCCTCGGGCTCGCTCTGCCTTGCGTCCGAACATGACGCCGCCGATCTCGACCGCCCTGATGCCGAACTCACGGTAGAGGGCGACAGTCAGCGCCCAGCCGGGATACTTGGCCCTGGGAATGTGCGGCAGGAAGCGGTCGGCGAGGACGTAGACGGCGTGGCCGCCGAAGGGCTTGAAGACCGGCACGCCGGCCTGGTCCAGCAGGTTGCCCAGATAGGCCACCTGGGCCGTCCGGTAATCGAGATAGCTCTCCTCGAGCGCTTCCTGCAGGCCGCGGGCCATGGCCTCCAGGTCGCGTCCGGCCAGGCCGCCGTAGGTCGGGAAGCCCTCGCTGATGATGAGCAGGTTCTTGAGCTTCTCGGCCAGGCCGTCGTCGTCGCAGGTCACGAAGCCTCCGATGTTGACGAGGGCGTCCTTTTTCCCGCTCATCGTGGCGCCGTCGGCGTAGGAGAACATCTCCTGGGCGATCTCGAGGACGCTCTTCTTGGCGTAGCCCTTCTCCCGTTTCTTGATGAAGAAGGCGTTCTCGGCGAAGCGGCAGGCGTCGAAAAGCAGCGGCACTCCGTAATGGCTGCAGACCTGGTTGACCTCCTTGATGTTCTCAAGGGAAACCGGCTGGCCGCCGCCGCTGTTGTTGGTGACGGTCAGCATGACCAGCGGGACCCGGCTAGGGCCCAAACGCTCCAGGACCTTCTTGAGCTTGGCCGTGTCCATGTTGCCCTTGAAGGGCAGGTCGGCGTCGGGGTCGTAAGCTTCCTCGACGGCCAGGTCGAGCGGCCGGGCCTTGAGGAACTCGATGTTGGCGCGGGTGGTGTCGAAATGGATGTTGCTGGGCACGGAATCGCCCTTCTTGACCATGACGCTGAAGAGGATGCGCTCCGCGGCCCGGCCCTGATGGGTGGGGATGACGTGCTTGAAGCCGAAGACCGAGCGCACGGACTCCTCCAAGCGGAAGAAACTCCTGGCGCCGGCGTATGATTCGTCGCCGGACATGATGCCGGCCCACTGGCTGTCGCTCATGGCGCCGGTGCCGGAGTCCGTCAGCAGGTCGATATAGACCTTTTCGGCCGGGATGTTGAACACGTTCAGCCCGGCCGCTTCGAGCAAGGCCTCCCGCTCCCGCCTGGGGATCTGACGGATTGGCTCGACCGTCTTGATCCGGAACGGCTCCACCGGCTTGTTGAACTGGGCCATGGCGTTTCTCCCTCGCTTGCGTTCTTTCCGTCTATGCTTTAGGTCTGACCGGCGACTACCGCGCGTCAGAACCTGGTCCGCCTCACGAACTGCCTGTAGCGGGCGTCGACCTGGCGCCTGTCGAGGCTCTCGAAGCGGCTTATGCCGAAGTCCTCGATTACGAACGAGGCCAGCGCCGACCCGTAGAAAGCGGCCTTCATGACCTCGGCCCGGCGCATCCGGCATGAAACGCTGTCGAGGTAGCCGAGGAAGCCTCCGGCGAACGAGTCGCCGGCGCCCGTCGGGTCGACGACATGCTCGCAGGGGTGGGCCAAGACGCCGAAAACCCCGCCGGGCCTGAAGACGAGCGCGCCGTGCTCGCCCTTCTTGAGGACGACGAGGCGCGGACCCAGACCGACCAGCCTATGCCCGGCCGCGATCAGGATCGACTCGCCCGTGATGAGCCGGGCCTCATCGTCGTTGGCGAACAGGA
>CAYWJT010000083.1:0-6804 GCA_964458655.1 uncultured Eubacteriales bacterium | reverse complement strand
CGTTGAGTTGCACCCGTTCACCGTCCAGCCCGGTCGAGCGAAGCAGGTTGAAGCCGATGGCGTCCACTTCCATGGCGGTCTGCCATTGGACCTTGACCAGACCCGGTTGGAAAGCGGCGCTGAAGCTGGCAATGGTGACGGCGGTCGGGCTTTCCAGAAAGCCAAAGTCGTAGGAGGCATTCGCTGGCTCATCGGTCGGCAAAGCCTGCAGCGCCATGATAATTTCACCGCGAGTCACCATCGGAAATGTACCGGTGCGGTCGTTCGAATCGGTCCATGGGTTGCCCGAAGCGCCCACCGGGCTGGCCGGGTCGTTGTATGGCACGGTGAGCCGGTAAATCAGCCCGGCGCCCGGGGTGTTGAAGTCTTCATCCAGCAGCAAGTTCCCAAAGCTGTAAAAGCCGTTGGTATCGGTGAGTGTGCGCAGGATGGTGGTCGAGCCATCCGAGAAGGTGATCGCCAGGACGACCATCACGTCGCTGATGCCGCTTTCGCCATCGTCCTGCACGCCGTCGGCGTCGGAATCCAGCCATACCCGGTTGCCCACTGCAGCGCCGTCGACGAAGTAGCCGAAATCGGCCTGGTTCGCAGTTGGTGAAGCGGGTGAGAGCGTGAAGGCGTAGGCATCGACCTGGCTGTTGCCATCCACGCCCGGCGCGCCCAGGCTGTGCCAGTAACCGAATAAGACACCCTGGTCGTCGGTGACATGGACAATATATTTCATACTCCCGCTGCCATCGTTCACCGGCAGGTTGGTAAAGGAGTAGCTGCCATCGGAAGCGGTGGTAGTGGTCGCCAGGAGCGCTTCGCCTGCGTCCAGCCGCCCATTGCCGTTCGCGTCGTGGTACAGTGCCAGGGTCACTCCGCCGATGCCGGTTTCATTGTTAAAGGTGGTCGCCGGGTTGCCGTCGTTGCCGTTTGGTTCATACAGGCCATCGCCATCGCGGTCATTCCAAACCAGGCTGCCGACCGAGCCGAGAGGCGAAGCAGCGCGATAGCCAAAGCTCTGACCCAGGTTCAGGCCGTTGTCCAGACCGTCCGGGTCGGCGTTGCCGTCGCCCCCAGCCGCGCCCAGGCTGACCGTGGATCGGCTGTCATTTCCACCATCGGGGTCAGTGGTATTGTTCCATGCTCCGGCTCCGCCTGGTAGAGTGGAGGTATCCACACGCACCACATAGGTCTGTAACGGATCCAGGTTGCCAAAGAAATACTGCCCGTTCTGGTTGGTGACATCGGTGGCCAGCAAGATGGTTCTGGTGCTGTCATACAGCCGCACGGTGACCTGGGCCACGCCTTCACCGGGGTCATATCTACCGTTTGCATTCCTGTCGAAAAAGACCTGGCTGCCGATCATCCCCTCTCCAGGCTGATGGTCGGGTGGCGCATAGCCGAAGTTTTGGTCGCTGTTGGTCGAGGCGCCGGCGCTCAATGCTACGGCGCTCAGGCCGTCGTTCCCGCCATTGCTGTCATAGTTTTGCGCCAGGTCGCGCAATTGGTTGTTGGTGTCGGGAACCCACACGATGTAGTTGGCCTGCCCATCGCCATCGTCCAGCGGTAGTCCGACAAAGCTGTAGGCGCCGCTGGCATCCGTAATGTCGGTAGCGATGATCACTTCGTCGTCTGCGGTGCCGGGGAGGTTGTCCACCCCGTCGGGGTCCCAGATGCCATCGCCGTTGGTGTCGCGAATCAAAGCTACCGAGACGCCCGCCACTCCTGGCTCAGCAGGGTCCTGGGTGTTGTTGCCATCATGGTTCAGCCACACCAGGCTGCCGATCGTGCCGCTGGCGCCGGTCGGCTGGTAGCCGAAATCGGCGTTGACGTAAACATCGCCTGGCCCGATCAGCAGTGCACTGGTGGTGCGTCCGTCGTTGGCGCCGGCGCTGCCAAAGTGATCTGGGTCGCCGGTCTGGGTGTAGCCGTCGGGCGCAGTGGCAACGATCACATATGCGCCTGGAGCCAGGCCATCGAAGATATAGCTGCCATCCGGTCGAGAAATTGTCGTGGCCAGGGATGTATCCACGCCAGGCTGGATCATGCCGTCGCCGTTGCTGTCGGTGTAGAGAGTGATCGTCACGCCGCCCAGTCCAGCTTCGCCGGGATCCTGCACGCCGTCGCCGTCCGCGTCGATCCACACCCGGTCGCCGATCGCCCCGGCGCCAGTATTGTTGTTTACTTCGTCGCTGGTGTTCCAGTTGTATCCAAAGTCGGCGGTGCGCTCGTCGGCGCCGACGGTCAGCGTGATCGGGTAGCCGCCGGTTTGATTCTGGTTGGTGAAATCGGCGCCTGGGTTGGGATACACGGTTGTTTGGGAGGCCCCAGGCGGCAGGCTGGCGCTGTTCACTCGGATGAAGTAATTACCCGGCGGTAGGCCGCGGAACAAATAGTCGCCATTGCCATCAGTCTGTGTGGTTGCCAGCAAGGTGGTGCCATCCGAGGCATACAGCTCGACGATCACGTTTGCCAGGCCCGGCTCGCCGGGATCCTGGTAGCCATCGCTGTTTTCGTCCAGCCATACCCGGCTGCCCACCGCGGCGGGCGGCAAAGTGTTGCTGGCGCTATCCTGTAACGCGGTAATCTGCAGGCTGCTGGTCACCGAGACGGTGTTGTTGAACTCCGACAGCCCGGCGGCCACGGGGTCATCAACCGTGGCCTGGAAGACTGTGGTCATCTGCTCGCCGGCCCACAGGCTGTAGCCTGCCCCGGCGATGACCAGGTCCGGCGGTGCGCCGGCCGGGTAAGTCGTTGGCGTGCGCAGCGTACACTGGATTTGCACATTATCGAAATAAACGATATCCGTGTCCCCCATCGCCAGAGAAGTCAAGAGCTGGATGCGCGTCTGCTCGCTGATCCATGGGGTGATATCCCGACTATAGCTTTGATAAGCCGCGTCGGTAGCCGGACCGGCGAAGTCGAAGAGAGTATCGGTCAGGGCGGCGTTTTTGCCGATGCTAAGGCGAGCGTAATCGCCGGCGTCGTCCAGCCCGGCGCGGCGATAATCCAGGCTTAGGGTCGCCGCACTGCAGGCTGAAAGATCCACATCTCGCCGCACACCTTCACCGGTGTTGTCGTTGTCCTGCAGGCGCAGACGGTTGTTGCCGCCGTCGGCCAACACCTGGATATCTCCGGCTCCAGCGCCGTCACCCTCGTTGACCTCGATCCACCCCCCAGGCAGCCAGGAGGGATCTGCTGCGCCGTTGCTATCCTGGCTGTCTGTAAAGGAGGCCAGCGTGTTGAAAGCATCGCCGACGGTGGGCAGCGAAGAAACAGGCACGGTGACCTGCGCGCTGCCGGGCACATAGGTCAGCCCGGCTGGCAACGGGTCGTTAACAGCCACGTTGTTCTGTACGCCGCCGGTCAGGTTCTGGACGACAATAGTGTATTGAATGGTATCGCCGGGGTAAACGTTCCCCAGGATGCTGGAGGTCTTATCCACCGCCAATGTGGGGCCGTTGTAGCCAAAGTCCGCGGTCAGGAAGGGCCGGTTGCCCGCCGTGAGCGTCACGCTGTGCTGGCTATCGCACGTTGTGCAGAGGATGCCCGGCTGATCTGGGTCGCCGGTTTGGGTGTAGCCAGCGGGCAGGGTATTGGTATGTACGATAACGGTATAGGAGCCATCTGGCAGGTTGTAGAAGCTATATTCGCCGTTAGCGTCAGTCACCGCGGTCGGGCAGGTGCTGCCCAGCGCGCAGGCGCCGTCGGACAGCTCCAGGGTGATGCCCGGCAGACCGGGTTCGCCGGGGTCTTGAACGCCGTCCTCATCCAGATCGACCCAGACACGGTCTCCCAGTCGAGTGGCCGCCGCCGGCGGTTGAACGGGGACATCAACTTGAGGCGCGTAAACCAGGTCGATGCCGCTGACCCGGGCGTTGTTCTGGATGGTGGAACCGCCTGGCAGGTTGGTGTTGATCATCACATCAAAAGAGACGATGAACTGACCCAGGATGGGCAGATCCTGGTTGATGGTGTAGCCTCCTTCGTCCAGGGGGAAAGCCGTTGCCGGATCAGAATTATCGGGAATGGGCGTACCATCCAGGTCGGTGCTATTTGGGACGTAAAGTGTGTACTGCGGGATGATATCCTCTACGGTGATGGAGCCTGCCGGGACAGGCAGGGCGCCGGTGTTAGTGATGCGGATGCGATAGGTGAAAATCTCGCCGATGTCGTAGAGACCATCCCCGTTGATGTCGCCAGTAAGCTGGGCGCCCTTGGCGGCGGTGAACTTAGGGAGTGGGGGCACGGAGGTGCCCACATCCAGGCCGGGGGTGCCTGCACTGGCGGTGTCCGGGTCCTGACCCCAGGCCACGGCGATCTTGGCCTCGGTCAGCTCGCTGCCATCGCAGAGGTAGAGCCTCATGCCGGTCTGGTCGCTATCCGGGTCATAGACGATGGCGCGCTGGAGTGGAGGCAATGTGAGCCGCACATCATACTGTTGGCCGTAGGAATCGGTCAGCGCGCCGGTGCGGTCGCCGTCATAATCCACGCACACGTAGGAACTGCTGCTGGCGCCGGCTGCCATCACCCAAACCGGGCTGCCGTTTTCGGTTGGCGGGGTGATCGTTGGGTCTTGCCCTGGGCCCCAGCCCACTTGAGCCTGCTGGGTGAGCTGGTTTTCAGGGATCAGGGTATAGCCCCAATCGTGGGTGCTGCCGCCGCCGGAAGCGGCATCCACATCCACGGCGGAGATAGCCTGGAAAACGCTGCCGTCGGTGGTATAGAAATGGGCGGCGGCGTTATCCGGCAGTTGAACGCTGACGGTGCCTCCGGCAGGCACGACCACCGGGGTCTGGGCGCCGGCGCTGGTTTCCCAGTACACAGTGATGTCGCTGGCGCCGGGGTTATTTAGGAAAACTGCGGTGGGGTCTCCGGTGGCGGTGGCATTGGTCGCTACCGGTGCGTAATAGCTCGAGCTTAACAGATTGGTGGGGTACAGGGTGTAGTAGCTGGCTTCATAGGTCGCGCAGATGTCTCCGGTCAGGAGCTGAGCCTGGATATTCCCGCTGGCAGTGATGACATCGCCCCGGCTGACGGTGTTGTTGAAGAGGTAACTTTGCCCCTGGTTGAGCGTGGCGACGAAGGTTCCATTGCGGTAGATTTGCGTGCCGTCTCCTGCCGCCATGACCGCCAAGCCGGTGTACTGGAACATCTCGTTGGCGGTGACGGTGTTGTCCACCGGAACCACATAGCTCGTGCCCCAAACGGAGGTGTCCAGCATCTCCACCGAGCCGCCGTGCAGGGTTTCGCTGCCGGTCGCCCAGGTGGAGCGGGTCATGGCGATCGCTTCGGAGGAAGTGATTTTATCGCCGCCGTCGAAATCGATCAGACCCAGCGTGGTGGTGTTGACCGGGTTGCGCAAGATGATGATACTGCCAGCGGAAAGCAGATCGGTGGCAAAGGCGGCGCCGGGTGGCCGGCCGTTGTTGAGGTCGCCATCTCCCCAAATTTCGGTGGTGCTTTGCACCGGGGATGTGATATCGGCCTCGAAGCTGTCTTCCCAGTGATCGTAGATAATCAGGGTATTGTTGGCGACCACCGTGATGGAAACATAGACGTATGTCGGGTTGTTGACCGCGTTGGTGGAGCAGGCAGGGGCGGCCCCGATGGCGCGCAGGGCGGTCAGCCCCTGGTCTTCGGGGATGGGCACGTAATAGGTCTGTCCGGTGTAGAGCCAGGTGCTGGCGGTGTGGCTGCTGGCGGTAAAGTAAGACACTTCAACGTTGTCGATGTACAAGTATTCAGTTGTTCCGGTGTATCCGCCTGTGATGCGGAAACGAATATAGGTGCTGGCCGCCATAAAACCGGAAATGTCGTACACGCGTCGTTGGAGATTCGTGTTGTCGGCGGCGCTGCCCAAGAAAGTCTCCAGTGTTGTCCAGGTTGCCCCATTGGTCGAGACATCGACGGCAAAATTATCGCCATCCTCGAGGTTGGCCTGGCGGAACTGAAAAGAAAGTGTGGCGCTGGCGGCCGTGGAAAGGTTGACAGTGCGGTAGATGGTTTCGCCCACACCGTCGGCTGAATTATTTAGCCTTAAGCTACCGCCGGTGATCAGAATCTCCCCGCCAGTGGCGCCGCCGGTGTCGCCGGTCTCGACCCAGTTCGTTGCCCAGTTGACTGTGCCGTTTTGGTTGTTGTAGGCCGCCGTCTGGAACTCATCCCGGGCGTAGAAGTTGGTCGCTCGCACTGGAAACGGCCTGCCAAACGCTGCAAACAGCAGCGAAGCCAGGGTGATTGAAATGAAGGTGCGCCTAAGTATAGGTAAAAACCGATTATTCATTTCCTTTAGCATATATCCCTTCTCCCACTGAAATATTTGTTGGGTTAAAAAATCGTTTGTTGATGAAAATGATCGAATTGCTGCTCGAATAAAAAGCTAGTCGAATTTTACTTCAACCTAGTTCTAGAGTACTATCATTCGTGAAATCTAACCTTTCAATTTTGAAAAGCCGTAGGAAGCGGATGAGCTGATATCCCCCTGCGAAGAAGGTGCATGGTTGAAGCTGAACTAACGAATGACGCTTACGCCAAGTGTGAGCAAAGCGATTACAAGACAATAGACTGCGAAGCCATACAACGAATGCCGCACCAAATAGCCTAACAGCCAACGGATGGACAGGTAGCCGGTGACCGCTGAAGCGATGAACCCCGGGATGAAGATCGGCAGCAGGTCTGCAAAGCCGTCCATTTGTAGCAGGTCCAGCCCGGCTGCCAGCCCAGCGGCCAGCATGATGGGGATGGAGATCAGAAAGGCGAAGCGCGCTGCAGCGGGTCGTTCCAAGTCACGCGTCATGCCGGCAAAGATGGTGG
>CAYWJT010000082.1:0-7030 GCA_964458655.1 uncultured Eubacteriales bacterium | reverse complement strand
TGGCTCAAAACTCATCCCCAGCCAAGCGCGTCACTAATGTAGTGGACGAGACCAATTCCTTGACATCGGGCCGGCCGGATTAATAGTATATGGGGGAAAAGGAAGCGTAAGTGCCGCCTATTCTTGCCTTGGCTTTATGCAGCGCATTTGTTGTATTCCTCCTCCGGCTTGAGCATAAACAACCGCCCACCGTGAGCAAGGCTCTCTGGATCCCGACGGTTTGGTTCATCTATACTTCGAGCAAGGCCCTTGCGACCTGGTTCAAGACCGGCGGAGATATGGAAACCGGTAGCCCCACGGACAGGGTATTTCTTATAATTCTTTTAGTCATTTCTTTGTTTATTCTTTCAAGGCGGAAATTAGAATGGCTGAAAGCGATTAGAGAGAATCCCTGGCCGATAATTATCGTTTTATACATGCTCGCAAGTGTTCTTTGGTCCGGAATGCCGGCGATTTCATTCCGGCGGTGGGTAAGAGAACTTATTCCGCTTGCCATGGCCTTAGTAGTGCTTTCGGAAAAAACCCCGCGATTGGCCGTTGAGGCCGTTATCCGAAGGGCGATATATGTATTAATTCCGTTTTCGATTCTATTGATTAAGTATTTCGGTGAATATGGGCGTTCTTATGGCCGCTTTTCAGGTGAGGTGGAATGGGTGGGGGTAACATATCAAAAGAACAGCCTGGCGCTATTATGCACGGTTTCGATAATGTATCTCGTTTGGAGGTTTGTTAAGGGGCATGATATTAAAGAATCGGCCGCGTCGAAACTGGAAATCTATGGGGACATAACGGTTCTGTTGATATCCTTATACCTTCTTGGCGGACCTGGTCATACATTGAAACAATCTGCCACCTCTTCTATAACTCTTATTTTTGGGTTGATAGTTCTTACGACGCTCTTATGGATGCAAAGACGGGGCAAAGTTGTTAAAGCTTCCATATTGAAAACTGCGGCAGTCGTTTTAATAATTTATGGAACGATTACTCCATTCTTAGGCAAGCTAGAGTTCCTTGATATTTCCTCATACTTCGGGCGCGATGCAACGTTGACAGGACGAGCGGACATCTGGTCTTTCCTTATGCCCTATACGTTAAAAAGGCCTCTTCTGGGGCATGGCTTCGGCGGCTTCTGGACGACGAGTATGCGGGAAATGACCTCGAGCCATGCCCACAACGGTTACCTTGATACAATCCTGAATATCGGCATTGTAGGCCTTATTTTGTTCTCGATTTATGTATTGAACTGTTGCACGAGAGCCGCGAAAATACTGAAGGAAGAGTTTTACTGGGGTGCTCTATTCGCATGTTTTGTCTTGATGGCAGTTGTCCACAATATCGCCGAATCCTCCATGCATGAATTCACCGGGACGCTTACCGCGACAATCCTGCTTTTTTATACCACAACAGGCACAAAAGACACTGAAACCAAAAGTGAATTATCGGCAGCAGGATGAATTCATGATAGACCATATCTCGGTATGTATCTGTACGTTCAAGCGCAATGAGATGCTAGGGCGTCTGCTGCGCAAATTAAAGTGCCAAGAAACCGAAGGAGCGTTCGATTTTTCTATCATTGTCGTTGACAACGATTGCCTGGGTTCGGCCGAAAAGACGGTCGCAAACTTGAGGCGCGAGCTTGGCCTTGATATTAAGTATGCCGTTGAGAAGGAACAGACTATTCCGGCCGCCAGGAATCACGCTGTCCGATTGGCCGAAGGAAAATTTATCGCCATAATAGACGATGATGAATTTCCGTCGTCTCGTTGGCTGATTACCATGTATAGGGTGCTCCAAACCTTCGATGTCGACGGGGCGCTGGGCCCTGTCTTCCCTTGGTTTGAACGCATGCCGCCACGGTGGCTGCTCAAAGGGAGGATATGTGAACGTCCGGTGTATCGTACCGGTACCCTGCTTGAATGGAATCAAACCAGGACCGGGAATGTCCTTCTTAAAAGAAAAGTGTTCGACGAGCATAATCTTTTATTCGACCTTAAATGGAAAACGAGCGGATCGGATAGGGATTTCTTCAGGCGGGCCATGGACCTCGGCTACAGGTTCGTTTTTGTTGAAGAAGCTCCCGTATATGAAACCGTGCCTCCCGAGCGTTGGACAAAGAAGTATTATATTAAGCGTGCCCTTGTTCATGGATATAATTCATATAAAAGCTTCGGCGAAAACGTGAGTTATTTTCGTCGCTTGGTGTTGTTCCTTAGGTCAATTTTAGCGGTTATGGCATATTCGGCCTATCTCCCTTTTTGTTCCTTGATTGGCACGCATATGGTTGTAAAATGCCTGGAAAAAGAAGCGCATCACTTCAGTTTTCTGCTGGCCATGCTGGGAATAGAGCTTGTTAAGAAGCGAGACTTCTGATCCTGCCCGAAGCATGATAATAAGCCCGATCCGGCCGAATTCAAAAACAAAAACGGCCTTGATACACACAGTCAATGCGTTGAAAGCGTCTACTTTCTTAAGAAATATCATCATCGTGATGTCGGGCACTGCGCTCGCTCAGATCATCGGTTACGCGATGTCTCCCATCATAAGCCGCCTTTTCACGCCAGCGGAATTCGGCGTTTTCGGTTCTTTTAGTGCTGTCGCTGGGGTTATCTCCGCCGGCGTGACGTTGGAATACACACAAGCAATCATGCTTCCAAGAGAAAAAGAGGACGCGATAAATCTATTTGCGGTCTCTATATTGAGCACTGGCATCATAAGTTTCTTAGCGCTGTTGTTTTGCGTATTGACACCCGGGACGGCGAATAATCTGATGAAAACTCAAGGGGTCTGGGCTTTAGCTATGCTGGTCATAGCCACGCTTACCTCAGGTCTCAATAACGCCTTTCAAGCCTGGGCTGTAAGGGTCAAGGCTTTCAAGCAAACTTCGGCTTCGCAGGTGGTCCGCAGCGTCTCCTCAAATGGGAGCCGAATAATATTCGGCTCGCTTAGGATGGGTGCTGTCGGCTTGGTAATGAGCAATATTCTCGCTAATATACTAGCGAGCATAAACATTAGCCGCGTATTGTTATCTGAACTGCCCGTCCTTAGATCATCAGTTAACTGGCTGAAAATAAAGCGGCTTGCCGCAGAATACCGCGATTTCCCGCTGTATTCGGCTTCTCAAAACGTGATCAATGCCCTTTCTTCTGGCCTGCCCGTGCTTCTTTTAACTCGCTTCTATAATATTTCAGTGGCGGGTGCCTATGCATTCGGAGTGAGCATTTTACAAGTTCCCATGGGTTTTGTCTTGACCGCTCTACGGCAGGTATTGTTCCAGAAGGCCGGCGAATCTCAGCATCAGGGTAAGAGCTTGGCGTCCTTGTATATAAGAACAACGGCCGTTCTTTTTTTTATAGCCCTAATTCCCTCAATAGTGCTAATAATCTGGGCGCCTCAGATATTTTCGGTTATATTTGGGGCGCGCTGGCATCTTGCCGGCGAATTTGCCCGTAGCTTGATTATCTGGCTTGCTGTAGTGTTCTGTAATCTGCCGGCTGTATTGTTCGCCCGAATAATAAGAGTACAGCGGTTCGTCTTTTTTTATGACAGCGGATTACTGGCGTTGCGAACGCTCGTCTTGGTTATAGGCGGATCATATCTAAATGTTTATCAGACTGTCTTATTGTTCGCCGTTGTAGGCGCAGTCATGAACGCCTTCCTGATACTTAAGGTGGGCAATATGGTGATGAAAAAGGAGGGAAAGGCGGACTTAGCAAGCCTTAAAGGCTATTTTTCCGGAGATTAAGGCTTCTAACAATGTAAAAATAATGTTAGTGTAAATATATTGCCATGAAACCTATTTTATTTCATTTAATAATCAATTGAGTTTGACAATTAAATAATAGGTGTACGTAAACGCTGCAGCAACGTACTTTTCCTTTATGGAAGACCTTATAATGGGCAGGCCTCCTATTCCACATTGAGAGCAAAACTATACACCAGCTCTGGGTTTTCTTATCCATATTTAATATTCCTTATAAACCCACCGGCAGGCTAACTCTTGAGAGATGATTCTTCCCAGCGTAGGGACGAATCTTGTCGTTCTTTCTCTGGCGCTTGTAAGAATAGAATTTAAAGACTTGGGGTTATATAAGCCTCCGGTAACCATGGAGTCGGATGATGAAAACCAACGACAATATGGAGGTGTTCGTAAGAGAGCCTTAATAGCCCAAGAGTTTCGGTCCCAGTTTAAATCAGGCTTATTGGAGTCCCTCCATTTCAGAAGCCTCGATAAGGCGCCGGCAGTGATAGATTTTACCGCTGAAAAGTGTTCTGGGATGAACATATAATATCGCGAAGTATTTTTCCTTATTGTAGGTACTCCTTTTTGAGTTTTTACTAAAGCAATTTCAGGGAATAGAATTTCCGTACAGGCTTTTGTCAATTTGCCTCCCTTTTTGAACTTAGGTGGAATATTATAAATCGATCTTGTCAGATCTCTGGAGGCAAATGGCAAATATCGTGGAATTTTATATATAAGACCAGTATTGCATGTTTGGAATACTCGCAACAAGTGGTCAATTTTAGTTCCCACTGGGAAACCAGAAACTTCTAGCAAAGCTCTATCTACCAGTTCATAGATCACTTGTTTAAGATCGTTATCGGAAAGTTGGAGAAGACCGGGATAAAAATCTAGAAGGTATTTCATTTTTATGAAAAACTTGTGATCGAAATATTTAGTACTAGAGGGAAATAACGCTTTGCCTCTCATATAATAAGAGCCCCTAAAGACTTCACCGCCTGGCGCTCCACAGTATTTTACGTAGGCGGAGTTAATGGAAGGAGATAATGAGTCAAGAGCATAAGATGCGCAAGAAGCAAAATAATCCTGATATGCATCATTGAATAGGCTAATATCAATTGCCTTTATCAATAATTCTTCTTCGGACAAAATAGGTATAGGCCTAATGATTAGGGGGAAGCCACCCGTGTGCGCAAGCTTTTTGGCGATGATTACGTCAAGACTGCTTTCATCTCCATCAACCATGGCCGTAAAGGGAATATTGAGATTGTGCACAGTTGATAATATTAACCTTGAATCTTCCCCGCCGGTAATATCGCAAATGACCGTTTTATTAGTCGAACTTTCAAAAAATGAAAAAACCGATTTTTTCAGGATATCAAGCCAATTGTATATCACATCGTCCAGTTTGCCCGTCCATTGCTTTTCATCCGAAGGTCGCCAGAATTCATTGCTCGAGGGTTCTTCAAGCCCCCTAAAGTTGAGCAATTGAGCGGGCAAGAGTTTCTTTATATCTTTAAATCGGGTATAAGATCCCCATGATAGCTTTAGCTGAATTGCCATAGAAAAGCCCAAAGGGTCAATTTGGCTACCAAGAAATCTTGCCAAGGGAAGTTCGTGACTTGAAAAAAAAACTCCTTTAGAGGTTACGGCATAATAAATAGGAACGGTGTTATCGTAGTCTGTGCACGCATAAAAAATATCTTTGATTGCATCGTAAGCCAAGATGCACCAGCATCCGTCAACCTTTTCTTTTATTAGGGTATTGGGATCCTGAAAAAAGCTTTTTAATAAGTCATTATTTTCTCCTTCATTATTAAGTCCAACTAGAGGAGTGCCAATGATCGCAATCCATGATCCCGTTTCCTTATTTCGATGAAAGATATCGCGTATTGGCTTGTTGCGGCCGTAAATAGACAATAATGTGCGGTTATCTTCAGCGACCAAGGTATCTTTTCTTTCCGCATCTGGCACAATGGGGATATAGTTTGTAGCGAGAAGTTCTGAATTAAAAGAAGCTGATTTATAGCAAGCGATAAAATAGCTCATTCTATTATGTATTATATCTTGCAAAAAGAGGTAGCGCAATAAGATAAGACACCGCCCAGAAAAGTTGTTATGACATGCGTTAGGAGTCGATAAGCGGTCCCGGAAGAATAAAACCAGAAAGAAAATAATTGAAAACGCGGGCTGCCATATTGTTGTCCTGTTGCGACGTTAGTGACTTCCCTGAAAAAGGGGTTTATTATCTTTTCTGCAAAAACAGCACCTCTCCACGGTTGCATGGCAGGTAGGTTTCTATAACGAAGAAAGTGTGCTGGATTGGGAGGAAGCTTAATTGACAAAAAAGGCGGAAATAGATACTTTCTACTCGTCTCGACTAGATCCAGTTAGTAATTTAGCATCAAATTGAAAATCAATCCTAAACTAGGTCTATTCTGTGCTTGCTATATTATCTTTTCCTTCGGGAAGAGTGGGCCCGATGTCCGAGCCCCCCTCCTTGACTATGGTGAAAATTACTAATATATGTGTATTAGATGAAAAAGAAATCGGGATATAAGGTCTTTTACGAAAATCTTTGTAGAAGATATGCTCGAATATTAGGGGATAGGCCAGCCGATTTATTATATAGATTTTTATGCAGCTTGAAATTCATTAAAGAACATAGGTATTTTCCGAGGTTTAAAAAGCCTCGAACGTTCTCTGAAAAGATTTGGCATCGAATGTTATTTGAAAGGGATTATTTATGGACGCACCTTTCAGATAAGTTAGAGGCAAGAAAATATGCAGAAAAAAGAATAGGGTCCGGATATCTGGTTCCATTATTATGGACAGGACAAAGAACAGAAGAAATTCCTTTTGGTGCTTTGCCGCAAAGATTTGTTATCAAAACAAATCATGGGGCCGGTTATAATATTTTTGTAACAAATAAGAAGCAGGCTAATCAATTATATATCACTGAGAGAATAAAAGCATATTTAAAAAATAACTTTACGTACTCGACATTTCTTGGCATGGCTTGGTGTTATAAAAATATATCACCCCAAATAATGATAGAAGAATACATAGAAGAGAAGGGTAAGCCACCTTCGGATTATAAGTTTTATTGCTTTTCGGGACGGGCTGAATATTTCTTGATAATCTATGACAGATTCGGCCATCATAGCGAGAGGCACTTCACAAGGGATTTCGTCCCCCTGGACTTTTGGAATGGAGTTGATCTTTATCCAGGGCCTTTTATACGACCCAAGAACTTCGACAAGATGTTGGAAATTGCCGATACGCTTTCCG
>CAYWJT010000081.1:0-7413 GCA_964458655.1 uncultured Eubacteriales bacterium | reverse complement strand
CGGGTCGGCGGCCTGAACATCGCCGAAGTCCTGCGCCTCTCCGTCAAGGACGCCCTGGCCTTCATCGACGGCCTCGAGCTTTCCGCCTCCGAGCGCCGCATAGCCGACAAGCTCATCCAGGAAGTCAGGAACAGGCTGCAGTTCCTGCTCAAGGTCGGCCTCGACTACATCACGCTCGACCGCATGACCTTCACGCTCAGCGGCGGCGAGGCCCAGCGCATCAACCTGGCGGCGGCCCTGGGCTCCTCGCTCGTCGGCACCCTGTTCGTGCTGGACGAACCGTCGATCGGCCTCCACCCGCGCGACAACGACCGACTGGTCCAGATTCTGCGCTCCCTGAAGGAGGTCGGCAACACGGTCTTGGTCGTCGAGCACGACCCGGACATCGTGCGCGCCTCCGAGCACGTCATCGACCTCGGCCCGCGGGCCGGCGAGGCCGGCGGCGAAGTCGTCTACTCCGGCGAACTGGAGCCCTTCATCCGCTCGGCCCGGACCCTCACCGCCGAATACCTGCGGGGCGAAAAGGAGATCCCCCTGCCCGAGTCGAGGCGCGCCTCCAGGCGCTTCATAACTATCCGGGGCGCCTCGAGGTTCAACCTGAAGAACATCACCGTGCGCGTCCCGCTCGGGGTCATGACCTGCGTCACGGGCGTCTCCGGCTCCGGCAAGAGCACGCTACTCTACGACGTCCTCTACAAGGCGGCCGCGGGCGCGGCCGACGGCGCCTTCGCCGAGGCCGAAGGCCTGGAGCACGTCGGCAAGGCGGTGCTGGTCGACCAGTCGCCCCTGAGCGCCTCGCCGCGCTCCATACCGGCGACTTACGTCAAAGCCATGGACGGCATCCGCAGGCTCTTCAGCGAAACGCGCGAGGCGAAACTGATGGGGCTCGGCCCGGGCGCCTTCTCCTTCAACACGCCGGGCGGCCGCTGCGAGACCTGCAAGGGCGCCGGCTTCGAGGTCGTCGAGATGCAGTTCCTGTCCGACGTCGTCCTGACCTGCGAGGCCTGCAAGGGCCGGCGCTTCAAGAAGGAGATCCTCGAGGTCGCCTGGAACGGCAAGAACATCGACGACGTGCTCAGGATGAGCGTCACTGAGGCTTGCGTCTTCTTTTCGGGCCACCCGGAAGTCACAAAGAGGCTCTACCCGCTGCTCGAAGTGGGGCTGGGCTACCTCAGGCTGGGCCAGCCCACGACGACACTCTCGGGCGGCGAGCTGCAGCGCATCAAGCTCGCCCATCAGCTCATCCACGAGCGCGGCCGGCGCCTGCTCTATCTTTTCGACGAGCCGACCATCGGCCTCCACCCGCACGACGTGTCGCTCCTGCTGCGCGCCTTCAACAAGCTGGTCGACCAGGGGCACACGGTCGTCGTCATCGAGCACAACCTCGACGTGATCAAGTGCGCCGACCACGTCATCGACCTGGGACCGGAAGGCGGGGATGCCGGCGGCCGCATCGTGGCCCAGGGCCCGCCGGAGAAGATCGCCCGCACCCCGGCTTCCCGCACCGGCCGCTACCTCAGGAAAGTCCTGGAACGGCAGACAGGCAACTGAGGGGGCAGGCAGGCGCCGGCTCGCCGCATTCAACTCGTTCTTGCCGCGCGGGCCGCCTTTTCCCGCCTTCATCATCGCCCGGCCCCCGATGAAGACATCGAACGCCTGTCCTGGCGAAGCTCATGGGGACCACCTGACGATCGCGCGCGTCCGCCGGGCTATAGCCCTTCGTATATTCAGAAAAGAGCGCTTTCGGGACGTTAGGAAAGGTCGGCCCGGAGGCCGAATCGTCTCGTGCGGCAGTAAGGAAGCGGCAAAATGCGACAATTCAGAAGCGGCATGACAGTCTCTCGGCGCTTGACAAGGCCTGCCTTCGGCGGCTTTAATTAGGCGCAAGGCGGGCGCAAGAGAGCCTGAAAAAGGGGGCAGTCATGAGCGAAGGCATCGGCAGGCGTTTCCAGCTCGAGACCAGGTATGCCAGGCGGGAACGGGACGGGCCCGTCGAAAAGCCCCATGAGGCCGTCCATTCCGGGCTCGCCCGGCCGACGGTGCCGACGGTGCCCTTACCGGAGCCTGCCAGGTCGGGCGGCCTGGGCCTCTGGGACGCCGTCCGCAGCCGGCGGTCGGTCCGCGAATTCGCGCCGGTGCCGCTCGAGCTCGACCGGCTCTCCCAGGTCCTCTGGGCCGCTCAAGGGCTTTCGGGCGGCGCGCCCGGGCTGCGCAACGCGCCGTCGGCCGGCGCCTGTTATCCCATCGAGACCTACGTCGCGGCCAACAGAGTCCTCAACACGGCCCCCGGCATCTACCGCTACGACTTCCACGCCCATTGCCTCGAGCTGCTCCGGGAAGGCGACTTTCGGCGGGAGCTCAGCGAGGCTGCTCTGTCACAGGATTTCATCGCGGAAGCGGGCGCGGTCCTGATCTGGACGGCCGTCTTCGCCAGGACGACCAGGCGCTACCGGGACCGCGGCTTCCGCTACGTCTATCTGGACGCCGGCCACATCGGCCAGAACGCGGCCCTGGCCGCCGTCAGCCTGGGGCTCGGTTCCTGCGCCGTCGGCGCTTTCTTCGACGACGAAGTGAACGCCGTTATCGGGGTGGACGGGCTTGAGGAAAGCGTCGTCTACATGACAGCCGTGGGCCGGCTGCCCGCGAACATCGCCGTCTGAGACGGCCGGCGCCGGGCCGCCAGGCCTCAGCCCAGACGGGCCTCGACCGCCTTCCAGTCGATGTTCTTGAAGAAGGCCTCGATGTAGTCGGCGCGCTTCAGGCCGTAATCCAGCATGAAGGCGTGCTCGAACACGTCCATCACGAGCAGCGGCCGGCAGCCGGCCGGATGGCCGACGTCGTGTTCGTTGACCCAGAAGTTAATGAGGCGGCCTGAAGCCTGATCCTCGTAGAGGACCACCCAGCCTATCCCCCTCATCGCTCCCGTCGCCCTGAACTCCTTCTCCCAGGCCTCGACGCCGCCGAACTGCTCCTTGAGCCTCGCGGCCAGCCTGCCCGCCGGGTTGAGCCCGGCCTTGCCGCCCAGGTTCTCGAAATATAGCTCATGGAGCCTCATGCCGTTCCATTCCCAGCCGAGGCGCCGCTTGAGCTCGGCGAACTCGGGCGTCGCCGCCTTGCCTTCGGCGGCCATGGCCGCCAGCGCGTCCAGGACCTTGTTGGTGTTGGCGACGTAGCCCTGGTAGAGGGTGAAGTGGTTCTTGAGCAGGGCCTCGCTGAACCCGGGCATGCCGACGAGCCGGGAATAGTCCTTGGCCGTGTAGTTCATAGTCCGTGCCTCCTCCGTTGGTTTCGCGGGAGCCCCCGAGCCCCGGCGCCGCGAAGCGACGAGCGCCAGGCCGCCGCCGGCCGCCGAGAGCCTGAGGAATTCCCGCCTCGAGATCATGGTTCCCTGTCTAGACCCTACTATATTTATCAAAATTATAGGGAATTGTAAAGAGCGACGCTGCCCGGACCTCCGCCCGGGGCCTATTTGCCTTCTTCCGGCGCCTCCCCTTTCTTCCCGGCGAGGCCGAGCTTCTTCTTGATGTCGGCCTCGAGCTCGGCGGCCAGCTGGACGTTCTCCTTGAGCAGCTTCTTGACGTTCTCCCGGCCCTGGCCGACGCGTTCTCCCTTGTAGGCGTACCAGGTGCCGGTCTTTTCCAGCACGCCGGTCTGGAGGCCGACGTCCACCAGGTCGCCTTCGCGCGAGATGCCCTCGCCGAAGATGATGTCGAACTCGGCTTCGCGGAACGGCGGGGCCATCTTGTTCTTGACGATCTTGACCTTGACCCGGCTGCCGATGACGTGCTCGGCGTCCTTGAGCACCGACAGCCGGCGCACGTCGATGCGCATCGAGGCGTAGAACTTGAGCGCCCGGCCGCCGGTCGTCGTCTCAGGGTTGCCGATGAACATGCCGATCTTCTCGCGGATCTGGTTGATGAAGATGAAGCAGGTCTTGGAGCGGCTGACGATGGCCGTCAGCTTGCGCAGGGCCTGCGACATCAGCCGGGCCTGCAGGCCCATGTGGGCGTCGCCCATCTCGCCTTCGAGCTCGGCCTTGGGCACCAGGGCCGCGACCGAGTCCACCACGATGACGTCCACCGCCCCGCTGCGGACCAGCACTTCCGCGATCTCCAGGGCCTGTTCGCCGTAGTCGGGCTGGGAGATGAGCAGGTTGTCGATGTCGATGCCGACCTTGGCCGCGTAGCCAGGGTCGAGGGCGTGCTCGGCGTCGATGAAGGCCGCCTGGCCGCCCCGCTTCTGGGCCTCGGCGATGACGTGGAGGGCGAGCGTGGTCTTGCCCGTGGCTTCCGGACCGTAGATCTCGACCACCCGGCCGCGCGGGAAACCGCCGATGCCCATGGCCAGGTCGAAGGAGATGGAGCCGGTGGGGATGGACTCGACCGGCACGACCGCCCCCTTCTGGCCGAGCTTCATGACGGTGCCCTTGCCGAACTGCTTCTCTATCTGGGAAAGGGCCGCTTCGATGGCCTTGCCCCGGGCGCCCACGGCCTGCCTTTCGACTTTCTCTTCCTCTTTCATATCGCCTCCTTCGTCGCTCTTTTTCTTTATTACCATAGCCCGGCCTCCGGTCTCAACGGGTCCGGCAGTATGCGCACGACCCTCCACTCCGAGTTTACCCTTATTCGTCCGTCCTTTCAACCGGCCTCCGTCGCTCATTCGCGCCTCGAGCTCAGGAAGAGCGTGTCGTAGTCCCGGATCAGGCCCCGGTCGGCGAAGCTGAAGTAGCGGTTGTTGCCGATGACGATGTGGTCGAGCACCCTGAGCTGGACGACCCGGGCCGCGAAGATGAGGTCGCGCGTTATCTCCTTGTCGCAGACCGACGGCTCCGGGTCGCCCGAGGGGTGGTTGTGGGCGAAGATGAGCGAGGTCGCGCCGAAGCGCAGGGCGTCCTTGATGACCTCGCGCGGGTAGACGGCGCTCGCGTCCACGGTTCCCTCGAACAGGGTCTTCTCCTCGATGACCTGGTTCTTGGGGTCGAGGAAGATGACCTTGAACTGCTCCTTTTTCAGGTCGCGCATGGAATGCAGCAGGTACTCGTAGACCTCCTGCGAGGAGCGGCAGACCGGCCGGCTCATCATCCGGTCCTTGAGGAAGCGCCGGGCCACCTCGTGGACGAGCTTCAGCCCGAAGACGTTCCTTGGCCCGATGCCCGGCACCCGGACGAGCTCCTCGGCCGGCGCTTCGAGCACCCCGCGCAGGCTCTTGAACTCCTTGAGAGCCAGCCGGGCCGCCGACTTGCAGTCGCGGCGCGGCGTGCCGATGGCGAGCAGCAGCTCCACGATCTCGTGGTCGAGGAATCCGGCCAGGCCGAAGCGCAGGAACTTCTCCCTGAGCCTGGCCCGGTGGCCCTCCCTGATGCCGGCCGCGTCCGGCCCGGTCCCGTTCTCCATGGGAATGCACCTCGCGTGCCTCGAATAGAATGACGCTCGGAAAGCCGATTTTTCGCAGGCGGGCGGCCGCTTAACGCTCTTCGTCCCGGGCCTTTACTCGACGTAGAGGGCGTCGATGACGTCCTTGAAGCGCTTCTCGATGACGCTGCGGCGGTTCTTGAGCGTCGGCGTCAGCTCGCCCAGGTCCTGCTCGAAGTCCCGGTCGAGCAAGGCGACCTTCTTGATGCGCTCAAAAGAGGCCAGGTTGGGCGTGGCCTGGTTGACCTGCTCCAGCATGAAGTCCGCGATCCCGGGGTCGCTCAGAAGCTCCTTGCGGCCGGCGAACTGCAGGCCCCTGGCCCGGGCGTAGAGCTCGAGCTTCTCGAAATCCGGGACGATGAGCGCGGATATGAACTTGCGGCCGGCCCCGACCACGACCGCGTTCTGGATGTACGGGTTGGTCTTGAGCTGGTTCTCGATCGGCTGGGGCGCCACGTTCTTGCCCCCGGCCGTGACGATGATGTCTTTTTTGCGGTCGGTGATGACCAGGAACCCGTCCGGGTCGATGTAGCCGATGTCGCCGGTGTGGAACCAGCCGCCCTCGAGGGCCTCCCGCGTCTCGTCTTCCTTCTTGTAGTAGCCCTTCATGACGTTCGGGCCGCGGGCCAGGATCTCGCCGTCCGGGGCTATCTTTATCTCCACGCCCGGGACGGGGATGCCGACCGTGCCCAGCTTGACGTTCTCGAAGTCGTTGAAGGTCAGGACCGGGGCCGTCTCGGTCAGCCCGTAGCCCTCGAGGATGGTGATGCCGGCGGCGTAGAAGAACTCGGCCACGTCGGCCGAAAGCGGCGCGCCCCCGGAGACGAAGAACCTGACCCGGCCGCCCGTCCTGGCCGCGATCTTGGAGAAGACGAGCTTGTCGGCCAGCCGCTTGCGGAACCGGAGGCCGAAGGGCACCGGCTCCTTGCGGAACCTCTTCCAGACGTGTTTCTTGCCCGTCTTGAGGGCCCAGAAGAAGATCTTCTTCTTAAGCGCCGACTGGGCCAGCACGTTGTCCATGACCCGGGCGTAGAACTTGTCGAACAGGCGCGGCACGCTGATCATGATGGTCGGCCTGACCTCGACCAGGTTGTCCGCCACGGTCTCGATGCTCTCGGCGAAGGCGATGGTCGCGCCCTTGTATAGGAAGGAGAAAGTGGTCATGCGCTCGAGAACGTGCGAAAGCGGCAGGAAGGACAGGATGGTGTCCCTGTCGGTGAACTCCACCCGGGCGTCCAGGGCCTTGGTGTTGGAGACGAAGTTGCCGTGGCTGAGCATGACCCCCTTGGGCACGCCGGTCGTGCCCGAGGTGTAGACGATGGAGGCCAGGTCGTCCGGTTTGACGGAGAGCGCGGTCCGCTCGAAAAGCCCGGGGTCGCGGCCGTCGAGCTCCCGGCCGCGGTGCATCAGTTCGGACAGCGTCATGACGCCGGCCGGAGCGTCCTCCTCGAACATGATGACCTGCTTGACGAGAGGCAGCTCGGCCCGCACGGCCTCGACCTTGGCCAGCAGCTCGCGGTTTGAGCAGACCACGAACCTGGCGTCCGAGTCGTTGATGATGTACTTGACCTGCTCGGGCATCAGGGAGGTGTAGATGGGGACGGTGGCCGCGCCCTGGCAGAGCGTCGCGAAGTCGGTCATGACCCATTCCGGCCGGTTCTCGGAAAGCAGGATGAGCTTGTCCCCGGCCGCGAGCCCGAGGCTGCGCAGGCCCATCGAGATCGCCCGCACCGTCGACTCGAACTCCGCGGTGGAGATGGGCGTGTAGCGGCCCTGCTTCTTGACCATGAGCAGCGCCGGCTTGACATAGGTCCTGGTAGTGTTCAGGAAAATTTGGCTGATGGTTTCCACGTTCATCGCCGTCCTCCTCGGAGAATTGCATCGCCCGGCCTTCCCCGCCGCTTTGCGGCGGTTCAGCCGCCAAAAGCTCTGGCCGAGGCTCCGCACGTCACGAGCGTTTCCGGACGGCCTCGCGCCGTCCTTTTCCTGCCCTGGTCACTAC
>CAYWJT010000080.1:0-7547 GCA_964458655.1 uncultured Eubacteriales bacterium | reverse complement strand
ATTTCTTGCGATAGCCTCCCATGCCGAGGGCGACGACGATCATGACGCCGATCACAGCGAAATAGCCCCAGCGCCAGCCGAGCCCTGGCATGAAGTGGAAATTGGTCGGCCTGAGGTCTTGACAATCCTTTTTTTTTTTTCACTAATATAAATATAGGGGACAAGAGAAATGACGCGGCCCTGGATTAACCGAACCATTTTAGTTTTGCTCCTTGTCCTCATCTTTTTAAACACGATTATCATTGTCCGCCACCTCAGGCAGAAAGGAGCGGCTGCAAGCGATTCGGAACCAGAGTCTTTGGTGCCTGACAGACCTGGCGACGATTTCTATGACTTTGCTTGCCCTGACATCGAGTTGGTTGACAATCGCGGGAAACTTCGGACGCTTAGAGAGCTCCATGGCGTCGTGACCATTATCAGGTTTACTTCTTTCTTGCGGTCAGAGTTCAAGGACATCATCTTCTTAGATCATATCCAGCGATGCCTGAAAGACGATAAGGTTCAGGTTATTTTCATATGTCCCACGAAAAGGCATGATTCCCTCCTTCTTGATGCCAGAAGCGGCCGGTTGTCCGTTCCCATTATCAAGGCAGAGCCTGATTTTCCCGCATTGTTTCATTCCGGTTCGAGCGATACCATAATAATAGGGCCTGATCTTAAGATTAAGTTCAGGCAGCAAAACCCTTCGCACAGGACCATTTATCAGCAGGCTGTGAGATTGATGAGGCCCGATACCCTGAAGCGGAAAAGTCCGTCGACTTCAATGATTATGAGGACGATAAAAAGCATTCGATTTCGTGACCTTGATTCGGGCAGGCTTGAGAAGCTATATGATACGATAAACAATAGGATTGTAATTATGGGCCTCTTTCTTACCGCCTGTTATGCCTGCCCGGTTGATGCGAAGATACGGACCGTGCAAGAGGCCCTCGGAGGAGAGGGGAAGGAGAACATCTTGGCTCTATTCCTGTTCGGCCTGGGGAATCAAATCGAAGATGTGGAGGAGGTCAGGGAGAGATATCAGCTCTTTGGCTCGAACATCGTGACCGGGATCATTGAAGCTGTGGAGGGGCCTGGTGCCGGTGAATACTGCCACCTTTTTGATTATCTGATAGACCCGAGGCTTTTCGTCTTCGGAAACAACGATATCTTTTTTCTGGAAACGGGTGAAAATACGCAGAAAATAACCCCCGAATACTTATTCCGACTAATTACGGAGATCTCGGAGCGGACTGCCAATAGAAAACCGGGGATCTGAAAAAAAGGATGGTGCGCTGGCATGACCGCTAGTCCTTGGCTCTCTCAGTCCGGGCGCGCGAAGTGGCCAGGGTCCTGGAAGAGCGCGGTTGTCATCGCGGCGTTGCTGGCTTATTGCTGCGGTAGGAACATCGGGGAATCGCGCACGATACCGATCTATCGGCTCGAGGAAATAAGCGAATATTCCGCGAACATATCGGCATCACTTACGACGGGGTTTTCAAAGTGCGATTCGGTATGCCTGGATGGCGAAGGGTACCTTTTTGTCGCCGATTCAGGTTGGAACAAAATTTTCAAATTTGGCCCCGCCGGCAGGTTTGCGGCATCCTATGGGGAACAGGGTCAAGGCCCGGGAGAATTCATGGGCAATCCCAGGAGCGCGCCTCTTAAAATGTCCTTGGGCAACGATGGGAAATTTTATGTTTATGACCCGGGCAATGACAGGCTGTCCATGTTTGACAGCTCATTCAGGTTCGTCAGGAGCCGGAAAATGCCGTTTGCGGCCAGGGTCCTCGATTCAGCAGCAGTCAATGGACAAGGGGACATCTATTTCGTTTCTAACGTGGAAGGCAGGTTAATACACAGATTCGACAAAGATCTGAGCAGGAAGAACAGCTTCCTGGACGCGAAAGAACATTTTTCTTTCCCTTTTAGGACGCCGGCGCGTTTTGCGGATTCCCCATTCGTGGCGGATTTCCATTTGAGGAAAGCCGTGATGCGTGATGGGACGCTCGTTGCCGTATCGAATTATGCTTTGAAGGCATTCGTTTTTGACCAGGCTGACAGGCTGGTCCGCAGGTTCATGATAGAAAATCGGATATTCATTAAGGACTTCCAAGAGAGGTTGAGCGCTTTAGCAACAAAGAAAGACGAAGGCTGGATTGTCCCCTTCCATCTCATCGTTGACCGATTCGACATGATCTGTCTTTTCTATGCCAATGAATCCGTGCGGAAATATGAGATCTACAAGTACGACAAGAACGGGACTTTGGTCTGTATCTTGAGATTCCCGGATGCGGTCCGGCCGCCTTTTGGCTGTGATGAAGCGGGTGCGTTCTATGCCTGTAAAATCGAAGATGGAGAAATACGCATCAGCAAGTATATAGAAAAAAAAGAAGGAGGGAGGCCATGAAAAGGGTCTTTGTTGCCTACCTGATTTCTTTGTTGTTATGCATTTCGGTCATCTATTCCAAGGATCCGCCAGGCTCCGGCGGCACTCGCCCTTGTAACTGCCAAGGGTGGGAAAGGGATTGGTGCGTGCAATGGTGTGGGACCGTAGGTGGCCAGTGTGACGGAGAAGTCTTCAGGACGGGATGCTGGTGTCGCAATCCGTCAAACTCATGGCTTTGCGATTGCGAATATTATGTGCTCTGCAACGACGGATACATACGTAGGGTCACTTACGGCTGCGAGGACCTGTATTGTGGGCTGCCCGATTGATGACAGGGGAAAAGGGCAAGGCGGATGAACAAGCATCGAGTTCATTAGGACGGAGGGATGCTTTCCGGCGAACAACAGGGGCATAAACAGAGGCGATAACGCCGCACTAGTTTATGCAGAAGGCCAGGAGATGAGGCGGTTTAATCTCGCCACGTTTTTCGTCTCTTCGGGCGTCATGATAGCCGTTTGCCTGGCTTCGCTCTTTCTCCGAACAGTCGCAAGAGCGGAAACGCGGCGAGCCTACGCGGACATGATTAAAGTCTTGAGCGGCCCGGCCGGGCCGACTGAGGTAAAAGGAAACGCTCCGGAGATGAGGCTAAGGGAAGCAATGGTCTATAGAAGGGGGCCGGACGTCTCGAATGATTGGCCCGGGTTCATCAACGTTTTGGACCTGGACACGGAAGAGAACCTTTATGTGCTGGATCCGAGAGAGGGACGCGTTTTTTGCATTGACCGAAGAAGCAGGACACGCTGGACTTTCGGGAACACGAGAGACTTGCACGACGAGTTCGGGCTGCCTGTTTTCATCAAGGTCTTTCGGCAAAATGATATCGCAGTGTGTGACATCCTGACGGGCCGAATAGTCTATCTGGACCTGAGAGGAAGGATAAAGAAGACCGTCGATGCCGCAGAGCCTCACGTTGGATTCCTGGCCGTAGATTCAAGAGGCCGCCAGTTTTTTGTCAGGACTTCCGGAAAAGGCAATGCGAGAGAGCTCGTTAGATATGACCCCGCAAGTCAGCATTTTATTAAGATCGACACTTTGGCGCGGTCCGTCGGAGGATCGGAACCCGGCGGAGCGGCGGCATATCACTGCGCTCTGAGGGAAGACGATTCCTTTGCATGGATGTCTTCATCAAGATACGAAATAGTTCTCCTCAACCCGGAAGGGCAGACTGTCATGCGCATTTCAAGGGGACACGAAGGGCGCTCGACCGGGGTCATAAAGAATGGCGGAAGCGTTTCGGAGGAGGTTGTCCGCGGCCTTTGGGTCGACGACAAAAATCGTTTCTTCGCCTGCGTTGCCGGTCATGGTCCGGACGGAATGAACAGATATGATGTTTTCGATGCGGAGGGCGCATATATAGCTCGATTCTCGTTGGACGGAGCCGAGCGGATCGGGACAATAAAAAACGGATGCATCTATTCTATAGTAAACCGCACCCCGGAAGGGCTGCCATGGATAAGAAAGTATCTGATTGACTGGGGGAACTGACCGGGGTCGTTCTCTTTTCACGCCCTGCAGCATCTCCCAGTGCGGGCGCTCCCCGGCTTCCCTCTTGCCGGCCCGAATCATCTTCGGGCCGATGCTAAGTGAGCCTGATGATGGTTGCACAGCGGGTCGCGGATAGGCCGGCGCGGCAGCGAGCCGGGAGAATACGATACCCCCGTCTGCGCTGCGGAGATATGAACCTGGGGTTCCGTTTTAGCCGCGTGCCGATCGTCGGAGCTTGGCCACGACCAGGAAATCGTCCCCAGTGCGGACGATCCGCAACCACGGTCGCCGCGGACGAGGAAGAGCGGCTGAGGAAGAAGGGCCCGTCTCAATGAGTCCCCGTCCGGGCCGGTTCGGGGCCCGGTCGCGGCCGGCCCGCTTTTCTGGTATCATCTGCTCGCGGAAGGATGACCGGAAATGCCTGAGATGCTGGTTTTAGGGCTTGAGACTTCCTGCGACGAGACCTCGGCCGCTGTCCTCCGGGACCGGGGTCGGGACGCGGCGCCGGAAGTGCTCAGCAATATCATCCTGTCCCAGGACGAGATCCACGCCCCCTACGGCGGTGTCGTGCCCGAGCTCGCCTCGAGGCAGCACATCAAGTCGATCGTCCCGATCGTTCTCGAAAGCCTGACCCGGGCCGGCGTGGGCGCCGGCGACGTCGGCCTCTACGCCGTGACACAGGGTCCGGGGCTCATCGGCTCGCTGCTCGTCGGGCTGACCTTCGCCAAGGGCCTGGCCTACTACTACCACAAGCCGCTCATCGGCGTGAGCCATCTCGAAGCCCACCTGGAAGCGGCTTTCTTGGAGAACCCGGCGATCGGATACCCCGTGCTCGGCCTGCTCGTTTCGGGCGGCCACACTTCCCTCTATTTCATGCGCGAGCCGCTCCGCTATGAGCTCATCGGCCGGACCCGTGACGACGCCGCCGGCGAGGCTCTGGATAAAGTAGCCAAGTTCCTCGGGCTGGGCTATCCCGGCGGTCCGGTCATCGAGAAGCTGGGCAAGAACGGAGACCCGGCCCGGTTCCCGTTCGGGCTGCCCAGGACCAAGGAGAAGAGCCTGGACTTCAGCTTCAGCGGCCTGAAGACCGCCGCCCTCAAGCACATAAAAGAGCAGGGGCTGAGCCAGGACGACCCGCGCCTCCCCGATTTCCTAGCCAGTTTCGAGGAGACCATCGCCCGGGCCCTGCTGGCCAAGGTCAGGGCCACCTGCGAGCGCCTCAGCCCGGCTTCCCTCATCCTCTGCGGGGGAGTGGCCCGGAACGCCCGGCTCAGGACGGGCTTCGGCCGCCTGGCCGAGAAAGAGGGCCTGCCGGCATTCGTGCCTTCCCCGAAACTATGCACCGACAACGCCGCCATGGTCGGCGCGCTGGCCCTGAAGCGCTTCCGCGTCGGGCCGGGCGTGCCGCTCGACCTGGACCTGGACGCCTATCCGCGCGCCGCCTGTTGAACCGGCGTCGAGTTATTGCGTATTATTACCGTGAGAAAAGAAAGCAGAAGTCCCCTGCGGACGGAGGCGGAAATGAAAAGAACGGTCGCAGCCCTGTTGCTGCTTTGTCTCGTACTGGCCCTTCCGGCTCTGGCCCAGGCCAGGAAGGAAGTGCCGCTAAGCCTCGAGGATTCCATAGTCCGGGTGCTAAAGGACAACCTCAACCTGGCAGTCGAGGTCCTCAATCCCGACCTGGCCCAGGCCAATCTGACCTTGGCCAAAGAGATCTTCATGCCCCAACTGGCATTGAATTTCGGCAACGACAACCAGGAATCCAGGTCGACCTGGTGGCTCCAGGGCTCGGGCACGACGACCATGAAGTCCATGACCTACGGGCTCGGCCTGACCCAGCTTTTCCCGACGGGCGGCCAGCTTGAGCTGAGCCTGGCCAACAACCGCTCTGAGACCAACCAGCCCTTTCAGCTCTTCAACCCCTATTACCGCACCAGCCTGAACTTCTCCTTCTCCCAGCCGCTCCTCCAGGGTTTCGGGCCGAAGATCGCCGGCCGGGAGATCCAGATCGCCAAGGTCAACATCCAGCAGTCCGAGTCGCAGTTCCGTAAGCTCATGATGGACGTCGTGTTCCAGGTCGAGGAAGCCTACTGGAACCTGGTCTACGCCATCGAGAACCTCAAGGTCAAACGCCAGTCCCTGGAGCTCGCCCGGGAGCTCTGGGCCAAGACCAAGAAGGAAGTTGATTTCGGCCAGACGGCGCCCATCGAGCTGCTCAACGCCGAGGCTACGGTCGCCCAGCGCGAGGCCGACATCCTGCAGGCCGAGGCCCTGGTCAAACGAAACGACGAGGTGCTGCGGGCCATGCTCAATCTCCGACCGGAACAGCCGGGCGAGGAGCTCAGCGTGATCCCCTCGGACAAGCCGGAATTCCGGAAAGCGGCCGTCTCCTACGACGAGCTCATCGCCAAAGCGCTGGTCAAGCGGCCGGAGCTCGAGGCTGTGCGCCTCTCGATCGAGGGCAAGCGCATCAACTTCCGCGTGGCCAAAAATCAGCTCCTGCCGAGCCTCGACCTGAAGCTGTCCTATTACAGCCCGGGCATCGCCGGCGACCGGATCCTTTACCAGGACGACAACCCCTTCACCGGCATCATCGTCGGCGTCGAGCCGGGCAGCCCCTGGGACGCCGTCCGCGACGCCTTCAAGTTCCTCTACAACAACTGGTCGGTCTCGCTCAACCTGTCGGTCCCGATGGCCGACCTGTTCAGCCGGGCCGGCTATACCTACTCCCGACTGGACCTCGAAAAGGCCCAGGCCCAGCTCAAGCTCCAGGAGCAGCAGGTCGCGCTCGAGGTCTCCGACGCCGTCCGCAACCTCGAGACCGACGCCAAGCGCGTGGACGCCTACCGCGTCGCGCGCGAGCTCGCCGAAAAACGGCTGGAGGCCGAGACCAAGAAGCTCGGCGTCGGGCTGACCACGAACTATTTCGTGCTCGAGTATCAGGAGAAGCTGGCCAACGCCAGGTCGGCCGAGCTCAAGGCCTTGGTCGACTACAACATCTCCCTGGCTCGGGTCGAGAAGGCCAGCGGCGAGATCCTGGACAAGAGGCGCATCAGCATCAGGTAGCGTATTGCCCGCCTTTTCCCCGCTGTGTTAATATGTGGCTGTGGAGATCTCGGCCGTAATCATCACGAGGAACGAGGAGAAGCGGCTAGAGGCCGCGCTCAAGAGCCTCTCGGGGGTCGCGGACGAGGTCATCGTCGTCGACTGCTTCAGCACCGACCATACACTCAAGGTCGCCCGGCGTCACACCCAGCACGTTTTCGAAAGGAAGTGGACCGATTTTGCCGACCAGAAGAACTACGCCGCCGGCTTGGCTTCGAAAGCCTGGATTCTCTCTATCGACGCCGATGAGCGCCTTTCACCAGAGTTGCGGGAAGAGCTCGCGGCCCTGAAACTCTCCGAGCCGGGCTGCGCCGCCTTCTCCATGCCGCGGCGGGCCTGGTATCTCGGCCGCTGGATCAGGCATTCGGGGTGGTATCCCGACCGCCGCGTCAGGCTCTACAAGAAAGACCGTGCCCGCTGGGAGGGCGATCTCATCCACGAAAGACTGGCTGTGAACGGCACAGTCGAGCGTCTCCGGGGCGAGCTCCATCACTTCCCCTTCGCCGGCGTCGCCGAGCACGCGGCCAGG
>CAYWJT010000079.1:0-7697 GCA_964458655.1 uncultured Eubacteriales bacterium | reverse complement strand
CAGGGGGTAAATTTTCAATGACCGTAGGGGGTTAATATTGCATGACCGTTAACACCCGGGAAGTCAAGTTAGGACCTTTTCCTCCGGATCCAGAGGTCGGAGGTCCGAATCCGCTCACTGTCCTCCTATTTTTGCCCTGTTGATTTCGGAGGGTCGCCTTCAGGTTCTCGCGGGGCTCGTAGCCGCCCCTATTCTATGTAGATTACCCCGTTCCATCGGTTCGAAACCGGATTCGTCGCCACGCCAATCGGACTTTCAGGCTTGTCCGATCGCCAATTGCCCTGCCCAATCTATCCTAGATACCAAATCCTGGCGAATCCGGTCCCGCCAGCCCCCCCACTGTAGCCGTAGCCTCCGGTTCGACAGTTGCCCGCGCCCCTCCCGCACCCGTCATAATATTGTTTGACAATACTATTATGTTGTAATAGCATAGTCATGTGATCGTGTCGTTCAAGGACAAGGAGACCGAGAGGATATGGCAAGGAGCGGACGATGAACAGGATCGCGAATATCCACCCCGGAGAGATCCTCTCCGAGGATTTCCTCAAGCCGATGGGCATCTCGGCATACAAGCTTTCGAAGGGGGCGAACATCGACCAGACGAGAATCAGCGAAATCATCCGGGGCAAGCGCAGCGTCACGGCGGACACCGCGCTTCGCTTGGCGCGCTTCTTCGGCAACTCGCCAGAGTTCTGGCTCAATCTCCAGGCCCATTACGACTTGGAGCAGAAGAAGCGGGAGATGGAGAAGGACCTGAAGAAGATCAGGCCGTACTCACCCGCCTGTGGGATTGCTGACCCCAGATGAGGATTATCGTCGCTGGAAGATGAACAGGAGAGCCCTGGTATCACGGGTGTCCTGAACTCATGCGGGGGATTGAAAGGCGCCGGGTGTTTTGCTATAATCCGTCCGTCCTCGGAGGCCTGAAAGAGGGCTTTCGTGGCTATAAGTTGTTGATAGCAAATCGCTTAGAGCGATTGTGATATGGCTAGGTAGCTCAGTAGGTAGAGCGAGGGACTGAAAATCCCTGCGTCGGCGGTTCGATTCCGTCCCTAGCCATTTTTTATTTCATCGAGCCTCGGCGGGCTAAGGCGGCCGCAGCGGTTCGATCACTTCTTCTTGAACACGAATCCGCCGGACCTGTCGACGTCTACGACGACCGTGCTCCCCTCCGCGAACTCCCCGCTCAGGATCTTCACGGCCAGGGGGTTCTGGACCTCCTTCTGGATGACCCGCTTCAGCGGCCTGGCGCCGTAGACCTGGTCGTAACCCTCTTCCGCCAGAGCTTCCCTGGCCCTCTCCGTCACCTCGAGCCCGATCCGTTTCTCCTGCAGCCGCTTGCGGAGCAGGTCGAGCTGGATGTCCACTATCCTCTGCAGCACCTGCCGGCTGAGCGGGCGGAAGATGATGACCTCGTCGATGCGGTTCAGGAATTCCGGCTTGAAGTGCGACTCGAGCACCTTCTTGACTTCCTTCTCCATCATCTCGTAATCGTGGCTGAGCTCCTTGATGACCCCGCCCGCCAGGTTGGAGGTCATGATGATGACGGTGTTCTTGAAATCGACAGTCCGGCCCTGGCCGTCGGTCAGGCGGCCGTCGTCGAGGATCTGGAGCAGGACGTTGAAAACGTCCGGGTGGGCCTTCTCGACCTCGTCGAACAGGACGATGGAGTACGGCCGGCGCTTGACGGCCTCGGTCAGCTGGCCGCCTTCCTCGTAGCCGACATAGCCGGGAGGGGCGCCGATGAGCCTCGAGACCGTGTGTTTCTCCATGTACTCCGACATGTCCAGTCGGACCAGGGCGCGCTCGTCGTTGAACAGGAATTCGGCCAGGGCCCGGGCCAGCTCGGTCTTGCCCACGCCGGTCGGGCCGAGGAACAGGAAAGAGCCGATCGGCCTGGTAGGTTCCTGGATGCCGGCCCGGGAGCGCCTGATGGTGGCGGAGACGGCCTGGATGGCCTGCTCCTGACCGACCACCCGCCTGCCCAGAAGCTCCTCCATCTTTATCAGCCTTTCGACCTCGCCCTCGAGCATCTTGGCCACCGGTATGCCCGTCCAGCGGGAAACGACCTGGGCGACATCCTCCTCGTCCACCTCTTCCTTGAGCATCTTGCCGCCGGCCTGGACCCGGGCCAGCTCGGCCTGGAGCCTGTCCAGCTCCTTCTGGAGCTCGATGAGCTTGCCGTAGCGGATCTCGGCCGCCTTCTCCAGGTCGCCGCGGCGCTCGGCGCTCTGCTCCTCGACCTTGAGGGCGTCGCGCCGTTCCTTGAGCCTGTTGACGGCCTCGATGAGGTCCTTCTCCCGCTTCCACCCGGCCTTGAGGCTGTCGGACCTTTCCTTGAGCCCGGCGAGCTCCTTTTCGATCCGCTCCAACCTTTCCCGGGATTCCTCGTCCTTCTCCTTGCGCAGGGCCTGGCGCTCGATCTCGAGTTGAAGGATGCGTCGGTCGAGCTCGTCTATCTCCTCGGGCAGGCTGTCGATCTGCACCCGGATCCTGGAAGCCGCCTCGTCGATGAGGTCGATGGCCTTGTCGGGCAGGAAGCGGTTGGTGATGTAGCGGTTGCTCAGGCTGGCGGCCGCGATTATGGCCGCGTCCTTGATCCGGACGCCGTGATGGAGTTCGTATCTCTCTTTGAGCCCGCGCAGGATGGAGATGGTCTCCTCGACGGTCGGCTCGTCCACGTAGACCGGCTGGAAGCGCCGCTCCAGGGCCGCGTCCTTCTCGATGCTCTTCTTGTACTCGTTGAGGGTGGTCGCCCCGATGCACCTGAGCTCGCCGCGGGCCAGGGCCGGCTTGAGCATGTTGGAGGCGTCCAGCGCGCCCTCGGCCGCGCCGGCGCCGGTGATCATATGCAGTTCGTCGATGAACAGGACGACTTCGCCTTCGGCCTCTTTGATTTCCTTGAGGATGGCCTTGAGCCTCTCCTCGAACTCGCCGCGGAACTTGGTGCCGGCGACCAGGGCGCCGATGTCGAGGGCCAGCAGCTTCTTGTTCTTGAGCGACTGCGGCACGTCGCCGTTGGCGACGCGCTGGGCCAGGCCCTCGACCACGGCCGTCTTGCCGACGCCGGCCTCGCCGATGAGGACGGGGTTGTTCTTGGTCCGCCGGGACAGGACCTGGATGACGCGCCGTATCTCTTCCTCGCGGCCGATGACCGGGTCGAGCTTGCCCTGGCGGGCCAGGGCGGTCAGGTCCCGGGTGTACTTCTCGAGCGCCCGGTACTTCGACTCCGGCTCCGGGTCCGTGACCCGCTGGGAGCCGCGCACCGAGGCCAGGGCCTTGAGCACGGCCTCCTCGGTGGCCCCGTTCTCGCGGAGGAAGCGGGCGGTCTCGCCGGCCTCGCTCTGCAGCATGGCCAGGAGCAGATGCTCGGTCGATATGTACTCGTCCTTGAGCTTGGAAGCCTGGCGCTCGGCCTCGGACAGCACCCAGCGCAGGGTGTTCGACATGTAAAGCTCGCCCCCGCCGCTGACCCTGGGCATCTTCCCGAACAGGGCCTCGAGCCCTGCGCGGACGCGCTGCGGCGGCACGCCGGCCCTCTCCAGGATGGGACCGGTGATGTTGCCTTCCTGCTCCAGGAAGCTCCAGAGCAGGTGCTCCGGCCTGAGCTCTTGGTGACCCATTTCCTCGGCCTTGGCCTGGGCCTTCTGCACGGCCTCCTGGGACATGACGGTGAACCTATCCCATCTCATCGCTGCCTCCAAAAGCCGGTCGCTTCCATCCATTTTACTACTTCGGGCCGGCCGTTTGTAGGGTGCGGGTGTCGCGCGTGTCCGGCCCTTCTCCCGCTTGAACTCAGCGGTTTTTCCGCGCGCCGCGCAACCAGCCATTCCGTGACAGGCTCACTCGGACCGAAGGTCGTTCGTCACCGCTCTTTTAAGGTCCCGCCGCTCTTTTCATTACGGAGCCGACCGGCTCGGCCCTATGACGAAAAGTTTTGTCAACACTATTCGTCATAGCACCGACCGGCTATTGACATTTGCCCGGAATTGGATATTTTCAAGGGTGAGTCACGGTCTGAAGGGAAGGAGCGCATGGAAGAGATCGAGATCTCAAGCTGGCTGACCCTCGACGCCATCAAGAAATCGAAGTCGGCGGAGATAGTGGAAACGGTCGGCAACCTTCAGACGGGCCATTTCATGTCCGTCTTCTGCGTCATCGAGGAGGATTTCCTGGAGCTCTGCTACAGCGACACGGCCGCCAACTACCTGCGCCGCTACGAGACCCGCGAAGAGTTGGAAGAGGCCGTCGAGGAGCGCAAGGAAGACGAGGGCGATTCGCCCTACGAGGACGAGGAAGAGCGGGACTTCGGCGGCGATTACGACGAGGAAGAAGAGGAAGACGAGGCCGCGGGGCTCAAGGTCGAGGACGAGCCCGAATCCGAGTCCTATTGACCGCCGCTCTCCAGCAGCCTCTTGCGGATCCTGTCCAGCAGGCCGAGGGCCTCGAGAGGGGATATCGAGGCCGGGTCCAGCGCGCGGATCTCATCAGCGATATCCCTGAGAAGGTCGGCCTCCCTGTTCTCGGGAAAGAGCGCCGGCTGGTTCCTGTCCCGGTCCCGGCGACCCCTGTAGGCGAAGCGCGGGGGCCCGGACTCGCTGAATTCCAGTCTCTCCAGGTTGAGCAGGATCTCCCTGGCCCTGTCGATCACCGGCCTGGGCAGGCCGGCCAGCTTGGCGACATGGATCCCGTAACTGCGGTCCGACGGCCCGGGCACGATCTTGCGCAGGAAAAGGACGTCTTCCTTCCATTCCTTCACCGAGACATGAAAGTTCTTGATCCGGGGCATGGTCTGGGCGAGCTCGGTCAGCTCGTGGTAGTGGGTCGCGAAGAGGGTGCGGGGCCGCGCCCCCGGCCGGTCGTGCAGGTATTCGGCCACGGCCCAGGCGATGCTCAGGCCGTCGAAGGTGCTGGTGCCGCGGCCGACCTCGTCGAGCAGGATGAGGCTCCTAGGCGTGGCGTTGTGGAGGATGTTGGCCGTCTCGAGCATCTCGACCATGAAGGTGGACTGCCCGACGCTCAGGAAATCCATGGCGCCGATCCGCGTGAAGACGCGATCGACCAGGCCTATGGAAGCCGAACGGGCCGGCACGAAGGAGCCCATCTGGGCCATCAGGGTGATGAGCGCCGCCTGCCGGAGATAGGTGGACTTGCCGCCCATGTTCGGCCCGGTGATTATAAGGATCTGGTTCTGGTCGCAGTCAAGGTCGAGGTCGTTCGGGATGAACGGCTCGCCGGCCAGGCTGACTTCGACCACGGGATGACGGCCTTCCTCGATATGGATGGAGTCGCCCTCGTGCACCTCCGGTCTGGCGTAGCCGCGCCGCGAGGCCAGCTCGCCGAGAGCCAGCAGCACGTCGAGGAGGGCCAGGGCCGCGGCCGTCTTCTGAAGACGGCGCGTCTCGACGGCCACGGCCTCCCGCACCTCGAGGAAAAGCCGGTATTCGAGCTCGCGCGTGCGCTCCTCGGCGTGCAGGACCTTCTCCTCGTATTCCTTGAGCTCCGGCGTCAGGAAGCGCTCCGAACCGACCAGCGTCTGCTTGCGCATGTAATCGGCCGGCACCTGCGGCAGGTTGGGCTTGGTGACCTCGATGTAGTAGCCCATGACCTTGTTGAAGCGGACCTTGAGCGAGGAGATCCCGGTGCGTTCCCGCTCCCGTTTCTCTATCCCGGCGATGAGCGTCTTGCCCGAGCGGCTGACCGACCTCAGCTCGTCGAGCTCCGGGTTGAAGCCGTCCTTGATGATGCCGCCTTCCGTCAGAAGCACCGCGGGCTCCTCGAGAACGGCCCGCTCGATGAGGGAAGCGACGTCGGCAGCGCTGTCCCAGCCTGCCGCGAGCTCACGGAAAAGCCCGGACTCAAGCGACCCTAGGAGGCGGCCGATCTCGGGCAGCCGCTCGAGCGATTTTCTCAGGCTGACGAGGTCCCTAGGGTTGACCGCTCCGAGCGATATCTTCCCGGCGATGCGCTCGAGGTCATGTATGCCTCGCAGGCTCTCCCTGAGCTCCGAGCGGACCACGGTCCGGTCCAGGGCCTCGGCGACCGCTTCGAGCCTGCGCTCGATGGCCTCGCGGTCGCAGAGGGGCTGCAGGACCCAGGACCTGAGCAGGCGGCCGCCCATGGAGGTGACGGTGAAATCCATGACCTCGAGCAGGCTGTCCTTGACCCGGCCGTCCCGGAGGTTCCTGACGAGCTCCAGGTTGCGGACCGTGGCGGCGTCGAGGACCAAACGGCCGCCGGGATGAAGGTACGAGATGCGGTGGACGAGCTTGAGGGAATCCTGCCGCACCTTCTTCACGTAGCCGAGCAGAGCGCCGGCGGCCGAAACGGCCAATGACCTTCCCTCCAGCCCGAAACCGGCCAGGGAAGCGACGCCGAAATGGCTCTTCAGGACATCGCCGGCCTGGAGCGGTTCGAACCGCCAGGCCTCGACCGGCGTAAGAGGGACATGGCCGAGGCCGTTGGCGCGCATGACCCGGTTGAGGAATTCCTCGCGCCCGGCGGGATAGACCACTTCCTTCGGAGAGGAACGGAAGAGCTCGTCCTTGAGGCTCCTTTCCTCTTCCAGAGGGCCCTGGACGGCCTTGACCTCGCCCACGGCGATGTCGAGCAGGGCCAGGCCCCAGCCGTCACGGTCAACGGATACCGCGGCTATGTAGGCGTTCTCCCTGGCATCGCCGTTGTCCACTTCGACGGCTGTGCCGGGAGTCAGGACCTTGACCACTTCCCTCCTGACGACACCCTTGGCCGCCGCCGGGTCCTCGACCTGCTCGCAGATGGCCACCTTGTAGCCGAGCCTGAGCAGCTTGTTGAGGTAGGCGTTGACGGCGTGATAGGGCACGCCGCACATGGGCACCTTCTGTCTCGAGGTCAGGGCGATCTCGAGGATGGGGGAAGCGACCCGGGCGTCCTCGTAGAACATCTCGTAGAAATCGCCCAGGCGGAAGAAGAGTATGGCGTCCCGGTGCTTCTCCTTGACCCGGAAATACTGCTCCATCATCGGAGTGAGAGATTTCTCTTCGGCCATGGCAGGTATCCTCACTATACAGACCGGCCGGCCCGTTTTCAAGGGCCTGGCCCTGAACGTACGGACGGCGGCCCCTGTTGGGTGAATTTTAAAAGTGGACTGTCTTAAAGTTTAAAAGTGGACTAGTTTGAGGTCGCCCAACTTGACTTTCTGGGCTCCCAGGAAGTTTTGTTCATGCCGGAACCGGATCTCGGCCGGGTCTTTTTCGTAGTCCGGGACGATCCTCAGTTGGACGCAATCTCTCGGAGAGACGCCGTTGAGCTTGAACTGAAGGCTGCTAAAGGAGACCTGTCGGTAAGCGTCGGCCACGCGATCGACCCTTCGAGTCGTCCGGCGCCTCTTGTAGGCGATGGAGAAGTTCGCAGGGTCTTTGCGGCAGGCCTTCAAGAAGGCAAAGAACCGGCTGCGTCCGCTCTTGAGCAACTGTAAAAGCTTTGGCAACTTGAACCGTCGAAGTTGGACGTCCTGGAAAGACTTGTGGAGTTGCTTCGGCACTGTAAAACCTCCTCAAAAGGCAGATGTTCTACGCCTTCTGCGGAGGCCAGTCCACTTTTAAACTTTAAATCCATCAAAAATAGTCCACTCTTAATTTTTAAATGACAGACGGACGGCGGCCGGTGTTAGCAAAAGTTGAAAAGTGGACAGTTTAAAAATCAAAAGTGGACACGTG
>CAYWJT010000078.1:0-7730 GCA_964458655.1 uncultured Eubacteriales bacterium | reverse complement strand
AGGGAAACGGCCAAGGCAACCGACTTCTCCCGGCGGCTGGTCGTTCCATTCTTGCCGGCGGCATGGTATTCGAACATATGATCGGGCCTAAAGCGTTATTATATATAATTCCCGAGGATAGGGGAAAGTTACAGGCGGGAAGTCGTGCCAGCCGGGGGACTTCTTTCTCTTGTTAAGGGGACCGGCCTGCCGTGGGTCCTTCAGCTTCGGGCAAAGCGGCTATCGCCTTGCTGAAGTGAGCGAGATGCCTGGGACCGGGCGCAACTCCCGACGGGGCAGCCTGCCCATAAAAGTATTGGTCCGGCGGGCCATGGCATGGGTCCAAGCCTGTCAGGCGCCGGCCTGCCGGGGCCCGGAACGCCGGTCTCTTAGCCACGACAGCAAAAGGAAAACCAGGCAGGCGGCGTTCAGGAGGGCCAGGCGGCCGATGAGCGCCGGGACTCCCCAGAGGGGGATGATGACCGAGGAAGCCACCAAGGCCCCGGCGAAAGAGCCAGTCAAGTCGATGCCGTAAGCCAGACCGGGATGCGGGTTGCTTTCAGCGGTCAACTTGTTGGCCGTGATGAACAGGGCTCCGGACGCGATGCCTGCTGCAAAAAGGAATAGGAACGGCTCAAAGGCTCGCGCCGGCCGAGCGAAGCTCAGGGCCACGAGAAGGAGCAGAGCTACGATCATAGCCTGGACGCCCGCCAGGTCACGGAGGCCCCTGCCTTGCCGCCTTAGCGTGGCGACGGCGCCGATGAAAAGTCCGGCCATGAAGCAGCCGAGCAGCAGCGAGACACGGCTGTAAACGTAGCCGAAGAAACTCTGGAAAACCATGATCATGGCGATCTCGAGCATTATCGAGGTCATGCCCATTACGGCCACTGGGGCCAGATAAACGAGCGACGAGCGTCGCCTCCCCAGAACAGCCGCGCCGGTGAGCACGGCGAGCGCTAAGAAGGGCGCGTCGAGGAAGGCTGCTTTCCCGGCCGCAGCGAAGGACCTCAGCAGCAAGGCTTCCGGCCCAGGGAACTGCGACGCCCAGAGAATAGAGTGGTAATAGTAACTCGTCGGGACCAAATCCCGGTTGAGCCTGGCCTCCCGGGGCGCGAGCCGGCTTTCGAGATAGGCCAGCCTGAATGGATTCAGCCTGGCCCGCAGCATCTCGGGCCGGAAGTAGCCGCTCTCGAGGCCGCTTCCCTGGAGCCTGGCGGCGAGGAAATCCGGTTCGACCGAGATCTCGGAATTCGACGCCAGGAACACGTTGTTCGATCCCGGCACGACCCTGGTGTCCCTGAACGCCGTCCGAAGCGAGACCAGGATGCTCGAAAGAAATCGTTCCAGGTCGGGGCTGATATAGTTCTCGGACGAGGGGACGACGAAACCGAGGACCCCGTCCGGGCCGAGCTTTTTTCCCGCCTCCAGGAAGAACTCGACCGTGAAGAACCGGTTGATCTGAGCTGTGGCCGGTTCGGGGACGCAGAGAATCGCGACATCGTATCCGGCCGCGGCCTGCTTGATGAAAGCCCGGCCGTCGCTGAAGAAGACGCGCGTCCTCCGGTCCTGGATGGCGGCCAGGGCGGCAGGCGGCAGATGGCGCTTGGCGAGCTCGATGACGACAGGGTCGAGCTCGACGCAATCGAGCAAGAGAACGGGATATTTCAGGACCTCGGCCGCCGCCCCGCTCACGCTGCCGCCGATGAGCAGGACCCGTTCCGCGCGGGGCCTCTGGAGCATGGCGAAATGGACAGCTTCCTCGGCCGCCTCCCGGTTCGGGAAGGAGAACATCGGCAGGCCGTTCGAAGAGAACATGACCTGGCCGCCTTCGGAGAACACCTGCAGCTTCCCGTAATGGGTATCCCGGCTCCGGACCAGGCGGAAAGGCTTCCAAGCCGAGGCCTGGGACGGGAAATCGGCCGCTATGAGCAAAGCGGCCGAAGCCGCGGCGGCGGCGGCGAGCAGGAAGGGCTTTTCAGGCCCCATGGCGGTGATGATGAGGACGGCCAGCGCGACGCAGACCAGGCCGGCCCCCTGCCAATTGGAGAAGAGCGGGATGAGGACGAAATGAACGACGACCCCGGCCGCGGCCGCGCCCAAGGACTCGAGCACGTAGACGCGCGAAGAGTCGCCGCCGAGGAAGGCGGCGTTGACGACGAAGGCCGCCCCGAGCGGGAAGCTGACGAGGAGCGCGAGAGCGACGGAGAAGGCGAGCGAGGGCAGCATGCCGGTCGCTTCCCCGGGCACCAGGCCCAGTATCCTGTGGGCGAAGCGCAGGATGAAAAGGGCGGCCGTGAAGAGACAGCCTATGCCGACATAAAGGCCGGGAAGCGCGAGTTTTACACGCCTGAGCGGCCGGCCCAGGGCCAGACTTCCCGTGCCGCCCCAGAGCAGCCAGGAAGCGAGCACGAAGCCGTAGTTGAGCTCGTTGCCGTAGAAAACGGCCGAGAATTCGCGGAGGAGGTAGATCTGGAAGGAGGTCGCCGCGAAGCCGAGGATGAAGGCCGGGGCGTTCCTTTTCATTCCCAGACGCCGGGGATGACCGTGCCGCAGGCGCCGCACCTGCCCTTCTTGAGTTCGACTTTCTCGACCGCGTAGCCCACCCTGCGGATGACGACCCGGCCGCAACCGGGGCAGTAGGTGTTCTCTCCTTGATGGCCGGGCACGTTGCCCACGTAAACGAACTTCAGGCCCTCGTCCAGGGCCGTTTCTCTGGCGGCCTCCAGGGTCGCGACCGGCGTCGGCGGCAGGTTCTTCATCAGGTACATCGGATGGAAGCGGGAGAAATGGAGAGGCACATGGTCCCCGACTTCCTGCTTCATCCACCTGGCGGTGTTCCTTATCTCAGTCGGGCTGTCGTTCAGCGAGGGGATGACGAGGTAAACGACCTCGAGCCAAACCCGGCTACGGCCGATGGCCTTGATGGCGTCGAGGACCGGCTGCAGCTTGCCCCGGACGTATTCGGTGTAAAAATCCTGGCTGAAGGCCTTGAGGTCGACCTTGATGGCGTCCACCACGCCGATCAGGTCCGAAAGGGGCGCTGGGTTGATGTAACCGCCCGTTACGACCGCGTTCCTCAGGCCGCGGCCTCGGGCGGCCCTGGCTGCGTCGTGCATGTACTCGAAGAATATCACCGGTTCGCTGTAGGTGTAAGCTATGGACGCGCAGCCGTAGCGCTCCGCCTGCAGGGCGACCTGCTCGGGGGAGAGGTCGTAGTTGTCGACCTGTTCCGGCCTGACCTGCGATATGTCCCAGTTCTGGCAGAACTTGCAGTTGACGTTGCAGCCGGCCGTGGCCAGGGAAAAGGCGGTAGTGCCAGGGAGGAAGTGGAAAAACGGCTTCTTTTCGATCGGGTCCACGTTGAGACTGCAGGGCTTGCCGTAAACCAGGGTGTAATAGGTCCCTCCGATGTTCTCCCTGACTCCGCAGTAGCCGCGCTCCTTGTCCCCCAAACGGCACTCCCTGGGGCAAAGCAGGCATTCGATCTCTCGGTCCTCGAGCTTGCGATAATAGCGGGCCTCCACCCGGGACAGGCCGGGCGGGGGCGGAAAAGCGGCCAGGCGCGTGCAGAAGGACGGCAGGCCGCCGCCGAGCGCCAGACCGGCTCCGGCCGCCCGACGCACGAAATCGCGGCGTTTCATGGCAGTGATTCCTCTATCAATTCTATTCTATCAAGGCTCGCCAGCCCCAGGCCCAATTTTTCCGCGGTCGCGAGATAGGCCGGCTCCCTTTTCTCGGCGGCCAGCGTCGGCAGGCCTGCTGAGGCTCTCAGGCGCTCGATTATCCGCCAGCCGACCCTGTCGGCGGCCACCGGGTCGAGGCTGAAAACGAGGCCGCCGAACTTCTGGGCCCAGCGCGGGTGGTAGGCAGGGCCCTTATGGAACTGGACGAGAAGACAATCGAGGACGGTCAGACGGTGCTTCGACCTGACGGCCGGGCAATCGAAGACCTCGGCCACATACGGGTCGCAGCCGGAGTCGTGATACTTATTGGGGTTGTGCACGGCCCCGAAATAGTTCTTCATCCCCGCCGTGACGCCGGCGATGCCGTGGTCCTTGAGGATGGCCAGGCTCACCGAGGCCGTGATCATGTTCTTCTGGATGGACGAGAACATGCTGCCGACGTTGCGGTGACTGACGAGCTCCCGGTCGTAGCCGACGCCGCCGCTGTCCGTTCCGAAGATCTTCAGTTCCCTTTGGCCTGCTTCCAGCCGGTAGCCGGCGTCACGGAGCTCACGGTTCGTCCGGTCCCAGATGATGATGTTCTCGCGCCTGACGCCTCCGGAAACCAAATAGCCGGCGAACTCGAGCGCGAGGTCCGGCCGGGTGCTGATGGCCCGGCCGCCTATGGTGTTTATCTTGACGCCCACCCTGTCTTCAGGCTTGAAAGCGGCCGTGACCGCTCCGGCCGGGTCCCGGCGGCCGGTGAGCAGTTCGAAACCGCGCGCGACGAGCGCTCTCAGGACGCTCCTGTCCGGCTCGCCACCGGGTCCCCAGGCCCGGTCGGACCTGACGACAACGACGCGGCTTGCAGGCATGACGATGCTATGATGATGGTTTTCCGGGAGTCTGTCAACAAAGCCGGCCCCGGACCGCGGACGGGATTTCATCAAGAAGCCCGAAGTCGGCCTTGCGCACCCCGGCAGGAGGGGCTATATTATGCCTGATAATCAAAGCGGAGGTTGGCATGGGCAAATCGTTCACGGCGGCGACGATCATGGTCCTCCAGCTGGCGGCGGCCCTGCCGGGCGCGGCGGCGAGCCCGGGGCAGGAGCGCCGGATGGGAGAGACCCTGGCCGGCCTCGTGCCGGCTGTCGACGGCTGGAAAGAGGGTGAGGAGCGCCGCTCCTTCTTCCCGGAATCGTTGTTCGAGTACATAGACGGCGCGGCCGAGAGCTATCTCAGTTACGATTTCGAGGAACTGCTCGTGGCCCAGTTCGTGAAACCGGGCACCGAAGCCAACCTGACGCTGGAGATCTACGACATGGGCAGCGTCCGGAACGCCTTCGGCATCTTCAGCGCCGAAAGATACCCGGAGAACAAGCCGGTCGAGGTCGGGGACCTGGGCTACGCGGAGAACGAGGCCCTCAATTTCGTGGTCGGCAGGTACTATGTCAAGATCCTGAGCTTCGGCCTGGAGGGTGACCCGGTGACCACAGCCATGGATTTCGCGAGCCGGGTGGCAGGCGCGGTCAAGGATAAGGGCAGGCTACCGCCGCTTCTGGCGGCCTTCCCTCGGGCCGACCTGGTGTCTCAGAGCGAGAAGTACATCAAGAAGAACTTCATGGGCCACGCCTTCCTTCATGACGGCTACGTCGCGACTTACAAGATCGACGGCCAGGAGCTGGAGGCTTTTCTGGTCGAGGCGTCTTCGGAGAAGGAAGCCGGCGGGATGTTCGAGTCCCTGCTCGATTTCTACCTCAAGGACAAGCTCATTCCCGAGAAGGTCGCGGTCGGATATCATGTCAGGAACAGATACTCGCAACACACCTACTTCGGCCGTGCGAAGAACCTGATCTACGGCGTGACCAGGGTGCCTGACGGGCTGGAAACAAGGGCGGAAGCCATCGTGTCCGGGCTGGCCGCCGCGCTCATCGGCGCGAGAACCGCTTCTCCGGCCGGCCGGTGAGCGTGCGCTGAGCCGGAACAAATGGGGGACAGGTTCCTGCGTCTCGCGGCGGGAGCGGTTATCGTCGTCCTGGCCGTCCTCCTGCTCAAGACCGCCAGGCCCGTCCTTTTCCCCTTCGTCCTGGCGGTTTTCATAGCCTACCTGCTCGACCCGGCACTGGATTTCCTGGCGGGAAGGGGTGTTCCGAAATGGCCGGCGTTGGCCGTCACACTGGGTCTTTTATCCCTTGTGCTCTTCGGAACCGGTTCGCTTATCTACAGCGGCAGCCGACAATTCTCGGCCTCGCTGGCCGCCTACGCCCCTCGCGCCTTGGACCTGGCCAATAAGGCCGCCGCCTATTTTTCCGGCGTGCTGCCGGCCGGGGGCGCGCCGGGAGCTCCTCTTTCGCTTAACGTCCCGCGGCTCGCCGGCCTCCTGGCAGGCTGGCTGGGGTCCTTTTTAGGCTTCTTCGGCGAGCTGTTTCTGGTCTTCCTGTTCGTCATGTTCATAATCGCGGGCAGGGGAAGGGGGGTTGAGAAAGCCATAGCCGCGGCCGGACCGGGTTATACCGACAGGATCTGTCAGGCGCTCGGCGAACTCAACCGCCAGGTGCGCAAGTACATTGTGATCAAGACAGCCATGAGTCTGGCTAACGGGTTGATGGTCTGGGTCGTGCTGACGCTGTTCCGGGTAGATTTCGCCGCAATTTTCGGACTGATGGCCTTTTTCCTTAACTATGTGCCGAATATAGGTTCGCTTATAGCCACGGTACTGCGCGTCGGCTTCGCCTATTTTCAGTTCGGGAACTTCTGGGTCGCTTTCTGGGTCCTTGTCGTGACGGTCGGCCTGGACACGCTGATTGGCCAGTTCATCGAGCCCAAAGTAATGGGCTCCGGCCTGGGCCTCAGCCCGCTGGTCGTCGTCTTCTCGCTCGTCTTCTGGGGCTGGCTGTGGGGCATTCCTGGTCTGCTGGTGGCGGTGCCTCTGACGGCCGTGGTCAAGATCGCCTGCCGCAACCTGCCCGGCCTGGAGCCGGTCGCTTCACTTATGGAATGAGTCCGCTTTCAGGCCGTCCGCGAAAAGCGCGCGGTCACTTGGCCACGAGGGGCGTGTTTTGCTCCGCCCGCATCCTGGAGAAGATGCCGACCAGGTTGTCCAGGAAGGCCCTGCCTTCTAGGTCGGCCCCGGCCTCGAGTTTTATGTTCCCGGCCATCCAGTCCAGGCAGGCCGTCTTCTCGGCCGCCGTAAAGGCCGAGGCCGGAACGGCCACCAGGGCGGATTCTTCCGGCCTGGCCGCTTCCAGCGCCTGCAGGATGAGTTCGCCCGCTTCGTTGACGGGCCTGGCGGCCGCCCCGGGAACGATTATCCGGGGCCGTCCCTTTTCCACGATCCCTTTAGCGTAGTCGATGGCGAGAAGGACGTCGCCGTCCGTGAACTCGGGGTGAGCGGACGCGTGGCCGGCCAGGGCCGCGTCCACGAAAAACACCAGACGGGCCAGGCGCTTGTCTTCGGAAGGGTCGACCCGCGGTCTTTTAGGGCTCGTCTCGAGGACGCGTTTCTGCCTGTAGGCCCGACCGCTCTTGAGATACGGGCAGTCCTGGACGCAGTGGACTTCCTTTTCCCTGAGCCGACCGCAGCAGAGCTGACATATCTTCGCTCCCAGGGCGGGGCAGACCCGTTTGGCCAGCCGCTTGCCGCATTTGGGGCATAAATACATATCCGTTCCTCTTCAACTCTCGGTCGGCTTCCTGCCCTTGATGACGAAGTTGCCCCGGGGAAGCGTGAGCGTCTTTTTGCCGCTCAGCCTGCGGAAAGCCTTGGCGGCCGCCTTCTGTTCCGCGCTCTTCTTGGAGGAGCCAGAAGCGCTGGCCAGAGGCCTGCCGGCGCAGGCGACCTCGACCTCGAATCTCTTCTTGTGGGGCGGGCCCGACTCCTTGACGACCCTGTAATCGGGCAGGCCCATGCCCTGCTTCAAGAGGTGTTCCTGGAGAGCGGACTTGAAATTGTTCACCTCGAATGAGGGTGCCTGGACCTTATCCAGGCCTTTCCTGAACAGGGCGGTCAGGAAGCCGCCGGCCGCCTCGAGCCCGCCGTCGAGGTCGACGGCTGCGGCCAGGGCTTCGATGGCGTCGGCCAGGATGGAG
>CAYWJT010000077.1:0-7735 GCA_964458655.1 uncultured Eubacteriales bacterium | reverse complement strand
AAAGCGAAAGTCATCGAGGCGAACCAGCTCAAGCCCGGCGATTCCGGGTCGCCCGAGGTCCAAGTGGCCCTGCTGACGGAGAGAATAAACCTCCTCATCGGCCATTTCGGCACCCACAAGAAGGATTTCCACTCCCGCACGGGGCTCATGAAGCTGGTCGGTCAGAGAAAACGCCTGCTCGAATACCTGAAGAAGCAGGACAGGTCCAGGTACGAGCGGCTCATCCAGAAGCTCGGCCTGCGCAAGTAGCCCAGGCGGCCGGAAGAACCCCCATGTCAAATACCATCAGTCTGGAAATCAACAACAGGACCCTGTCCATAGACATCGGCCGCGTCGCCAAACAGGCCGACGGTTCCGCGCTCGTGCGCTACGGCGACACCATCATGCTCGTCACAGCCACCTCCCGCAAAGAGATGAAGGAGGAGAAGCCCTTCCTGCCTCTCATCGTCGATTACCGGGAGAACACTTACGCGGCCGGGAAGATCCCCGGCGGCTTCTTCAAACGCGAGGGCCGGCCTACCGAGCATGAGATCCTGGTCGCCCGCCTCATCGACAGGCCCGTACGTCCCCTCTTTCCCGAGGGCTACCACTACGACACTCAGATCGTCGGCCTGCTGCTTTCGGCCGACCTCGAGAACGAGCCCGACACGCTAGGCGTGATCGGCGCCTCCGCCGCCCTCTACTTCTCCGATATCCCCTTCACAACGCCCCTCGGCGCCGTCAAGGTGGGCCTCGCCGACGGTTCTTTCGTAGTCAATCCCAGCGTCGACCAGCTCGAGAAGAGCCCGCTCAACCTCACCGTCGTCAGCAACGAGCATGGCGTCATAATGATCGAGGCCGGCGCCAAGGAGGTCGAGGAGGACGTGCTCTGGGAGGCCATGTCCGTGGCCCACGGGGCCAACCTGAGGATCATCCAGGCCCAGAAGGACCTGTTCGCCCGGCTGGGCATCAAGAAACGCGAATTCACAGCGACCGCCGTCAACCAGGAAAAGCTGGACGAAATGGAGCGGCAGCACGGCCCGGCCATTCTAGAGGCCATGCAGGTCAAGGGCAAGAAGGCCAGCGAAACCGCCCTGGCCGAAGTTCTCAAGAGCATTCTGGCCGCCTTCCCGGAGGACGCCGATGAGGAGAGAGCCGAGGCCAAGGACCTTTTCTACAGGCTCGAAGAGAAGCTCTTCCGGCGGCTGGTGCTCGAGAAACGTGTCAGGATCGACGGGCGCGGCTTCGAGGACATCAGACCCATCACGATCGACGTCGGGCTCCTGCCCCGCACCCACGGCTCGGCCCTGTTCACCCGCGGCGAGACCCAGGCCCTGGCCACCGTCACGCTGGGCACCTTCGAGGACGTCCAGATCCTGGACGGGCTCGGGGAGGAAGACAAGAAACGGTTCATGCTCCATTACAACTTCCCGCCGTTCAGCGTCGGCGAAGTCTCGTTCATGAGAGCCCCCGGCAGGCGCGAGATAGGCCACGGGGCGTTGGCCGAGAAGTCGATACTGCCCGCCATCCCCGACCAGGAGACCTTCCCCTACACCATCCGGATCGTCTCCGACATACTCGAATCCAACGGCTCGTCCTCGATGGCCACCGTCTGCGGCGGCGTCCTGGCCTTGATGGACGCCGGCGTGCCGCTCAGCATGGTCGTGGCCGGAATCGCCATGGGCCTGGTGAAGGAGGGCGACGATTACGCCATCCTGACCGACATCGCCGGCCTCGAGGACCACTTCGGCGACATGGACTTCAAGATGGCCGGCACCGAAAAAGGCGTCACGGCCATCCAGCTCGACCTCAAGATACCCTGCGTCACCCTGCCGATGCTCAAGGAGATCATGGCCAGGTCGAAGCAGGCCAGGCTGCAGGTGCTGGCCAAGATGAAAGAGGCCCTGCCCGAGCCGCGGCGCGAGATCTCCATCTACGCCCCGCGCATACTGCACATCGTGGTCAACCCGGAGAAGGTCAGCGACGTCATCGGTCCGGCCGGCAAGGTCATCAAGCGCATCACGGCTCTGACCGGCGCCAAGATCGACATCGAGGAGAACGGCCGGATCACCATCGCTTCGACCGACGTCACAGCCGCCGAAAAGGCCCTGGAGATGATCCGGGAGATTACGGCCGAGGCCGAGCTCGGCAAGACCTACACCGGCAAGGTCGTCAGGTTGGAGGAATACGGCGCTTTCGTCGAGATCATGCCCAACATGGTCGGCCTGCTGCACATATCGGAGGTCGCACCCTACCGGATACGGAGCATCCACGATGTTCTTCACCTGGGAGACACCGTCACGGTCAAGGTGGTCAGCGTCGACCCCACCGACAACAAGATCCGGCTGAGCATCAAGGCCCTGGCCGAAGGCGACGCCGGGCAGGCGGCGCCGGCCGGCCAGAGAAGGCCTCAAGACCGCGACCGGGACCGCGGCCGTCCGCGCGAGCGCGACCGCGACCGAGGCCGGGGACGCCGGGAACCGAGACGATTCTGATCCATAACATAACGGGGTGAGAGGCTTGCGCACCCGGGCGAAGGGTTTCACTCTGGCCGAGATGATCATCACGCTGGGCATCCTGTCCCTGCTTACCCTGTCCGCCCTGCCGCTGGCCAAGACGGCCGTCAAGCGCGAGAAGGAGATGGAGCTCCAGCGCAGCCTGCGTCTGATGCGGGAGGCCATCGACGCCTACAAGAAACTCGCCGACGAGAAGAAGTTCGAAGTCAAACCCGGGACCGAGGGCTATCCGCCGGACCTCGAAACCCTCGTGAAAGGGGTCGAGGTCGAAGAAACGCAGGAAGGCGGCAAGCGCGTCAAGAAGCTGGTCCGTTTCCTCAGGCGGGTGCCGCGGGACCCGATGACCGATTCCTTCGACTGGGGGCTGCGTTCCTACCAGGACGACCCGGATTCCGACAACTGGGGAGGGCAGAACGTGTATGACGTCTACACCAGGAGCACGGGCATCGCCCTCGACGGGACCCGTTACAGGGAATGGTGAAGAGGCCAAGCGAAATGAGCGGCAAGAAACCCGGCTTCACGCTGATCGAGATAATCATCGTCCTGAGCATCATCGGCATCATCCTGGGCCTGGCCATCCCCCAGTACAAGTCCTCCATGATCCGGGCCAGGGAGACCGTGCTCAAGGAGAACCTGTTCGTCCTGCGCAAGCTCATCGACCAGTATCACCAGGACAAGGGCAAGTACCCGCTTTCCCTTCAGGCCCTGGTCCAGGACGGCTACCTGAGGGCCGTCCCGCTCGACCCCATGACCAGGTCCTCCGAAACCTGGGTCCAGGTCCCGGAAACCCTGTCGCCCGAGGACGGCACTCCGACCGCGCCCCCGGGCATCGTGGACGTCAAGTCCGGCTCGCAGGAGAAGTCGCCCATCGACGGCAGCTTCTACAACACCTGGTGAGTTGAAAGGGCCCGCCATGGCCGGTTTCGAGAGAACCTATCGTGACCCTCGGCCCGGAGAGGCCGGCTACATGGTCATCATGCTGATGCTGGCCGTCTTCACCATAGCCGTCGGGCTCATGGTCGCCTTTCCCGTCTGGGAAACCCAGATCAGGCGCGAGAAGGAAGAGGAGCTCATTTTCAGGGGCAAGCAGTACATGGAAGCGGTCAGGGTCTACTTGGCCAAATACCCCGGCAGGCATCCCTCGACGCTCGAGGAGCTTCTGGACAAGAAGTGCATCCGACGCCTTTACCGTGACCCGATGACACGCGACGGCGAATGGAACGTCATACTCGCGACGGGCTCGGTGGCCGCGCCAGCCTCCGTTTCCGGAGAGGCGCCGCAGGAGGTCCTGGTGGCGCCGGCCAAGCGGCTGGGCGGCCTCAAGGACGCCCGCATCCTGGGCGTGGTCAGCTCTTCGACCGACAAATCCATCAAGCTTTTCGACAACCAGGACAGCTACGACCGCTGGCTCTTCTATCACGGCAAGACGCCGGGCAAGATGCCGAGGATAAAGTATCTCTGAGGCCTTCCGGGCCGCCGTCCTATCTTTTGGCCACCCAGTCCGGCAGGGCGAAGCGCAGGACGTCGCCTGTTTTCAGTCCGTAGGCGTCGGCGCCGCCGGCGCCGAGCTCCAGCACGTAGCGAGAGAGCCGGTCCGGGCCGTAAGCGGGACACGGGTCTCGGCGGCAGGGCGGCACGTTCCTTTCTATATGGACGACGCGCTTGCCGGAATCGAGCCAGATCATGTCCAGGGCGATCAGGGTGCTCTTCATCCAGAAGGAATAGACGCCGTCCGTCTCGAAGACGAAGAGCATGCCCTCACCCGGCGGCACGGAAGTCCGGAACATCAGGCCCCGCGCCCTTTCCGCCTCGGTCACGGCCAGCTCGGCCCGGACCGACCTGCCGTCGGGGAAGAAGACTTTGACGAACTTTTCCTTGTTTTGGGCCCCGCAGGCTAGTGGCGCGAGAAGCACGAGGCACGCGGCCATCAGGCGCGCCGACCGCGCCCGGCCCGACCGATATTGGGTCTCCATCGCTGCTCTCCTTCGCTCAGCTCGTCGAAACCAGCGGCACGAAACGGACCGGGATGAGGCTTTCCCGCTCCAGGCCCCGCGCCCCTTTTCTGACCAGGACCAGCTCCTGGAAATCGACGCCGACCGGTATGATCATGCGGCCGCCGTCGGCCAGCTGCTCTTCAAGGGCGGCCGGGATGACGTTGGCCGCAGCCGTGACCATCACTGCGTCGAACGGCGCCGCCTCCGGCCAGCCGCGCGAGCCGTCGTCCGTCCTGAACCTGATGTTCGCATATCCGAGCCCTTCGAGCACCTGCCTGGCCCGCGCCGCCAGGCTTTCGATGAGCTCGATCGTGTAGACCTCGGCGGCCATCTCGGCCAGCACCGGAGTTTGATAGCCGGAGCCGGTGCCTATCTCGAGCACTTTCTCCCTGCCGGACAACTTCAGGGTTTCAGTCATGTAGGCGACGATATAGGGCTGTGAAATGGTCTGGCCGGACCCGATGGGCAGGGGTTCGTCGCCGTAGGCCCAGCCGGTCATGTTCTCGGGCACAAAAAGGTGGCGGGGAACCTTCTCCATGGCCGCCAGCACCCGGCGGTCCTTCAGGCCCCGTCGGCGGATCTGGACGTCCACCATCCTCTTCCTTTCCTTCTTGAAAGCGTCGCGCTCGCCGGAGCGGCTCATCTGAATTATCCCTTCGCGGCCGCCGGCCTTTCTCGTACGGCGCCGCGCGCAAGCCGGACCCAAGGCCGGCCGAGCCGGCTCAATAGGCCCGAGCGAAGAAGGCTATGTGCCTGGCCTTGCCGCCGCAGGCCACGCAGCGTTCGGTCGGCTCTTCGCTCTCGGGGCCGAGCGGGATGACCCTGATCGTGGCCATGGTCTCGGCCTTTATCCTGTCCTCACAGGCCGGCTCTCCGCACCAGCCGCATCGGATGAAACCGCGCTTACTCTCCATGGCCTCGCGGAATCCCTCGAAAGAGGACGCCGTCCGCGTGTTCTCCTCCCGGAAGCGCAGGGCCCGTTCGAAAAGGGACCGCTGGACCGTCGCGAGCAATTCCGGCGTGCGCGGCGCGGCTTCCGCGAGCGGCAGGGCCGTCTTCGACTTGTCGTCGCGCCTGACGAAGACCGCCTGCCCTTTGGCTATGTCTTTCGGCCCGACTTCGATCCTCAACGGGACGCCGCGCATCTCATACTCGGCGAACTTCCAGCCGGGGGTGAACTCCTCACGGGCGTCGAGCTTGGCTCTCACTCCGACGCCGAGGAGCTCCGCCTCGAGCTTGCGGGCGGCGGGCAGGACGTCGCGCTTCCAGTCGCCTTTCGCGATCGGCACGATCACGGCCTGGACGGGGGCGATGTTGGGCGGGAAAATCAGGCCGGAGTCGTCCCCGTGCGACATGACCACAGCGCCGATCAAACGCGTCGAGACGCCCCAGGACGTCTGCCAGGCGTACTGCAGGGCCTGGTTGCGGTCCTCGAACCGGATGTTGAAGACCTTGGCGAAGTGCTGACCGAGGTTATGCGAAGTGCCCATCTGCAGGGCCTTGCCGTCGGACATCAGACCCTCGATGGCGTAGGTCATCAGGGCGCCGGCGAACTTCTCACTCTCGCTCTTGCGGCCGGCCAAGACGGGAATGGCCAGTTCGGTCTCGGCGAACTCCCGATATATGTCCAGTATGAGCAGCGTCTCCTCCTGGGCCTGCTCGTATGTCTCATGGCAAGTGTGGCCTTCCTGCCAGAGGAACTCGGTCGTGCGCAGGAAGGGCCTGGTGACCTTCTCCCAGCGGACGACGTTGGCCCACTGGTTGATGAGGATGGGCAGGTCGCGGTAGGACTTGAGCCATTTGGCGTACATGGGGCCGATGATGGCTTCCGAGGTGGGCCGCACGGCCAGCCTCTCCTCGAGCTCGTCGCTGCCGCCCTGGGTCACCCAGGCGACTTCCGGGGCGAAGCCCTTGACGTGCTCGGCCTCCTTCTTCAGGTAGCTCTCCGGGATGAACAGCGGGAAATAGGCGTTGACGTGCCCGGCGGCCTTGAAACGGGCGTCGAGCAGCCTCTGGATGTGCTCCCAGACCGCGTAGCCGTAAGGCCGGATGACCATCATGCCCTTGACCGGGGCGTAGTCGGCCAGCTCGGCCTTCTTCACGACGTCGATGTACCAGCGGGAATAGTCCTCGCTCTTGGGCGTGATGCTCTTGACCAGCCTGTCGTTCTCGCTCACGTCATCTCCTTTTCTTCCAGCATCTTGGCATTCTATTGACGACCCCGGATTTTGTCAAGGAATGGGCCGCCCTTTGAGGTAAAAGGAATATCATCCGTTATTTCACCCATAGGGGTGATTGACCGTGTTTCCCGTCAGGTTAAAGTGGGGTCGTAGTTTCAAGGAAAAGGAAGCGGATATGCCAAGGTTCGCTGACAACGGGACCATATCCCTGAAGAACCCAGACCTGGCGCAGGGCTTCAAGCTTTCCCTGCCGGCCACGGTCGAGGGCGCCGCGAGCGACGGCTACCTGTTCAAGGAAGAGGCCGCGATATCCTTCATCAGCCATGTGGGGGCAATACTCGAGCTCAAGAGCTACATCCTGGCCGGGACCAGACTCCGACTGGCCATAGACCTGCCGGCGGGACTGGACCCGACCAAGAAGCTGAAGCTCATCATCAAGGGGACGGCGGTCGAGGTCTCGCGCGATTTCAACCTCGGGGGCGTATCGCGGGTGGCCGTCAAGTTCGAGAACAGGTACGTCATAGAGGAAACGGGGGACGGCCAGGACAAAGGTCCGGCCCGAACGTAAGGAACATGTCAAGGGAATTACCCATAGGCTATCTGGAATCACAGCAGTCGAGCGACCGGCAGGCGCGGAGGCAGCGCGTCTTCGAGCTTTCCCTACCGGGCGTCATCAAGGGCGCCGACGCCTTCGGCAAGCGGTTCGAGGAGCGGGTCGAGCTGCGCTCGATAAGCTCCGAGACGGCCGTCCTGCCGGCCCGGGCCGTTCTGCGGCAGGGCTCCAAGCTGACCCTGGCGGTCGATATCCCGCAGACGCTCATCTTGGAGCACCCTTTGCGCCTGGTCCTGACCGGCGTCGTCGAATCCGTCCTGAAAGAATCCCCTTCGCTGCAGCTCGTGACGGTCAGGCTCGACCGTCGCTTCCGTCTCCAGTCGGCCAACTGAAGCCGGTCCCGAAACGCCGGCACGCCCGCGCCGGATTCCAATCCCTCTCCTTACATAGACCCTTTTCCGGCTGAGCTCGTTCAGATACATAGGTGACACGATGGGCTATGATAGGTGCCGC
>CAYWJT010000076.1:7043-8393 GCA_964458655.1 uncultured Eubacteriales bacterium | reverse complement strand
CTGCGGCGGCATCGCCGAGAAGAACCCGCTCGTGATGCAGGTCTACGCCGACGTGCTGGGCATGGAGATGAAGGTCGCCAGGTCCGGCCAGACCTGCGCCCTCGGCGCCGCCATCGCCGGGGCTGTCGCCGCCGGCAGGAGGGCCGGGGGTTACGCGTCTTTCCCCGAGGCCCAGGCCCGCATGACCGGGGTCAGGAAAAAGACCTTCAAGCCGGACAAAGGCCGACACCGCGTCTACCAGGAGCTTTACAAGCTCTACCGCGAGCTTCACGACGCCTTCGGCACGCGGGAATGGCAGGGCGCGCTCTTTCATGTGATGAAGGACCTGCTCGACATCAAGGACCGGCAGAGAGGCGGTTGAACATGCTCGAGAACCTGAAACGATCCGTCTGGAAGGCCAACCTGGAGCTGGCCCGTTCGGGCCTCGTCATACTGACCTTCGGCAACGTCAGCGGCCTCGACCGCCGGCGGGGCGTCTTCGCCATCAAGCCGAGCGGAGTGGCCTACGACAGGCTCAAAGCCGGGGACATCGTCCTCGTGGACCTCGACGGCAAGGTCGTGGAAGGCCGGCTCAAGCCCTCTTCCGACACGCCGACGCACCTCGAGCTCTACCGCGCCTTCCCGGGCGTCGGCGGCATCGCCCACGCCCACAGCGCTTACGCGACCATGTTCGCCCAGGCCGGCATGGAGATCCCCTGTCTCGGGACGACCCACGCCGACATCTTCCGGGGACCCGTGCCGCTCGCGCGGGCGCTGCGGAAGAACGAGGTCAGACGGGATTACGAGGCCAACACCGGCAGGGTCATCGTCGAGCGTTTCCGCCGCCTCGACCCGGCCGAACTGCCCGGCGTGCTCGTGGCCGGCCACGGCCCCTTCGCCTGGGGCGGGACGCCAGAAGACGCGGTGCGGGCGGCCGTAGCGCTGGAGTTCATCGCCAAGGCGGCCTTCGGGACGCTCCAGCTCAAGCCAGGCGGGACGCCGCTTCCGGCCTTCTACCTGGAAAAACATTTTGGCCGCAAGCACGGCCCGGACGCCTACTACGGCCAGAAAAAAGGAGGAAGAGCATGAAGAACATCCCTGAACCCGTTGTCGGGCTCATCGCCGTCAGCCGCGACTGCTTCCCCGTCGAGCTTTCGATACGGCGGCGCCGGGAAGTGGCGGCGGCCTGCCTGAAGGCCGGGCTCAAGGTGCACGAGCTCGAGACGGTCATCGAGAACGAAAAGGACGTGCTCCGAGCCCTGGACGAGGTCAAGGGCAAGGGCATAAACGCGCTCGCGGTCTACCTCGGCAATTTCGGACCGGAAGGCCCGACCACGCTGTTGGCCCAGAGATTCGACGGGGCCGTGATGT
>CAYWJT010000076.1:0-7033 GCA_964458655.1 uncultured Eubacteriales bacterium | reverse complement strand
GCCGAAGAGACCGGCCGGGACCTGGTCGGCGGCCGGGGCGACGCCTACTGCGGCCTGCTCAACAGCTCCTACAACATCGGCCTGAGGAAGCTCCGCGTCCACATCCCGGAATACCCGGTGGGCACGGCGGAGGAAGTCGCCTCGATGATCGGGGAGTTCATCCCCGTCGCGCGCGTCTTCCTGGGCTTGAAGAAGCTCAAGATCTTCGCCTTCGGACCGCGGCCGCAGGACTTCCTGGCCTGCAACGCGCCCATCAAGCCGCTCTACGACCTCGGCGTCGAGGTCATGGAGAACAGCGAGCTCGACCTCTACGACATCTACCGGAAGGCCGAAGGCGCAGCCGAGGTCGAGGCCATCGCGGCCGACATGGCCCGCGAGCTCGGCGCCGGCAACGCCTATCCCGACCTGCTCGTCAAACTCGCCCGGTACGAGGCGGCGCTGCTCAAGTTCCTGGAGGCCAACCTGGGCGCGTCGGAATTCGGCGTCTTCGCCAACAAGTGCTGGCCCTCATTCGAGCCCTACTTCGGCTTCGTGCCCTGCTACGTCAACTCCCGGCTGGCCGGCCGCGGCATCCCGGTGGCCTGCGAGGTCGACATCTACGGCGCGCTGAGCGAGTACATCTGCGCCTGCGCGACGGTCAAGCCGGTGACCCTGCTCGACATCAACAACACCGTCCCGCGGGACCTGATCGAGGCCGCCGGCAAGGCGGGCGCGGGCTACGAGCCGACCGACCTGTTCATGGGCTTCCACTGCGGGAACACGCCGGCCCCCTGCCTCGTGGCCCCGGCGATGCGCTACCAGCTCATCATGCGCCGCCTGATGGAACCGGGCAAAGAGCCCGATATAACCCGAGGCACGCTCGAGGGCCGGCTGAGGCCCGGCCGGGTGACCATCTTCAGGCTCCAGTCCACGGCCGACACCATCCTGCGCGCCTACGCCGCGGAAGGAGAGGTGTTGGACATCGACCCGAAGAGCTTCGGCGGCATCGGCGTCATCGGCATCCGCGAGATGGGCCGTTTCTACAGGCACGTGCTCATCGAGAAGCGCTTCCCTCACCATACGGCCATGGCCTTCGCGCCGGCGGGCCGGACGCTCTGGTCGGCCATGCGCCTGCTCGGCGTCGAGGACATCTCATTCAACCGTCCGTCCGGCATGCTCTACCCCGGCGAGAACCCTTTCGGAGAATGACGACGGGGGCGGGCGCGGACGGTCGCACATGAGAAAATAATATAAAGTTGAGATTTTTGCCGGGGTATTTGATGGGATTATTTAATGTGGGACGCTCGGAATGGGCAATTCCTTGGATGGCATGCTTTAAATAAAGAGTTAATCGGAGATGAAGTATGGATAAGCCATTCCAACGCAAAGGGGCAGAAAGCAATACCCAAGTTGGTCGTGATTTCGAGGCTAAGGCTAAAGCTTTTTTTGCTCAACAGGGCTTAAAATTGACCCCCGACATAACAATCGACATTGGCATCAATGGACGGAAGCCACACCACTTCGATCTTGGAGATGAACATAATAAAGTCATTGTTGAATGTAAGGCCCACAAATGGACCGAAGGAGGGAATGTCCCAAGCGCGAAGATTGTTGCCTGGAACCAAGCAATGTTTTTCTTCTATGCGACTCCTTCAGGATACCGGAAGATTTTTTTCGTTTTAAGGGATTTCAGCCAAAAAAGAAATGAAACCCTTGCGGAATATTACATCCGGACAAATATTCACCTCATCCCCGACGACGTCGAGATATGGGAATATAACGAGGAACAGAGAACGGCAAATAGAATCAAATAGCCGGCGAGCAAGTCATTGCAGTGGAACGGAGTACCGCCGCCGTGTAGGCCGCGGCGTCGTTGCCGTCAGCAACGAGTCGCGGCGAGCCCATCCGGTCGGTGGTGAAATAATAGCAACTGCTCTCCGTCGGGCGACGCCCGGCCGGGAGCTTGCCGCCCGTAAAGACATGCTCCCTCAAACAGAACCCCGGGTTGTTTTTTCCGCGAGCGGCCGCTCATCAACGGTGCGGACTCAGCAGGTGCGCGCGGGCCTGTTCTAGAAGGCTCTCGAGGCCGTGTTTCCTGCTTGCAAGGCGAAAACAGCTGGGGTATGCTTTGGCCGGTGTAACGGTCCGGGCGCGGCCCGGGAGGGAGGGAGATATGAAGAAACCGCTCATCCTGGCGCTGGCGGCGCTCTTTGTTTCGGCGGCCGCCGCATCGGTCCCGGCCCCGGCTCAGGAGCAGGCCCAGGCATCGGGCGAGCTGCAGCCCGTATCCTGGGAAAACTGGCGCAACGCCAAGGCCAAGGCCGAGGAATTCGACGCGTCCGGCCAGTACGTCCAGGCCCTGCAGTATTATCTGGAATACGCGCGCCAGGCCGAAGGCCTCGGCCGACCGGAGCTCGTGGCCTGGGGCAAGAATAACGCCGCCTACATGATCATAAAGAGGCACAAGCAGGACCGCAGCGTCGACCTGGCCCCAGCCAAGAGACTCCTCGAAGAAGCCCTGGCCATCCCCGAAGCGAGCGAGGACTGCAAGCGCGTCCTCGAAAGCAACATGGCCTACGTCAAGATGTTCCTGGACTGACGCGCTGGTCCCTGCGACAAGACAGCGAACCGCGACGGCGGTATAATATCCGAGCCATGAAAGCCGCCGTCCTCATCGCCAGGAACAAGATAAGCCTGCGCAACGTCCCCGACCCGGTCGTCGCCTCGCCCCGCGACGTCCTTATCAGGGTCAGGCTGGTCGGCGTCTGCGGCAGCGACCTCAATTATTTCAGCAACGACAGCGTCGGCGGCGAGCCGGTCGGCCGGCCGGTCATCCTCGGCCACGAATGCGCCGGGGTCGTGGAAGCCGTCGGCCGGGACGTGACTAGGGTCAGGCCGGGCGACGCGGTGGCGGTCGAGCCGGCCGTTTCCTGCGGGGCCTGCGACCAGTGCCTCGCCGGCCGCAGGCACACCTGCCGCCGCATTTCGTTCCTCGGCCACAAGTCGGAGCGCGAGGGCGCCCTGTCCGAACTGCTGGTCATGCCCGAGGAGAACTGCTTCCCTCTCGCGGCCGGCATGACCCTCAGCCGCGCCGTCCTGGCCGAACCGCTCTCGATCGCCCTGCACGCCGTCAACCTGGCCGGCCCGCTCGAGGACAGGCAGGCGGCGGTGCTCGGCTGCGGCCCCATCGGCCTGTCGGTCGGCATCGCGGCCCGCAAGCGCGGCCTGGGCCGGCTCTACATGACCGACATCGTCGAGCACCGGGCGAGGGCCGCGGCGGACTGGGCGGGCGCCGATTGGGCCGGCAACGCGGCCGAAACGGACGTCGTCGCCGAGATCCTGCGCCGGTCTCCTTCCGGCCTCGACGTCGTCTTCGAATGCTGCGGCCGCCAGTCCGCCCTGGACCAGGCGGTCGAACTGCTCAAGCCGGGCGGCACGCTGGCCGTCGTCGGCATCCCGGTCGAGGAACGCGTCTCCTTCCCCACGAGCCGCGCCCGCCGCAAGGAGCTGCGCGTCCAGAACGTCAGGCGCCAGAACAGGCGCTTCGAGGAGGCGCTGGCCATGCTCTCCTCCGGCGAGGTCGACCTGGATTTCATGGCCACGCACGCCTTCCCGCTCGAGAAGGCGCAGGCGGCCTTCGAGACCGCCCTGGAGCGCCGGGACGGCGTCATCAAGGCCATGATCAGGCTCGATTGAGTTGGCTTAGTAGGCGGGCGCGCGGCCTCAGACCCGGCCGTGCTCGGTGCGCCTGATGATCTCTTTCTGCAGCTCGGTGCCGCAGTCCACGAAATAGTCGCTGTAGCCGGCGACCCGCACGATGAGGTCGCGGTATTTTTCAGGCTGCTTCTGGGCCTCGCGCAGCAAGTCGGCCGTGACCACGTTGAATTGGATGTGGTGGCCCATCAGCTTGAAGTAGGTGCGGATCAGGTCCTTGAGGGCGGTAAGGCCGGTCCGGTCGGCCAGGAGCTGGGGCGTGAACTTCATGTTGAGCAGGGTGCCGCCGGTCCTGACGTGGTCGAGCTTGGAGAGCGACTTGATGACGGCGCTCGGCCCCTTGCGGTCGGCGCCCTGGACCGGCGACACGCCCTCGGAGACGGGCTCGCCCGAGCGGCGGCCGTCGGCCGTGGCGCCCGTGACCTTGCCGAAGTAGACGTGCACGGTCGTGGGCAGCAGGTTGACGCGGTAGCTCCCCCCGCGCGGGGTCGGCCGGCCGTCCACGGCCGCGAAATATGACTCGAAGACGCGCCGCATCAGGCTGTCGGCGTAATCGTCGTCGTTGCCGAACTTGGGGGTCTTGTTGAGCAGGACCTGCCTGAGCGGTTCGCGTCCTTCGAAATCTGCGTCGAGCGCGGCGGCGAGCTCGGCCATCGTGAAACGCCGCTCCTCGAAGACGTTGTGCTTGACGGAGCTCAGGATGTCGGTGATCGTGCCCAGGCCGACGCCTTGGATGTAGTTGGAGTTGTAGCGGGCGCCGCCGGCGTGGTAGTCCTTGCCCCGGGCGATGCAGTCGTCGATGAGGATGGACAGGAACGGCGCGGGCAGGTACCTGGCGTAGAGCGCCTCGATGACGTTGCTGCCGCGGACCTTGATGTCGATGAAGTGGCGCATCTGGCGCTCGAAGGCGGCGTAGAGCTCGTCGAAAGAGCGGAAGGAGGCCGGGTCGCCGGTCTCGAGGCCGATCTTCTTTCCCGTGCGCGGGTCGACGCCGTTGTGCATGGTGATCTCGAACACCTTGGGCAGGTTGAAGTAGCCGGTCAGGATGTAGGCTTCCTTGCCGAAGGCGCCGGCCTCGACGCAGCCGCTGGCCCCGCCGTTGCGGGCGTCCTGGACGCTCTTGCCCTGCCGGACCAGCTCCTGGACGATGGCGTCGGTGTTGAAGACGGAGGGCTGGCCGAACCCGGTCTTGATGATGTCGAGGGCCCTGAGGACGAACGAGTCCGGGTTCTTGGCGCTCACCTGGACCATCGAGCTCGGCTGGAGGATGCGCATCTCCTCGATGACGTCGAGGATGAGGAAAGTAAGCTCGTTGACGCCGTCGGTGCCGTCTTCCTTCAGGCCGCCCAGGTTGATGAGGGCGAAGTCGGTGTAGGTGCCGCTTTCCTCGGCGGTGACGCCGACCTTGGGCGGCGCCGGCTGGTTGTTGAACTTGACCCAGAAGGCCTGCAGGAGCTCGCGGGCCGCTTCCTCGGTGAGCGTGCCGTCGGCGAGGCCCCGGCGGTAGAAGGGCAGCAGGTGCTGGTCGAGCCGGCCCGGGTTGAAGGAGTCCCAGGTGTTGTATTCGATGATGACGCCGAGATGGACGAACCAGTAGTATTGGAGCGCCTCCCGGAAGTCGCGCGGGGCGTGGGCCGGGACGTGCTCGCAGGTTTCGGCGATGGTCTCGAGTTCCCGGCGGCGAACCGGGTCCTTTTCGCGCGCAGCGAGCTCGCGGGCCAGGCGGGCGTGCCGGCCGGCGTAGGCGATGAGGGCGTCGGCGCACACGGCCATGGCCCTGAGCTCCTCCTTCTTGTCGTAGGCCTCGGGGTCGCGATAGAAGTCGAGCGAGGCGAGCGAGGCCTCGATGTCCTTCTTGAAGTCGAGCATGCCCTTGCGGTAGATCTTGCCGTCGAGGACGGTGTGGCCGGGCGCGCGCTGTTCCATGAACTCGGTGAAGACCCCGGCCTCGTAGGCGGCGCGCCATTCGGGCGTCATCGCGGAGAATAGCCTTTCCCGCTGGGAGCGTCCGCGCCAGAAGGGGATGACCTCCTCGGCGTAAAGGCGCATCGTCGCTTCGTCGACGGCATAGGCGGTCTTCTTGCGGTCGTTGAGGTGCTTGAGGTCCTCGAGGGAGTGCAGGCAGACCTCGGGGTAGGTCGGGGTGGCTTTGGGCGCCGGGCCGCGTTCGCCGACGATGAGCTCGCCTTCGTTGATGACAATCGCCTTGTTCTCGAGGATGTGCTTGAAGGCCAGGGCGCGCTGCATGGGGCAGGACAGGCCGGCGACGGCCGGCTGCTTGTAGAATTCGGTGATGAGCCTGGCCCGCTCGGCGCTGACCGAGGGCCTGGCCTGGTGCGATTGCTCCCGGAGCTTCCTGATGCGCTCGTTCATCATCAACCTCCCTTTGTGACCTCGAAGCCCTCGCTGAGGAAGGCCCGCTCGACGGCGGCGTACTCTTCGTCCGTAAGTTCGGGGAATTTCCGAAAGGCGGCCGCTTGGCCGACGCGCTCGGCTTTGGCCAGGCCGCCCGAATGATACGGCAGGAGGCCGACCCGGCGGACGGTCTGGAGCGGCTTGAGGAAAGAAATAAAGGCCCTGACGCTGGGCTCGTCGGTGTTGAAGCCCGGGATGAGCGGTATCCTGACCCAGGTCTCGGTGCCGAGCGAGGCCAGGTGACGGAAGTTTCTCAGGATGCCGGTGTTGGGGACGCCGGTGTATTCATGATGGCGGCCGCTGTCCATGTGTTTCAGGTCGAAGAGGACCAGGTCGACCTTGCGGGCGACGCGGTCGAAGACCTCGGCGGGAGCGTGGCCGGAAGTGTCGAGCGCGGTATGGACGCCGTCGGCGGCCAGGGCGTCGATTAGGGCCTCGAGGAAATCCGGCTGCGCGAGCGGCTCGCCGCCGGTGAAGGTGACGCCGCCTCCGGACTGGTCGAAGAAGGGGCGGTCCTTCTCGGCTTCGGCGACGACCTCGGCCACGCTAAGGCGGCGGCCGACGACCTGCATGGCTTCGTAGGGGCAGGCCAGGGCGCACTTGCCGCAGAGGTCGCACCGGCCGCGGTCTATGGCCGGAGGGCCTCCGTTCAAGCTGGAAATGGCCTTAAGAGGGCAGGCCGCGACGCATGCGTAACAGCGGGCGCAGCGCGACGGCCAGTGCATGAGCTCGAGTCCGGCGTGCACGCCCTCCGGGTTGTGGCACCAGGGGCAGCGCAGGGGGCAGCCCTTGAAAAAGACGGCCGTGCGGATGCCGGGACCGTCGTGGATCGAGTAGCGTCTGATGTCGAAAATAGTGCCCGTCACTGCCATAACCCTAGTGCTAATATATCACATATCTGTTTCCTGTCAAGTAATAAGGGGAC
>CAYWJT010000075.1:0-8874 GCA_964458655.1 uncultured Eubacteriales bacterium | reverse complement strand
TGAAATTCAGCTTGGTCTTGCGGGCGATGTTCCTGGATTCGTCGGCGGGCAGGTCGTCTCGGTAGGGAGTGATATCGAGCACTCCGACCGGGATCTCGACCTTTTCCATGGCCTTGATGAGCTCGGAGACGCGCTTGCCGATGAAGATGCCCCGGGTCCTGATGCCGATTATGGCCAGGTTCTTGAGGTTGCGGTTCCGCTCGATGACCTCGGTGGCGATCCTGGTCAGCGCCCGCCTGATCTTGCTTTCGTCCATCACGCGGGCCTTTATCTTTTCCTGCATGCTCGCTCCTTTCGCCTTGTTCACGCGTCCCGGCGGCCCCGGGCCGCGCCCTGCATAAAATATCTTTTTGCCTCGGCTATATCAAGCCCGATGCGATCGACCAAGGCGGCCTCGCTCCTGAACCTGCGCACCGGCCGGACCTTTCGCAGCAGCCTGACGGCAAGCTCGCTTCCCCAGAGCTCGCGGTCGAAATCGAAGATATGGGTCTCGACCAGCCTGCCGCTGCGCCTGGGACTGACGCTCGGCGCCACGCCTATCACGGTCACGGAAGGGAAGGTCTCGCCGCCGAGGACCGCTTCAGATACGAAAACGCCTTCAGGCGTGATCTCGTTGGCCGCGTCCAGGTTGGCCGTCGGAAAGCCCAGCTGCCGACCCTTGGCGATGCCCCTGACGACGCGGCCCCGTATCTCGTAGGGCCGACCGAGGAAAAGCGCGGCTTCCTCGACCCGGCCTTTTTCGAGAAGTCCGCGGATGAGGCTCGAGCTGACCGTCCGCCCCGACAGGACGAGCGGCGCCACCGGACATACCCTGATGCTGTGCTTCAGGCCGAGGCGGGCGAGCCCATCGATGGTCCCGCGGCGGTCTTTGCCGAACCTGAAATTCTCTCCGACCACGGCGACCCGGGTTGCCAGGCCGGCCGCGAGCACTTCGCTTACGAAATCCGCCGGGCTTAGGCCGGAGAAGGCGCTGTCGAAAGGGATGATGACAGCCCGGTCGACGCCGGCGGCCTCCAGGCTTTCCAGGCGCTGCTCCATGGTGTCGATCATGCGCACCGATCTCTTGCCCAGGGCCCGCTCGGGATGGGGGTCAAAAGTCAGAACGACCCGCTCCAGGCCGTCCTTGGCCGCTTCCTCTTTGAGCCTGGAGATGATCTCCCGGTGGCCGAGGTGGAAGCCGTCGAAGTTGCCTATGGCCACGGCCGACGGACGTCGGGAGGATGCGGGCGGTTCCAGCCCTTTGAAGACAAGCATTGGTTACATTTTGATGAGTTCTTTTTTCTTGAGGTAGACCATCTTTAGTTGGCTCAGGGCGTCGTCCAGGAACCGCGATTCTTCTTCCTCTAGGTTGCCCTTGGTCCTGTCCCTGAGCAGGTCGAGCAGGTCGATGTTCCTCTTGGCCAGGTCCAGGTTCTCCCGGCGCTCGCCTGTCTGCGGGTCGTCGAGAAGACCGAGCTGGATGAGCGCCGGCAGGTAAAGAAGGAGGATGATCGAATTGAACTCGAGCGGCGGGAGAAAATCGCCGGTTCGGGCTTCCCCGGCGCCGGACGCGCCGGGCCCGGCCGCTTTCTTGGCGTCGTCGTCTGAACCACCGCGCTGGGCCATGCCCTGCCTCCATGTCCGGGCCGGCTCGGTTGAAATCGCCGCCGGCATCGGTTATGTTACTGGCTAACATCTTACATTCTTGCCCTGGAAACATCAAGGTCGGAGAGGCCCAAATGAAGGGAAAAGGCGTTGTCGAGAGAGGACTGAAACGCGGGGCGAGTGCCGGACGGGAGTTCGGGCGCCTGGTCAGGATAATAGCCAAACTGAGGGAGCCCGGCGGCTGTCCCTGGGACAGGAAGCAGACGGCGCGTTCGCTCGCCGACTTCTTGCTCGAGGAGGCCTATGAAGCCGTTGAGGCCTGTCTCTCCGGGGATGCCGGGGCCGCCTGCGAAGAGCTCGGCGACCTCTTGATGGAGTCCGTGTTCATGGCCCGCGTCTTCGAGGAGAAGGGGCTTTTTTCGGTCGCCGACGCCCTGAAGAGCATCAATATGAAAATGACGCTCCGGCATCCCCACGTGTTCGGCGGGCGCCGGTTCAAGCGTGAAGATGAGGTCGTCAGGGATTGGCAGGAAGGCAAGTTGAAAGAAAAAGGGCGGCGTTCCGTGCTGGACGGGCTGTCAGGCAACCTGCCGGCCCTGCTGGAGGCCTTCAAACTCGGCCAGCGCGCTTCCTCCTGCGGCTTCGACTGGCCGGACGCGGCCGGCGCGGTGGACAAAGTGAAGGAGGAGCTTGAGGAGCTGGGAACGGTCCGCAAGTCCGACAAAGCCGCGGTTTCCGAGGAACTCGGCGACGTCCTGTTCGCCCTGGTCAACGTCGCCCGACATCACGGCGTCAACCCGGAGCTGGCCCTGAGAAGGGCTAACAGGAAATTCGCCCGCCGCTTCCGGGCCGTGGAATGCGGGCTCAGGGAAAAGGGACTGGACCCCGGCCGGGCCGGCCTCGAGGAAATGGACCGTCTCTGGGACCTGACCAAGTCGAGGGAATAGCCTATTCGGCCTCGGCGGCCGCTTCGAGCGTGCCTTTTTTGCGCATGATGAGGGCCGCCCTGATGAACTCGTCCAGGTCGCCGTCGAGCACGCGGTCGGTGTCGCCGGTCTCGACTCTGGTCCTCAGGTCCTTGACCATGCGGTAGGGATGCAGCACGTAGGAGCGGATCTGGTTGCCCCAGGCGATGTCCGATTTGGACTCTTCGAGCTTTTCGATCTTCTCGTTGCGCTTCTTCTTCTCGAGCTCGTACAGCCGGGACATCAGGATCCTCATGGCCGAAGCCTTGTTCTTGTGCTGGGAGCGTTCGTTCTGGCACTGGACGACGATTCCCGTCGGGATATGGGTGATGCGGACCGCCGAATCGGTCCGGTTGACATGCTGGCCGCCTTTGCCGGAGGACCGGTAGGTGTCTATGCGCAGGTCGTCGGGGTTGATGTCGACCTGGATGTCGTCGTCGACCTCGGGGTAGACGAAGACGGCCGCGAAGGACGTATGGCGACGCTTGTTGGCGTCGAATGGAGAGATGCGGACCAGACGGTGGACGCCCGTTTCCGGCGTAAGGTAGCCGAAGGCGAAGTCGCCCTCGACCCGCACCGTCGCGCTCTTCAGGCCGGCTTCCTCACCGGGCTGCAAGTCCAAGACCTCGGCTTTGAAGCCTTTTCGTTCCGCGTAGCGCAGGTACATCCTGAGGAGCATCTCGGCCCAGTCCTGGGATTCGGTGCCCCCCGCGCCGGGATGAATGGTGAGGATGGCGTTGCGGGCGTCGTCCTGGTCGAAGAAAAGCGAGCGGAGCTCGGCTTCGGCAACCCCTCTCTCCAGGCGGGCCAGTGAGGCTTCGAGGTCGTTCTCGACGGCTTCGCCCTCGTCCAGGAGCTCGAGCAGGACCTCGACCTCTTCCTTGCGTTCCTTGAGGACCCGGAAGAAGTCCAATTCGCGGTCGACGAGCTTTTTCTTCTGCTGGAGAGACTGGGAAAGCTTCTGGTCCTGCCAGACTTCGGGCGAGGACAGCCTGGCGATCAGGGCTTCGCGCTCCGCCTGTTTCCTGTCTACGTCAAAGAAAGCCCCGGACTTCCTCGAACTTGGCGAAGAGTCCTTCGGCTCTGCTCCTGATCTCAGTCGACCTTTCGATTAGGGCCATAAGTTCTTTTCCCTTTCACATGTCTTTAACAAACTCAGGATAACCGTTCAGCGTCGCCGGCGGCAGCGGCCGAAAGCGGCCGGCCGTCGGCCTTCAGTCCCTGACCACCCGATAGTCGGTCTTCTTTCCCGCGGAGGCGTTCAGTTTACCGAGGACCTCGACGGCCTTCTCCCTTGTCGCGTAGCCGCCGATACGGACCCTGTACCAAGTCTTGGTGTCGGTCGGCTTGGGGTCGGCGATGACCACCGGATAGCCCATCCTCTTGAATCTGTCGGAGGCCGCGGCGGCCTGACTCCTGTTGGTGAAGGCTGCCACCTGGACATAATATAGCCCGGTGCCGGTTGCGGCTGTTTTGGGGGCCGTCGAGGTCTTTTCCGCGCTCGTCTTCCGGGTTGTCGGAGTTGTCTTCGTGCCGGAGCCGGCCGGAGAAGGGGCAGGGATCGTCCCCGCAACTTCCTGTGCCGCGGCCTGAGTCTGCGGAGAGGATGCGGTCGGAGCGGCCGTCGGCTCCGCCGCCCTGGCCTGGGCCTCGGCGGGCGGCTCTTTGGCCGGCTCCTGGATGGGCGTCGCCACGGCCTGGATACCTGAGGCGATGGCGGCCTGTTTCTTGCCCACAGATACGCCCAGGAGGAAGACGAAGACACCTAGAGCCAGCACGCCCAGGAAGATCACCACCAGCAGGGAACTTGAGATCTGTATCTCGCGGAAGTCTTTACCGGCCATATTACTGTTTGTTCTCCTCGCCTGATTTGTAAGAAAAAGCTTTGAGCAGCTCGAGCGGCAGGGGGAAGACGATGGTCGAGTTCTTTTCTGTGGCGATCTCGGTCAGCGTGCTCAGGAAACGCAGCTGAAGCGCCTGAGGGTTGCGCGAGATGATGTCGGCGGCCTGGGTCAGCTTCTCGGCGGCCTGGTGCTCGCCTTCGGCGTGGATGACCTTGGCCCGGCGCTCGCGTTCGGCCTCGGCCTGCCTGGCGATGGCCCGGATCATGTTCTCGGGCAGGTCGACATGCTTGACCTCGACCAGCTGGACCTTAATCCCCCAAGGGTCGGTGTGCTGGTCGATGATCTCCTGAAGCCGCAGGTTGAGCTTTTCGCGCTCGGAGAGGAGCTCGTCGAGCTCGACCTGGCCCAGGACGCTCCTCAGGGTGGTCTGGGCGAGCTGGGAGGTGGCGTAGAGGTAATCCTGGACCTCGATGACGCACTTGATCGGGTCCATCGGCCGGAAATAAAGCACGGCGTTGACCTTGACCGAAACGTTGTCCTTGGTCACGACGTCCTGGGGCGGGATGTCCATGGCGATGAGCCTGAGGCTGATCCGGACCATGCGGTCGATGGGAGCGAAAACGAGGATTAGGCCGGGCCCCTTGGGCTGGGGCAGCACCCGTCCCAGCCTGAAGATGACGGCCCGCTCGTATTCCCGCAGGATCTTGATGGAGTTCAGGATATAGAGAACGATCAGGCCGATGACTATCACCGGGAAAGTAATCATGACGCCCTCCTTTCTTAAAGCGCTTGTCAGGCTTTCCTGACGCGGAGCTTGAGGTTGTCGCCAACGGCGACGACCCTTATTTTATCACCCTTGCCGACCGGCTCTTCGGCCTCGGCCTCCCAGATCTCGCCGTGGACGAAGACCCGGCCGACGGGGGAGAGGTCGGTCATGGCCCTGCCGAGCTTGCCGACCATGCCTTCGCGGCCCGTGAAGGCCTGCCTGGAATGCGCCCTGAGCACGAGAAAGACCAGGAAGATGACGATCATCGACATGCCCAGGGCGACCGGGATGATGAACCTCAAGCTGGGGCGAAGCTCAGGCACCGGGGAGTTGATGAGCATCATGGAGCCGATGACCATGGCGGCGATACCTCCCGCAGACAGCATGCCGTAGCTCTGCACCTTGACCTCCAGGATGAAGAAGACCAGGGCCAGGATGATCAGCATCAGGCCCACGTAATTTATGGGCAGGATCTGGAAGGCGAAGACGGCGATAAGGAGCGATATGCCGCCCAGCACTCCCGGCAGTATGGCGCCCGGATGGGAGAACTCGAAGTAGAGGCCGAGCAGGCCGATCATGAGCAAGAGGTAAGCCAGGTTCGGATTGGAGATGGTGAGAAGGAACTTCTGTCGGAAGGACAGCGGGATGTCTTCCACCGGCACGCCCTTCAGGGTCAGAACGGCTTCCGTGCCGTCGAAACGCCTGACCTTGCGGCCGTCAAGCAGCGCCAGCAGCTCTTCCGGGGAATTGGAGACGATGTCGATCAGGCCGGCCTTGAGGGCCTCGGTTTCCGTGTAGGCCAGGCTCTTTCTGACGGCGTCCTCGGCCATGGCGACATTGCGGCCGCGCTTTTCGGCCAGGGTCTTGATGTAGGAAGCGGCGTCGTGGGTCACCTTGTCTTCCATGGTCTTGTCCATTTGTTGGCCGAGTATGGAAACGCCGACCGGATGGGCGGCCCCGGTGTTGGTGCCCGGCGCCATGGCGAAGATGTCGCAGGCGACGCCTATGAAGAAGCCGGCCGAGGCGGCCCTTGAGCCGGAGGGCGAAACAAATGCCGCCACCGGGGTCTTGGCGTTGACGACGGCTTCGATTATCTCGCGCATGCTGGAGTCCAGCCCGCCGGGGGTGTTGAGCTCGATGAGAACCAGCTCGGCCCCGGCCCCGTCCGCACGCTCTATCGTCCTCACTATGTACTCGGCCGTGATGGGATGGATGGGGGCGGAAACGGCGATCTTCAGCACAGACGCCGAGGCCGAGACCGTCAGCAAGACGAAGAATAGCGGCGCCAGGACAAGGAATCTTTTTCGCACTGTATAAAGATTATAGGGTCAGGCCGGCGGCAAGTCAAACAAAAGTCCCGCAGCATGCTCTTGACTTTTTGTTCTCAATCAGTTAGGTTAAGATAATTCTTCGTAACGAAACACGGAGTTTTTCATGATAAAGAACGATATCGCCTTCGCCGTCGAAAGAAAGACCAATTTCAGCCGGGCCGATTCATTGCTCATCGTCGACAGGATCCTGGCCATCCTCAAGTCCGCGCTGGTCCGTCGCGAGAAGGTCGAGATCAGGGGCTTCGGCAGCTTCAGGGTGGTCTCGAAAAAGACCGGCTTCGGCCGAGATATCAGGCGGGGGCGGCAGATCAAGATAGAGAAGGGCTACCGGGTCAAGTTCCGGCCCGGTCAGGAGCTCAAGGCCTCCCTCAACGGCAAGCGGGTTTAGGTCCCGCCCGTTCATATCCTCAAGGCTTATTGACCGGACGACCCTCTGACGCCTTTCTTTAGCGTTTCGAACTTCATCCCGAGCGCTTTGAGAGAGGCGTCCTGCATCAGGCCGGCGTAAAGGCGTTCCACCTGCTCCACGGTCTCGGCCATGGTTCCTGACGTGTCGATGACGTAGTCGGCGCGGCGGGCCTTTTCCGACTGGGGGAGCTGGGACTTGATGCGGGCCAGGGCTTCGCGCCTGCTCAACCCCTGCCTTTCCCTGACGCGGGCCAGCTGCAGCTCCCGGCGGCAGCGGACGGCGATGACCCGGTCATAATGTTTTTCGAGTCGCGCCTCGAAGACCAGGGCGGCTTCGCAGATGAAGATGGTCCCGGGCCGGTCCTTGGCCAGTTCCTTTATCAGCCTGGCCTGCTCCTTCATTACCAGAGGATGGATGAGCCGGTTTAGGAAGCGCAGGGCTGCCGGGTCTTCAAAGACCATGGAGCCAAGGCGGCGCCGGTCTAAGGAGCCGTCCGGTGCCAGCACTTCCGGGCCGAACCTGGCCTTGACGGCGCGCCAGACGGCTCGCCCGGGAGCCATGAGTTCATGGGCGGCCCGGTCGGCCGAGAAAAGGAAGCAGCCTTTCTGGGCGAGGAGCTCGGCTACGGTCGTCTTGCCGCAGGCGATGCCCCCGGTCAGAGCGACGGCCAGGACGGCCGCGCTAGGCCGGGAAGATCTCGAAATCGTCGTGGAACTTGACGGCGACACCCTGGCGTTTGCCCTTGTTCTCGAGCTTTTCCAGGCGGACCGTGACGCCGCCGATGCGGAGCTTGAGCTTACTGCCCTCCCCGAGCTTTTCAGGCAGGTCGATGAGGAGGTTGAGCTTCGACCCGATCATGAGCCCGGAGTCAAGGGTGAAGTAGGCCCCGGTCGACGAGATGTTCTCTATGACGGTCTTCTCCTGGAATTTCTTTCCGTCGGGCAGCTTGCCCTCGATGGTGGTCTTGAGCGGCAGGTCCAGGCGCCATTCCCGGCGGCGGTTGACCTCGATCATCTTGGGCGTGATGGACTTGATGTAGCCGCGGGTGGTTCTTTTGCGGCCGGTTGCTTTTTTGACTGACGTTTTTTTCTTCATGGCGACCTCGATCCCTTGGGACTAGAAGAGGGCCGAATTTATGGCGTAAAGGGCGAGCTGCAGCCTGCTGTGGGTGTCCAGCTTGGCGTAGATGCTCTTGATGTGGGAGCGGACCGTGTTCTTGCTGATGAACATGATCTTGGCGATCTCGTCGTTGCTTTTGCCCATCCCGATGAGCCGCAGGACCTGGAACTCGGTCGGCGTCAGCTGGTCGAGCGTCTTTTCCTTCAGGTCCCGGCCGACGACCGAAATGATCCTGTCCATGATGCTCGACATCTTGTCCCGAGGCAGCCAGATCTCGCCTCGATAGACGCTGCGCACGGCGTCGGTCAGTTGGCCGGGGGAGTCGTTGATGTCGAAATAGCCGCGGGCGCCGGAGTTGATGAGGTTGATGATCTCCTCATGGGGAGGGATGCTGCCGATGAGCAGGAGCTGGGCGCCGCCCTGGGCCTTGGACAGGTCGCGCACGGCCTTGCAGATCTCGCGCAGGTTGGGCAGGGATTCCATGTGGGCGAAGAGTATGACCTGGGGCTTGAGCCTTTTGACCGAATCCATGAAGGACTCGATGGTGTTCTTCTCGACGTTGAGTATTTTGAGCTCGCGGTCGGTGTCCAGGGCCCTGAGTATGCCCGACAGCAGGATCTCGGACGGGCAAAAGATCAGGATGCCTATGCCCTTTTCCGCTTCCGGCGCGAGGGCCGGCTTTTCCTTGACCGGAGTTTTTTTGGAGGGCTTCGTCTCTTCCGCCCCTTTTTGGGTTTTTGCCATCTTCTTCCGCACTCTTTAACTTATTTTTTTGGAATGTTATCCGACAATAGAAAGCTTGTCAAGCCGGTGGTCTCGTCCACTACATTAGTGACGCGCTTGGCTGGGGATGAGT
>CAYWJT010000074.1:0-9000 GCA_964458655.1 uncultured Eubacteriales bacterium | reverse complement strand
GGCCATGTTCTCGGCGTCGGATTCGAGCTCGGCCAGGGAATAGTTGCGGTAGGTGCGGCCCGGATAGCCGATGACGAAGGTCAGGTCGCCCTCTTTGAGCCCGTCGAGCGACGGCTTGAGCCAGACCCGCGGCTTGTAGGGGACGTTCTGCGGGCTGTAGTCGGCGGCCCTGCCGTCGGGAGCGACATAGGCCCGCAGGAAGGAGAAGTCACAGGTGTGGCGGGGCCACATCCAGTTGTCCACCTCGCCGCCGAAATTGCCCAGGTCCTGCGGCGGAGCGTAGACCAAGCGGATGTCGCGGATCTGCTTGAAGGTGAACAGGTAGTAGGCGTTGCCGCTGTACATGGGCGCCAGGACGCAGCGCAGGTCAGGCCCGGCCTTCTCGGCCTGGGCGATGATCTCCTTCTGGGCCAGGTCGTAGGCGTCGTAGCGCTGTCTCGGCGTCATCCCGCGCTTGAAGTAGGCGTTTACCCTGGCCGTCACGTCCTGGTAGCCGAGCAGGACCCCGGCCTGGTAGCCCTGGGCCGGGATTTCCTGGTCCCGCGTCCGCGCCAGGAAGCCGTCGGATATGTAATCGTGCTCCTTGCCCGAAGCCCGCTGGAGCGCGCCGTAGGCGACATGGTGGTTGGTCAGGATGAGGCCGTCAGGACTGACGAACTCGCCGGTGCCCCCGCCCAGGTTGACGACGGCGCTGATGAGGCCGGTGCCGTCCTGGCGGTAGATTGTCTCCGGGTCGACCTGGAGGCCGTGGGCCCTGAGGTTCAGGTCCTTGAGCTGGTGCGGCAGCCACATGCCCTCGTCCGCGGCCGCGGCGAGAGGCAGGAGCAGCAGAACGCAGAGCAGGAGCCAAAACGTTTTTTTCGATGTGAGCATTGGACCTCCTAACATCATTTGTCCATGCGGTTCAGTGATATTCAGTAAAGATCATAGAGCCTGAGCTTCCTGTTGACGACCTTGACGGCCTCCATGACCCATAACGGCAGCGAAGAGACCGCGATGATCACGCCCAAGTCGACGGCGCTGAGCGGCCTGGTCTTGAAGACCGGCTGCAGGAAGGGAATGAATATGATGCCCATCTGGAGCGCAAACGACAGCCCCGCGGCGTATAGAAGCTTGACGTTCGTGAACAGGCCGATCTTGAACAGCGACTTCTTCATGCTCCTGCAGTTGAAGGCGTGGAAGAGCTGGCTGCAGGTCAGGGTCGCCAGCGCCACCGTCCTGGCCCGTTCGATGCCCTCCTTCTCCCAGAGCAGCACGAACAGGAAGGCCGCCAGGGTGCAGGCGGCCACGAGCAGTCCCTGCCAGAGGATGAGGCCGGCCCGCGTTCTCGAAACGACCGGCTCCGCGGGTTTGCGCGGCGGCCGGTCCATGATGTTCGGGTCGACGGGGTCGACGCCGAGGGCCAAAGCCGGCAGGCCGTCCGTGATCAGGTTGACCCAGAGGATCTGGATGGGCAGCAGGGGCACCGGGAACCCGGCCAGGGCCGCGACGAACATGACCAGTATCTCGCCGATGTTGCAGGAAAGCAGGTAGTGGATGAACTTCCTGATGTTGTCGTATATGCCGCGGCCCTCCTCGACCGCGGCCACGATGGAGGCGAAGTTATCGTCGGTGATGACCATGTCCGAGACCTCTTTGGTCACGTCGGTCCCGGTGATGCCCATGGCCACGCCGATGTCGGCCTCTTTGACGGCCGGAGCGTCGTTGACGCCGTCGCCCGTCATGGCAACTACATCCCCGCGTCGGCGCCAGCTCCTGACGACCCGGAGCTTGTGCTCGGGAGCTACGCGGGCGTAGACGGCGGTGTCCGTCACGATCCTGTCCAGCTCTTCGTCCGACAGCCGGTCGAGCTCTTCGCCTGAGACAGCGCCCGCGGCGAACTCGAAGAAGCCGCTCTCGCGGGCCACGGCCACGGCCGTGTTCTTGTGGTCGCCGGTGATCATGACCGTCCTGATGCCCGAGCGGCGGCACTTCTCCACCGCTACCTTGACCTCGGGTCGGGGCGGGTCGATCATGGCGACGAGGCCGACAAAGGTCAGGCCTCTTTCGACCTCCTCCGCCGTCAATCGCCTGGGCTGCTCCTCGAAGACACGGAAAGCAGTCCCCAGGACCCGAAGGGCCTGGCCGGAGAGCCTGTCGGTGGCTTCGCGCGCCCGCCGCCTGTCTTCCTCTTCAATGGGCCTCTCCCGCCCGTTCTCATAGATATGGGTGCAATCCCCGAGCAGGACGTCGGGAGCTCCCTTGGCGAAAGCGTAGTAACCGTCCTCGGCCTTGCGCACCGTCGACATTTTCTTGCGCTCGGAATCGAAAGGCACCTCTTCCACGAGCTCGAAAACGCTCTCCTCGTTCTCTCTGTCAACGCCGGCCTTAGCAGCGGCCGTGAGCAGGGCTATTTCGGTCGGGTCGCCGGTCGTTATCAACCGGCCGTCCTCCCGGAAAAGGTGGGCGTTGTTGCAAAGGGCGCCGATGGACAGGGCCTTCACCAGGTCGGGGAAATCCTTGGGATTGACCGACTTGTCGCCGAGCAGGAAATCGCCGGACGGCTCGTAACCGACGCCGGTGACCTTGAACTCGTGACGGGCCGTCCACACGGCGCGGACGGTCATCTCGTTCTGGGTGATGGTGCCGGTCTTGTCGGAGCAGATGACGGTGGCGCAGCCCAGGGTCTCGACCGAGGACAGCTTGCGGATCAAGACATGGCGCTTGACCATCCTCTGCACGCCCAGGGCCAGGGCGATGGTGACGACGGCAGGCAGGCCTTCCGGGATGGCCGCCACGGCCAGGCTGACCGAGGTCAGGAACATATCGAAGAGCTTGCCGCCGCGCAGAAGCTGAACCGCGAAGACCAGACCGACCAGGACGAAGCAGACCAGGATGAGCAGTCGGCCGAACTCCTCCAGTTTTTTCTGCAGGGGCGTCGTCTCTTTCTTTATTTCCTGGATGAGGCCGGCGATGCGGCCGATCTCGGTCTGCATGCCGGTCCTGGCCACCAGGGCCCGGCCCTTGCCTGAGACGACCGAGGTGCCCAAGTGCAGGATGTTCTTCCGCTCGCCGACCTGGAGCTCGGGCTGGTCCAGGGCCGCGCTCGTCTTGGGGACGGGGATGGATTCGCCGGTCAGGCTGGCCTCCTGGACCATGAAGCCGGCGGTGTGGGAAACGACCCGGCCGTCGGCGGGCACGTGGTCGCCGGCCTCGAGCTCGATCAGGTCCCCGGGCACGAGCTCGCGGGCCGGGATGACCGAAAGGACTCCGGACCGGATGACCTTGGCCAGCGGAGCGGACATCTTTTTCAGGGCGGCCAGGCTCTTTTCCGCCCTGAACTCCTGGACGAGGCCCAGCACGGCGTTGAGGATGACGATGGCCAGGATGGCCAGGGCGTCCACCCATTCCTTGAGGAAGCCGGAGATGAGGGCGGCCGCGATCAGGACCCAGATGAGCAGGCCTTTGAACTGGTCGAGGAAGATGAGCAGCGGGCCGCGGCCCTTCTTTTCGGCGAGCTCGTTGGGGCCGTGACTTTGGAGCCGGTTCGCGGCTTCTTCAGGCGTCAGGCCCTGCCTGGTGTCGCTCGCGAGCTCGCGGGCCGCGTCATCTACCGATAATCTCCACCATTCCTTCAACTTTCTGCCTCCGGTCAGGGCTGATTCCGAGCGACGGACGCTTATTATACCGTTTTATCCGGCCTCCTGGCAAAAAAGCCGGTATCTAGGAGCACATCGTCGGCGTCTCGCTTGTAACTTGTAAATACGTTGAAATTGAAGAAAAATAATATCCGCAGGACATAACTAAGGAGAATAAGAATGTTAAATATTTTAGGTTTTTCCAGAAAACCATTCGCCGGCCGTGCCATCCTTTCAATCCTGCTTCTCCCTAATTTGCTCATGCTGCCGCTTCTTTCTCAGACCTCCTTGCCCGAGAAGCCCTCTCCCATTCTTATTCCATTAAAAAATATTTCCACGATAAAAAAAATCGCCGCCCTTCCGGGCAAAGAAAGAGTTGAAGGAATTGGATTCAACCGAGATGGAAATCTGCTGGCCATGGGTGGGCCGAATGGAATCGTTCTTTGGGATTCGATTTCAGGGAAGACAGTCCTTTTGAGCTTTCCCACTAAATTCAATTCTTTCCCCGCTGAATTTGACTTCAGCCCCGACGGCAAAACGCTGGCTTCAGTCATGGGCCATGAGGCCATTGTTCTCTGGGATTTATCAAACCTTAATCGCCGTCTCTTGGAAAAGTCTACTGTATTCGACATAGCATTCAGCCCTGACGGCAAATTTTTTGCTACCGGATCTTCCGGCAAGGGGATCAATCTCTGGGATGCGAACACGAACAAAAAGGTGGCCAATTTCCAAAAAATTAAATCAGACACTTACTCCAGGATAAAATTCAGCCCGGATGGAAAATATATAGCCGCCATCAGGAATAGCGAAAGCGTTATCATACTAAATAGCAGCAACGGCTTAGTAATAAGGACGTTTTCCGGCCACCAGCCTTACCTGGTGTCTTTTGCCATAAGTCCTGATGGAAAACTATTAGTCACGGGAGGAGATGATAAGAAAATTATCATCTGGGAAATAGATTCGGGAAACAAGTCAAAAGAAATTACGGGACTTCCAGGCCGGGTTAACTATCTGGCCTTTTCCCCCAATGGGAAATTTCTGGTAGGAGCCCTTGGTCCTGCTTCGCTTCCCTGGGAGAGCTTAAAGCCGGAAACTTCGGTAATGTTCTTTGACCTTTCCTCAACGTTCGAGAGTGGTGGAATAAATGTCCCATATTGTTATGCTCTGGCCTTCAGCCCGGATGGGAAAATTATGGCCACGGGAAGCGCCAGCGGACAGGAACTGGCCATGCTCTGGGATATCGGTTTCTTAGGGATTCGGGATAAATTCAAAAAGGACCCTTTTGAAACCACTCAGGAATACGAAAGCAGGATGAAATCGGTGGAAATCGATTATTTCCTTGCTATAGATTTGCACGCTGAGCAATACAACGCCGACAAGGGCGGATTTGAAATAACATTCATGAAAAACAAATTATTTGTTCCAGTCAGTCGGGACATAGCCAAAGAACTGGCGGAAAGGCAGGCGGGCTCTTTAAACCTTAACGGCAAGCTAATATACCATGATCCGGAGAATTTAGAGTTGACTGAGGCCGTGGTTAAAGATGCCGTGAGGGGCCAAAACTACCAGGTAGTCAAGACGGGTGAAGTAACCGAAGCTCCGGAAAAGGCGCCAGAAAAAAAATAACTTTTAAAGAGGGGACACCTTTAGGTGTCCCCCGTTCATTCCCCGCCGATGATCAATCGTCCCCGACCGCAACGACCGCTCCCCTCTTGACCTCTTTCCTCTGGGTGTAGTAGACGGAGGCGTCGCGGTGGATGTTGCCCGAGAGAAGGATGTTGCCGGTCTTCGCGCCCAGGAATGACAGGAAAACGCCCGTCCCGGGCAGGGCCCGGCACTCGCGCACCACGGCGTCCCGCACGTCATCGAAGATAAGGGCGGCGGCCGTCCTGTCCCCTCTTCTGGCCGGCGCGGCATTCACGTCCTCGAGCTCCAGGCCTTGGACGTCTTTAAAATTGATGGCGGCTGCCCACCGTTCATAGGCCGGCTCTCCCCAGAAGACCTCAACGTTGCGGAGTTTCAAGTTCTCCGCCAGCCGGATGTCCATGGCATGCTCCGTCTTGTCGTAGGGGGCGTCGGCGTCATGGGAGATGAAGAGCTTCAGGTTCTCGATGGTCACGCCCCGGAGCGGGCTTTCGGGATGCCCGTTCAGGCCGCAGGTGCCCATGCCGCGGGCGACGACGTCCCTGATCAGGACATTGCGTATTACGCCGGCGGGCCGGTCGTCCTCTTTCTTCCAGCCGCGGTGGACCTCGCTCCTTTTCTTTATGTTGAAGTGGATGGGGTCGCCGTCCCCCCACCAAAACCAGTCATGCCGGCGGCACTCGATGGTCAGGCTGGAGATGACGACATCTTCCACAACTCCGCCGTCGAAGACCATGAAGGCCAGCCCGCGGTTGGAATCGGTGATGACGCAGTTGGAGACGGTGACGCGGCGGACGCTGTTCATGTTGCCGTCGCAGAACTTCAGGGCGCTCGAGGCCGAGGACAGCCGGCAGTTGGTCACGGTGATGTTCTCGCACGGCAGGGCCGGCCCGAACCAGTTCATGGAGTAAAAGACTATGGCGTCGTCGCCCGTCTCGATGGTCGAGTTCGAGATGCGCACGTCGCGGCAGCCGTCCGGGTCGATGCCGTCGGCCCAGACCCCCTCCTTAAGGCTGGAGCGTATGTGAACGCCGTCGATGATGAGCCGCTCGCAGCCGTAGGGATGGATGGTCCAGCTCGGCGAGTCGACGAACGACAGCCCGGCGATGCGCACGTCCCGGCAGCGCACGAGCAGGACGAGCTTGCCGAACTGGTCCTGCCTGGGAAACGAGCGCAGGAGCGGCCGGCCGGCCTTGATCATCTCCAGCTGGTTCGGGTAGATGAAATCGTCGTGGAAGTCGCCGGTTTCCCTCCATTCGTAGCGACCCTGGCCGTCGATGACGCCGCGGCCTTCCAGCGTGATGTTCTCCAGGTCCTCGCCGTAGAAAAGGGCGTCCCTGTCGAAGGCGCTCTTGTCCTTGATGGAGTATATGGTCGCGCCGGCCTCGACGAAGAAACGCACGCGGCTCCGTAGATGGAGCGTGCCCGTGCTGTATTCCCCGGGCGGGACATAGACCAGTCCCCCGCCGGCCCGGCCGCAGGCGTCGATGGCGGCCTGGATGGCCTCTTTGGCGTTCTGGGACTTCATACCGGTGGCCCCGAAATCCCTGACGTTGAAGGCCGGCGCCGCGGCCTGCCGAGCTCCGGCCATGGCCGCTGACAGCGCCAGGCCCGCGAGAAGGCCCAAGAAAACGGCTCGGTATCTCATCGCTTTCCCTCTCCGTCGTCCCCGTCCTGGACTCAAGTTGCGACCGACTCCCATGATGATGCCTTCATTCTATGGACAAGCCCCCCGCTTGCCAAGTGCAAATTGTCGTACTCGGCGCTCTTTACTGGAGGGCCGGCCGTTCCTTGACAGTCGCTTTTTGGCGATGATATAAGGGGCGAAAGCTTGAAGAAATGGAGGGCAGGACCATGCGAAAACCGCTATCCAGGCCGTCAGTCGCCCGGAAGGGCATCTCCCGGCGTCAATTCCTCTCGGGCTGCGCCGCCTGCGCGGCCTACTCCTCGGCTTTCGGCCTGGCCGGGCCGTCTTCGCTCGGCTCAGGCCCTGTTCAGCCGAACCTGCCGAGAGCCGCGGAAAAGCCGCGCGTCAGGCTGGTTTTTTCGCATATCCCTCCCGACACCCCCACCTGGCCCAACATCGGCTACGATTACGAGGGCCGCAAGAAAGAGCTAACGGCCCGGCTGCGGCAGGCGTTGCCGGGTATTGAATTCCTCCCGGTCACGCTCCAGTCGGCCGCGGAAGCCGACGCCCTGCTCAAGAAAGACGCCGAAGTCGACGGATATCTCATCTATCTCGTCGGCATCTGGACCGGGGCCGCGAGGCGCATCGTCCCCTGCGGAAAACCCGTGCTCCTCGTCGACGACCTCTTCGCCGGCTCCGGCGAGTTCCTCATCGAATACGCCGCGGCCAGAAGACAGGGCTTCAAGGTGGCAGGCGTTTCTTCTTCGCGCTTCGAGGACGTGGTCGAGGCGGCCGGCTGTTTCGAATGCATCAAGAGACTGCGCTCGGACCGCATCATCGACGTCAAGGACAGCGAGGGATTCTGGGGCGACCCCAAGGTCATCAAGGAGGTCTTCGGCACCGAGGTCCTGAAGATCGGCTCGGCCGAGATTAACGACGCCTACCGCAGGGCCGACCGCGGCCTGGCCGAGAAGTGGGCCGTCCGTTGGATAAGCGGCGCCGAGAAAGTCGTCGAGCCGAGCCGTGAGGAGGTCGTCAAGTCGGGAGCCATGTACGTCGCCCTGCTCGACCTGCTCGAAAAGCACAGGGCCCGGGCCGTGACCATCGACTGCCTGAGCCTGTTCTACACCGGCAAGCTGCCGGCCTATCCCTGCCTGGGCTTCTTCCAGCTCAACAACGACGGCCTGGTCGGCGCCTGCGAGGGCGACCTGCCCTCGACCATGATGATGCTCGTCGCGACCGGTCTGGTCGGGCGGCCGGGCTACATCTCCGACCCGGTCATAGACACCTCCAGGAACAGCATCATCTACGCGCACTGCGTCGCCCCCAACCGCGTCTTCGGCCCCGGCGGCCCGGCCAACCCCTACCGCATCCGCAACCACTCGGAGGACAGGAAGGGCGCGGCCGTCCAGTCGCTGCTGCCCGCGGGAGAGGTCGTCACTTCCTTCGAGTTCAACACCGAGCGCCGGGAAATGGTCCTGCATCAGGCGCTCACCACCGGCAACGTCGAGGAGGACAAGGCCTGCCGGACCAAGCTCGCGGCCGAGGTCAGGGGCGACATGGACAGGCTGCTCGGCGAGTGGGACCGCTTCGGCTGGCACCGGGTCACGGTCTACGGCGACATCAGAAAGAAGCTCGAGACGTTGAGCGCCCTGCTCGGCATCAAGGTCGTCCACGAGGCCTAGATATGTCAGTAACCTGATAGGCAGTTCACCCCCACGCGCATGGGGACAATCGCGAAGGGAGGCATCGCAAAGGTCGGCTCCGCGGTTCACCCCCACGCGCATGGGGACAATGGCCGTCCTTCCAACCCGCGAGCAGGCCGAGGCGGTTCACCCCCACGCGCATGGGGACAATTCCCATTCAGTCTCTATTCCTCTTAAGTTCCGCGGTTCACCCCCACGCGCATGGGGACAATCTCCTTGCCATTCTTAATATTTCAGCTCGCGTCGGTTCACCCCCACGCGCATGGGGACAATGACCTGCGCGATGCCGACCTGAGTAGGGCTAACGGTTCACCCCCACGCGCATGGGGACAATGGCGGCGGCCAACGCGAGCGGCGGGAGATCGTCGGTTCACCCCCACGCGCATGGGGACAATGCGCCGGCCCG
>CAYWJT010000073.1:0-9549 GCA_964458655.1 uncultured Eubacteriales bacterium | reverse complement strand
CCGATGCTGGCTCAAAACCTCTGCCATTTGGTGCAAAATCGTTTATAATCGCCTATAATTATATAAGGGACGCGAGGAACGCGGCCGCGGAGCGAGCCCATGATACGATCCACCACGGTGATTTGCGTCAGGCGCGGCGGCCGGGTGGCCATGGCCGGCGACGGTCAGGTCACGGCCGGCCAGACCGTGCTCAAGAGGACGGCCCAGAAGGTGCGGCGCCTGGCCAAGGGCGATGTCCTGGCCGGGTTCGCCGGGGCCACTTCCGACGCCTTCGCCCTGTTCTCGAGGTTCGAGGCCAAGTTGGAGGAGTACCGCGGCAACCTGCCCCGGGCGGCCATCGAGCTGGCCAAGGACTGGCGCCTGGACAAGTCCCTCAGGCAGCTCGACGCCCTGCTCGTAGTCGCCGACCGCGAGCACTCCTTGCTCATCTCCGGGACGGGCGACGTGGTCGAGCCGGACGACGGCATCACGGCCATAGGCTCGGGCGGCCCCTACGCCCTGGCCGCGGCCCGGGCCCTCATCCGACATACCGAGCTGCCGGCGAAGGAAGTAGCCGTGGAGGCCCTAAGGATAAGCTCGGAGATATGCGTCTACACCAACAGCGAGATAACGGTCGAGGAGTTGTGAATGCCCATCCCGCTCCCGAGCTCCTTCCAGAGGACCGGCGGCGACCGGGACTCCGAGCTCACGCCGCATGAGATCGTGGCCGAGCTCGATAAATACATCATCGGCCAGAAGGCCGCCAAGAAGGCCGTGGCCATCGCCCTCAGGAACAGGTTCCGCCGCCGCAAGCTGCCGCCCGAGTTGGCCGACGAGATCGCTCCCAAGAACATCCTGATGATCGGGCCGACCGGCGTCGGCAAGACCGAGATCTCGCGCCGGCTGGCCAAGCTGACCTCCTCGCCCTTCCTCAAGATCGAGGCCAGCAAGTTCACGGAGGTCGGCTACGTCGGCCGCGATGTCGAGTCCATGATCCGCGACCTGGTGCGCATCTCCGTGGATATGGTCAAGCAGGAGAAAGTGGCCGAGATCGAAGAGAAAGCCAGGCGCAACGCCGAGGAGCGGGTGCTCGACATCCTCCTGCCGCCGCTGCGTCGGCCGCTCGACTCGACGGCCGGGCTCGACGAGGAGGCCGCCCGCTTCCAGGAAACGCGGGAGAAGCTCCGGCAGCAGCTCCGCGAAGGCCGCCTCGACGACCGGACCGTCGAGATCGACGTCCAGGAGAGGACGTCGCCGCCGCTCGAGATATTCTCGGCCGCCGGCATGGAGGAGATCGGCTTCCAGATCCAGGAGATCATGCCCGGGCTGATGGGCGGCCGGACCAAGAAGAAGCGGGTCAAGGTCCGCGAGGCCAGGGATATCTTTCTCGAGGAGGAGGAGAAGCGGCTGGTCGATATGGACCAGGTGTCCAGGCTGGCCGTGGAGAGGGTGGAGCAGTCCGGCATCATATTCCTCGACGAGGTCGACAAGATAGCCGGCCGCGAGTCCGGCCGGGGCCCGGACGTCAGCCGCGAGGGCGTCCAGCGGGACCTGCTGCCCATCATCGAGGGCACGACCGTCAACACACGCTACGGGCTGGTCCGAACCGACCACATCCTGTTCATCGGCGCCGGCGCCTTCCACGTGTCCAAGCCCTCGGACCTGATACCCGAGCTCCAGGGACGCTTCCCCATCCGCGTCGAGCTCACCTCTCTCAGCAAGGAGGACTTCGTCCGCATCCTGACCGAGCCCGAGAACGCCCTCATCAAGCAGTACGAGGCCCTCATGGCCACCGAGGGCGTCCGGGTCGAGTTCACGGCCGACGCCGTCGAGGAGATCGCCGCCATCGCCGAGAAGGTCAATTCCGAGAGCGAGAACATCGGCGCCCGGCGGCTGCACACCGTGATGGAAAAGGTCATGGAGGACATCTCTTTCGAGGGGCCGAACCTCAGGGAAAAGCGCATCCGGATCGACAGCTCCTACGTGCGGGAGCAGGTCCGGGAAATCCTTCAGAACGAGGACCTGCGGCGTTTCATCCTGTGATGAGTAGACGGACTCTGCTACCGGCCCTGGCGGCGGCGCTCCTGGCCGCCGCGGCCTGCGGCAAGAAGGGCGAACTCGTCCTCGTCCCGAAAGCGGTCCGGCCGGCGGTCTCCGCCGCGGTCGCCGTTCAGCGTGGGCCCGAGGTCGTACTGCGCTGGCGCCTGCCGTCCGCGCCGGGCTCGAATGGGTCTATTGGACCGATAGAAACTATCGAAATACTGGTAAGCGAGGCGGCCGCGTCCGGAAGGTCGTCCCCGGGGCGGGAACCGGGGCCCGAACCGGAGGCGCGTCTTCTGGCCCGCGTCCCGCGGGCCGCGTTCCCTTCTTACGCGGACAGGGAAGGGGAAGGTCCGGACATGATGGCTTACCGCTGGCGGCCTGAGCCCCCTTCTCCGGGCCGACGTCTGACATTCTCTTTCAGGGCCCTGGACCGCCGGGGCCGGCGGCTCGGCGACATCGTCAACGTGGAGCTGGAGCTTTCGGCCTGCCCGTTGCCGCCGTCGGGGCTGACGGCCCGGGCCGAGGCCTCTTTCATCCGGCTGGCCTGGACGCCGCCTTCAGGCAACACGGACGGTTCGACACCGGCCCGCCTCGACGGGTATAATATCCTGCGCTCGGAGCCGGAAGGCGCCTTCCGGAAGGTCGCCAGCGTCCCAGGCGGGGCCGTGTCCTATGAGGACAGGGGCTTCGAATTCGGCCGGCGCTACTTCTACCTGGTGCGGGCCTTTGTCCGTGGGGACGGGGGTCCGGTCGAGAGCGCCGACCCTGAACCGGCCGAAGTCGCCGCGGAAGACGTCTTCGCGCCGGCCTTGCCGACGGAGGTCACGGCCGTGGCCGGCGCCGGGTTGGTATCGTTGACCTGGACGGCCGTGGCCGACCGCGACCTCGCCGGCTACGTGGTCTGGAGGCGGGAAGCCGCGTCCGGATTCGTCCGGCTGAGCCGGGAGCCGGTCCGGGAGACGTTCTTCAGCGACTCGAGCGCCGTTGCCGGACGGGAATACGTCTACGCGGTCAGCGCCGTGGACCTGCGCGGCAACGAAAGCCCGCGCCGGGAAGCGGCCGCTGTCACGGCGAGAAAGGACCAGCCATGAAGATATACAGGTTCCGGTACCGCAGGAAGGTCCTGACGGGAGTGCTGAAAGAAGAGTTCCTTTTTCCCGTCAAGGGGTCGATCTTCCGGGACTTCCGCATCGAGGACAGCGCCATACCCATAGCCGACGTCAGGCTCCTGCCGCCCGTCCTGCCGACCAAGATCATCGGGGTCGGGACCAACTACCGCGATCACGCCGCCGAGATGGGCAAGCCCGAGCCGGAGGAGCCGCTCCTGTTCCTGAAGGCGCCTTCCGCCCTGATCGGGCCTTTCGACAAGATCGTCGCCCCGGACAAAGCCGGCCGGGTCGATTACGAGGGCGAGCTGGCCTTGGTCATCAGGAGGAAAGCCCGGCGGCTCCGCGAGGACGAGGACGTCACTCCCTACATCCTGGGCTACTGCTGCTTCAACGACGTCACGGCCCGCGAGCTCCAGAAAAAGGACGTCCAGTTCACGAGGGCCAAGTCCTTCGACACTTTCGCCGCGGCCGGGCCGTGCGTCGCCACCGGGCTCGACCCCGCGGACCTCAGGCTCAAGACCTTCGTCAACGGCAAGCTGGTCCAGTCCGGCCAGACCTCCAACCTGATCTTTTCCGTGCCCTTCCTGGTGAGGTTCATATCCAGGGTCATGACCCTCTATCCGGGGGACATAATAACGACGGGCACCCCGGCCGGGGTCGGCCCCCTGTCCCACGGTGACAGGGTGGACGTCCAGGTCGAGGGTGTCGGGACCCTCTCGAACGTCTTTGTCCGCAGCAATGAAAAGGAGGCCCCATGAAGATCTTTCTCGATTCCGCCAACATCCAGGAGATACGCGAGGCCGCGAGCTGGGGCGTGCTCGACGGAGTGACGACCAACCCGACGCTCTGCGCCAAGGAAAAGGACGTCAGGTTCGAGGACATGATCCGGGAGATCTGCGGCCTGGTCGCCGGGCCAGTCAGCGCTGAATGCGTCTCGATGAAAGCGCCGGAGATCGTCGAGGAAGCGCGCGGCCTGGCCCGGATCGCAGCCAATGTGGCCGTCAAGATACCGGTCTCGGTCGAGGGTCTCAAGGCCACCAAAGTCCTGGCGAGGGACGGGATAGCGGTCAACATGACGCTGGTGTTCTCGGCCAGCCAAGCCCTGCTCGCCGCCAAGGCCGGGGCCCGGTTCGTCAGCCCCTTTGTCGGCCGCCTGGATGACGCCTCCGAGAACGGCATGGCCCTGATCGAGGAGATCGTCACCGTCTTCGGCAATTACGCCCTGAAGACCGAGGTCATCGTGGCCAGCGTCCGCCATCCCCGGCATGTGGTCGAGGCGGCCCTGCTCGGGGCGGACATAGCCACGGTCCCCTTCGCCGTCCTGGAGAAGCTCGTCAGGCATCCGCTGACCGATGCCGGCATCAAGCGCTTCCTCGAGGACTGGGAGAAAGTCAGGAAGTGAAGATCCTCACGGTCTTCCGCATCAAAGCCCTGGTCGACAGGTTCGTCCGGAGGGCCGTGAGGTGGTCCGTCTTCGTGCTCGTGGCGGCGTTCCTGGCCGGCAGCTTCGTCGTAGTCAGGGACGTTTTCCTGGCCGGGCTCAGGAAGCAGTTGGGCAGGTCTTTCGAGTTCAAGACGCTCCGGCTGACCTATCTGCCGCTGGAGCTGACCGTGGAGGACCTCAGGTCGCTGGGCAACGCCCCCCTGATCAGGGTCCGCCGGGTGAGCGTCGAGATGCCCTACGTGTCGCTTCTCCACAGGCAGAAGGCCGTGGTCGTTTCCATCGTCGAGCCGGATGTCCGGTTCATGCCGACGCCGCACGCGCAGGCCAAGACGGCGAAACCCGGTCGGGCCGCGATTCTATCGCTGCCGTTCCGCCTTAAGGAAGTAACGGTCGAGAACGGCACCGTCTCTTATCTGGGCGAGAAGGGGATAGCCGAACTCAGGGGCCTCGACGCCAGACTGACGACCAAAGGCGACGAATTCGAGCTGCGGGTCGCGGCGGCCGACGGCAAGCTGACCGTCCTCCCGCAGGGGGACGAGGTCGGAGGCCGCGTGGAAGTCCTTCTTACCGGAAAGGGCGAGGACGTCACCATCAACAGGCTGAACATCAGGGGCGATGATATCGAGCTGCGCGGCCAGGGCCGTCTGCGCCGCTTCCGGGACCCTGAGTTCGACATCAAGACGAGTTTCAGCGTCGAGTTCAAGCCGCTCGCCGACTATCTCCACATACCTTTCGACCTTTCCGGTCGGACCGCCGGCGAGGGAACGGTCGCGAGACAGGCGGGCCGGGTCACCGTCAACGCGTCGTTGGCCTCTGAGAGCCTGATGTCGGGTAAACTGCCGTTGGGAGTCGTGAAGGGAAGCCTCGGGATCGGTTTCGGTGAGGGCGGCTCGGTGGCCTTGAGCTTCGAGAAGAAAGGGGAGCCCGCCGGCAATCTCGATATCAGTTTCGGCCGTTACGGGATCAAGGGACGGGTGGATGGCATGACCCTCGAGCCGGTCATGTCCTTTCTGCGCGTGCCGTGGCCTGTAAGTTCGCCGGCCTGGGGCGCTTTCGCTTACTCCGGCGGCAAGCTGAACGTAAACGCCGAGTTCCGGGACAGGGAGCTTGTGGAAAGAGGCGGCCGCTTCCCGCTGTTGGGCCGGGCCGAGGTCGGCGTCGACTTCGACCGGGATGTGATCGACATCAACACCACCGATATGCGGACGAGTTTCGCCCGGCTCGAGGCTCGGGCGAACTGGCATCTGGGCGGTGACATCGAAGCCGAAATCAGGGGTTCGATCTTTGACCTCAAGCGTTTACGGGATTTCCTGTCCATTATATTGAACGAAAAGTTCGAGTTCCCGGAGATCCGCGGCTCGGGTTATGCCGACGTCAGGCTCAACGGACCGGGATCGTCCCCCCGGGTGAGTTTCAGCGGCGCTTTCTCGCCGGCCGGCTTCGGCCTGTTCGACGCCGCTTACGTCGAAGGCGAAGGGACGATAGCCGGCGCGGGGTTCACCGGCCGCTTCAAGCTCGACGACCCGGCCTACAAGGGAGTTCTGACCGTTGAAAGCGGCCGCGACCTGACCGCGGTCGAAATCCGCGAGGCGGAAGGCGACCTGGCCAGGGTGCTGGCCGGGCTCGAGCTCGACCTGCCGTTCAAGGGTCGGGCGGCCGGCGACTTCAGTCTCAAGCTGTCGGGCGAGAGGCAGGACTTCGAGGGCGAGTTCCGGAGCCCGGAGCTGGAGGTCGCCGGGTTCAAGACCGAAGGAGCGACCGGCCGGGTCGAATGGCACACGCCGGTGGTCTCCTTCACGGACCTGAATTTCAAGAGTTACGGAGGCTCTGTCGCGGGCCGCTTCCGGCTCGACGTGGGCAGCATGGACTACGACATCTCCCTCCAGGGCGAGGGCCTGGACCTGGCCCTCCTTTCTCGGGGCCGGGAGGGCCGCTTCCGCTTCGACGCTTCGGGAACGGGCCGGTTCGGCAGGGATATGCTGCCGGTCAGGTTCGAAGTCAAGGACCTGGTCTTCCCGCCGATCGCCAGGACCGACGCCCGCGGCGAGCTGGGGATAGACATAAGGGACGAAGCTACCGTGCTCGATGTCAGGGCCGATATAGCGGCCGGCGACAACAGGCTCGAGGGTTCGTTCCGCCTGCCCCAGGCCGACAATTCCATAACCGGAAAGGTCAACGGCCATTTCACCGACCTCGACCTCGTGGCGCCATGGAAGGGAGCCCGGGGCAGGGCCGACTTCAGCCTGGAAGTAGCGGGCGACCGGGACGAGCCCAAGGTCGCGAGCCGGGTGTCTTTCCAAGGTCCGGTCATGCCCCTGCCGGGCTTCCCGTACGCCGTCCAGGACTTCTCCGGCAGTCTCCTCCTCGAAGGGGGCAGGATATTCCTGCAGGAATTCAAGGGAACTTTCGGAGGCGGCGGCCTGACGGCTTCCGGCGAGATAGGTCTGGGCGAGCAGGGCGTCGAGAGCCTGGACCTTAGGGCCGAAGGGAAAGACATGCAGCTCGCTCCGTTCGAGAGGGTCAGGGCGGTGCTGGACGGATGGGTGCGGCTGGTCAAGGACAGCCGCCAGTTCGTCATGGAGGGCGATTTCCTGGTCAGGAAGATGAATTGGAGGCGGGAGCTTTTGGAAGGCCTCACGTTCGGCTCGAGCGCCGACGGGCAGACTTCATCGGAGCCGTCGTTTTTCGACGGCCTGACCCTCAACCTCCGCTTCCATTCGAACGGGGACGCCCTGATGGACAATTCCATGGGACGGCTGAGCGGCCGCTTCGACCTGTCGGTGTCCGGGAGCCTGGAAGACCCCATCATCCTGGGCGACATCGAGTTCGAAAGGGGCAGGATAAACTTCCAGGACCAGAACTTCCGCGTCCTGGGCGGCCGGGTGAGCTTTTTCGACCCGGTCTCCATGGACCCTTACGTCGACCTCAGGGCAGAGGCCTTCGTCAAGGACTACCGCATCACCATGAACCTCAGCGGACTGGCCAGCCGGATGCGGCCGGAGTTCACCTCATCGCCGCCGCTGCCGTCCGAGGAAGTCCTGGCCCTCCTGGCGCTCGGCGAGTCCTACCAGAGGCTCTATTCGACCGAGCGCACGACCACGCTGAGCAGCGCTTCGCTCGTCTCCTTCCAGCTCGCGGGCCAGGCCCGCAAGAGTACGGAAGGCTTTTTCAGCCTGGACCGTTTCCGCATCGACCCCTTCGTGTCGGGCAGTTCATCGGAAATGACCGCCAGGCTGACCCTGGGCAAGAAGATCTCCAAGAACGTCCTGTTCATCTATTCGACCAACCTGGCCGCTTCGCGTGAGGAGATCTACCGCCTGGAGTGGAACGTCGGCTACGATTTTTCTCTGGTCACGGTCAGGAACGACCTGGGGAGAATGGGATTTGACCTCAAGCTCAGGAAGAGATTCTAAGCTCCTCGCGGCCTTGCTCGTCGGGGCCATACTCGTCTCCGCGGGGGCCGTGTCCGCCCGGGCGGCGGACGAGCAGGTCGTCACCAAGATCACAGTTCTGGTGGACGGCCGGCCGGCCGGTCCGGACCTGCAGGGCACGATACCCATAAAGCCGGGCGACCGCTACCTGCCGGATTTCGTCAACCGCGTCATAAGCAACGTCTACCAGACCGGCGTCTTCTCCGACATCAAAGTCAGCAAAACAGGCGACGGCGATAACGTGGAGCTCACTTTCGAACTCACCCGGAACCTTCTGTTGAGGCGCATCCGGACCGAAGGGTTCCCTATTCGCCGCTCCAGGCTGCTCGAGGCCCTCGAATCCCTGAGGGAGGGCGAGTCCCTGGTCGAGACCAGGCTGGCCCGGGCCGCGGAAGAGCTGCGCCGGGAGCTCGTCCGGCGCGGCTACTTCGACGCCGTGATCGACGCCAGGGTGGAGAAGCTTCCGGAGGCGAGGGCGGACGTCGTGTTCACGGCCCGCGGCTGGACCAGGTACAGGGTCGGGTCGCTCGAGTTCAGCGGCGACCTGGTCCTGGCGCGTCCGGAAATAGAGAAGAAGGTCAGGACTGCGGTCGGCCGGTTTTACCTGCCCATGGAGCTCGAACAGGACGTCCAGCGGCTCACCGCTTTCTATGCCGCAAAAGGCTTCCGCCGCGCTGATATCCACGTCGAGAGGGAGGAATTCAGCGCCGCCGAAAAGACCGTCAACCTGGAGCTCAAGGTCGCGCCCAACGAGAAGATAACGATAATCACGAACGGCGCCAAGGTGCCGGCGGGCCTCCTCGCCCCCATCTGGGAGGAGAGGGTCTTCGAGGAGTGGGGCCTGGCCGAGGGCGAAGCCAGGCTGCTCAACTATTTCCGCAAAAAAGGCCATATCTTCGCCGCCGTCAAGGGCCGGCTGGAGAGGGCCGAGAACGAGATCCGGGTGGTCTACGACATCGAGCCAGGCCGCAAGTACGCCATCGAAAGGATCGACATCGAGGGGGCTTCAGCCTTCACGCCCGAGAGGATCAAAAAGCAGGTGGCGCTCGTCGAGCGCACCCTGTTCTTCTCGCTGCTCAGCTACGACCGCATCTTCGCCCTGCCGCGCGACGTCGAGAACTTCTACCGGGAGCACGGCTACCAGGACGTAAGGGCCGGTCTGGAGCTGGAGAAGAAAGGTTCGAGCGTCGTCGCCCGCGTCAGGATCGAAGAGGGCGTGAGACAGACTGTGGACAGGGTGGACGTCGAAGGCGTCGGGCTCTTCCCGGTCGAGGAGGTCCGCCGGGAGCTGCGCGTCCTCGCGGGCGGATCCTATTTCGCGCCGAGCGTCCAGAGGGACGCCGAAAGGATCGAGTCCTTCTATCTCAACCGCGGCGTGCGCGGAACGAGGGTCACGGCCCGGGTCGACAAGCTCGACGCCGCGTCGGTCTCCGTCACTTACGAAGTGGCCGAGGGCCGCAGGTACGACATCAGCAACATCCTCATCACGGGCAACCGCAGTACCAGGCTCAAGGTCATCACCAAGGAGCTTCTGGTCAAGAAG
>CAYWJT010000072.1:3532-9622 GCA_964458655.1 uncultured Eubacteriales bacterium | reverse complement strand
GGTCAAGAAGCTGATGTACGTGCCGCCGGCCGAGAAGGCGCCCGTCCCGAAGATGAAGGACATCGAGTTCTTCAAGCACCAGCGCCTCATCGTCCTGCGCAACCGCGGCCGGATCGACCCCGAAAAGATCGACGAGTATATCGCCTTCGAAGGCTACGAGGCGCTGGGCAAGGCCCTGTCCTCGATGAGCCCGGAGGACATCATCGCCGAGATCAAGGCCTCCGGTCTGCGCGGCCGCGGTGGGGCCGGCTTTCCGACCGGCCGGAAATGGGAGACCTGCGCCAAAGAGAAGCGGTCGCCCAAGTACCTGATATGCAACGGCGACGAAGGCGACCCAGGCGCCTTCATGGACCGCTCCATCCTCGAGGCCGACCCCCACGCCGTGCTCGAAGGCATGGTCATCGGGGCCAAGGCCATCGGAGCTTCGAAAGGCTTCGTCTACATACGTCACGAATACCCGCTGGCGCTCAAGCGCATGGACATCGCCATCCGCCAGGCCAGGGAGTACGGCCTCTTGGGCGAGGACATCCTGGGCACAGGTTTCAGCTTCGACCTGGAGATCGTCCAGGGCGCGGGAGCCTTCGTTTCGGGCGAAGAAACGGCCCTGATCGCCTCGGTCGAGGGCAAGATCGCCATGCCCCGCCAGAGGCCGCCCTACCCGGCCCAGAAGGGGCTGTGGGGAATGCCCACCGTCATCAACAACGTCGAGACCTGGGCGACCGTGCCCAACATCATCCGCCGCGGCGCGGACTGGTTCCGGGGCCTGGGGACCGAGACGAGCAAGGGCACGAAGATCTTCTCCCTGGTAGGCAAGATCAACAACACCGGCCTGGTCGAAGTCCCCATGGGCATCACCCTGCGGGAGATCGTCTACGGCATCGGCGGCGGCATCGCCAAGGGCCGGGACTTCAAGGCCATCCAGATCGGCGGCCCCTCGGGAGGCTGCCTGCCGGCCAAGCTCCTCGACCTTCCGGTCGACTACGAGAGCCTGACGGCGGCCGGAGCCATGATGGGCTCGGGCGGCATGATCGTCATGGACGACAAGACCTGCATGGTCGACATGGCCAAGTACTTCCTCAACTTCCTTCGCGACGAGTCCTGCGGCAAGTGCGTTTCCTGCCGGGAAGGCACCCAGAGGATGTGGGAGATCGTCAAGGACATCACCGAAGGCAAGGGCAAGGAAAGCGACCTGGAGCTGCTGGAGCAGCTGGCCCGGACGACCAAGGACGCCTCCATGTGCGGGTTGGGCCAGACGGCGGCCAACCCGGTCCTTTCGACGCTGCGCTATTTCCGTCATGAATATGAGGCCCACATCCTGGACAAGCGCTGCCCGGCGGGTGTCTGCAAGTCGCTCATCCGCTACGTCGTCGTCGCCGAGAAATGTGTCGGCTGTCTGGCCTGCAAGAAGGCCTGCCCGACGGAGGCCATCAGGGGCACCCTCCACGATATCCACCTGATCGACCAGACCAAGTGCATCAAATGCGGTGCCTGCCAGGAAGCCTGCCGCTTCGAAGCCATCGAACAGCAGCGCGACGAGGCCATCAAGATCATCTGAGGGGAACCATGATAACTTTTCGCATGAACGGAATGGAGGTCAACGCGGAGGAGGGCTGGACCATCCTGGATACAGCCAAGTTCTACGGCCTGGCCATCCCCACCCTCTGCCACCACGAGGGCCTGACTCCGCACGGCGGCTGCCGTCTCTGCCTGGTCGAGATCGGGGAAGGGCTGAAGACCAAGCTGGTCTCCTCCTGCACCTACCCCGCCGAGCCGGGACTGGTCGTCCGCACGGACACGAAACGGGTCATAGAGGCCCGCCGCATGATGGTCGAGCTCATGCTCTCGGTCGCGCCGGGCTCCAAGGTCCTCCAGGACCTGGCCTCCAAGTTCAACGTCACGCAGGTCCGTTTCAAGCTGCGCAACGAGGAATGCATCCTGTGCGGGCTGTGCGTCCGGATGTGCGCCGAGCAGATGGACGCCCGGGCCATCGGCTTCCAGAAACGCGGCTACAACCGCAAGATATCGACGCCGTTCGACATCCGCTCGGACGTCTGCCGCCTGTGCGGGGCCTGCATGTACATCTGCCCGGCCTGCCAGCTGCGCTGCCAGGGGCCTAGCGCCGAAACGGCCGTCTGCAACGCCTGCCTGACGATGGAGCCGACCTGCCTGGAGCACTACGACGACCTCCAGTGCTGGATGTACGACGCCGGACGCTGCGGCACCTGCGTCCGGGAGAAGACTTGACCGGGTTTGACCTATGAACCCTGGACATAAAATCACAAGGATTTCGAGGAGGTAATGTCATGCCGAGTTTCACCCGACTGAACAGAAGCGCCGCCACCCTGACCAAGAACAGGACGGAGGGGTCGATCAGCCCCTTCAGCGGCATGTGCGTGACCTGCGTCGACGGTTGCATCGGGATGTGCGAGATCGGGAAGTCCGCCTACCGCGGCCCCGAGGTCCTCTATCCCCAGCCCTTCGGCATCATCACGGCGGGCTGCGAGAAGGATTATCCCGTCGACCTGTCGCACTTCAGCATCATGGGCACGGCCAAGGGCGCCTGGGGCGTCCCTGCCGACAGCGACAAGGCCACCTTCGAGAAGGTCTCGATCGAGACCAAGATCGGCCGCAACAAGGACATCAAGCTCAAACTGCCCTTCATCATCTCGGGCATGGGCTCGACTAACGTCGCCCGCCAGAACTGGGCCGGCCTGGGCGGCGGGGCGGCCGTCTCCGGCGTCATCCTGACCATCGGCGAGAACGTCTGCGGCATGGACGACGAGACCGAGCTCAAGAACGGCCGGGTCGTCCGCTCACCGGACATGGAGTTCCGCATCAAGTCCTTCCGCGACTGGCAGGACGGCTACGGCGACGTCGTGGTCCAGGCCAACGTCGAGGACACGCGGCTCGGCGTCCAGGAGTACGTCATCGAGAAACTGGGCGTCGAGACCGTCGAGCTCAAGTGGGGCCAGGGGGCCAAGGACATCGGCGGCGAAGTCAAGATCAAAAGCGTCAAGAAAGCCCAGGCCCTCAAGAAGAAGGGCTACATCGTCCTGCCCGACCCCGAAGACCCCAACGTCATCTCCGCCTTCGAAAAGGGCAGCTTCAAGGAGTTCGAACGCCATTCCCGCCTCGGCATGGTCGAGGAGGAGTCGTTCATGAAGCGGGTCGAAGAGCTCCGCAAGGCCGGGGCCAAGCGCGTCTTCCTCAAGACCGGAGCCTACCGTCCGGCCGACCTGGCCCGGGCGGTCAAGTACGCCTCCAAGGCCAAACTCGACCTCCTCACCGTAGACGGCGCTGGCGGCGGCACAGGCATGAGCCCCTGGCGCATGATGAACGAGTGGGGCATCCCGAGCGTGGAGATCTGGTCGCTGACCTGGAAGTTCGCCGACCAGCTGGCCAAGCAGGGCGAATACGTGCCCGACCTGGCCTTCGCCGGGGGCATCACCTTCGAGGACCAGATCTTCAAGGCCTTGGCCCTCGGCGCGCCCTACGTCAAGGCCGTGGGCATGGCCCGTTCGCCCCTGGCCGCGGCCATGGTCGGAAAGACCATCGGCGGCCGGATAAGCGACGGCCAGATCCCGGTCTACGTCGAGCGCTTCGGCAGCACCCGCGACGAGATCTTCGTCACGGCGCCCGAGCTGCGGCAACGCTTCGGAGACCGCTTCGACGAGCTCCCGGCCGGCGCCATCGGCGTCTACACCTACTTCAAACGCCTGAGCCAGGGCCTCCGTCAGCTGATGGCCGGCGAACGCAAGTTCACGCTCGACTACATCACCCGGGACGACATCGCCGCCCTGACCAAAGAGGCGGCCGATATCAGCGGCATTCCGTTCATCACCGAAGTCGACAAGGAAGAGGTCCAGAAGATCCTGACGGCGAAATAACACGGCCGGGTCGGAACCCGGCGGACAAAGCCTTCTCGAGCGGGGACGAGCGTCATGCTCGTCCCCCTTCTTTTTTCCCGGGGCGGAAGCCGGCCAGGCCGCGGCCGCGCAGGAGCCGCCGTCTTTCTCTCCTTGTCCCCTCCGGAGGTTCATTATATAATGTAAGCATTCCAAGCGTTTCGGCGCAGCGGAGGTGTCGATGATCCGGCTCAGGGACGTCGTAACTCTTCTCAACGCCGAGCTCCTGACCGAAGACGCTTCCCTCGACATCGAGTGCCCGAAGGTCTTCGCCTCCGACCTGATGAGCGACGTCCTGGCCTCGGCGGAGCCTGGTTCCCTGCTCCTGACCGGCCTGGCCAACAACCATGTCGTATCCACCTGCTCGGTCGCCGACCTGGCCGCCGTCGTCTTCGTCCTGGGCAAAAGACCGGGGCCCGAAGTGGTCGCCGAGGCCCGGGCCAGGGAACTTCCTCTCATCGCCACCCGCCTGACGATGTTCGAGGCCTGTTCCCGGCTGGCCGGTCTAATAGAGGGCAAGCGTGGCGGTCGCTGAACCCGTTTTCGTGCAGGAGTTCCCGGTCAAGGGCGGGGATTTCGCCCATGCCGGGGCCGCGGCCTGCCGGATAAAGGCCCTGCTCAAGGACATGGGCTTCGACCAGAAGACCATGCGCCGGGCGGCCATCGCCAGCTACGAGGCCGAAATGAACATCATCATGTTCGCCGAGGAGGGCCGCCTGAGCCTGGCCGTCTCGCCGAGCGTCGTGCGCATCACGGCCGACGACCGAGGGCCCGGCATCCAAGACATCGAACTGGCCATGACCGAAGGATATTCGACTGCGACGCGGGAGATGCGGGAGCTCGGCTTCGGCGCGGGCATGGGGCTGCCCAACATCAAGAAGAACTCCGACGTCTTCCGCATCGGCTCCCAGCCGGGCCGCGGGACCCGCCTGGAGATCATCATCAGGGTCAACGGACGAGGAGAATGAACGAGAAGAACTTCCACGCAATCCACATCAACAGGGACGCCTGCATCGGCTGCGTCCGCTGCATGGCCGCCTGTCCGACCAGGGCCATCAGGGTAAGGGACGGCAAGGCCCGCATCATCGACGAGCTTTGCATCGACTGCGGCGAATGCCTGCGGGTCTGCCCCTACGACGCCGTCCGGTCCGAAACGACTTCCTTCCGGTCCCTGGACGCCTTCGAATACAAAGTCGCCATTCCCTCCACGGTCCTCTACGGCCAGTTCGGTGAGTCCACTGCGCCCGGGGAGGTCTTGTCCGCCCTGCGCCTCACGGGTTTCGACGAAGTATACGATCTGAGCTCGATCTGCGAGCTCAACTGCATGGCGACGGAGGAATACCTGTCAGAGCATCCCCAGCCCAGGCCGTTCATCAGCTCGACCTGCCCGGTCGTCGTCAGGCTCATCCAGAGGCGCTATCCCTCGCTCTGCGGCCACATCCTGCCCATCGAGCCGCCGCGGGAGATCGCCGCCAAGATCCTCAGGGCCGTCCTGCCCAAGGTCTTGAACCTCCCCCCCGAGAAGATCGGTATCATTCACCTGACACCGTGCCCGGCAAAAATGGTTTCCATAAACAGCCCGGCGAGCATGAACAAGTCCCACCTGGACGGAGCCATATCCATCCGGGACATCTACCCTCAAATCCTCCATGCCCTCCGAAAGGGCCAGGATGAGAAGCTGATGCGACATCTTTTCCCCGACACCCCGTTCAGCGGCCTGGGCATGGGCTGGTCACTGTCAGGCGGTGAAACAAAGGGGCTCAAGAAACACAAGGCCGTGGCCGTCTCCGGCCTCCAGGACACGATGCGCGTCCTGGACCAGGTCGAGGCCGGCTTGCTCCAGGACATCGACATCCTCGAGTGCGCCGTCTGCCCCGACGGATGCGTCGGAGGTCCTCTCGACGTGGAGAACCGCTTCGTGGCCAAGAGCCGCATCCGTAGGCTGATGGACAAAGTCGGGGAGAGGGCCGTCGTCGACCCGGAAGAAGTCAGCCGCCTCTACCACCGGGACTTCCTCTCGTTCGATCACCCCGTGACCCCCGCCGAATCAAGGCCCCTGGCGAAAGACCCGGTCCGGGCCATCGAACTGGCCAAGCGCCGGGAAACGGTCTTCGCCAAGCTTCCGCTGCATGACAACTACTTCTGGCGGGTGTACATGACCGGCGAGTACACCCCCGAATGCTGT
>CAYWJT010000072.1:0-3522 GCA_964458655.1 uncultured Eubacteriales bacterium | reverse complement strand
CTGACGGCTCCGTGCGCTGGCTGCTCTTGGACTTCCAGGTTGACCTGGCAGCGAAGGAGAAAAAGCGGTTCACGCTCCGCTACGGGCCCGGCACCCAGCCGGCGTCTGCGGAGCGCCCGATTGCCGGACCCTGGCCGACGACATAGTCCGGGGACGGGCCCGCCTCGCCGACTGCCCGTTCGTCAAGGGGAAAAAGGAGAAGAGATGAACCTGTCCGACCTGGTGTCAAGCCTCGGCCTGCGCGTCTTCAGCCGCGACATCCCGCTCGACCGCCCGGTCGGCGGTGGATACTCCGGGGACCTCCTCAGCGACGTCATCGCCCACGGCCGCAAGGACGACCTCTGGGTCACGATGCAGGTCCACCAGAACATCGTGGCCGTCGCCGTCCTCAAGGAGCTGGCCGGTATCGTCCTTGTCAACGGCCGCGAGCCTGCGCCGGAGACGCTGGAGCAGGCCCAAAAGGAGGGCGTGCCCGTGCTGGGGACGCAATTGACGGCCTTCGAGCTCGCCGGGATACTATACGGCCTGGGCCTCAAGAGGAGTTGATGGGGCTCCGTCTCCTGAGGGCGGACCTCCACATCCACACCTGCCTGTCTCCTTGCGGAGAGCTTTCGATGTCGCCCCGGGCGGTCGTCGCCAGGGCCCGGGAGGCCGGGCTGGACATGATCGCCGTCACCGACCACAACACGACCGGCAACGCCGCCTCCGTCATGCGGGCGGCGGCAGGGACGCCGCTCGCCGTCCTGCCGGGCATAGAGCTCACGACCTCCGAAGAGGTCCACATCCTCGGGCTCTTCGACCGGGACGCGGACCTCGCCGGGCTTCAGGAGACAGTCGACCGCAACCTCCCCGACATGCCTTCGTTGAGGAAGTTCGTAAAGGACCAGGTCCTCGTCGATGCCGACGACTTCGTCACCGGCTTCAGCCCTCGGTCGCTCTTCGGCGCGACGAAGCTCAGCGTCCGCGAAGCCGTCGACCTCATACACGGGCACGGCGGGCTGGCCCTGGCCTGCCATGTCGACCGGGAAGCTTTCAGCATAATCTCCCAGCTCGGGTTCATCCCCCCGGGCCTGCCGCTCGACGCGGTCGAAATATCCCCTCGCCTGACAGAGGCCGAGGGTCGGCGGAGGTTCGGTCCCTTCGGCACCCTGCCCGTCGTCAGGTTCTCCGACGCCCACAAACCCGAAGAGATCGGCACCGCCGCGACCGAGTTCCTCGCCGACCGGCCTGACCTCGAAGAGTTCCGCATGGCCCTGACCGGAGCCCGGGGAAGAAGGATAGTGTCCACATGATGGATGACCTCTCCCTCCACATCCTAGACATAGCCGAGAACGCCGTCGCCGCCGGCGCGAGCCGAGTGTCAATCACGGTCCTGGAAGATTCCTCACGGGACATCCTCTCTTTTCGGGTCAGGGACAACGGCCGGGGCATGCCGCCGGAGGAAAGGCGGAAGGCGCTTGACCCGTTCTTCTCGACCAAAGGGAAAAAGACCGGGCTCGGCCTGCCTCTTCTGGCCCACACGGCGGCCCTCTGCGAGGGAGAGGTCACCGTCAAATCAGCCCCGGCCAAGGGCACGACGGTCGAGGCCCGCTTCCGCCTCGGCCATGTCGACAGGCCGCCGTTGACCAAAATGGCCGAGACCATCGCGACGCTCGTTTTCGGTCATCCCGAGGTCGAGATTCGCTACCGCCACACACGGGACGGAAGGTCGTTCGCTTTCCATCGCTCCCGGGCGCGCTGCGGCATCGAGGCCGTCTCTCCGGCCGATATCCTGACGGTGCGCCGGACCCTTCGGGAGGGCCTGAAGGAGATCGGCGCCGGATAATCCCGACGCTCCAGACAGGTCGGCGTCTTCACGTTCCGGCGCCAAGCCTCCCGGCCGTCCCTTGGCGCCCGACAGTCTCCCCGGACTGGTCAGATCCGGACAGACAGCCGGGCTTGTCGGCTTGCCTTTTCAGGGCCGGTCGACTAAAATATTTCGTTGCGGCTGTTGCTTTATCAAGGGGGCACCGCCTGCAATAATATCTCGTTCATAAAAAAGGAGTTGTATAATGGCTCAAAAAGGATTCAACCCCTTCGAAATGGCCCAGAAGCAGTTCGACAAGGTGGCCGACCTGCTGGAACTCGACCAGCCGACGAGAGACCTCCTCCGTCAGCCCATGCGGGAATATCACTTCTCCATCCCCGTCCGGATGGACGACGGCAGCGTCCGCGTTTTCCGCGGCTTCCGCTGCCAGCACAACGACGCCCGCGGGCCCTGCAAGGGCGGCATCCGCTTCCACCCCCAGGAGACCATCGACACCGTCCGGGCCCTGTCCATGTGGATGACCTGGAAGACGGCAGTCGTGGACATCCCACTCGGCGGCGGCAAGGGCGGCGTCATCTGCGACCCCCACGACCTCAGTTCGCGGGAGCAGGAAAGGCTCTGCCGCGGCTTCATCAGGGCCATCGCCCACGACGTCGGACCGCTGCGCGACGTGCCGGCCCCCGACGTCATGACCAACCCCCAGCACATGCTCTGGATGCTCGACGAGTTCGAAGCCATACACGGCGCCAAGTACCCCGGTTTCATCACCGGCAAGCCCGTGGGGCTCGGAGGCTCCCTCGGCCGGACCGAGGCCACCGGCTACGGCCTCATCTACACCGTCCGGGAAGCGCTCACCGAGATGGGCGTCAAGATCGCTCAGACCACGGCATCCGTCCAGGGTTTCGGCAACGTCGCCCAGTACGCCATCCAGCTCTACACCAAGCTCGGCGGCAAGGTGATCGCGGTTTCCTGCTGGGACCAGGCCGACCAGGTCTCCTACACCTATAAAAAGAAAGACGGCGTCAACCTCGAGGAACTGCTGGCCGTCACCGACCGCTTCGGCACGATCGACAAGGCCAAGGCCGAGGCTCTCGGCTACGAGCGCCTGCCCGCCGACGCCTGGATCGAGCAGGACGTCGACATTCTCATACCGGCCGCGCTCGAGAACCAGGTCAACGCCGAGACGGTCCGGAAGGTCAAACCCCGGGTCAAGCTGATCGCCGAGGGCGCCAACGGACCGACCACCCCGGAGGCCGACGAGGTCATCCAGAAGAAAGGCATCTTCGTCATCCCCGACTTCCTGGCCAACGCCGGCGGCGTCACCTGCAGCTATTTCGAGCAGGTCCAGTGCAACATGAACTACTTCTGGACAAAGGAGGAAGTGCTCCAGAAGCTCGACGAGAAGATGACGGCGGCCTTCAAGGCCGTAAGCGAACTCGCCCGGACCCGCAAGCTCTACATGCGCGACGCGGCCTACGTGATTTCCGTCAGTCGCGTGGCCAGCGCCTGCAGAGAGCGCGGCTGGGTCTGAGCCGGGAAAGCGGCTCCGGTCCGTCTCCCCCGCCACGGGGGAGACGGGCCATCTAATACACGGCCTGGAGCCCAAGAAAGGGGCACGCCGCTCCGGCGGCTCCGCCTCCTTCCGTCGAGGTTCCGCGGGCCGAAGGAGGGCGGCTTTTCATGGCGGACCAGCAACCCCCATCCTCAGCCCAGGC
>CAYWJT010000071.1:0-9671 GCA_964458655.1 uncultured Eubacteriales bacterium | reverse complement strand
TAAAGAGTCCACTTTTCACGCTTAAATTGTCCACTTTTCAACTTTAAATAACAGGTAAATGATGCCTCCTTGACAATATTTGTCCGAAGGTTATATTAAGAGAAAAATGGACGAGTTCCTTCGTCACCTCATCGACAGCGTCAACGACGCCATAGTCGCCATCGACGCCGAAAACAAGGTCGTGGAATGGAACCGGGCCGCCGAAGCGATATTCGGCTTCAGCCGCGAGGAGGCGCTCGGCAAGAACCTGGACCAGCTCATCGGCGGCGGCAGGGTCGGCGAGGCCCGGCGCATCACCGGACGCACGCTTAAGAAGGGCGACAGGATCGTCAACCTGGAGACGGTCCGCTTTCGGAAGGACGGAAGCCCGGTCGCAGTCCAGCTTTCGGCATCGCCGGTCATCAGCAAGAACAGGATAGAATCGGGCGTCGCCGTCTACAGGGACATCAGCGAGCAGAAGAAGCGGGAAGAGCTGCTCGTCCACTACAGCCGGCTGCTTCGGGCCATCAGCGACATAAACCAGACCATCATCCTGGAGAACGACCCCGGCAGGCTGCTGGCCAAGTGCTGCCGCATCCTGGCCAGGATAGGCAAGTATGATTTGGTGCGGGGCATCCTGCTCGACGAAAAGTCAACCCCGGTCCGCTTCCTTTCCGCCGGCCGCGGCGCCTCCGCCGAGCAACTCTTAGCGTGCGAGCTGAAGGTCATCGAGAACCGGCGCTCGCTGTTCATACCCGAGGTCGAGACCAGCTCTCTTTGCCGCGGCTGCGCCCTGCCCGGCGAGGGTTGGGCGGCTGTCTTCCAGCTCGTCCACAAGAAAGAGGTCTTCGGACTGCTCCATGTCGCCAAGTCCGCCGGCGTCTTCAACCAGGCCCAGGAGGTCAAGCTGCTGGAAGAGATCTCCCATGACCTGGGTTACGCCCTTTTCTCCATCAAGAAGCAGAGGGAAAAGGAGCGGTTCGAGAAGGAGCTGGCGGATTTCAAGGAGTTCCTGGAGAAGGTCCTGTCCAGCCTGGCCGAGGGCGTCCTGGTCGAGGACGAGCAGGGTATGATAACCTACGTCAACCCAAGAATAGAGAGGATGCTCGGATACCCGCGAGGCGGGCTCAACGGCCGGCACTGGAGCGTCGTCATCCCCCCTGAGGAGCTGGACAGGGTCAAGGAGAAATCCGCCCGCCGCAGGTCGAAGACCCTGGAAACCTACGAAACGCTGCTCCAGACCGGGGACGGCCGCAAGATACCGGTCCTGATCCACGCCCGCTCGCTGTTCGACGGTCTCAAGTTCCGGGGCGTCGTATCGGCCATCACCGACATCACCGAGCTCAAAAAGACACAGGTGGAGCTCCAGGCCTCGCGCGAGGCGGCCCTGGCCGCCAGCCGGGCCAAGAGCGAGTTCCTGGCCAACATGAGTCATGAGATCCGCACGCCGATGAACGGCGTCATCGGCATGATCGAGCTGGCCCTGCAGACCTCGCTCACCGACGAGCAGAAGGGTTTCCTGAGCGGCGCCAGGGCCTCGGCCGAATCGCTGCTGACCGTCATAAACGACATACTCGATTTCTCCAAGATCGAGGCCCGGATGGTCGAGTTCAACCCGGCCGGGTTCAACCTGCCCGATTCCGTAACCGAGATCGTCTCCACCCTTTCCATAGTGGCTCACAAGAAGGGCCTCGAGCTCAACTGCCGCGTGGACCCGGGCCTGCCCAGGAGGGTGGTCGGCGACGTGGCCCGTCTGCGCCAGGTCATCGTCAACCTGGTGAGCAACGCCATCAAGTTCACCGAAAGAGGCGAGGTTTCGGTCGACGTCCGGGAAGAGGCCCGGGAAGACGGCGCGATCGTCCTGCATTTTTCCGTGCGAGACACAGGCATCGGGATACCCGAGGAGAAGCAGAGGACCATCTTCCAGCCTTTTGTCCAGGCCGACGGTTCCACCAGCCGAAGGTACGGCGGGACCGGGCTGGGGCTGGCCATCTGCACCCAGCTCGTGGAGATGATGTCCGGGAGGATCTGGGTCGTGAGCCGACCGGGGGAGGGCAGCACCTTCCATTTCACGGCCAGGCTGGACCTGCCCAAAGGCCGGACCGGCCTGAAGCCCGATAAGATCCCCGAGGAGCTGCGCGGCCTGAGGGTTCTCGCGGTCGACGACAACGAGACCAACCGCTTGATAATAAAAGAGATGGTCTCAAGCTGGGACTTCGAGGTCACGGCCGCGGCCTCCGGCCGGGAGGCCCTGGAGCTGATCGAAGCGGAACGGAAAAAAGGCCGCCGGTTCAACTTGCTCATCCTGGACGTCAACATGCCCGAAATGGACGGCTTCAGCCTGCTCGCGAGAGTCAGGGCGGACCCCGATTACGCGGACTGTCCGGTCATTGTGCTCACTTCGGCCGACCGGCTGGGGGATGCCAGGAAGGCCAGGCGGCTGCGGGCCTCAGGCTACCTGGTCAAGCCGGCCAAGCCTTCGGAACTTTTCGACCTGATCATCACGGCCGCTTCCAACAAGGGCAAGTTGGCCGCCGAGGCCAAGGCTTCCGCGGGCGAAGCGGCCGGCAGGAGCGCCCGCCCGTCGTCCTACAGGATACTCCTGGCTGAGGACAACCCGGTCAACCAGAAAGTCGCGACGCTCATCCTGGAAAAGCGCGGCCATAAGGTAACGGTCGTTCCAGACGGCCGGCAGGCGGTCGAGGCCCTCGAACGGGGGAGCTTCGACCTGGTCCTGATGGACGTGCAAATGCCGGAGCTCGACGGCTATGCCGCGACCGCCGAGATACGCAGGAGAGAAAACGAAAGCGGCGGCCATATACCCATAGTCGCCATGACAGCCCATGCCATGAAGGGCGACCGCGAGAAGTGCCTGGCGGCCGGCATGGACGACTACGTTTCCAAGCCCATCTACCCGGAAGAGCTCTATAGGACGATAGAGAGAGTGATGACGGAAGCAGGCAAGGCAAGGGAGATAGGAAGATAATGAGCGAGAAAAAGAATGAAGCGCCCATCGACCGCCGGGAGTTTGCGGCGCGCATCGGGGCGGACGAGGCCGTGGCGGCGGAACTTATCGGCATCTACCGTGAGGAGTTCTGTCAGAAGATGCCTCTTCTCAAGCAGGCTGTCGCCGCGGCCGACTGCGAAAGCGCCTGGCGCCTGGCCCACGGGTTGAAAGGGGCTTCGGGCAACCTCAGCCTGCCCGGGCTTTTCCGTTTATTTTATGAGTTGGAAAGGGCCGGCCGCGAGGGTGCCTCGGCCAAGATGCCGGCGTTGATCGAAGAGATCGAACAGGAGTACCGCCGGCTGGAAGAATACCTTCAAGAGGGCCGCGATTCATGAGGCAGTGACGGGCGCCATGACCAACAAGATCGTGATCATAGACGACGACAGCACCACCGTCAGGCTGCTGGAACTCATCCTGACCAAGAGCGGCTTCACGGTCTTCTCCGCTAGGGAGGGGGAGGCCGGTTATAAGCTGGTCGAGAAGGAGAAGCCCGACATCGTCATCACCGACTTTCTCCTGCCCAAGATGGACGGGGCCGAGGTCAGCAGGCAGATCAAGGAGAACCCCGCGCTGGGCACGACCAAAGTCATCATCATGACGGCGGTTTACAAGGGCGCCCGGGGCAAGGACGTGCTCAGCGGCAGCCTGGCCGACGAATACCTCGAGAAGCCGATAGAGACCTCCACCCTGATGAAAAAAGTCTACAAGCTCTGCCAGGAGATCGCCGAGGCGGAAGAGAACGCGGCCTAGAGCCTGGTTTCTTCCACTGTTTTCTTGACGGAAGAGACCGTCTTCTCCAGCATGGCCTTCTCGGCCTCGGTCAGCTTGATCTCGAAGATCCTTTCCATGCCCTTGGCGCTGATCAGGCAGGGCACGCCCATGAACAGGCCCTTCACGCCGTATTCGCCCTCACAGAGCGCGGCGCAGGGAAGCACCCGGCGCTTGTCCTTGAGGTAGGATTCGGCGATGACTATGGCGCTCCAGGCCGGGCTGAAGAAGGCCGACCCCTTGCCGAAGAGCTTGACGATCTCGGTTCCGGCTTCGCGCGTCCGGGTGACGAGCTTGTCCACCTGTTCTTTGGTCGCCAGCTCCTCGAGCGGGACTCCGCCGACCGTGGTCAGCCTGGGCAGGGGCACCATGTCCGGGCCGTGGCCGCCGAGCACCGTTCCGGCTACGTCGGCGACTGAAACGTTCAACTCCATGGCGATAAAGGCCCGCCAGCGGGCGGTGTCGAGCGTCCCGGCCATGCCGACCACCTGCTGCTTGGGAAAGCCGGTCAATTTCCAGAAGGAATAGACCATAGCGTCGAGGGGGTTGGTGACGATGATCGAGAAGGCCTTAGGCGCGTATTTTTTGATGCCTTCGGCCACCTGCCGGATGATCTCCAGGTTGACGTTCAGCAGATCCTCGCGCGTCATGCCGGCCTGGCGCGGCCGGCCGGCCGTGACGATGGCAACGTCGGCCCCTTCGATGTCCTTGTAATCGGAAGTTCCTGTGATCACGGCGTCGTAATTCCCATGAGGGGCCATTTCCATGAGGTCAAGGGCCTTGCCCTTGGCCGTGTTCTCGAACTCGGGTATCTCCAGGATGACGATATCGCCGAGCTCTTTCTGGGCGGCGAGCATGGCCAGGTTCTGGCCGATCTGACCGCCTCCGATTAACGCTATTTTCCTACGCATCTCCGACTCCTTTTTTGAAATGTGAGGCCCGCTCCGTAGGCGGACCCGTCATTTATCTCCACGCTGTCGGCGTCCGTATTCCGCCTCAAGCCCTGACGTAGCCCTCCCAAGCCGACTCGAGCTTGGGGTCCCGCAGCCAGGCCAGGATGTAGTCGGTGAAGTCCTTGCCGGTGGCACCCGTCGGCCTGCCGGTGATGACCAGCTTCTTCTCGTACTGGCCGCAGATGTCGAGCGCCATCTCGAGCTTGCGTGCGAGGTCGACCAGGCCTATGTGCCCGATGAGCATGGCCGCCGCCCGGATCATGCTCGCCGGGTCGGCGTACTGGGCCCGACCTTCCTGGACCATGCGTGGGGCCGAGCCGTGGATGGCCTCGAACATGGCGTATCGCTTGCCGATGTTGGCGCTGCCGGCCGTCCCGACGCCGCCCTGGAACTCGGCGGCCTCGTCGGTCAGGATGTCGCCGTAGAGGTTGGGCAGCACCAACACCTGGAAGTCGCGGCGTCTCTTCTCGTCGACCAGCTTGGCCGTCATGATGTCGATGTACCAGTCGTCGGACTGGATCTCGGGATATTCCTTGGCCACGCGATAGAAGGTCTCGAGGAAACGTCCGTCCGTGGTCTTGACCACGTTGGCCTTGGTCACGCAGGTGACCCGCTTCCGGCCGTTCTTGCGGGCGTGCTCGAAAGCCAGGCGGGATATGCGTTCGGCGCCCGGGGTGCTGATGAGCTTGAAGTCGATGGAAAAATCGTTGCCGATGTCGACGCCGTAGGGTCCGAGGGCGTAAAGGTCCTCGGTGTTCTCCCTGAAGAAAATCCAATCGATACCCTGCTTGGGTATGCGGACCGGCCTGACGTTGGCGAACAGGTCGAGCTCCTTCCGCATGGCCACGTTGCAGCTTTCGATGTTCGGCCAGGGATCGCCCTTGCGCGGGGTGGTCGTGGGGCCCTTGAGGGTGACGTGATACTTCTTTATCTCAGCCAGGACGTCGTCCGGGATGGGCTTGCCGTGGGCCGCCCTGTTCTCGATGGTCAGGCCCTCGATGTCGCGGATCTCGACCTTGCCGCTCTTGACCTCGTCGGCCAACAGGGTTTCCAGGACCCGCTTGGACTCGGCCGCTATGTAGGGCCCGATGCCGTCGCCGGCGAGAATGCCTATCTTGATGGGTTTGATCTTGGTATAGTCCACCCAATCGGGCTCGGCCTTGATCCTTTCGACACGGCGCGTCTGCTCTTCCAGGATCTTTCCGAAATGTTCCTTTGCTTTTTCGATGACAGTTCTCTCCATGAATTCTCCTCCGTCGGTTTTCCGCCCGGTCAACGAAGCCCGGCGTATTCCGTTCGTCATTTTATTATGGCGTCGGCCGAAAATCAACAGAAATCGAAGGCGCCGGGCCGTCGGCTTTCACTTTGCGGCGATTTATGCTAAAAAAGCCTCTGGGCGGCCGCGGGGGCGGACGCCTGAAGCCGCTTCCTGCCGGGGGCCGGTCAGGGAATCCCGGCCGCGGACAAGCTCAATCAGGAGAAGAGTCATGATGGAATCATATTTCGAGAAGGCCGGAGAAAGGGAAAAAGCCGGTCTGCCGCCGCTGCCCCTGACGCCCGATGAGGTCAGGGAAGTATGCCGCTTCCTGGGAAAACCGGACGAGCCCTCTCGCGTCGGGACCTTCAAGGGCCTGCTCGCCGACCGGGTGGCTCCGGGCGTCGACCCTGCGGCCAGGGTCAAGGCGGAGTGGCTGGCAAGCGTGGCGACGGGAAAAGCGACATCGTCGGCGATATCACGGCCCGAAGCGGTTTTTTTGCTGGGAACCATGCTCGGCGGATACAACATCGAACCGCTGGTCGCCCTGCTCGACGACAAGGATCTCGCGGGAGATGCCGCCGCCGCCCTTTCCAAGATCATACTGGTCTACGGACATTTCGAGACCGTGGCCGCGAAAGCCGACAAGAACCCCTTCGCCCGACGGGTATTGCAATCCTGGGCCGAAGCCGAATGGTTCACTTCCCGGCCCGCGCTTCCGGACAAGATGGTGCTCAAGGTGTTCAAGGTGGACGGCGAGATAAACACGGACGACCTTTCGCCGGCCGGGCAGGCTCCCACCCGCCCCGATATCCCTCTTCACGCCCAGTCCATGGGCCGGACCCGCTTCCCCGGCGGCATAGAAACGATCAATAGATTCCGGCACGAGGGGTTCAGGGTCGCTTTCGTCGGGGATGTCGTGGGAACCGGGTCGTCGCGCAAGTCAGCCTGCAACTCCCTCATGTGGCATATCGGCGAAGACATTCCTTTTATGCCCAACAAGAGGCGGGCGGGCGTCGTGATCGGCGGCCTGATCGCGCCCATCTTCTTCAACACCACCGAGGACTCGGGCGGCCTGCCGCTCATGTGCGACGTGACGGGCCTGAAGACCGGGGACATCGTTACGATCGACACTAAGACGGGCTCGGTCATGAACGAGGCCGGCGAAGAGATAACCCGGGTGGAGTTCAAGCCGCCGACGCTCAAGGACGAGTTCCGGGCCGGCGGCCGCCTGAACCTGATCATCGGCCGTCAGTTGACGGCCAGGGCCCGCCGGCGGCTGGGGCTGCCGGAAACCGACCTATTCACCAGGGTCGTTAACCCGCAGCCGGCTCCTGGACAGGGATACACCCTGGCCCAAAAAATAGTCGGCCGGGCCTGCGGCCTGGACGGGGTCCTGCCCGGGACAGCCTGCGAGCCGCACATGACGACGGTCGGCTCTCAGGACACGACGGGCCCGATGACCGCGGACGAGCTGAAAGAGCTGGCCTGCCTGGAGTTCCAGACGGAGCTGTTCATGCAGTCCTTCTGCCACACGGCGGCCTATCCCAAACCGGCCGACGTCAAGACCCACCAGGCCCTGCCCGGTTTCATGGTCGAGCGCAAGGGCGTGGCCCTGAAGCCCGGCGACGGCGTCATCCATTCCTGGCTGAACAGACTGGTCCTGCCGGACACGGTCGGTACCGGCGGCGACTCCCATACGCGCTTTCCGGTCGGCATCAGCTTCCCGGCCGGTTCCGGGCTGGTGGCCTTCGCCGGGGCACTCGGCTTCATGCCGCTCGACATGCCCGAGTCGGTGCTGGTCCGCTTCAGCGGCCGGCTGAACCCGGGGCTGACCCTGCGCGACGCCGTCAACGCCATCCCTTACTTCGCCATCAAGAAGGGCCTGCTCACGGTCGAGAAGAAGAACAAGAAGAACGTCTTCAACGGCCGTATCCTGGAGATGGAGGGGCTGGAGGACCTGACCGTGGAACAGGCCTACGAGCTGACCGACGCTTCGGCCGAAAGGTCGGCAGCCGCGGCCGTCATCGCCCTCAAGGAAGAGCGCGTCGTCGAATACGTCAGGAGCAACATCGCCCTGATGGAGAAGATGATCGAGGAAGGCTATCAGTCCGCGGAAACGCTGGCCCGTCGGGTCGCCGATTGCCGCAGGTGGCTCGAGAATCCCGTCCTCATCAAGCGCGACCCGCACGCCGAGTACAAGGCCGTGCTGGAGATAGACCTTTCGGAGATAAAGGAGCCCATCGTGGCCTGCCCGAACGACCCGGACGACGTCAGGCCGCTTTCAGAGGTGGCGGGAGACCCGGTCCAGGAGGTCTTCATCGGCTCCTGCATGACCAATATCGGTCATTTCCGGGCCGCCGGCCGGATACTGGACAAGGCCGGCCGCCTGCCCGTCAAGCTCTGGATAACCCCGCCGACTAAAATGGATGCGGCCCAGCTGATGAGGGAAGGTTACTATTCCATGTTCGTCGCGGCCGGAGCGCGGATGGAAATCCCCGGCTGCTCCCTGTGCATGGGCAACCAGGCGCGGGTCGGCCCGGGGACGACGGTCCTTTCCACCTCGACCAGGAACTTCGACCACAGGCTGGGCGATTGGACCCGGGTCTACCTGGGTTCGGCCGAGCTCGCGGCGGTGGCCGCGACCGAGGGCAGGCTGCCGACGGCGGAGAGATACATGGCCGTGATGAAGGAAAGGGTCCTGCCCTGCGCGAACGACATCTACCGCTACCTGGAGTTCCACAGGATGGGCGACTTCAGCCTGGGGTACGTGAGATGATCCGGTTCGACGGGAAGAAAGCCCTGATAACCGGCGGTTCGCGGGGGATAGGCCGGGCCTCGGCCGTCATGCTGGCCGCCGCCGGTTGCGATGTCGCCGTGAATTATGTCGCCAACGCGGCCGCGGCCGAAAGCGTCAAAAAGGAGGTCGAGCGGCTCGGCCGGCAAGGCCTGCTCCTCAAGGCCGACGTTGCCTCCAAGGCCCAGGTTGACGGCATGATGAAGGCCGTGGCCGATGAGTGGGGAGGGCTGGACATTCTGGTCAACAACGCCGGCGTCTGGACGTATCTGGAAATGGGAGCGCTCGACGAGCGGGTCTACCGCGAGACCATGGCCTTGAACCTGGACGCTGTCTTTTACGCCGTCAACGCGGCCGTGCCCCTCATGAAAAAGCGCGGGGGCGGCTCGATCGTCAACGTCAGCTCCACGGCCGGCGTGAGAGGCGAGGCCTTCCATTCCCATTACGCCGCGACCAAGGGCGCCCTTCACGCCCTGACCAAGTCGCTGGCCGTGGAACTGGCGCCTCACGGCATCCGGGTGAACTGCGTCGCTCCCGGCTGGGTCGACACCGACATGTGCGCTGAGGTTTTCAGCGACCCGGCCTTCAGGGAAAAGGTGCGGCGCTCCATCCCGCTGCTGCGCATCCCGCCGCCCGAGGACATAGCCGGCCCCATCCTTTTCCTGGCCTCTGACCTGGCGCGGCACATCACGGGTGAGATACTCGACGTCAACGGAGGCGCCGTCCTCTGCGGTGGATGACGATGAAGGCGTTTGCCGGACGCGGGGCCTTATGGTATAGTGAGCCAATGCTCGTTTCCAGAGAGCCGGTCAGGCCGCGCGTCTCGGGCCGCCGGTGTGATCCAGGGCGTCTGAATTCGGCCTGAGCTCGTTCAGATACATAGGTGACACGATGGGCTATGATAGGTGCCGC
>CAYWJT010000070.1:5421-9814 GCA_964458655.1 uncultured Eubacteriales bacterium | reverse complement strand
GGACGGGCGCCGCGCGGACTCTCTATTTTTATTGATTGTTCCCGGCGCGTTTTGTATAATTGCCGCGAAGGAAGTTTGGGAGGTAGCAAAACATGGGAAAATACCTAGCGGTACTCCTCGGCATCATCGCCATGGCGGCCGGCGTCGTGCTGGTGGTCCTTTCAGCGACTTTCCGGGCCGCTTTCGTGCAGCTTGTCCTCGGTTTCATCCCGCCTTTCCTGTTCTTCAGCGGATTGATCAGCCTGATCGCCGGAATCAGCAGCATCAGGGACGCCCGGCGGACGAAGAAGCTCGAGCAGGAGACTGAGGCCAAGAAAACCGAAGAACAGAAATAATCAGGCGGGGCGGCCCCGCCCCGCGCTTATGCCCCGGCCGGCCGCGAGCCGGCGGGGCGCGTATCGTTCCGGCCGCTCGGCCGCGGCGCTTGTCCCCGCTCGAGGCCGTGTGCTAATATTATGGAAAGTGGCTACCACAGCGGCGCTGGCTCTCCTTCTTTTCAACCTCTTCCCGCAGCCTTCGTTCGCTCCGCTCGAGCAGGCCTTCCTCGCGAATTCGGCCGACGGGCTGGGCCGGCTGTTCGCCACCGAGGGCGCGGTCCAGCTTTCCCTGCCCGAGCCCATCTCGTTCTATGATTTCATATCGGCCGGCCAGGCCCGGCTGCTGTTCAGCCGCGTCTTTTCGGTCTCGCGGACGCTCGAGTTCTACGTCGACCCGCGGCTGACCACCTTCCCCGGCAGGCCCGGCGGCATCATCCGGGCCCGCTGGTCCTTCCGCGCGGCCAGGACGGGAGAGGAACGGGTCATGCGCCTTTCCTTCTACGTCATTCCGACGATCGTGCGCCGCGGAGGCCGCGGCTTCGAGCTCGGCATGCGCATCGTCGAGCTGCGCGGGGAGAGCCTCTGATGCCCGGACCGGGCCGCGGCGACCAGACCGTGCTCAAAAGGGTCCTGCTCGCGGCCGCGGCCGTCTCGCTCGTCGCGGTCCTGGCCGGACTGGCCCGCTACCGCTACTTGAAAAAGGATTACGACCTGAAGAGCCTGGACCTGTTGCGAAGCGGGGCCCGCCTGACCCAGGCCGAGTTCGGGAAGGCCCTGACCGGCATCAGGCAGAGAATGGAGAAGCTGCGCGGGGTGAACTTGCCCGATGAACAGCCGGCCCTGTTCGCACGGCTGGCCGGGGAGGTGCGCGACCCGGAGAGCGAGGGCATCGCCCTCTACGACGACCGCGGCCTGCTCGAAGCCTGGCAGGGCCGGGTCCTGGCCCTGAGGGACATCCTCTCCGAAGCCGACTTCGAGCGCCTGACCTCTTTCGACGCGCCTTTCATCATCAGGGACAAGGCGTCCGTGTTCCTGGTGCTGCTCGACGCCGACCGCCGGTCGGGCCGGCTGAGGGCCTTCTTCAAGCTGATGGCTTTCATCCCGCAGTTCCAGTCCCTCTACCTCAAGGAGTTCCACGCGATGGGGAAAGCCGCCGGCGAGGGCTTCGACGCCGATTATTGGGACTTCCGCGAGGACGTTTCCGGGTTCGAGAGCTTCTTCAGCCGAACGAACGACTTCTACGTCGGCAAGCCCGGCCGCTCTCCGGGAACCCAGACCGTGTTCTTCCCCTTGCGCAACGAACAGGGCCGCATCCTGGCCACCGTCAGGCTTTCTTCGCCGGCTCTCGTGGAAAGGGCCGGCGCGATCAGGGAGAGCCTGGCTTTGCTGCTGCTCGCAGTCTGGTTCCTGGCCGGCCTGGCCGGCCTGGCCGTTTTCTGGCGCCGCTTCGCAGGCTCAGGCTGGAACGACCCGGCGGCCGGGCTCGGCCTAATCCTCCTCGCGCTCGTCCTGAGAGTTCTGCTCCTTCCCCTGCCGCGGCTCGAAAAACTCTGGCACCTGCCGTTCTTCTCGCCCGGCACGTCGGGCTTCGTCTCCGTCGGGACGCTGACGGCCTCGCCGGCCGACATCCTGTTCACGGCCCTCCTGCTCTTCGCGGTTGCGGCCGTCCTCGCGCCTTTGATCAGGGAAGCCGTCGGCCGCTGGGTCGCGGGCAGGACGGACACGGGCCGCGAAGCGGCCCTGATTGCGGTCGGGACCTTCACCGGCGCGGCCCTCGCCGTATTCCGCCGCCTCGTCAGGACGGCCGTATTCAACTCCAGCGTCGCCCTCGACCACTGGAGCCTCGATTCCCCGGCTCTCGTCCTTCACATCGGCCTGTTCCTGATGCTCATCGCCTTCCTGGCGCCGACTTTCGCATTGGCTCGAGGTCTGGCCGGCGCGCAGGAAAAAAGGACCCGAGACAAACTCCTCTTTATCCTGCCGGGCCTGGCCGTCCTTTGCGTCGTGGGCGGTCCCGGAGGAATTGGAGGCCTGGCGGCCGCGTCGGCGTTCCTGGCCTGCCTCGCCCTCATCGCCCTCGCACCGGCGGCCTCAGGCAGGCGTGAGCTCCTTGTCCTCTCGATACTGTTGGCCGCCCTCACGGTCTCACGGGCGGTCGACACCGCCACCGCGGCCCGGGCCCGTCGCGTCATCGACACGACGGTGCGGCAGGCGGCCGGCTCCCAGGCGGTCTGGGCCAGGTTCATTCTGGAGCAGACCTTCAACGAGATAGACCGCAGCGAACTCGCCGTAGGCGCTTATTTCAGGAACCCCGCCGCCCCGGATTTCGCCAGGACGCTCTGGTCCCGGACCTCGGCCGCCCGGGCGAACTGGTATTCCTGTCTTGAGGTCAGGGACGCCGACGGCCGGATCCTCAGCCGCTTCTCTCTCAACATCCCGAAGTTCTACGGCTCCCAGCCCGAGCTCGAGGCGTCGGAGTCCTGGACCATCGCCAGACGCTCGCTCGCTTTCATCGGCCAGAAGAGGGAGTTCCTCATCGGCTACCGCGATTTCTCGGATGAATCGCATTACCTCGGCCGCGTGATGATATACATCGCGCTTTCGCCTGAGATGCTGCCTTTCGCCTATTCGGCCAACCCCTACTTCGAGGCCCTGAGGCCGAACCCGCTGCCGTCATTGAGCCAGTTCGACATCGGCTACGCCGTGTTCGACCAGGCCGGCAACGCCGTCTTCAACCCGCGCCATATCGCCTGGAGGCCGGGCCCCGAGGCCCTTTTCCCCTCTCTGCCGGCGAAGCAGATCGCCTGGACCGACTTCGAGGACCGCGGTTCGGGCTACTCGGCCGCGGTGTTCGCGACCGAAGACAGGGTCCATGTCGTCTTCATCCCCCGCAAGAAGCTCCGGGTCGTGGCCGCCGCCTTTATCAGGCTGGCTTTCCTTTATATCATTCTGGCGGCCGGGCCGGCCCTGGCCGTTTCCCTGAGGCGCGGCCGCGCCGGCCTGCGCAAGCCCCTCTATTCGTTCTCGAGCCGGGTCTACGCCTCCTTCCTGGCCGTGGCCCTTGTCCCCCTTCTCCTCTTCTCCTTCTTCACCAGGAACCTGTTCGACAGGCTGTTCACCCAGCGGTTCGTCGAGGACGCCGCCGTCCAGGCCGGCTACGGCCAGAGCCTGATGGAGGCTTTCCTCGTCATCCAGGGCCGGGAGGTATCGCCCTACCTGGCGCCCTCGGAGGACCTGGCCCTCTGGATAAGCTCGACCATGGCCAACGACGTGAACCTCTACAGCAACGGCGTGCTGCTCGCTTCCAGCCGGGCGGAGTTTTTCGCCAGCGGCCTCATCCCCGAAGTCCTCGACGGCCAGGCCTACGCCGGCCTCGTTTTCGGGGGCAAGCCCTTTTACACGAGCCGCATGCGCATAGGCCGCTACGCCTACCAGAGCCTGACGGTGCCCTACCGCTTCGGCAGTTCCATCCTTTTCATCTCGCTGCCCTTCCCGTTCGAGAAGCAGGAACTGGCCCGGGCCACGAACGAAATAGTCGAATTCCTGCTCCTGCTGGCCTCGTTGTTCATCATCCTGGTCATCGCCCTTTCGCGCGGCATAAGGTCGATCATCATCGTGCCGGTGCGCAAGCTCCTGGCCGGCACCCAGGCCGTCAGCCTGGGCAACCTGGAGGTCGAGATCGAGCACGACTCCCGCGACGAGATGATGACCCTCATCGAGGGCTTCAACGCCATGGTCAGGAACCTGAAGAGCCGGGAGCAGGAGCTGGCCGAGATGAGCAAGAAGCTGGCCTGGGCCGAGATGGCCCGCAAGGTGGCCCACGAGATCAAGAACCCGCTGACGCCCATCCAGCTTTCGGCCGAGCACGTCCTCAAGGTTTACGAGGACCGCAAGAGCGATTTCGACGGCACCCTGCGCGAGTCGATGTCCTACATCATATCCGAGGTCGACAACTTGCGGCGCATCGCCCAGGAATTCATGGAGCTGGCCCGCGACACCTCCCTGGCCAGGGAACCGGTCGACCTCGGCGAGACGCTGGCCGACCTGCTCAAGCCCTACCAGAGCGCCCTCCAGGA
>CAYWJT010000070.1:0-5411 GCA_964458655.1 uncultured Eubacteriales bacterium | reverse complement strand
TCGATCTCGAATCGAACAGAGCGAAGCCATGAACAAGTTCAAGCTGGAACAGGAGGGCCCGGGCTTCAAGATCATGGGCGACCCCGGCAAGCTCAGGACGGCCTTCCGCAACATCATCGCCAACGCCGTCGAGGCCGTGAGCCGGAAGGGCGCGATCAGGGTCAGGCTGGAGAACAGGGGCTCCGTTATCTCGGTAGCGGTAACCGATTCCGGCTGCGGCATGACGGCCGAGACCGCGGCCCGGGTTTTCGAGCCGTATTTCTCGACCAAGGGGTCGGGCACCGGCCTGGGCCTGCCCATCGCCAAGAAGATCATCGAGGACCACGGCGGCGCGATTGCCGTCGAGAGCGAACCGGGCAGGGGCACGACGGTGACGGTGGAGCTGCCGGTCGGGTCATAAGCTGGCGGAGGCGGCGCTTTTTTGAGAGAATAGCCGGCCTGGAGGACAGGAAAGGAAAAAGGACATGGCAAGGATCCTGGTCACATACTTCACGGGCACGGGAAACACCAAGAAGGTCGCCGAAGCGATCTACGACGAGCTTGGCGGCGACAAGGCCATCGCGCCCCTCGGCGAAGTCCGGGACATATCCCGCTTCGACCTGATCTTCATAGGCTTCCCCGTCCAGTCCCACAGCGTGCCTTTCCCGGTCGAGACTTTTTTGAAAGCGGTCCCGGCCGGGCTGAAGGTGGCGCTGTTCTCGACCCACGGCTCGTTCACCGGCTCGCCTCTTTCGCGCCAGGCGCTGGAGTACGCCGCGATCCTGATCGCCGGGAGTCGCCTGCTCGGCACCTTCTCCTGCCGCGGAAAGGTCTCGCCCGAAGCTCTGGAGGCGTTGAAGAGGGAGCCCGAACACGAGGCCTGGGCCGAGATGGCCGCCAGCGCCGCCACCCACCCCGACGAGCACGACCTGGCCGAAGCCCGGGCCTTCGCCCGCTATATCTACGCGGTCAAGGACTCAGCCCCGCTCTGAGGCCCTGATCCGCTCGAAGCCCGAAGCGCAGACGAACTCCAGTTTCCCTTCTTTTTCCAGCTCGTCGAAGAGCAGGTTGAGGCCCAGGGTGTCGCTGGCGACGTGACCGGCGATGACGACGTTGAGGTCGGCCTTGCGGGCCTTTTCCAGCGCCTCCTCGCTCATGTGCATGCAGACGATGGTGCTGACGCCGGCGGCGGCCAGCTTGTCGAAGACATCCTTCGAGCCTTCCGTGCCGCCGGTCATGTCGACGAACACGCGGCCGCAGCGGTTGTCGTCCGAACCGTTGATGATCTTGGGCCGGACCTGTCTCAGGGCGGCCCTGCGGTACTCGGGCACGGACCTGATGACGGCCAAAAGCTCGCGCAGGGTGGCCGGCCGGCGCTTCTTGAACAGGCCGTCGAGGTAGGAAGTCACGCAGTTGTCGGCCGGGGTGTGGATGCACATCATGCTCATCCCCAGCAGCCGGGCCGCGTCCACGGCCCGCTCGTGGTTTACGGGCATGAGCCGCCGTTCGACCTCGCTTATGCGCTTCTCCATCAGGCGCTCGGCCACGGAAACGTTGACCCCGAGGGCCGCCAGCTGGTCGGTCTGCAGCTTCATGACTTCGTGCATTCTGGCCAGGGCGTATCCCTCGGGATGATGCGCTATGACGCAGTCGACCCTCCGCCCGTGTTCCCGCCTCAGCCTGTCGGCGAGGAGGACCTCGGCCGCTTCCATGTCGATGCCGACCATGACCGCTCTGACCTCGGAGCCGGGGTCCCCGGCCAGGATGCGGGTGTCGTGATAGGGGTTGAACAGCCTGTCCCGGTCGAAGAACTCGAGCTCCTCCGGCTTCTGTTTCTTGAATTCGGCGGCCGCCTCGGCCAGGACGCGCCGGACTTCCTTGGCGCCCCTGGGGTCTTTCTTGACGCCGACCGCCACGGCTTTTCGGTAGAGCTTTTCCAGTTTCATCACGGCCTCCTTGGGGTCGATTACGGTCCGGAACCGAGGATCTCCAGGCCCCTCGCGACCAGGGGCTCATATTCACGCCGCAGGGTTTCAGGCAAGCGCGAGACGATGCCGGCCGCGGTCTCCAGGATCCGGCCCGCGGCGAGCCGGGCCGGCTCGAGCTCCCGCTCGGCTTTGTCTTCGTTTCCGGCTCGGGCCTTCTCGGCTGCCCGCAGGGCGTGCCAGAGAAGTATCTCCTTTTCCATCACCAGCGCGGCGATGCCCTCCTGAAAAAGCTTGGCCTCGAAGATGAGACCGCTCAAGCGCCCGTCGGAGACGGCCTCCGCGCCCGAAGCGCCGGCGAGATGGGCCGCGAACCCGCAGACCCAGCCCAGGAAGATGATGCGGCGCTCGAAGCGGGAGGCGGGCTTGCCGGCCGGGCCGGCCTCGAGGAGCTTCAATCCCTGGCGCGGCGCCCTGGAGGCGAGCTCTTCAGTGAGCAGGAAGAAGTCGACGCTCCCGCGCTGCGCCGCGTGCGGCCCGCCGGCCAGCAGGAAATCCAGGACCGAAGCGGCGTCGGCCGGACGGCCCGTGCCGAGGTAATCCAGGAGGGCGGCGAGATTCTCGCGCACAGCGGCCTGAACCAGTGTCGGTCCCAAGGCCGTCCTGACATCCATGGGTCGCGCTCCTCCTCCGAGCCGTCCGCTTTTGCCTCGTCGTCCGGCCCGGCCGCGTTCGAGGCGGCCGGGCCGCGAATACCATAACCAATAACACCGCGGCGGTCAACTCGGTGAACTGGTCCGCTGCATGACGCTTTCTGCTTGGAGTCGCGTTTCCGTTGCCGATAATATTGGTAAGGGGTGGGGTCGTCGGTTCATAAGGGTCGAACGGGTTCTTCCAGCGATAGAAGGTCCTGGGGGATTGGCTATTCCTCCAGATTCATTTTCCGCAAGAGCGCCTGGAACCTCGGGTCGGCGCGCAAGGGGTCTAGGAAATGATAGCTCTTTATGGGTATGATGAGCGGGTCGCGCCCTTCGATCGCCCTGTCTATCCAGACGAAGGCCTCATCGACATTGCCGAGGCCCAGGTGGATCCAGCCGAAGCAGGTAGGAGGGACATAGGCGGTCTTGGAGATTTCGGTCAGCTTTTCCAGAAGCGCACGGGCCTCCGCTCCTTGGCCTGCCTTCGCCAATCCCAAGCCGAGCCAGCCGAGCATCAAAGGGGCGTTGCCCGATCGCGCCGCCGCCTCTCGGAAGCCGGCGACAGACTCCTCCAGTGTTCCCTGTGCCAGGCAGATCATCCCGCGCATCCAGTGACCGACGAAGTAAGAGGGGTCGAGATCGATCATGAACCGCGCTTGTTCCAACGCCCGGTCATTGTCATGGGACAAGTAGTACATGACGGACATCCACCAACGGTCGAAGAGCGATAACGGGTTCGCCTCGATAGCGGCCTTCACGGCCTCCACCGCATCTTTCAGCCTCCCCATCGGCATCAGTTCGCTGATGGCCATGCGCAAACGCACCACGGACGACGACGGGCTGAGCTCCAGGGCTCGCTGATTCTCCCTGCGGACTTCCGGCCAGTTGTAATCCAGCTCCTTGCGGTACATCCCGACCAGGGCATGGGTGTCGCCCAGCGTATCGTCGATTTCCACGGCGCGCAGCGCCGCCCATATTCCCGTCGAGAACGCGTCTTTGGGGGGAGCAAATCCGAAGAGACCGAGATACCAGTAGAATTCCGCGAGTCCGTCGTAGGCCAGAGCGAAGCCGGGATCCCGGGCGATGGCCTGCTCGAAGCATTGCTTCGCCGCGGCAAATCCTTCCGGGGTGAACTTGGCCAGATGGTATCGGCCCTGAAGATAGGAGTTATGGGCCTCCGGGCTTTTGGTCGACCGTTTAGAGGACCGCCGCTCGGCCCCGAAATCGACCCGCAATTTGTCGGCGATCGCCTGGGAAATCTCGTCCTGGATGGCGAAGACGTCCATGAGTTCGCGGTCATAACGCTCGCTCCAGATGTGGCTGGCATCGCTCACGTTGATGAGCTGCGCAGTCACGCGGATCTTGTTGCCCGATCTTCTAACGCTGCCTTCGAGGATCTTGTCTACCGCAAGCCGGGCCCCGATTTCGCGGATTTCCAGTTCCTTGCCGCGAAAAGCGAACGAGGACGTCCGGGCCGTCACGCGCAGACCCGCAACCTTCGTCAGCGCGTTGATGATCTCCTCGGTCAGTCCGTCGCTGAAATACTCGTCCTCCTTGTCGTCGCTCATGTTCATGAACGGGAGAACTGCGATACCGGGGGCGGGGGATACCGCAGAAGCGCCGATCTTTTGGAGGGCCTGTAAGACCTCCTCCGCGCGCTGGAACCGATCGGCGGGATCCTTGCATAGACAACGGCTGATGATCGCCGCCAGATCCGGCGGCACGTTGCGCGGCGGGGGCGGTTGCTCGCGCAGGACGGCCGCCAGCGTCAAGATGCCAGTTTTCCTTTCAAATGGACGGATGCCGCTCGCCATCTCGTAAAGCACGGCACCGAGGCTGAAGATATCGCTGCGGCCATCGACCGGACGGCCCTCGGCCTGCTCCGGAGACATGTAGGACAGGGTCCCCTTGATGGTTCCCTCGGCCGTGAGCGTCTTCGGGCTCTCGAGGCCTGTGAGAGGGACGAGCTTGGCCAGGCCGAAGTCGAGCACCTTGACCAATCCTCTCTCCGACACCATGATATTGGCGGGCTTCAGATCCCGGTGGACGATGCCGGCATTGTGGGCTGCCGCCAGGGCATCCGCTATCTGGATCGCATATTTTCTCATCTCACCTATCGGCATCCCATCGGGAGGGATCAGTTGGCTAAGCGTCCTGCCTTCTACGTATTCCATGGAGATGAAGTCCGTGCCCTCCGCCTGATCGATGTCATAGACGTGGATGATGTTCGGATGATTCAGCGCCGACGCGGCTTTGGCCTCCTGCACGAAGCGCCGCTTCCGCTCCGGATCGGCGACCTTTTTCGCCGGCAGGACCTTGAGGGCGACAGGGCGGTCGAGATGAATGTCGCGGGCCTTGTAGACGATCCCCATGCCTCCGCGGCCCAGCTCTTCGATCACCTGATAGCGGGCAGCGATCGTGACGCCTGCAGTGAGCTCGCGGACAGGGGCTTGGAGGGTTTCCTTTACGACCGGAGGATGGCCTTGGGGAAGAGGGAGCTGGGCGCCGCATTCGCCGCAGAATTTCACGGTCTCGGGATTATCGGCATGACAGATCGGACACTTGTTGGCCAAGCGGCTACCCCTTCTCTAGCTTCACCTCAGATTAACAGAGGGTGGGCGGGAAGTTTAACGGGGGGCGCATTTTTTAGGAATTTCCTTTTTGCGCTCGGCGTGAAATCCCGGCCGCGGACTCGGAAACGAATCGTCCCCTCACAAAAAGAGAATATCCCGTCCGGGGACGAGAATCAAGGACTTGGTCTCGTCCACTACATTAGTGACGCGCTTGGCTGGGGATGAGTTTTGAGCCA
>CAYWJT010000069.1:8468-9976 GCA_964458655.1 uncultured Eubacteriales bacterium | reverse complement strand
GTCCTGCACGGGCTCCTGGTCTACTTCATGGTCCAGGCCCGGATAACGGTCAAGATCCTGGACGTCAAGAAAGAGCAGGTTCAGCCTGTTGTCCTGTCCCCTCCCCTCAAGGTTTCTCTCCCTAGGATCGTGGGTGGGCGCTCGACAGTCACAGAGGAAGAGCTCCAGGCCGGCCCTGAGGCAGGCGGTGCGGACCGAGCCGGGACCGGAAAGCCTGTTGAGGAGCCGGCGACCCGGATGGTCCAGGCGGTCGGCGAAATGCCCCAGGCAACCGGTCCAACCGGCCATAGGGCGGGGGCCGCGGCCGAAAGCTCGGCCGTGCCTTCTCTGTCCAAAGAGTTCCAGCGCTCGATGACTTCCCGGCCGGCAGCCAAGAGCGGTTCGGGGCTTTCCATCACGCTGGGGCCACCGGGTTCAACCGCTGGCGGCTCCGCTTCGGCCGGAAGCGACCGCGGCCTGCCTCCCGACCTGATAAGGGGCCTGCCCGGTGCGGGTGTCATCAGCGGGGCTCGCGGTTTCCCGGGAGGGACAGCCGGAGCAGGCAGGGCAGGACGCGGCTTCAGAAGTCAGAGGCTGGGTATTTCCATTCCGGCCGCCGGCTTCGACTTCGGCCCCTGGGCCGCGCTCGTCGTCGAAAGCATCCAGAAGAACTGGGAGCTGCCGGTCTCGGGAAAGCTGTCGAAGACCGCCCGGATCAGGTTCAGCGTCATCATCAACAAGAAAGGCGAACTTTCCTCCATAGAGATCATCGAGATCTCCTCCATAGAAAGCCTGGACCAGGCGGCCCTGGCCGCGCTGAGAGCCAGCCTGCCGTTCCCGGCGCTCCCTGTTGATTTCCCGGGCGACCTGCTCGAAATGCTCTTCGAGTTCGTATATGATGACTAGGAAAAGCGGGCTCTTGCTCGGCCTCATCATTTGTCTCGGTCTGCGGCTCACCGCCGCGGAGGACTGGAAGGCCGAATTAAGGGAAAGCCTGGCCGGCCCCCGTCCGGATTACGGCCGGGCCCTGAGCCGCCTCGAGGCCGCGGCGGCCGGGCTCGAGGGAGACGAACTCCAGGCCGCGTCGGCGCTCCTCCCCTACCTCGCCTCGCGGCTGGGCCTGGCCGGCAAAGAGCAGGACGCGATAATCGAGTATTTCGAGAGATACAGGGACAACCAGCCCGACCTGACGTTCCTGGACGACAGGACATTCAGGGATTTCCTGGCTTTCTGGGCCGGCTGGAGGAACAAGTATCCGCTCGTATCTGAACTTGTCTTCCTTTACCGCGGACAGGCCTCTTTCTCAGCCCTGCCAGCGACGGTCGAGGTGGGCCTGCAGACCTCGACCAGCGCCTATTACAGGATCTCGCTGAACGGGGTCATCATAGAAGGCGGCCTGTGGCCGAGCGGCTGGCACGTCCTGACCATACCGGTGGCCCAGCTGTTCATCTCGCCCGGCAGCTACGAATTCATGCTCGACCTCAAGTCGGACGACCTAGTCATCAGGAAGCCCATAAGGCTGGATGTCG
>CAYWJT010000069.1:0-8458 GCA_964458655.1 uncultured Eubacteriales bacterium | reverse complement strand
TCTCCGAAACGGCTCTCGCAGCGGCTCCTGCGGCCGGTTTGGTATCGCCTTTGATGCCCCAGGTTTCCGGGACGGGCTTTGGCCGGCCGGCGCCTTCCCCGCAGCCCTCGAGCCTTCAGGGCACGATCTCGCTGTTCATCGACGACAAGCTCATCATGAGCAGCCGCAAGTCCGCGCCCAAGGCTCCCCCTATCGAGATACACATCCCCGGTCCATCCATGCCGGGCCAGAAGCCGTATCTGCCGCCGCCCAAGTCCGACCCCATGGCCAACGGGGTTTCCATATTGGACGCGCTGGCTCTGGCTTACAGGGCCGTGAAAGACCTGCTGTCCAAGAAACCGCCGCCGCCCCCAGCGCCCACCTATCAGAAAGTCACGAGCCTGTCCTATTCCTTCGTCAGGACGGGTGAAAACGGGGCTGTTTCGCGCGTCCGGGCCGTGCTCAGCGTCGGCCCCGGCAAGGCCTTCCTCCTTAAGGAATGAGGAAGCCGGCGCCGGCATCAGGGAACAGCGCAATCTTTGACTTTCGACCCCGCCCTGTTATATATAGTTTTTTTAGGGCTGGACCGAGCGAGGCCATCGGCATGCCCGAGGGAGCTAGGAAGTTTGGTCGAAAACGAAAAACCAGGCGCTTCCGGCGGGGTCATCGGCGCGGCCGGCGCCACGGTTTCCTACAGCCTCTTGCTGCTTATGGGCAGGCTGAGGAGGAACGGTGAATTCTTTTGTCCCGTGGTCGACCTGAGCTCGAACGGGGTCCGCTTCCTGACCAGCAAACTGCTGAAGTTCAGGTCGCCGGTCGAGCTCGAGATAGCCATCCCGGGCGAAAAGGTGCCGCTGACCATTAGGGGCCGAGTGGTCTGGGCCTCCCTGAACTCCGGCAAGACATACCGCTACCAGGCCGGCGTGGCCTTCGACCCGGCCGCGCAGGAAGGCGGAATGAATCCCCGGACAATGCTGGATAGGATCGAGTCGCTCAAAGATGGGGCCGGTGCCCCTTCCCAAGACTGGCTGAAGCCAGGGCCCTAATTCCTGGCCTGTTGTTTCTCGCCTTCAACGACCACTTGCGAGTAATCGGCGATCGAACCGAGCAGGCCGTCGATGGCCTGGAGCAAACCGAGCCGGTTCTGTCTGAGCTTCCTGTCCTCGGCCATGACGAGCACCTTATCGAAGAAGGCGTTCAGGACCGGCCTGAGCTTAAAGACCATGTTCTGGGCCTGGACGAAATCGCCGTGTTTGATCATCTCGCCGGCGTTGTTCCTGATTATCGAGAAGGCCGCGTAGAGCTCCCTCTCTTCCTTTTCCTGAAGCGTTTCCGGCACGAGCCGACAGCGCGGCTGACCGCGGAGTATGTTCTTGACCCTCTTGGCCATCAGGATGAACGGCTCGAATTGCGGGCTCGACTTCAGGGCGTCCAGGGCCTTGACCCTGAGATACGCGTCATAGACCGATTCCAGGCCAGGGCCGAGCGCGGCCGCCACGATGTCGTACCTGTAGCCCAGGCTGGATAGGGCGAAACGCAGCCGGCCCTCGAAGAATTCCCTGACCGCCTTGAGCGTTTCCTCTTTTTTCAGAGTGAGCTTGTCAGCGTAAACGGAGACCGCCTTATCGACCAGACGGGGGAACGACAGGCGCAGCTTGTGGTCAAGGACGACTTTGATCGCACCGTGGGCGTTGCGCCTCAGCCCGAACGGGTCGCTCGAGCCGCTGAACTCGACACCAACGCCGATCACGCCGACGGTCGAATCGAGCTTGTCAGCGAGCGAGAGGACCGCCCCGGCAAGCGAAGCGGGCGATTCGTCCTCGAGGCCGGCCGGTTTGTAGTGCTCGTATATCGCCTGCCAGACCTCGGCCGGGTAGCCTTCCTGCCGGGCGTAGAGGCCTCCCATCCGGCCCTGGAGCCCTGGGAACTCCCGGACCATGTCCGAAAGCAGGTCGGCCTTGCAGAGGCCGGCCGCGATCGTGAGTTCCTTTTTCAGATGAGCAGCGTCTATCCTGTCGCATATATAGGCCGCGAGCTTCTGCAGACGCTGAGATTTGTCTTCATAGGTCCCGAGCCGCTCCTGGAAGACCACGTTCTTCAGGCCGGCGGCCCGTTTGGCCAGCGTGAGCTTGCGGTCCTGGGCCCAGAAGAACTCGGCATCCTCGAGCCTGGCCCTCAGCACCCGTTCATTGCCTGCCCTGATCAGGCCGCGGGGGTCGCCCGCGACGTCGGCGACGCCGATGAAATGGGGCAGCTGCTTCCTGTCTCTGACGACCGTGAAGAGCTTCTGGCCCTCCCTCATGGCCGAGGCCAGGACTTCAATCGGCAGGTTGAGGTACTTCTCCGGGAAGGACCCGAAGATGACGAATGGATGCTCGACCGTCCAGGATAGTTCTTCCAGAAGGCCGGGGTCGGGATAGATCCTGGCCCCACGCGGCGAGAGGTGCTGTTCGGCCTGCTTCAGGATCAGGCTTTGCCTCTCCGTCTGGTCGATGACGACTCCGGCCGCGGCCAGCCTGTCCCGGTATTCGGCAAACGAGCCGACCTCGATCGGACCGGGGGCGATGACCCTGTGCCCGACCGTGCGGTTGGACGCGGCGAGCCCGGCGAAGGAAGCGGCCACGGGCTTCCCTCCGAATACGCAGAGCAGACCGTGGACCGGCCGGGAGAACCGCAGTTGAGTATCACCCCAGCGCATGGTCTTGGGGAAGGTCAGGGAGCTTAGGAGCCTCGGGACGGCTTCGGCCAGAACGTCCGCGGCGGCCCGGCCTTTGGTCCGACGCCTGAAGCCGAGGTACTCCCCTTTCGGAGTCGAGATGACCTCGATATCGCTCTCAGACACGTTGTGGGCCCGGGCGAACCCCTGGCCGGCCCGGGTCAGGCCGCCTTGGGCGTCCAGTCCGGCCGACTTGGGCGGCCCGGTCACGACCGTTTCCCTTTCCTCTTCGCCTTCGGCTATATCGGCAGCCAGGATGAGGCGGCGCGGGGTGCCGAAAGTCTTCAGCTCATGGACGGCGATGCGGGCCGAACCCAACTCCTCGCGCAAGCCCTTCTCCAGCTGTTCCAAAGCCGTTCTTATGTGCGACGATGGCATCTCTTCGGTGAGCAGCTCCAGCAGGAATTCCATCAGGCTACGTCCTTTGCTCCGGTGTAAAGCCGGGCGATCTCGTTGACCAGGCCGCGCATCTCCGCTATGAGCTTGACCCTCTCCGTGACGCTGATGGCGCCCCGGGAGTCGAGCAGGTTGAAAAGGTGCGAGCACTTGAGGCATGTGTCGTAGGCCGGCAGCAGCAGCCTTTCCTGGATGAGACGGGCCGCTTCCTTGAGGTTGGCCTTGAAACCCCTGCGGAGCGTTTCGACCCCGGCCTTCTCGAAGTTGTAGGCGGAGAACTCCTTCTCTTCCCGCAGCCTGAGGTCGCCGTAGGTGACGTCAGCGGACCAGCGCAGGTCGTAGATGTTGTCCTTCTGCTCCAGGAACATCTCCAGTCTCTCCAGGCCGTAAGTGATCTCCACCGGCACCGGGCTGAGCTCGATGCCGCCGCACTGTTGGAAATAGGTGAACTGGGTTATCTCAAGCCCGTCGAGCAGGACCTGCCAGCCGACTCCCCAGGCGCCGATGGTGGGCGACTCCCAGTTGTCCTCGTCGAAGCGCAGGTCGTGCTCCTTGAGGTCGATGCCCAGGAACTCCAGGCTCTTGATATAGGTGTCCTGGATGTCGGGCGGCGACGGCTTGATGATCACCTGGTACTGGAAGTGCTTCTGGACCCGGTTGGGGTTCTCGCCGTAGCGCCCGTCTGTCGGCCGGCGCGAAGGCTGGACATAGCCCACTTTCCAGGGCCTCGGGTCGAGCACCCGGAAAAAGGTGTCCGGCGTCATCGTGCCGGCGCCCACCTCGACGTCGTAGGACTGGGCGATGTAGCAGCCCTGGTCCGCCCAGTAGCGGTGCAGGTTCAGGATGAGGTCCTGGAAAGCCATGGTCAACTTCCACTATCCCAGCGCAGCACAGGGTTCTTGGCGGCCTGGACCTCGTCGAGCCTGCGGACGTAGGTCGCGTGCGGCGCCGCCCGCAGCACCTCCGGGTTCTCTCGGGCTTCCCTGGCGATCGCTTTCATGGCCTCGATGAAGATGTCGAGGTCGCGCTTGCTCTCGGTTTCCGTCGGTTCTATCATCAGGGCGCCGTGGACGATGAGCGGGAAAGACATGGTCGGCGGATGCACCCCGTAGTCGATGAGCCGCTTGGCGATGTCCAGATTGCTGACCCCGAACTCCTTCTGGTACTTGTCGGAGAAGACGCACTCGTGCAGGGTGGGGGTCGCGTATTTAAGGTGATAGTCGGCCTCGAGGTTCCTGCGGATGTAATTGGAGTTCAGCACCGCGTATTCGGCGACCTCCCTTATCCCCTTCGGCCCCAGGCTCAGGATGTAGCACAGGGCGCGGACCATAACCGAGAAGTTGCCGAAGAAGCCGCGCACGCGTCCGATGGAGTCAGGCCGGTCGAAATCCAGGACTAGCTTGCCTCCCCTTTCCTCGACCCTGGGCACGGGCAGGAAGCGGGCCAGCTCCCCGGTCACACCGACCGGTCCGGAGCCGGGACCGCCGCCTCCGTGGGGCGTGGAGAAGGTCTTGTGGAGGTTGATGTGCAGGACATCCACCCCGAATGAGGCCGGCCGCGCTATCCCCACCAGGGCGTTCATGTTGGCCCCGTCCATATAAAGATAGCCGCCCTTGCCGTGGACGATCTCGGCTATCCGGCAGATGTCGTACTCGAACACGCCCAGGGTGTTGGGGTTGGTCAGCATCAGGGCGGCCACTTCCTCCGTCATCTCCTTTTCCAGCACCGCCGGGTCGACCGTACCGTTCTCGTTGGACTTGATCTCCTTGACCGTGTATCCGCAGATATGGGCCGAGGAGGGGTTGGTGCCGTGGGCCGAATCAGGGATGAGCACGTACTTGCGTGGGTCGCCCCGTTTCCCGAGCGCGGCCCTGATGACCATCATGCCGGTGAGCTCGCCGTGGGCGCCGGCCGCGGGCTGGAGGGTGAAGGCGTCCAGGCCCGTTATCTCGCACAGGAGCTTTTCCAGCCTCCTGATGACCTCCAGGTTGCCCTGGACGAGCTCCTCGGGAGCGAGGGGATGCGAAGAGGCGAATCCCGGCAGGGCCGAGAGCTTCTCGTTTATCTTCGGGTTGTACTTCATGGTGCAGGAGCCGAGCGGATAGAAACCGATATCGACGCAGTAATTGAGCTGCGACAGGCGCGTGAAATGCCGGACGAGTTCGGTCTCGGAGACCTCCGGGAAGCCTTCTACTTCCCGCCTGAGCGGTATGCCCGCCGGAAGACCGCTTCCTTCCGGAACGTCGAGAGGGGGCAGCTCCAGGGCGCGCTTGCCCGGACCGCTGAGCTCGAATATCAAAGGTTCGCGCATCGCCTTGTTCATGACAGGACCTCCTTGAGGGCGCGTCCGAATCCGTCGATCTCCTCCCTGGTCCTCATCTCTGTGACGCAGACGAGGGCGCAGCCGGCGAGCTCCGGGTAATCCCGGCCGAGGGCCAGACCGCCCAGTATGCCCTTGCCCCTGAGGCCGGCTTCCACCTCCGCCCAGGGCGCCGAGAATTCCAGCACGAACTCGTTGAAGAAAGGCCCGGAGAACTTTTTCTTGGCGCCCGGGACCGACGAAAGGACGGCCGCCGCATAGGCGGCCTTGGCGGCGTTCTGCCGGGCGAGCTCGGTCAGCCCGTGCCGGCCGAGGGTCTCCAGGAAGATCGCGGCCCTGACTGCGCACAAGGCCTGGTTGGTGCAGATGTTGGAGGTGGCCTTCTCCCGCCTGATGTGCTGTTCACGGGTGGCCAGGGTCAGGACAAAACCTCGGCGGCCTTCCACGTCCTTGGTCATGCCCACGACCCGTCCCGGCATCTGTCTCACATAATCCTTTTTGGTGGTCAGGAAGCCCAGGTAAGGCCCGCCGTAGCTCAGCGGTATGCCGAAGGACTGCCCCTCCCCTGTGACGATGTCGGCGCCGAGCCGGCCGGGCGCTTCCAAGACACCGAGCGACAAGGCCTCGGCCACGACGACCACGGAAAGGGCCTGACGGCCATGGGCCAGGGCGGAAAAGGCGGCCAGGTCTTCCACGACCCCGAAATAATTCGGGGACTGGACCAGGACGGCTGCGGTCTCCCCGTCAAGGAGCCGGCCGGCAGCTTCGATGTCCGTCCTGCCGTCCCGGCCGTACGGCAGCTCCGTCAAAGCGACGCCCAGGTTGCGGAAATAAGTCCTGATGACCTCACGGTACTGGGGATGCAGCGCGCTCGAGACCAGCAGCTTCGTCTTGCCCTGCACCCTGTGGGCCATCAGCGCCGCTTCGGCCGCTCCGGTGGAACCGTCATAGAGCGAGGCGTTGGCGATGTCCAGACCGGTGAGCTGGGCCATGAGGGTCTGGAACTCGAAGGTGACCTGAAGCGTTCCCTGGCTCACCTCGGGCTGGTAGGGCGTGTAGGGTGTCACGAACTCCCCCCTGGAGCTGAGCTGGTCGACGACCGCGGGAATGAAATGGTCGTAAGCGCCGCCGCCGAGAAAGGAGAGATAATCGGCGCAGCGGTTCCCGGCGGCCAGGCCGCTCACGGTCCGGGTTAGCTCCAGCTCGGACATCGGCCCGGGCAGGTCGAGATCTCCCTTGACCCTGGTCCATTCGGGGAGGGAACTGAACAGCTCCTCGACCGAGCCGACGCCGATCGACTCCAGCATGGCCCGCTTGTCCTTGTCGCTGATGGAAATATAGCTCATCTGATTCCCCCTGGGCTGGACCTCGAAGGGGCGCTCAGCCCTCCAGACCCTGCAGGAATTTCTCGTAATCGGCCGCAGACATCAGGCCCTCGAGCTCCTTCTTGTCCTGGAGGATGAGCCTGGCGATCCAGCCCTTGCCGTGAGGGTCTTTGTTTACTAGGTCCGGGGACTGGGCGAGTTCCTCGTTGGCGGCGATCACCTCTCCGGAGACCGGCGAGTAGACATCCGAGACCGACTTGACCGATTCCACGACGCCGATCGTCTGGCGGGAGCCGAGCTTGGTCCCGACCTTGGGCAGTTCGACGTAGATGACGTCGCCCAGCTGGTGCTGCGCGAATTCGGTTATGCCGACCAGGCCTTCATCGCCTTCGACCTTTATCCATTCGTGGTCTTTCGTGTAAAGAAGATCATCGGGATACATGCTTTCCTCCTCGTCGGTTTTCTTCTATCTGCAGCCGCGGGCCGCGAAGCCCGCGGCTCTGCGGGCGCTCCTTATTTCGGCCGCTTGTAGAAAGGCGTCGAGATGACCACGGCCTTCGCGCGCCTGTCCCTGATGCCGACCTCGAATTCCGTGCCGACGGCCGTGGCCTCGACAGGCAGATAGGCCAGCCCTATGGCTTTTTTCAGGAACGGCGCGAAGGTGCCCGAGCAAACCTCGGAAACCTTTTCACCCCTGTAGAAGACCGGATAGTGCGGCCTGGCGATGCCGCCGCCGACCACCTCGAACCCGGCGAGCTTCCTCTTCAGGCCCTCCGCGAGCTGTTTCTCCAGGACGGCCTTGCCGAGGAAATCCCCCTTCTGGAACTTGACGATCCATTTCAGGTCGGCCTCGAGGACCGTCGTTTTGTCCGTGATATCGTTGCCGTAGAGCATGAGCTTGGCTTCGAGACGCAACGTGTCCCTGGCCCCCAACCCCACAGGCAGCAGACCGACCGGTTTCCCCCTGTCCATGACGGCGTCCCATATGTGAGCCGGGTCCGTGTCGGTGGTGTAGATCTCGAAGCCGTCCTCGCCGGTGTACCCGGTGCGCGAGACGAGACAGGCCTTGCCCGCCACCCTGCCCCTGACCCAGGTGAAGGACTTCATGGCGGCCAGGTCGATATCGGTCAAGGGCTGCAGGATGGCCTCGGCCTTGGGCCCTTGGAGCGCGAGCTGGGAATAGGCGTCGCTCAGGTTCTCGACCTCGACACTGAAGCCGGAAGTATGGCCCTTGATCCAGGCGAAGTCCTTGTCGGTGTTGGCCGCGTTGACGACCAGGAAGTAATCCTCCGGTCCCATGCAGTAGATGAGCATGTCGTCGACGAAGGTAGCCTCGGGCGTCGTCAGGGCGGTGTACTGGACCTGACCCGGCGCCAGGCGGGCGACGTCATTGGGCGTCAGCCATTGCAGGAAGCGCAGGGCGTCGGCGCCTTTTACGGTGACCTCGCCCATGTGGCTGACGTCGAACAGGCCGGCCGCGGTCCGGACAGCCACGTGCTCGGGCATGATGCCGCTGTACTCGACCGGCATCTCCCAGCCGGCGAACTCGATCATCCTGCCGCCGTATCTCTTGTGGGCCTCGTTCAATCGCGTCTTTTTCATAGGCATGCCTCTCGCTCGGGGAAAACGCTCATGTATCATACTTCCTTTTGGGGTGTGAGTTCAAGCCGCTGGTCTCGTCCACTACATTAGTGACGCGCTTGGCTGGGGATGAGTTTTGAG
>CAYWJT010000068.1:0-10149 GCA_964458655.1 uncultured Eubacteriales bacterium | reverse complement strand
TCACGCTGACAACGGCTCTCGCGGCCGTCATTTTGACCGCGGCCGCGGCGTCGGCCTTCGCGGTTGGAAAGGATGTTTTCCGCGCGGCCGGCTTGAGCGTCAGGCCAGGACAGGCGGCCTCAGGGTTCATCGAGGTCCCCGCAGGCGCCGACCCGGCCACCAGGATTCCGGTGACCATCATCAACGGCGCCCGGCCCGGCAAGGTCCTGGCGCTCGTCGCCGGGGTCCACGGCTACGAATATCCGCCCATCCTGGCGCTGCACAGGGTCAAACAGCAGCTCGACCCGGCCAAGCTTGCGGGCACCGTCATCATGGTCCACATCGCCAACCTGCCGTCGTTCCAGAGGCGGACCATCTACTATAATCCGCATGACTGGAAGAACCTGAACCGCGTCTTCCCGGGCGACCTCCAGGGCACGCAGAGCCAGAGGATCGCCGCCCTCCTGACCGCCGAAGTGGTGGACAGGGCCGATATCCTCATCGACCTCCATTGCGGCGACGGCAACGAAGCGCTCATCCCTTACACCTACTGGATGCAGTCGAGGAGCGAGAAGCTCAACCAGGAGACCAAGCGGCTGGCCGCGGCCTTCGGCCTGAGGCACATCATCATCGACGACACCAGGACGCAGGATGTCCGCGACTCCAGGTATCTCGGCAACACGGCCATCCTCAGGGGCAAGCCGGCCGTCACCACGGAGTCCGGCTATCTCGGCCGGACGGACGAGGAGTCGGTCGAGGCCAACGTCCGGGGCATCAGGAACGTCATGAGACTCTACGGGATGGTCCCGGGCGCTCCGCAGCGGCTCCCGGAACCGGTCTGGATCGACCGCTACGAGGTCGTCAACTCCCCGGCCGACGGCCTTTTCCGGGCCGAAGCCGGCATGGGCTACTGCGTGACCGAGGGCCAGGTAGTAGGCGTAATCAGCGACTATTTCGGCGAGACGCTCGAAGAGGTCAGGGCGCCGTTCACCGGCATCCTGCTCTACGTCCTGGGCACTCCGCCCTGCAACAAGGGCGAACCGCTGTTCGAGGTCGGCCGCGTGGTCGGGGGCAAGAAGTAGGCATGGCGCTCCGGCCGTGATCTTCGACCTGGACGGCACGGTCGTCGAGAACAGTTATGACTGGCCGCTGATCAAGAGAACCTTGGGCTCGGGCGACACACCCATCCTGGAGTATCTTTACGGGCTGAAAGGCCCGGAGAGGGAACGGAAGCTGGCCGTCCTCGAAAAGTTCGAGGCGGAGCAGACCGCCCAAGCCGTCCTCAGGCCCGGCATGAGCGAGGTCATTACCGTGCTCCGAACGAAAGGCGTGAGGACGGCGCTCGTCACCAACAATTCGCTGAAGAACACCGAGGCTCTGGTCGACAGGTTCGGGCTGCGGTTCGACCTGATTCTAACCCGCGAAAGCGGTCTATGGAAGCCGTCGGGCGAGGCCTTCCGCAGGGTCATGCGGGAGTTCGGGGCGGGTCCTGAAGAATGCGCCGTGGTCGGAGATACAAAATACGACCTGGCGGCGGCCGCCGAGGCCGGAGTGGCGTCCGTCTTTATCATGTCGGAAGATGCAGCCGGCTTCGACGGCTCTTCCGCGGTCGTGTGCCGTTCGGCCGAGGAACTTCTGCAGAAAATCGAGGCGCTGCTGGAGTGAGGCGGACGCCAAACGGGGGACAGGTCAAACGGGGAATAGGTACCGACCTGGCGCGGTGCGGGTTCGACGGTACCTGTCCCCTGTCTGGCGCGTTCCCTTGATTTCCGCGGGCTTCTTGGCCACAATGGACGAGAATAGACGGCGAGGAGGTTCTTTTATGGCGCGCCCGAAACTCCTGATGATACCCGGACCGAGCCCCGTGGTGCCTCGGGTCTTGGAAGCCCTGGCCCTGCCCACCGTCTCGCATGTCAGCCGTGAGATGGCCGAGGACCTCAGAGAGGCCTGCGCCAACTTAAAGAAGGTCGTGTTCGCGGAAAAAGGCGAACCGTTCATCATCTCGGGCGCTGGCACGCTGGCCATGGAGATAGCTGTCGTCAACCTGACAGCTCCCGGGGAGACGGTGCTCGTCGTTTCCCAGGGCTATTTCGGGCGGCGCATGGCCGAGGTCTGCGCCGCTTTCGGCGTCGGCTGCGAGGTCATCGAGAACGACTGGGGCCGGGTCGTCCCGCCGGAGGAACTCGAGCGCAAGCTGGCCGTCGGCCGCTTCCCGGTCGTCGCGGCCACCCATGTCGACACGGCCACCGGCGTCTGCGCTCCGGTCGAGGATTACGCCCGGCTGGTCAAGAAGAGCGGCGCGCTGCTCATCGTGGACGGCGTCTGCGCCACGGGCGGCGTGCCTGAGAGGATGGACGACTGGGGCATCGACTGCGTCCTGACTGCGGCCCAGAAGTGCTTCGGCGCCCCGCCAGGCCTGGCCGTGCTGGTCTTTTCGGAAAAGGCCATGGAAAAAAGGCGCGCTCTGCCTTCCGTCCCCGCCTATTACTCCGACATAATGCGCTGGCTGCCCGTGATGCGCGACCCCTACCGCTATTTCTCGACGCCCTGCGTCAACGAGGTCCGGGCCTTCGCCGAGGCGACGAGGATAATGATGGAGGAAGGCCTGGAGGCCCGCTTCGCCCGGCACAGGCTTCAGGCGGCGGCCATCCGGGCCGGCCTGGCCGCGCTCGGCCTGAAGCTCTTCACGGACGAGAATGCGCTCGCCCCGACCTTGTCCGTGGTCCTTTATCCGGAGGGCGTCGCCGACGCCGATTTCAGGGCCAAGCTGCTCGAGAACGGGGTCGTCGTCGCGGGCGGACTGGGACCGACCGCCGGCCGGGTCTTCAGGATGGGACATATGGGCAACCTGACGGACGATGACGCGCTGTTTGCGGTCGAAGCGCTGGCCTCGACGCTCGCGGCCCTGGGCCGGCAAGTCCCGGGCCGGCAGGCGCTCGAAGCCGTCCGCGCCGTCCTCGAGGACCGAATCCTGTGAGAGGTAAGAATGAAGAGCCGCGTCTATTTCGTGCCGGCTGAAGCCGCGGAGCCCGCGGAGTCGGTCGCCGAGAAGGCCGGGCGCGCCTATCTCGCCACCGGCCTCAACGAACGCATCCAGGAGAAGGATTTCACGGCCCTGAAGATCCACTTCGGCGAAGCCGGGAACAAGGGTTATGTCAAACCCGCCTGGCTGGTCAAGTTGATCTGGGAAATACGGCGGAGGACGGACTACGCCTTCCTGACCGACACCAACACCCTTTACGTGGGCAACCGCTCCAACGCCCTCGACCACACTAAGCTGGCCTGGGAGCACGGCTTCACCCCGGACGTCGTGGGCGTCCCCGTCATCATCGCCGACGGCCTGATCGGCCGCGACAAGCTGGAGCTGAAAGGGCCCGGCGGTCGGACCGCCTCCTCCAAGATCGCCGGCGCTATCCTGGATTCGGACGTCCTGGTCTGCATCACGCACGTCACCGGCCACGTCCAGACCGGCATGGGCGCGGCCGTCAAGAACATGGGCATGGGCTGCGCCTCGCGGGCCGGCAAGCTCGACCAGCATTCCGTCGTCCAGCCTTTTGTCAACATCAAGGCCTGCCGCAACTGCGGAGTGTGCATGGCTTTCTGCCCGGAAAATGCCATCGTCCAGGCCGAGGGCCACGTGGCCATCGACAAGAAGAAGTGCATCGGCTGCGGCGAGTGCCTGGTCGCCTGCAAGCACGGCGCCGTTAGGATGAAGTGGGACGAGGATTCCCGTCGCCTGCAGGAGAAGATGGCCGAATACGCCCTGCGGGTCTTCCGGCATTTCAAGGGCCGGGCGGCCTTCGTCAACTTCCTGCTCAAAGTGACCATGGACTGCGACTGCATGGCCAAGGACGAGCCGCGCATCGTGCCGGACATAGGGATACTCGCTTCCCTGGACCCGGTGGCGGTCGACCGGGCCACGGCGGACCTCATACTGAAGCAGGGCCGCGGACATGACGCCTTCAAGGCCGGCTACGATATCGACTGGTCCATCCAGCTCGAGTACGGGGAAAAGATGGGACTGGGTTCGAATAAATACGAGCTGGTCAGGCTCGACTGACCGTCAGGCCTGCTTTTTCAGGCGCGGCACCAGACTGAAGATAGCCGTCACGCCCGCCAGGGCCACAAGAGCGAAAGAGAGCACGGCCGTCTTTTCCCCGAACCTCTCGGCGAAAGCGCCGATGGCTATGGAGCCGACCGGCATCAGCCCGAAGAAAGTCAGGGTGTAGACGCTCATAGCCCTGCCCCTAAGATGATTGGGGACCGCTGTCTGGATCAGGGCGTTGCCCAGGTTGAAGACGAAGATGAGGCAGAGGCCGATGCCGAAGAGGAGCAGGACGGAAAAAGGCGTCCACTTGACGAAGGAAAAGGCGATAAGCAGCAGCGGCAGGCCGAAAGCGCCCAATGTGAGCAGCCTGCCCCTGAAGTTGAACCGTCCGAGCGAAGCGATGATGAGGGCCGCCGCCAGAGCGCCGACGCCGCGGGCCGACTGCAGGAAACCGTTGGTCCGGGCGTCGCCGCCGAGGACCTTGACGGCCCAAGCCGGGAGCAGGTTGACGAAGGACATGCCGAACACCGTGACCACGCCTATCAGGCCGATCAGCCCCCTGATGACCGGGGCGCCGGCGACATAGCGCAGGCCCGCCTTGATGTCTTCGAGCGGGGAGGCGCTCCGGGCGGCGGCCTCGGCCGGCCCGAGCTTCATCATCTTCAGGGCCGCGATGACCGGCAGGAAGGACACGGCGTTGATGGCGAAACACCAGGCCGGCCCGAACAGGGCGTACGTGATGCCGCCGACGGCCGGGCCGATTGCGGTAGCCGTGTTGAACATGGCGGAGTTCAGGGCGATGGCGTTGGTCAGGTCGTCGATGTTGACCAGCTCCAGCACGAAGGCCTGGCGGGCCGGGGCCTCGAAGGCGTTGGCCGTTCCGAGCAGGAAGGCCAGGATGACGATGTGCCAGGGCCGGACGACGTGGAGGAAGGCCAGCCCTGATATCAGGACCGCGAGCAGGGTCATCATGACTTGAGTGATGATTATCACCCTGCGCTTGGGCACGCGGTCGGCGATGACGCCGGCGTAGAGCATGAACAGCCAGGTGGGTATGCCGGCGGCGAAGCCGACGACGCCCAGATAGGCCGGGGACCTGGTCAGGTCGTAAACCAGGAAGCCCAGGGCCGTGCTCTGCATCCAGGAGCCGAAAAGGGAGAACATCTGGCTCCAGAACCACAGCCGGTAGTTGCGGTGGCGCAGGGCCAGGAAGGCCTGCTTCCAGCTGAGGTGCTTCCTTAGCGCCTCCCAGGGACGGAGCAGATATTCCGTGCCGAGCCTGAAGAGATTGGTCCTGTTTGACTCCCGGTTCATCGGCTGCCCGTCGCTCTCCTGCTCCGCGTGTGCTCCGCCGTGCTCCAGAGGTCTCGCGAAGATGCGCGGGACCCTCTGTTTTAATGCCTCAAGGAAGTTTGAAAGGAATCGGGGAGGTGGGATTTGAACCCACGACCCCAGCGTCCCGAACGCTGTGCGCTAGCCAGGCTGCGCTACTCCCCGTCTCAAGCTCCTTATTATACACATTTCGGGGCCGTAAATGAAGCGCATGTGGTGAACGATGATGTGGAAAGCCGGGCTTGCCCGCTGTCAGTGCGTCCCGCTCGGCCGCCTCTTCGTCAAGAAGCTGACGAGCGGCGCCGCGGCGAACGAGACCAGCATGCCGAGCGTTCCGGCCTCGGCCGGCGCGGTGCCTGAGAAGGAAAGGCCCAGGCATGTCCCGAGACCCAGGAAAGCCGAGCTCAAGGCTCCCGCGCGGTTCGTCCGCCTGCTGATGAGGCCCCAGACGAAAGGTCCGAGGAAGAAGGAGCCGATAGCTCCCCAGGAAATCGACAGGATGGCCACGATCGTAGCCGGCCTGAAATAGGCCAGCGCCACCGAGAAGATGATGAAAACGCCGGAGGCGATGCGCATCAGCCTGGTCAGTTTGGCGTCAGGAACCCCCGGTTCGATGAAACCGCCATAGATGTCCTTGACCACCGAGGAGCTCGAGATCAGGACCAGGGCGGCCAGGGTGGACATGGAGGCCGAAAGGATGAGGAGCATCATGAGGACGGACAGGGAATGGGGCACGACGTTGGCCAGGAACTCGGGCATCAGGATATCGAAAACGGGCTTGCCGCCCGAGAAAGCGGCGGGCGCGTTCTCGGGCGAGAGGAAGAAACGGGCGGCGGCGCCGGTGAAGTAGGCCGTCCCGGATATCAGGGCGGCGAAGGCCGTGGAAGCGGCCATGCCGCGGCGCACGGCCCGCTCGTCCTTGATGGCGTAGAACTTCTGGACCAGCTGGGGCATGGCGTACGGCGCGACGCTCGTCAGGAAGGCCAGGGCGAAGAGCGGCCAGGCCCCGCCCGGGCCGACGACCGCGGTTAGCTTCGGGTCGATGGCGGCCAGCCCGGCGGTGAGGCGGGCCAAGCCGCCTGCCTTTCCGAGCGTGCTCATGACCAGGACGGCCGAGCCCAGGCACATGATCATGCCGAAAACGATGTCGATCATGGTCATGGACTTGTAGCCGCCGAGGACCAGGTAGAAAGCCGTGAACAGGCCCATGACGAGAAGGGCCTGGCTGAAGGCCAACTGGAAGTTGGCCTTGAAAAGGTAGGAAAGGCCGATGAACACGGCCGCGGAATAGGGGACCAGGAAGACGAAAACGGCCAGGGAGGCTATGAGCTTGAAGGCGCGGCTGCCGTAGCGTTTCTCCAGGAACTCCGGCATGGTCGTGACCTGGAGCTCGAGCGACATGCGTCGGATGCGGTTGCCGAGGAGCGCCCAGACCCCGAAAACGCCGACAACGGAGTTGGCGGCGGCGATCCACAGCCCTGACAGGCCGAAGCCCCAACCCACCTTGCCGGCGAAACCGATGAACAGGACGGCGGAGAAATAGGCCGCGGCGTAGGTGAAGGCCGACATCCAGGCCCCCACGGAACGGCCTCCGAGGAAGAAGTCGTTGAAAGTCCTGGTCCGCTTCAGCCCCAGCCAGCCTATCGTCAGGGTCATCAGAGCGTAGGCGGCGATGACTATGATCCTGGCCAGCATCGCGAGTCTGCCTCCTTCATAACTAACATGTTTTTAAATATGTTACGAACGGCCCAGAGAATCTCAATAGCACCTAAATATATTGACATGTTTTATGTATCGTCAATATAATCCTTTTAAGGGCCGACTTATAGCATAAAGTAATATTATAGCGCCCTTGTGTTCACCGTGAGGCAATAGCCGCAAAGAAACATATGGTCAACAACGATCGCTTGATTCTCCCGTGGAAACAATTATGGGCCAAGACGAGTCGGGAAAAAGAAGATATTAGCCCTGCCGATTGGCGCTATCATCCTTTGATCTGCCATATGCTTGATGTAGCCGCTGTCGCCGCGGTAATGTGGGACCATTGTATAGCTCAAAGTCTGCAAGAAATACTGAAGGATTCACTGGGAACTTATGCAAGGGCATTAATCGTTTTCCTCTCGGGCGCGCACGACCTGGGCAAGGGCAGCCCGGCTTTCCAAAAGAAAGAACCGAGACTTTTGCCTCAATTAGAGAAAATGGGATTTAGGTTTTCGAATAACGAACAGAACCGCCCTCATGGCTTTATCAGCGCACATGTATTGAATGAATTCTTAGAGCTAAGCACTGCGTCCGCCGTTATAGCGAGAATCGCGGGAGGGCACCACGGCGTTTTCCCTCGGGCTGTCGACCTAAATTTGGGCAGAGACACGCTTGGAAATGGAAATCGTAATTGGGATAAGGCCAGGCGGGCACTGCTTGAGGAACTTGCCTGCGTTGTGGGTCTGGACTGTGGTCAAGCGACTCAATCCATGAATGGCATTATTCGGCCAGGCGTAGTTCCTATACTCGCTGGATTAATATCAGTAGCAGACTGGATTGGTTCGAATCAAGACTTCTTTCCATGTCTTGCAGAATATGATGCTTTGGTTGATATCAAAACGACTGATTATTGGCTGATAGCGCAAAATCGGGCCAGAAGCGCCCTTGAGGAGCTGGGCTGGCTTCCCGCTGTGCGCTTCGCCGTCGAGGCCGGGTTCGAGACAGTATTCAAAGGTCTTTCTCCCAACGCCCTCCAGATGCGCACAATAGAATTGGTTTCAAAGCGGATATCTCCCTATCTTATGATAATTGAAGCGCCCATGGGTGAAGGCAAGACCGAGGCTGCTCTTTATGCGGCGGACGTGGCGATGTCCAGGGGCTTTGCACGAGGGATGTATATTGCGATGCCGACCCAAGCCACAAGCAACGCTATGTTTAGCCGCGTCTTAAATGATTATCTTAGGCGGCGAGGTCATGAGGGTAGGCTTAACCTTCAATTGGTACACGGGGACGCCCTTCTTGCTTCTAGAACGGCAGCACCGAAAGAAGGAGAAATTAAAGAATTCAAGCCGGATGATGGCGAAGATGGCGATATGGAAGCCCAATCTTGGTTCACGGCTAAGAAACGTCCGCTACTCGCGCCTTTCGGAGTTGGTACCATCGACCAAAGCCTCTTGAGCGTTTTGCAAACTAAACACTGGTTCGTGCGCCTCTTCGGTCTGGCGGGGAAGGTAGTGATCTTTGATGAGGTTCACGCTTATGACGCTTACATGAGCACGATTCTCGAGCGGCTGCTGCATTGGCTGGCGGAGGTGGATTGCACCGTTATCCTGCTTTCCGCAACGCTCCCCGAGACCAAGCGAAGTGCCCTAATCAGTGCATATTCCGGCCGGGATGATTTGGAATATGGACGCTATCCCCGAATCACTCTGGCTTTTCCGTATCACTATCCTCGTGCAGAGGCGATTGGCCCTGATGTCTGCATCGACGTTCCTATGGGGGTACCGCGCACAATTGGTGTGCGCTTCGCCAATACCGACCTGGCGACTCTGGCCGGTATTATCAAACAAAAGCTGGAACATGGAGGTTGCTGTGCAGTTGTCTGCAACACAGTCGACCGCTCCATCGAAGTTTATAGATTTTTAAGTGATGATCTGAATGATACTATGTGCGTGCTCTTTCATGCGCGCACCCTGCAGATGTGGCGGAGGATGCGGGAAGAAGAAGTCATGTGTAGATTCGGCAAGGGTGAGAAGTGCTCCGATGGCACCTACGTGAACTCGAACCGCCCGAAACGGGCCGTATTGATAGCGACGCAAGTAATCGAACAAAGCTTGGATCTTGATTTCGATATAATGATCTCGGAGATTGCCCCTGTCGATTTGTTGCTCCAGCGCTTCGGGCGACTGCACAGGCATCCTCGTCGCCGTCCTAAGGGTCTTGAATCGCCACAGTTTATCATAGCCTGTGATGCCGGGCCGAATGGCCCTCCGCCTGAGTCATTCGGCGTAAGCAACGAGCATGTATACGATCGTTATATTCTCTTGCGCACATGGCTGGCTTTGCGTCAGCGAGAGAAGATTGAAGTGCCGGGTGAAATCGAAGCATTGATAGAAACCGTATATGGGGTACCGCCATCGATTGAGAGCGCTGACTGGGAAGAAGCCCTAAGGCAGGCAAGGCAAAAGGCAGAATTCGACCAGGCGGAATCTGAGAAAGCGGCCCGCCGTTTGATGGTGTCTGAACCTAAAGATCCTTCTGACTTGGTAGAAGAATTCAACGACCAATTGGTTGATGATGAAGACCCACAAGTTCATGAAAGCATCAGAGCGGCGACACGAGAGAGCGATCCTTTTATCACGGTTGTAATGCAGCCAGCAAGCAAGGATTATACAACTGTATCGGACGTATCGGAGGTCCGTAAATTGCTCGATTGGTCTGTCAAACTGAGCCACAGGGGAATCTATCATGCGTTGGTTGATAAAGGTGAATCACCAACCGAATGGTCCAAGAATGTGCACCTCAGACATGCTCGCTTACTGTGGCTGGATGAGCAGGGCCAGGGGACCGTTGGCGATTATGTGCTGAAGGTGGACGAGAAACTGGGAGTTATAATCGAAAAGGGCGATAAAAAAAATGGCGGAATTCAACCTGATTGATGAACCGTGGATTCCATGCATCGACCTTAGCGGCCAACGAATTGAGTATGGTATACGTGATACTCTCCTAAAAGCGCATCAATTACGCGAAATTTGCGATGACTCGCCCTTGGTCACGGTTGCGCTGCATAGGTTGCTGCTGGCAATTCT
>CAYWJT010000067.1:0-10972 GCA_964458655.1 uncultured Eubacteriales bacterium | reverse complement strand
CCGCCAGATAGACCAGCAGCGCGGCGAAGTCCGGGTTGGTGGAAGTCCTCTTGGCCTGAAGGTTGCCGAGCGAGGTCGTGATATCCGACGTTTCCACGCCGATAAGACCGGTCCGGTTGGGGTCGGCGGCCGCGTCAAGCGGGAACCCGGCTTTCTCCTTGCAGGCGGCCAGGGCTTTCTCGGCCCTGGCCATGAGCTCGGCCGCCTTGAGCATCTTGCCCGCAAGCGGCGACCCGCCCGTCCCGGACAGGGAAAAGGCCGCGAAATAGGCCAGACTCAGCAGAGCGGCCAAATAGAGCCGGGAGTAGTCCGGCCGGGGCCGATTATCCGGGGCGGTTTTTTTCACGGCCGCGTCACTCATCCGAAGACCCATCTTGCTACCGCAGCCAGGGCGAACGTCATGACCGAAGCTCCGGCGCAGGAGGCCAGCGTGGGCAGCATCTTCTGGCGGGCCAGGCTGGCGGCCAGGATGCCGGGAACTATCAGGCCGACAACCCTCATCTCGGCCGGGCCGCGCGCCAGGTACGGAAAGACGAGCACCCAGGCCTCGGCGGCCAGCGCGCCGAAGAGAACGAGTAGGACGAAGCGGCGCCGACCGAAGATTATGAAGTTGGCCGAGACCCAGCGCAGGCAGGCCAACGTCAGGAGCGCGGCCGCCAGCGTCAACAGTATCCTGAGCGGCTGGTCCAGGCTGAGCGCGATGTAGCCGGGCACGATTATCCCACCGGGCGAGATGTCGGTGAGCTCGAGCCAGAGCAGGGCCACGAGAAAGCCGATGAGCAGCGTTTCATAGGTCATGGACGGCTCCCGTCTCTTCCCAGTGAGCGATGAAGCTTTCGCCGAGCCCGATGATGTTAGCCAGGCCGACGAAGGCCGGCCGGCCGCACAGCCCGGCCGACAGCCGGTCCATGAGGTCGGCCGGGTCGGGCGAAGCCTCGAAGACGAACTCCACGGCAAAGGACGGCCGCAGCTTCGCCATTTTCCTTCCCGCGGCCCGGGCCGGCCGGCCGAGAAACGCGACGCGGGCGAAACCCTCGAAAAAACCCTCGGCCGCGGCCTCCAGCCACTGTCCGGTCCTCTCGGGCCTGTCTTCGCGCAGGCAGACCAGCCCGATAAGCGGCCCCGGCGGACTTCCGATAACGCGTCGGACCCTGGACAGAGCGGCGGCCGAGGACTCCGGGTCGTTGGCCGCGAAGGCGCTCACGCATAGTGCCGGCCCAGATGGGCGGGCCATCGGCACGAGCCAGGCCCTGAGGCTGCCGAAATCCGGCTCAGCCTGCCCCATGCCTCTCGCCGCGTCTTCCTCGGAGACGCCAAGCTCCCTGAGCACGGCCGCAGCCAGCCGGACATTCGCCGCGAATTCCGACCGAAGGCCGCCCGCCGGCGTCAGGTCGAACGCGGTGTCGGCAGCGACCCTGACCGGCCGCGCCCTCCGGGCCAACACCGCCGCCGCGAAACCCTCGGGCAGCTCCTCCTCCGGGAAGACGACGAGCGCGCCTTCGGGCAGGGCCGAGGTCAGCGAGACCGCGATTTCCTCCTTGGTCCGGCCCATCTCCTCCATGTGATCAAGACGGACGTTGGTCACGGCGACCAGTCCCGGTTGGACGACGTCGCGGATCTCCACCCCGAGGTACTCCGGCCGGATGCTCATCGTCTCGACGACCAGGGCGTCGGCGCGCAGGGACGCGGCACACGAAAGGAGGTGAACCTGCTCCCGGAGCGAGGCCGGGCCGTGGCGGACGATCTCCGACTCGCTCCCGTCGGGCAGGATGAGCACGGGCCGGGAACCGGTGGTCTTGGCCAGGACCCTCAGGCCCGAAGCCCTGAGGCCGGCAGCGATGAGCCGCGTCACCGACGACTTTCCCCTTATGCCGGTGACGGCGACCCTGACCCGGACTCCGGCACGAGCGAGCTCGAGGCGCTTCGACTCGGCTCTCAAGCGGGCGAGCAGGACGGCCAGCAACACGAAAGTCAGGATGAAGGTCGCCGTCATGCGCTCTCCGGGCGGTCCGCGGCGTTCATTATATAATAAACCCGCTTTTCCGTTTAGATTCCATGATCAGAATGGCGGCATCCCCGCTTCCGTGACGGACTTGATCTGTGATGGGGTCCTGTCACGGCTCGTCCCCGTCCGTCCTCGCTCCACCCATCCCCCCGTGGGGAACCCCTTCCGCTGCGGGCGTTGCGGGGACTGGAGCCGTGCCACCCCTCCCATTGTCCTGCGCCCTATCACGGAAACGGAGATGCCACCATTCTTTGGGGGAAAACCGGGGACAGATACCGACCAACGGCGGTTAGTATATAGTCGGTACCTGTCCCCAGTTTTCCAGTTTTCCCCTTTTGCCCACGCTCTTAGTTATCGGGCCTCCGGTTTATTGACACTGCCGGGTCTTAGGTGATAATGGAATAGTGACAGCAAGGAGGTGAGCATGCGGTCCAAGAAAAGGGCAATTCTCTTTCTTATGTTGCTGCTCCTGGTGCCTGTACTGGCGGCCGCGGCTCCGGCCGGGCAGACGCTCGAAGACAAGGTCCAGGCCCGGACGCTGGGGAACGGCCTGACCGTCATCATCGTGGAGCGCCACGGCGCGCCGGTCTTCAGCAGCATCTACGGCTTCAAGGTGGGCTCGGTCGACGAACCGACGGGCCTGACCGGCACGGCGCATCTTTTCGAGCACATGGCCTTCAAGGGCACGCCCCGGATAGGCACGACGGACTTCGAGAAGGAAAAGGCCGTTATGGCGGAGGTCAACCGGGTCGGCCGGGAATGGAGCCTGGAACTGGCCAAGGGCGACCAGGCCGACAAGGAGAAGCTCGCCCGGTTGCGTGAGGAGCTGACGAGACTCGAGGCCGAGCAGAAAAAGTACATAGTCAAGGACGAGATCGACGTCATCTACAGCAACGTGGGCGGCGTGGGCCTCAACGCCGGCACCGGCACCGACCAGACCTCCTACATAATAAGCCTGCCGGCCAACCAGCTGGAGCTGTTCTGCCTGGTGGAATCGGAGCGCATCAGGAACGCGGTGCTCCGCGAGTTCTACACCGAGCGGAGCGTCGTCCAGGAGGAGCGCAAGCAGACCACTGAGGCCGTGCCCATGCGGGCGCTCAGCGAGATGTTCATGGCCGCCGCCTTCATGGCCCATCCCTACGGCCATCCCGTCGTCGGCTGGGCTTCCGACATAAGCTCCATCACGCTCGAAGAAGCCCTGGCCTTCAAGAACCGCTTCTACACGCCCAACAACTGCGTCCTGGCCCTGGTCGGCGACATCTATCCCGAACGGGCCTGGCCGGTCATCGAGCGCTACTTCGGCGACATCCCCAGGGGCGAGGACCCGCCGCCGCTGCGCACGGTCGAGCCCAGGCAGCTCGGCGAGAGGCGCGTCCGCTACGAGGCCGAAGCGGAGCCGGTCCTGCTGATGGGTTTTCACAAACCCATGCACCTCACGAAGGAGGACGCCGCGGCCGCCGTCCTGGCCAACATCCTGTCCATGGGCCGGACTTCACGGCTCTACAAGGACCTGGTCCAGGACAGGCAGATCGCCGTGTCCGTGAGTGTGGGCTCGGGACCGGGCGTGAGATACCCGAACCTGCTGGTCTTCTCGGCCATGCCCCGGCACCCGCACACCGTGGAAGAGCTGGAAGCGGCCATCACGGCCCACATCGAGAAGGTGCGCACCGAGCCGGTCTCCGAGCGGGAGCTCCAGAAGGTCAAGAACAACCTCGAGGCTCAGTACATCCGCTCCATGAGCTCCAACATGGGCCTGGCCATGACCCTGATGAGGTACCAGCTTCTTTTCGGCGACTGGAAACTCTACCTGAAATACAAGGACCTGATGACCTCAGTGACGGCCGCCGACGTCATGGATTTCGCCTCCAGGTTCCTGACGCCGGAGAACCGGACCGTGGCCGTCCTGGTCAAGAAGGCCAAAGCCAACTGACGGGAGAACCGAAATGAACAAGACCAGAACCGTCACCACGATATGCCTGGCCGGGCTCGCCGCGCTCCTGTGCCTCCCGGCCGCGGCCCAGAGGCATCCGAGCGAACTGAAGCCCGCGCCGGAGCTCAAGTTCAAGCTCACCAGGCCGTCCGCCTTCAGCCTGAGCAACGGCATCCAGTGCTACTACCTCGAGGACCGGGAATTGCCGCTCGTTTCGCTGGCGGGCTTCATCCGCGGCGGCGCCGTCAACGACCCGCCGGACAAGGCCGGCTTGGCCTCGCTCGCCGGGACCGTGCTCAGGACCGGCGGGACCAAAAAGATCTCCGGCGATGCCCTCAACGAGGAGCTGGAGTTCCTGGCGTCCTCGATAGAATCCTCGGCCGGCGAGGAATTCCTGAACGTTTCGGCCAGCTGCTTGAAAAAGGACGCGGCCCGGGTCATCGAGCTCTACTCCGACCTGATCATGAACCCGGAGTTCAGCCAGGACAAGCTCGAGCTGGCCAGGAATCAGAGCCTGGAGGGCATGCGCCGGCGCTGGGACCAGCCTTTCTCGGTGGCCGGCCTCCTCTTCAACGAGGTCCTCTTCGGCAAGGATTCGCCCTTCGGCCGCAGGCCGACGCCGGCGTCCGTCCGCGGCATAACGCGCCAGGACCTCCTCGATTTCCACAGACGCTACTTCGCCCCCTCCAACCTGACCATCGGCATAACCGGCGACATCTCGCTCCAGGAAGCGCGCAACCTGCTGGAGAAAGCCTTCCGCGCCTGGCCCAAGAGGAAGGTCGAGGTTCCGCAGCCGGCCGCGCCCGTCGACCGGGCCGACGGCACCGTCTATTACGTCTACAAGGACACGCCGCAGGGGAACGTCCATCTCGGGCACCTGGGCGTGACCAGGAACAACCCTGACGAGTTCAAGATCGAGGTCCTGAACGATATACTCGGCGGCGGCGGCTTCACGGCCCGGCTGATGAAGGAACTCCGCTCCAACCGAGGCCTGACCTACGGCATCTACGGCGGGGTCTCGGAAGGGATCGGGCGGGCGCGCGGCGCCTTCCGGGTCGCCTCCCAGCTCAAGGCCGACCATCTCGTCGAGGCCGTCGGCCTGGTCAAGGACATCATCCGCGACCTGAGGTCGAACCCCGTCACCGACGAGGAGCTGGCCACGTCGAAGAACTCTCTCATCAACAGCTTCGTCTTCCGTTTCGAGCGCAGCTCCATCATACTCAACCAGTTCATCCGGCTGAAGCTCACGGGCTATCCGGACAACTACCTCGAGACCTATATCGACAACATCCGCAGGGTGACCAAGGCCGACGTCCTCGAGGCGGCCAAGAAGTACCTCGAGCCGGAAAAGGCGATAATCGTGGTCGTGGGCGACGAGAAGAGGTTCGACCGGCCGCTCTCGAGCCTGGGCCGGGTCGTGACCTTGGACCTCAAGGCCATCCAGGAAGCGGAAAAATGAACCGGCCGGCCCGGCTGCGGACCGCCGGCCGGAGCCCCGGAACGCTAGCCTGAAAAGAACGGAACGACTGCGTCAAGAAGGTGACCGATGAAGAGGAAGATCGAACTTCTGTTCCTGTCCGTGGTCGTCGTGGCCGCGGCAGCCGCCGTCATACTGACCAGACCTTCCGCGAAACGCGAGGCGCCGGCCCAAGCCCGGACCAGGCCGGCCCCGGCCGCGGAGGCGGTTTTCGTCAAGGAAACGACCGTCCGCAACGTGACCGACAGGACCATACCCTATAGGATATATCCGGGCGGACGGCCGGAGAAACTGGAAAGCCGCGAGATCGCGCCGGCCGAGATCCACCGTTTCCGGACCCGTGAGCACCTCGAGATCGAGTTCAACACCGGCGAAAAGGACGTCAACTACTCCCTCGACCCGGGCAAGCCCTACTCCTTCCGCTACGACGAAAAGCTCATCGACCTGTTCGTCGGCTCGCACGGCCGCGCCGACGCCGAAGACCTGGCGCCATACGTGCCCACGCCCCAAGTCGTGGTCGACCGCATGCTGGAGATGGCCCGGGTGACGTCGCGTGACGTGGTCTACGACATCGGCTGCGGCGACGGCCGCATCGTCATCACGGCCGCCAGGAAATACGGGGCGCGCGGGGTCGGCATCGACATCGACCCGGAGATGATCGACGAATCCAGACACAACGCCCGCGGCGCCGGCATCGAGCCCCTGGTCAGCTTCATCTGCATGGATGCGACCAAGGCCGATATCTCGGAGGCGACCGTGGTGACGCTCTATCTCCTGCCGGAATCGAACGCCCTGCTGCGGCCCATCTTCGACCAGCAGCTCAAGCCAGGGACGAGGGTGGTCTCCCACAATTACGAGATCCCGGGCTGGGAGCACAAGCAGGTCGAGGCCCTGAGCATGAAGGACGAGGAAGGCAGCGACCACAACATCTTCTCCTACGTCCGCTGAGCCGGCCCGGTCAGAGGAGGGCCGTCGACAGGAAAGGCACGTAGGTGATGAGCAGGACCGCGGCCAGCAGGATGAGCGTGAAGACGAGCACGTCCCTGTAGACCCGGCCCATGGGCTCGTTGAAGCGGTAGGAGGCCAGGAAAAGGTTCAGTCCGACAGGCGGCGTCAGGTAGCCGAGCTCGAGGTTGGCCAGGAAGATCACCCCGAGATGGACGGGGTGGATGTGGAAGACGCCGGCCAGGGGGACGATGAGCGGAACCACCACCAGGATGGCGGAATATATGTCCATGAAGCAGCCCACGACTAGCAGGGACAGGTTGAGCAGGAGCAGGAACAGGTAGCGGGAGGAGATGGCGGCCCCGAGCCAGGCGCTCAGCCGCTGGGGCATCTGGGAATCGATGATGAAGTAAGACAGGCCGTTGACCACCGCCAGGATGACGAGCACGCCGCCGAAGACCGTCACGCATGAGGCCATGACCCTCGGGACGTCCTTCAACTTGAGGTCGCGGTGCACGAACGTTTCCAGGACGAAGGCGTAGAGCAGGGCCACGGCCGCGCTCTCCTGCAGGTTGGTGACGCCGCCGAAATAGAGGACCACGACGATGAGCGGCAGCAGGATCTCGCCCGCCCCCAGCCTGAGGGAGCGGAGCGCCCGGCGCGGACTGAAGGGCCTGGGCTCGACCTTCAGCCTCGAGGAGAAAACAGCCCCCGCGATGATCATGGCCAGGACCAGGACCCCGCCTGGGATGATCCCGCCCCGGAACATGTCCTTGATGCTGACGCCGGCCGTGACGCCGTAGATTATGATCGGCAGGCTGGGCGGGAAAAGCAGTCCTATGCTGCCCGAGGAGGTCAGCAGGCCGACACTGAACCTCTTGGTGTAGCCGGCCTGCGTCAGGACCTGGAGCAGCAGGCCGCCCAAGGCGATGATGGTGATGCCCGAGCCGCCGGTGAAAGTGGTGAAAAAAGCGCAGACCAGGACGGCGACCATGGTCAGGCCGCCCGGAAGCCACCCGACCGCCTCCTCGAAGAAGGCGACCAGCCTCTCCCCGGCCCTGCTTTCGGAAAGGAAGAATCCGGCGGCCGCGAAGAGCGGGATGGCCGGTATGGAATAGTCGGTCAGGACCGTGTAAGCCTGGTTGGCGACGATCTCTACCGGCAGGCCGGCGCCGGCCACGAGCAGCAGCCCGACGCCGCCGAGGACCACGAAGACGGGCATCCCGAAGAAGGCCAGGCTGATGAGGACGACAACGAGCGGCCCGGAGACCGCGGCCAAGGCGGCCTGGAACGGACCCTTCAGCGCCGCCGCGAGCGCCGGCTCCCGGCCGGCGAGGCTCGAAGCTGCCCCGGCCAGAGGGCCGAAGGCGATGAACACGGCCCCGGCCAAGGCCGGCGCCAGCCAGAGGGCCCGCGACTTTTCCCGCTCCAGCCCGGTGATGAAGCGGACGGCCATGGCCAGGAAGCCCAGCGTCATGACATAACCGATGAAGCGTTTGGGGACGAAGCCGATCCTCTCCCCCGCCGAAAAGGCGTTCAGGGAGAAGGAAAAGGCGGCGGCCGCGAAGGCGAAGGTGAAGGCCGAGGAGATGACACCGACGGCCGTCTTGATATAAGTCGCGGCCGGCTCCCCGACCGGCAGCCGCGCGGCCAGGGTCAGGTGCTTTTTCTCGCGCGAGGTGACGGCGCCCGAAAGGAAGGTGGCGGCGAGGATGAGGTGCTGGACGTAGATCGTGGAATTGCGGATGCCGGTGTGGAAGAACTTCCTGGCTACGACCTCGAAACAGAGCATCAAGCCGACGGCCAGGACCGTCAGGTAAACGAGCCAGTCTTCCAGCCGGCACAGAAAGGGGAGCGGCTTATTTTTCACTGACGGCCCTGTACTCCCTGATGAAGCCGAGGACCTTGAGGTAGACGTCTTCGGGGATGACCCGGCCGACGAGCGCCGAAACCGCCCGGGAGGCGGCCTCCCGCCACATGGCCATGGCTTCCGGCGGAGGCTCGTGGACGACGAGCCCGTGATCCTTCATGGCCTTAATCGCCTCTGCTTCCAGGCTGACGATCTCTCCGGCAAGAGCCCGAGCCTCCCGGTCGGCGGCGTCAAGCATCGCCTGCCTGAACCCCTCAGGTATCTGCTCCCAGGTCTTCCTGGCGATGACCAGGCCGCCCACGAGCGGCGAGAGCCTGGGGGCCAGCATGTGCGGCGCGATGGCGAAATACTGTCCGGAAGCGGCCAGGACCGCCGGCAGGTAGATCGCCGAGACCATGCCGCTTTCGAGGGCGATCATCACGTCCTTGTTGTCCTGCGGCACCACCCTGTAGCCCATCTTCTCCCAGACCTGCTCGAGGTCGGGGTCGTCCTTGGTTATGGATATCTTGTATTTCTTCAGGTCGTCGGGATAGAGGACCGGCCCCTTGGTGAAGAAATAGACCCAGCCCGACTGCGTCCACTGGACGACTTTGAAGCCGCTCTTCTCCACTTCGGCCTCGAGGAAGGGCCGCAGCTTGCCGAAGGCGTAGTTGAGCTCCTCGTCGGACTCGAACAGGTACGGCAGGTTGAGCACGAGCGCCGACCTCTCGATCTGGATCATGCCCATGTTGGTCAGGACCGCGCCCTGGAGGACGCCCAGCTTTACCTTCCTGATCATGTCGGGCTCGCCGCCGGCGATGCCGCCGGGATAGACCCGGACCTTGACGGCTCCTCCTGTTATCGCTTCCCATTCCCTGGCTACCTTGAGAAGCGCTTTGTCCCAGGGCGAGCGCTCGGGCGCGACGCTGCCGATCTTTATCTCGACCGTGGCGGAGGTCGGGACAAAGGCGGCGAAAAACAGGGCCGCCAGGCCGACAGACGCCAGCCGAAACCGTTTCTTCATGGCCCACCCCGGATCCCCCGGCCCAGGTCCTTAGCCGCTTCCGGAGGCAGGAAAAAGTCGTCGACATGGTCCAGGAGCCAGGCTGCCTTGCGCCTGTTCAGGATGTTGACCAGGCGATTCTGCGGCGCCCGGTCGACGTCGAAGTCGAGCGCCTTTTTAAGGAGGTTTATGAATTCCTCCCGGTCCTGGCGCTTGACCGAGACGGCTGTCGCCAGCGAGAGAAGATAGGAAGTGTCGCTTTCCGCGCAGAGCTTCTCGGCCTTCCTGAAGTGCTCCCGGGCCTTGCCGTCGTCCCCTCCGAGCGACTCGGGCAGGGAGCCGTAATAGAGGATGTAGAAGTTGTGAACGGCGCCGCCGGCGTAGCCGGGCTCGAGCTCGAGCACCCGGTTCATCAGGGCTGCGGCCTCGGGCAGGCTCAGGCCGATCGACATGTCGAACGGGTCGACCGAATAGGCCGCCACCCAGCCCGCGGCCGCCCAGTAGAGGAAATCGACGTCCTGCCGGCCGAAAGGCGCCAGGGCCTTATCGTACCGCCTGGCTTCGAGCTCGGACCTGAGTCGGGGGTTTTTCCTTTCCAGCGCTACGAGCAGGATGTCCCTGCCCCTGAGATAGAGCTTTTTGGCCCGGGCCAGCAGAGCTTCGCGCGTTTCGATCTCCGAGCGCGGCGTCATGTCGGCCGGCGTCTGGATGAAGGCGTTGGCGTACATGACATAGAGACTGCCCGTGCGCAACCTAAGCCCTTCGTGCTCCGGCAGCGAGGCCAGCAGCGATTCGTAGAACTTTATGGCGAAGGGCAGGGCCGCGGCTACAAGCTCGGGGTCGTCGTCGCCCGTGAAAACGCTCCCCGAGGACGGCGCCGTGAGTATGCCGGCCGCCTTCTTCAAGGCCAGCTTCTCCAGCGAGCAGCCGGCGCACAAGAGCGAAAAGATAACCAGGATGATGACCGGAGCCGGGCCTGTTTTCCTGACCGGCTGGACCGGCCCCGGTCTTCGGGCGCTTCTGGACATGGATAGGTGCTCCTACTCTTGCTCCATTAATTATGGCAAAAAGGCGCGGCCTGTCAAACCGACGCCGTCCTGGGGCCGACGTATGCTGAACACAATCGGGATTTTGCTTATCGGGAGTATGTGAAGCGGGCGTTGGGATCATCGGGCTGCGGGTCGCCTCTGAGGTTCGAAAGGCTGAAGGCCTATGAAACGGGGGACCGGCAACCGTGGCGTTTTTGCGGATACCGGCTCCCGTCTCTTTAGTGACCGAAGGACGGACAGGCGGAGCGCTGGCCCGGCTAGGCAGGGTCGCACTCGGCGCCCCTGCCCCTTCACACCGGTCCGCGGCCGAGCGTCCCCTCGGCGATAAAGGCGACCGTGGCCCTCAGAAGACCAGGCTGACGGTGGCCGAGAGAACGGCGTTCTTGATGTCGAAGTAGGTCCCCGTTTCCACGTCCTTGATGAGCTTCTTCAGCCCGGTGCTGTAGCGGACATCGAGCCAGAGGTTGCGGCTGAGCTCCAGTCCGCCGCCGACGACGGCGCCGTAGTCGTACTTCTCGAAATCCTCGATCGTCTCTTCCGAGGCAGCGTCGCCGGAGATGAGGAACTTGGCGTCGCCGAGTTTCATGCCCACCGAAGGCCCGCCGAAGACGAAGGGAGTCAGGAAGCCGAGCGGTATGCGGAGCTTGAGCAGGAGCGGTATCTCGATGTACTGGTACTGCAAGGCCCCCATCCGCGCGCCCGGCACCGGCTCGC
>CAYWJT010000066.1:0-11552 GCA_964458655.1 uncultured Eubacteriales bacterium | reverse complement strand
GCGGCGGAGGCGCCAGGAAGGCGCTGTAAACCTCCACCTTCGGCAGCTCGCCGGTCTTCAGGAGCGGAAGCACGATTATGAGAAGGATGAAGGCCGCGTGGACCGCGACCGAAATGGGGAAGGCGGCCGCCCGGGCCTTCCGGGTGCTTTCCGGATGGAAGAACGACTGCCTGAAAATATCGGGAACGGCGGCGACGGCAGCAGCGGGAGCCTGGGCCCGGCGCCTGACCACTTTCTCCCGGACGCGTCCCGCGAAAGAGGTCCAGTAGCTCTCCTCGTCCGGCACCGGGGGAGCGGTCCTGGGCATCGCCTCGAGCCTTCGGATGAACTCGAGCTCCCGCCGGCATTCGGCGCAGGTTTCGAGATGCCGCTCCACCTCGGCGCGTTCCCGGCCGCAGAGCTCGCCGTCGGCGTAGGCCCCGATGAGTTCCCTTATTCTGCCGTGTCTCATCTCAAGCTCCCTTGGCCTCGGGCGCTTCCAGCAGCTCCCTGAGCCTCCGCCGGGCCCGGTTCAGCCGCGACATGACCGTCCCGAGCGGCAGGCCCAGCTCTCGGGCGATCTCGTCGTAGCTCATGTCCTCGTAGAAGCGCAGCACGAAGACGGTCCTCTGCTCGGTCGGAAGAGCCTTCACGGCGCTCTCGAAGCCGGCTTCGAGCTCGGCCCGCTCAAGCTGCTGCTCCGGTCCTTCGACGGCCTGTGTCAGCTCCTTCCGCCCGCGGTCCGGACCTCCGTCGTCGAAAGGCTTTTCGCGGCCTCGGCGCTTGACATAGTTGAGCCCGGCGTTGAGGGCGATGCGGCGCAGCCAGGGGTAGAGGGGCCGGCCCTCGTCGAAGGATTCGAGCGAGAAATAGGCCTTGATGAACGTCTCCTGAGCCAGGTCGTCGGCCGACTGGTGGGCGCCCGTCAGCCGGCGGCAGAGGGCGTAGACTTTCTGCTGGTACTTGCGGACCAGGCTCTCGAAGGCGTCCATGTCCCCGAGCCGGGCTTTCCGGACGAGTTCGACCTCCTCCATACAATAGATTATACATGTTCCCTCAATCCCTGTCGCCCGACAGGGCCGGCTCGGCAGCAGGGATTCCATCCCTTCCCCCGCGTTCTCACTTCTGGAGCACGAAGCGGACTGTGACCGTGAAGACGACCGGCCGGGGCCGGCCGTTGATGATCATCGGCTCGTAGAGCCACTGCCTGACTGCGGCCGCCGCGGCCTCGTCGAGAAGAGGGATGGAGCGCAGGACGCGGACCGCGCTGACCCGGCCGTAGATGTCGGTCGTGGCCTCCAGGATGACAGTGCCTTCCACGCGCGCCATCCGGGCCATCTCGGGATAGTCCGGTTCGACCCTGCGGATGAGCCTGGGCGGCCTGACCTCGCCCGCGGCCCGGACCGGGGCCTCGGAAGGCGCTCCGACCAGGTTGAAGAGCGTTTCGCCGATGATGTTGGTGGGGACGGCGCCGTCCGCTCCGTAATCCACTCCTTCTGGTATGCCGAAGCCGCCTCCGCCCGCGCCGAGTGTCTCTTCGATGATGCCCTGGGGTACCTCGACGGGCGCGAACCGCCAGCCCGCCGCCGCGACGGCCGGCTGCGGCCTTTGCTTGATCTTGGTCCCGCCGGGTTTGACCCCACTACCCTTGGGCGGCGGGAGCGGGGTCATGGGAGGCGCCGGGACGACGATGACGTCCGTGAGGTCGACCCTTGGCAGGTCGCCGACGCTCAGGAGCGGGACGGTCAGCGCCAGCGACAGGGCCAACGCGTGGATGAGGACTGCGGCCGGCAGGGCCGCGGCCCTGGCGCCTAAGTTCCTGCCTGGCGAGAAGAACGCTTCCTGGAACATCTCCGCCTCCTTGCCTGAATTCCGGGGAAGCTCGCGCTTCCACTACTGATACAATCGGAGGGGGCCGATTATTCCAGCGGACCGCGGGCCTTGACCGACCGGCCGGTTCATTGCGACAGCGGCCACGCTACTCCATGGAGCGCCTTCGGGCTTGCGCGGCCGTTGCTTTGCTTGTAAGATGGCTGTAAGATAACGAAGGAAACTGAAAAGACAGGAGGTATGGTGGCCAGAGGCAACAGAGCGTACAAAAGCGCCAAGCGCAGCAAGGAGCTCAAGCGCCTCCAAAAGCAGGAGGAAAAGCGCTTGAGGCGCCTGCAGAAAAAGTCCGGAGTCGCGCCGGCCGAGGAGGAAGGCGAGGCCCCGGAACAGGCCGAGCCCGAAAAAGGCGAAGCCGAGAGCTGAAACTCGGTCCCGCCCGCCTTAAGGACGACCTATTTGGCTTTTTTATAGCCCTTCGGTATCTCGTAGGTCCCGGCGGGGGCGGTCGTCGTGATCACTTCCTGGACTTCTTCCCTTACCTTGACCTGCGCGCCCATGGCCTCGCTGGTCGACTCCTGAAGGACGACGAAGCCCTTTATCTTTTCCATTTCCTGGAGCGCTTTCTCGAACCCCGGCTGCCTAAGCATCATGGCGTTGGCCGCGGTCCAGTAGAGCTTCGGGTCGAACTTGACGTCCTCGGTGGCCCAGGACTCGGACCTTGACTTGCCCATGGGCATGCTGATTTCGACGATGTACTTGCGGCAGTTCCAGCTCTTTATCTTCCGTGCCTCGCCGGTCGGCGTCACCTTGACCTCGAGGCCTTCGAACATGGCCCCGGCCATCTCCTTGGCCAGGTCGGCGAACTCCTGGAGGTCCTTGTCTCCTTCCGCTTCGTCGTCCTCTTCGACCTCGTCGGCCTTGTCCTGGACGGCCTTGTCGACCATGGCTTCCAGGTTGAGCGGCCATTCGGAGTAGGTCAGGCGTTCGTGGTCGAGGGCGATCATCTTCTTCTGGTCGAGCATCACGATGTTGGAGGACTTGTCGCCGGTGTCGAAGCGGGCGACGTTCTTGCCCAGCCAGATGACCAGGTTCTCGTTCTTCTCGGGCTGGGTCTGGCCCATGATCGTGAAGGGGTCGGTATGGCGGACCTGCTTGATGCAGACGTCCGCGGCCGCCCACAGGGTCGTCGCGGCGAGCAGCGCCAGGGCGAAAATAAACGGGCCGAGAGTTTTTCTCTTCAATGGATCCTCCTTGGTTTGGTGCTGTGGTTTATCTTCAACCGAGGTCGGGCGTTCCGCCGGAGCCGCCGGGACATGGCCGGATACTAACATCCATGAGGGGGGGATGTCAATGCCGACCAGGTCCTGTATCGTATGCGCATTTCCGGCGCGGAACAGGGACAGGCGCCTAAAGAGCTCGCGCCGGATTCGGTCCGTGCGTTTCCCTTGGTTATCTTGCAACTTCTGCGCGCTCCGCGGCCGTCCGTCCTGGTCGCCGGCAGAGAAGACAGGATCACTGTCCGTCAGTGAGTCTTAGGTCGCGGCCGCATATCGTAACGCGCGGCCGGCTCAAATCGAAGATACCATGGGCGAACGGGCTTGATTTTCATCATTAAGGGAAATATATAGAAGAGATGTCGGTACCCGCGGCCCGAAATAAGGGCCGGGGCTGTGTTATCCACGAAGGAGGTGCATTGAGATGAAAAGACTCGCGTGTTTCGGCGTCGTCGCTCGGTTGCTTTTCGCTGCCTGCGGCGGCGAGGCCGAGAAGCCCGGTCGCGCCCCGACGGCGGAAACGACCGGTTTGCCGACGACCTTGAAATCCGCCCTGAGCGACCTCGGGGGATTAATGAACGCCGGGGGCCACGCCTCGGCGTTCATCTCGCTGAAGCCGGCTTTCGAGGGCTTCTGGCAGGCGGCACCGCCACCTACACGCTCTCCGGGCTGGAGAAAGGGAGGTACAAGGTCGTGACGGTCGTGCGCGACGCCGGCTCGGACAAGTCGGCGAAATGCGGGAACTGGTTCAGCATCATCTGGATCAGGCGCCCGGCGCCGAGAGCGGACTAATCCAAGGCCATCCCGGAACGTTAGGGCGGTCACATTAGAAGAATAAGATGGTCGATTAATGAAGAAATACCTGACCCTTATATTGGCGATAATCATCTTTGCCGTAGTTCACGAGGGCGCTCATGCTCTTGTCGCCTGGAAATTTGCGGAGTATCAGACATTTCGTGTTCATCCTTACGGCTTGGAAGTCGTGTTCAAAACCCCTGTCGCTGAAAGAGAAGGCGTCAAGTGGGGCTTCATTTCAGCGACAAGTAATGTGCTCACACTTTTATTGGGTTACTTAATGTTCTTTTTCAGGGTGAAGATGGCCCGTTTACGAAGCTCTTTTCTTAGCGCGTTAGGATACTGGCTGATTTTGCTTTTCTTGATATTGGACGCGTTTAATCTCTCCGTTGGTCCCTTTATATATGGCGGCGACATCGGAGGGATTGTCGCGGGATTCGGTATTAATCGGTATCTCGTTCAGGTTATCTTTTTTATGGTTTTTCTCATTAACAGGGAGTTAATTGCTCAAAACCTGCTTCCGTTATATGGCGTAACGACCAAGCATTTCCTGTTCCAACCATGGTTAAGACAAAAAGATAACAGGTAATGACAGCGAATCAGGTACCTGGTGCCGGGCGTGCCTGGTGCCGGGCGCCGGGAGCGGCGGGTCAGCGCTCCTTCTTCAGGACGAGGGTGCAGTAATTCTCCAGGGCCCGGCTGCGGGCGACGGCCAGCCCGAGCCCGGTGAAAGCCTTCTTGACCTCGTAAGCGTACTCGTAGCTTATTCCCGAGAGTATGAGCCTCGCCTGAGGCTTGAGAAGGAGCGCCGCATCGTCCGCGATCTCGACCAGCAGGTCGCCGTAGAGGTTGGCCAGGATGATGTCGTAGCGCTCTCGTCGCACCGAGCCGATGTCGCCGCGCTTGACCATGATCATGTCCTCGACGCCGTTCAGGGCTATGTTGCGGCGGCAGGCTTCGACGGCGTCCTCTTCGGTGTCTATGGCCGTGATGTCGCGGGCGCCGAGACGGGCCGCGGCGATGGAAAGCACGCCCGTCCCGCAGCCGATGTCGAGCACCCTGGCTTCCCGCCAGCCGGTCATCTTTTCCATTTCCTGAAGGACGCTCGCGGTCGTCTCATGCTCGCCGGAACCGAAGGCCTTGCCCGGCCCGATGAATATGTGCAGCCTGCCGGGTTCGAGCTCCCGCGGCCTCCCTTCGAAGAAAGGGAAGACCGCGAACTTCTCCCCGATGAGCAGAGTTTTTATCACCGCGTCCATCAGGTCGCTTTCTTGGCCGCTTTCCTGTCCAGGTAGGCTTCCCAGACGTCTCGGCGGACGAAGAGTTCCAGCAGGACGCCGGGCCTGAGCTCGTAGAAGGAGGCGACGAAGCCCGCGCCGGCCGAGGATTGGAACTTTTCGGCCGCGCCGAGCGAGCAAATGACGATCTCAGCTCTGCCTGCCGGCCCGGCCGGGTCGAACTCGTTCCAGTAGCCGACGAACTCGAACCGCCTCAGGTACCAGGGCAGCGGCCATGTCTCTTCGGCCGGAGCGACGACGGCCACCAGCAGGTTCTTATGGTCTCCCGCCGCTTCGGCGGCTCCCTCGACGGTCCGCGCGAGACGCAGGAGGTCTTTGCTGGTTTGGGCATAGACATAGGGGTTGGAAGGCTCGGCGTAGTCCCTGAAATTGGCCCGGAAGCCCTGGAGACCCAGGTTGAAAAAGCCGGGCAGAAGCAGCGCCAGCACCGCCAGCTTCACGACAGGGAAGCGGCTGACCCTCCAGAGGAGGCCGGCGCCGTGGCCGGCGAGGAGGATGACGCCGAGGTAGAACGGCATGGCGTTCCAGGGCGTCTTGTAGGGGATGAGGGAGAAGGCCGCTCCGGCGGCCAGGGTGTAACCCAGCAGGAACCGGATGAAGGCCGGCTTCGCGTCCTTGCCGGCGTCGCGGCCGAAAGCGGCGATGGCGCCGGCGACGGCCAGGGCCATGACGAAGGCCTCGCTCCAGACCGGTCCGCGGCCGTACCTCGTCCAGAGCAGGAGCTTCAGGTAGTACCACCAGGGATGGGCATGGACGCCGCCCTCCAGGCCCCGGTCGGCGTAAGCGCCGAAGGCCCTGACCGAATCGGCCAGGCCCGAGGGGTTGTCCAGGAAGGAAGTGAAAAAGAGCGCGGCCACGGCCAAGGCCGTCGCCAGGAAGACGGCCGCGTGGAGCGCGAACGCGGCCGGCGCCCGTCCGGACGACCCGGCTTCTCCGCGTCCCGCGAGCGCCGCCACGGCGACCCCGACGATCAGGGCGGCGAAGATTATGATCGAGGTCTCCTTGGTGGCGTAAGTCAGGCCGGCGAAAAACCCGGCCGCGGCCGCGGACCAGACGGACGGCGATCGGAAATAGCGCCAGCCCGCCGCCATCAACCCGGCTGTGAAAAAGACGAGCAGGCTCTCCTGGATGTAAAAGCGGCTGTAATACGTCATGAGCGGCGAGAGGGCGGCCAGGACGGCCGCGAAGGCGATGGACTCCCGGGCCAGCCCGCCTCCGAAGAGCAGGAAAAGGAGGATGAGGCCGGTGCCGAACAGGGCCGGGACGAGCCGGAGCAGGGTTTCGTCGACATCCGCCAGGCTGCGGGCGCCGGCCGCTTTGGCCAGGGGCAGCGTCAGGTAGTAGAGCGTCGGCCCGTGGTGCTCCCGCGGGTCGTAGCGGTACTCGCCCGTTTCGAGAAGGGCGCCGAACTTGAGCGCCTGGTTGGCCTCGTCGTGATGCATGGGCCGCAGGGAGAGCCGCGCGCCGCGCAGAACGAGCGCGCCCAGCACGACACAGGCGAAGAGCGCGGGAAAAGCCCTTAGCTTCATTTGCCGGGCAGGCCGTAAACCTCGACCTCCACGTAATGGTTCATGTCGTTGGACGTGTTGCCGCCGCTCCAGAGCCTGATGTACCGGGCCTTCGCTCCTTTGGGGTCGATGAGCTTGCCCTCGTTGGTTTCGATGTATTCCTTGTCCTTGCCGACCCCGAGGCCCGAGGAGTTGTCGTGGTCGTTGTTGAAGATCGTGGTCACTCCGGTCACGAAGTCCTTGTCGTCGGAGACCTGGACGACCACGTCCCGGTAGACGCGGGCCTGGCTGTGGTAGTGCCAGACGAGGACGGCATAGAGTTCGCAAGGCCTGCCCAGGTCGATCTGCACCCACTGCGGCCCGGGGCCGAGCTCGACGAAGTAGCCGTCTTCGCCCGATTTCTGGCCGTCGGTGACGAAGCCGAGCTCGCCTATGATGGGCTCCCTGTCGCTCGAGGTCACCGGCCGGCCCTTGGAAAGGAGGGCGGTCCCGACCGGCACGTAGAAGGGCCCCCGCGACTTGCCTGTAACGGGTTCCAGGTTGGGTGTGCGGATATTTCTGGGAGTGCCCACGAACATGGGCTTGGGCAGCTGCAGTTTGAGCAACTCTTTGCCCTCCTCCTGCAGGGAGACGCCCGCCTGGACCAGGGTCAGGCCCAGCCCCAGGAGTATCAGCGAACGGCGGACGAGCGCTTTTGTGGACTTCATTGACCTCTCCTTGGTTTCCTGCTTGTCACTCAAGGGCGACGTTGAACATTTTACACTTTTTCCGCGCCGTTATCACCACCGCCCAGATTTCGGGATGGTCGCGGCAGAAGCGGCCGATCGCGGTCTGCTCCATCACGAAAAAGGCGGTGGACAAGGCGTCGGCAACAGCCGCTGAGGGAGCCGAGGCCCAGGCCATGAGCTTGCCCGAAGCCCGGCGGCCCGCCCGGGGGTCCAGTATATGCGGCCCTTTGACTTCCAGGCCCGAACCGCTCAAGGCCCGGTCGAGGAGCCTTATGGTCCTGGAGAAGGAAGGTTCGGCGGCGCGGCAGGAGAGCCTGACGGGCCAGCCCGACCGCTGCGGGTCAGGGCCTGCCCCCCAAGCCAGGACGCTGCTCGTCCCGGCGTGCGCCATGGCATTGTCTATGTCCCAGTCGCCGAGGACGGCTTTAACGCCGTCAAGGGCCCAGCCCTTGCCAATGCCGCCCAGGTCGAGTTCGAGCGGCCGGCCGCGCCCCGGCCCCTTGCCTGGGGTTTTTGGCCGGGTTGCCAGGAAGCACCCCGGCTTCCGGCTTATTTTTACGGGCGCAAAGAGGATTGGGCGGCCGCGCTCCGCCGCCTGCCAGCTAATATCGAAGGCGCCGCCGGTCTCTTTCCGTATCAGGTCCGCGAGCTCCAGGATCTCAGCCGTTTCCACCCCGATCCTCATCGAATCTCCCGGCAGCAGCCTCGCGAGCCGGCATATCTCGGATGAGGGGTCGAAGCGGCTGAACAGGCTTTCCAGCCTGTCGATTTCCGCGAAGGCGGCCCGGGCGGCCTTGTGGCCGTAGGCTTCGCTCCCGCCCGCTATGAAGAGCTCGAAGAAAGTGGCCATGGCCTCGTGGCGGAAACGGTGGACTTCGGAACGGCCGGTTCGGCGCATCATGGGAAGTATCGTCGATTCGGGCCGGCCAATCAAGGACATCGCCCAAGCGCTCGGGCATGCTCTTTCAGGTTCGGGCGCCGGTTTCCGGCCTTTCAACCGGGCCTCCGGGCCACCGCAAGGGTTAGTCCGGCATCTCGGAGCCTGCTTCAGCCGGACTGCTTCGCGCCGGCCGCCAAAGAACGCACGGCGCCGGTGGGCACTTTCAGGAGAGCGGCCACGTCCTTTTCGTTCAAGGGCCTGTCGTCCGTGATAAGCTGATAGTCGAGCATGCCTTCGGTCGTCAGTCCTGTCCGCAGGTAGTTGACCTCGGCGAGAGAGGCGCTCCAGCCATGCAGCCAGGCCTCCAGTTCCTTGCGCTGGCGGGCGTTGCCGGTGAAATGGATGGCCAGCCTGATGGGCCGGTCGAGGACCGCGGCGTCATCCTCGACGGTTTCGACGAGGTAGACACCTTTTACGCTCCACTTCTGCTCGCGGCAGTGGCGGGCCAGCCCTTCGGCCATGCGCAGGCGCCAGCGGAAAACGTCCTCCTCGTGACGGAAAGCCTGTGCCGGAGAGGCCTGGGCCCGGGCCTCGAATCCCGGGTTGGCGAAGAAAGCCATGGCCAGCTCCCGGTCGGCGTTCATCAGGACCCGCAGGATCTTGCCGCCGGTCGAGTCCGGCACCGAGATGACCCTGACCGTGTCCGCCAGGCCGGCGTGCTCCGGCAGGAGGGAAGCGAGCTGGTTCTGGGCGGTCTTGAAGAATAACTCGTTGAACTTGACGCCGGGCTCGTCGGGGTAGAGGGGCAGGTAGCGGATGCCGGCCTCGACCAGGTCCTGGAAGAAGTGGGTGCCGAAGGAGACCTCAGGCACGTAGTTGCCTTTCTTCCGGGCGACCTCGATGAGCATGGCGGCGTTGTTTATCTCCGAATAGGTCACCCGAACGCCGAGCTTGATGTCCCCCCGGCTGCCCCAGCGCCCCGGGCCCATGAGGATGAATTGGCGCCGCGGCAGGAGCTTGTTGAGCCTGCCGACCGCCTCGCCCACGGCGTAGAGCTCCTGGAGGCCGGCCAGTTCCCCGTACCTGTCCGGGTCGACATAGACTATGTGAGTGATATTGTTGACGCAGCCGTTCGAGATGAACTTCCGGGCCGTGAACACCACGGAGCTGTCCGGTATGTTGGCCGGGATCTCCATGGCCGACTCCTCTTCGGCGTGGCTCTGCGGCCGGCACTGCAGCAGGTAGAGCTCCCGTCCGTCGAAGGCGAATTCTATGTCCACCGGCACGCCCAAGGCCGATTCCAGAGTCTTCAGAATGGCCTCGAACCTGGCCATGAAAGGCGTCGTGGATATCAGCGCCTCGAAGGTGACCACGGCGTCGGCATTCCTCAGGTCGGTGGCGTAGCCCATCGGCCGCCGCAGCAGGCCGTCGCTCAAGATGGAGAACACCTTGGTGAAGGCCGGGTAGCCCTCTCCCACCTCGGCCAGCAGCTCCCTGATGTCCTTGGTCACGAAGCGGTTGGCCTCGAGGTCGATGAGGTCGATCTTCTTGGGCGAGTAGCGGACGGTCTCGTCGATGGAGATGTTGACGCGCAGGTTGGGCTGGCCGGGCGCGACCAGGATGGGGTAGTCGTCGCTCAACCTGTCCACGGCCCGCGTGCCCAGTCCGGGCACGAGCCTGAGCAGCCCGTCGTCGCGGCGGATGCGCGGCGACCAGCGGAACTCGTTGCGGCTGAAGCCGACGCCGGCGAAGGCCGGGAAGAAGTACTTGCCCACCTGCTGCCCGACGACGGACTGGATCATGATGCCCATTTCCTCGTAGAAGTCGAGCAGTCCGCGCTCGGCCCGGTACTGGATGGGGTCGGGGCTGAAGATCGAGGCGTAGACCTCGGCTATGGCGTCGAGCAGGGCCTCGAGCCGTTCCTTCTTGCCGCCGCGGTTGGGCAGGAAGAGGCTCTTGTATTTGCCGGCGAAGGCGCTGCCCAGCCGGTCCTCGAGCAGGCTCGAGCTCCTGACGATGAGCGGGACCTCGCCGAAGTCGTCGAGGGCGACCGACAGCCCCTGGACTATCTCCGGCGGGAAGGCCGAGTTCTTGAAAACGTGGATGAGGTGCGGGTATTCCTGGCGGACGACCTCGATGTCCTTGTATTTCTGCTCGATGACCTCGTCGAGGTTGTTGTACTGGACGAAGGCTATCAGTCCGTCGGACGGTATGTACCAGGTCTTGGGTTTGGTCACGTTGCCTATGACCTGGTTGCGCCGGGCGGCCTGGCGCAGGACGCGGCAGGCCAGGAACAGGCCGGCGCTCTTGCCGCCCAGCTTGCCGTGGCTGCCCTTCGGGAAGACGATGCGCTCCATGAGGTCGAAGAAGTCCTCGAGCTCCACGTACTTCTTGGCCACGTTGATGAACTCGAGCTGCTCGGTGAAGAAGCGGCGGATGAGGGCGACCCGGACGCTGTTGGCCGTGGAACGCGGGAGCTGGATGCCTTCCGGCGCCAGGCGCTTGATGCGGCGCATCGATTCCAGGACCTCGGCCAGGTCGGCGTAGATGTTCTCGAGGCTGGCCACGGCCGCGCTAGAACGGTCCTCGTTTATCCATTTCTGGATGCGGGCCAGGATCTCCTCGTCGCTCAGGTTGGCCGAGGCCAGCCTGAAGGTGTCCTCGGAAAGCTTCAGGAAACGGTCCACGGATTCCCGGCTCAGGGGTATGTTGGAGTCGCCCGGCGGGCCGTTGGCGGCCCGGTCGGTGCTGAACCTCTGGAGCAGCTCGCGGGCCTCAGTGACGCCCCGCCAGCCGAGGTAGTTCATCATTTTCCGCGAGATGCGGATGAGCAGGTTCGGGTCGGTGTTGCTGAGCAGGGAAAGCGCGATGCGCCAGCCGGTCTTTTCGGGCGGGATGTCCCGGCGCTCGTCGCTCATCTCGTCGTAGACCTGGCGCAGTCGCTGGTGCAGGATGTAGTGCCCGATGCGCTCGGCGATGGTGTCGGCGAGCTTGAGCTCTCCCTTGAGGAACGGTCCGCAGTCGGCCTCCGGGACGGGTTTTTTATAGGAAACGCACAGCCGGCCGACAGGCGAGTCCTGGACCCGGATGTCGGCGCAGTAGGTGTTCGCCGTCTCCTCGTAGTCGGGCGACTCGAAGACCTCCGAGCCGTAGGTTATCCTGGCCTGGCAGCAGTCGGGATGCTGCCAGCCGGGCGGGATGGCGGCGATGAGGCGCCGGAACACCTCTTCCAGCGGAAGGCCGTAATCGCTGAGGATCTC
>CAYWJT010000065.1:0-12300 GCA_964458655.1 uncultured Eubacteriales bacterium | reverse complement strand
GGCAGCTTCTACGCGGAAGGGTATCGTGACGAGGAGTTTATCCCCTTTTTCCGCGCCGGCTGGCGGGTCAGCTCCTCGTCCAAGATGTCCCAGGACGACGTCGCCGGGATTTATCCCGAGGCGCGGGACTTTTTCCCCGCCGGACAGAGGCCCTACCTCCAGATGCTGCGGTATTCCGGGGCATACGATTTCAAGGAGGACCTGACCTTTGATGTCTCCTCCCTGCCGCAATACGGGCACAAGATAGGGCTGCATACGGTTTACGGGCTGGACTACGAGCAGAAGATGACCGAGGCCGAGGCCCGGGACTTCCTTAGGGCCAAGTGCCTCGAGGACGGATCTTTCTTGAAGAACAACCTGCTCCTGCAAGAACATATCAGGAGCTACCTGCTGACATCGGGCGTTACCTGCCTGGACTTCGTCCAGCCGGAGGAGTATCTGGTCATCCGCGCGCTGTTCGAGGCCGCTGAAAGTCTGTCCGCGGTCCGGCTGGACGGACTGCCCGGCAAGGAAACGGTCCTGGAAGACATGTCCGTCCAGAAACAGGAGCACGGCTTGAAAGGCGTGGACAGGGCCCTGCTCAACGACTACAATCGGAAGAACCTAAAGAAGCACGACCTCGCGGAAGACGTCCCGGAGGAGCTGGCCGGGGAGGTCAGGTTCCGCAGACATCACGGCCGAAGCCCGTTCTCGCCAGGCAAGACCTACGTTTCGCGGGTGGGCTTCGACCTTGAGAAGAAGAAGGCGCTCGTCTTCGTGTCGCACGTCGCGGCCCCTGAGATGGGCGTCGGCTATCTGGTGCTAATGGAAAAAACAGGCGGCCGCTGGCATCCCGCGGCCGTTCTCGGTCACGAGATCTACTGATGCTCGGCCCGGTGCTGAAAAAGCCGTCGCATCCCGCGATGGACGTGTGTGAAAACCCGACGGGCCCCGCGCCGGCAACGCCGGCCGTCCCGGCCGGGAATAAAGGACGGCTCGGGCCGTGAGAGCTGATGATTGAGACTGCCGCGAACAAGGAGACGCAGAAATGAATATCAAAAAACTCGCGGGTCTCGCCTTTCTGGCGGCGCTGTGCCTGCAGCCGACGTCGTCCGCGGGGCTGGGCTTTCGCGATGGGACCCGTTATGAAGGCTTCCTGGTCGAGCTTGTCGAGGGAGAATTCAAGCTGCAAAAGCGGCAGACGGTCGCCTTCTCCATCGTGAACGGAGAGGTCAAGGACGTCCGCGTGCGCTTGAAAGACGCGACCAAGGACCTGACATTCGGAGAGTTCTTCGATGTCGCACGTGACGGCAGCGATTTCGCCGGCTGGTTCGAAAAGGAGAGCCGCCATCTTGGGAGCGCCGACGGGTCGCCGGTGACTTACGAGGCCTTCCTGGCCGGAGCCTATGCCGCCGTTTCCCCCGTAGTCGCCGAAGGATACTCGATGTACGAGAAACTGAAGGAGATCGCCGGCCGGCTGGGCATCGATACTCCGCACAGGACCTTCGTCATCTACAGCGTCGAAAGGCGCCCGATCTACGAGTTCTTCTGCTACGAGGCGGGCAAGTGAAGAGATTCAGGAGCTTCGCCTGCCTTGACCGAAGCCGGACTTCTCCTCGAAGTTCCGGTCTGGGCCGGGAAGCCTCGAACAGCGGCCAGGGGTCCGGCCTGCAAAAAGCACTGATGATTATGACGCTGGCGGCGGCCCTGCTGGTCCCGGCGGTTTCGGCGCAAACGCCGGACGCCCGAAGGACTGGGATGGAAGTCCTCCATGAAGCGCTGCTTGGGCCCGGCAGGCTTTCCGTAAGCGTGGAGAGCAACGGCTGCACTTCCAGAGCTTCCTTCAAGCTCGAATCCTCTCTGGTCGGGAAGTCCGACGGCGTGGCCCATTACATCCTGACGGTCCTCAGGCTGACGCCGGACGATTGCAAGATGGTGCCGACTGCCGAGGTTATCGTGTTCGACCTCGAGCGCGAACTGGGCCTGAAAGGCAGATACACATATTCCCTGGCCAATCGGGTCCTGGCAGGCGCCCCTCGGACAGGAACGCTGACGATGCAGGTCAATAGAACGTCCCCTTCCCAGGGGGCTGCAGCCTCCGCCGCCGGTTCGGAAGATGTCTCGCCGCCTTTGAGCGAGGCCTCAGGTCGGCTCCGGTCCGGCCTGAGGCAAGCGGTCATCTTCTCGCTGGAATCCGAGATGAAGCGCTACGACCGGCGCAAGGACGAGAAGCGTCTCTCGGAGATGCGGGAGGCATTGACCAGGTTCCTGGCCCTCAAACCGGAGGACATCCCCCTGCCAGAAGGGCCTGAAATAGAGCCTTCTCCGGCGGCGCCGGGCGGCTACGGGATCCTCATGCCGCCGCTCGTGCGCGAGGTCGAGATAGTCCCCGGCAGCCCCCTCGAGCCCGGGTCCGTCCTGGACATCGAAGGGATGACCAGATCAGGACCGTTCTATCACCTGGCAGGGGCAGAGAATGAGGCTTTGGAAACATTGAAAGCGGGCGGAAGGCACCGGGTCAGACTTCACTTAGTCTTCAAGAGGGAGTACTTCGGGTCCATACCCGACTACTACGTTTACATAGCCGGAGCGCACAAACAGGACGCCCTCCGGCAAACCGGTCAGTCAAAGGAGAACTGAATGTTAGGCTTGGCGGAACTAGTATTCATCAGCGCCCTTTTCGGGGTGCCTCTCTTCATCATCGCGCTGGTCAGCGTGCTCAGAGCCGAGTTTTCCGGCAACGACAAGCTCGTCTGGATCCTGGTGATAATCTTCCTGCCCGTCCTCGGACCCATCCTGTACTTCATCATCGGCCGCAGGCAGCGGGTCGGGACTAAGAAGGCCTAGATCCCCTGCAGGCGACTTCCCTTGGGGTACTCGACGGAGAAAGCGAGTGAGAACTCCTGCTTCTTGCCCGGTTCGATCTTGACCTTCCAATTCAGGATGCCGGCCTCGTCCTGACCCGCGGGGGGCGGAACGATCTTGACATCCTTCACTTCGATGCGGGTGTTCTGGCTGACAGGCACCTGGTCCAAGAGCTCGACCTCGACCGGGCGGTTCCTCAAGTTCTCGAGAGTCAGCCTGTAAGCCAGGCTGACCTTTTCGGTCCTGCCCATGAAGCCTGGGCCGCTCTTCTCCCTTTTCAGCAGCTCACGTTTGACCTTTATCTGGCGGTCCTCGCCGAAAAACAGGTTGAGTTCGTCGTCGGCCGGCACGAAATCCAACCCGGAGGAACCGACAAACTCCTGGCCGATGAACAAGTCGGCCTTGCCTGGCAGCAAGGGATAGCCCAGTGTGTTCTTGAAGGCGCACCTCAGGTAGGCCAGTTCCTGGAGCTTGGGCACGGCCAGGTAATTGAAAGAGGCCGGCAGCTTCTGAGAATCGATGGGCACCCGTCGCTCGGTTCCGTCGCTCAGGACCGTCCAGCCCTTCTTCACCTCGAAATTCACGCCGGCCCAGGTCTCGACCGCTTCGGCTGTCTCTTCCAGGGCGATCGCCGGAGCGGCTTCTGCCGCCAGCGCCCGCACGGCCATGTCTTCGGTCATAGACTTCATGGGACGCGCCGCGGCGAAGTCCAGGTACCAAGGCCGCAGCTCCCCAGGCTGATTGCCTGCGGTCGGGGCGCTCGTGGAAAGGACCAGCTTGACGTCCTGCCAGTTCTCGCCCGTCCTCTGTGTCACGTTGGCGGACACCGTCATCTCCATTTCGCCGGACTCGGGCAGGGCCTTGAAAGTATAGACCGGCGTCCAACGGGCCGGGCTCACGGCATATGAAAGGTCGATCTCGAGGCGGCCCGGCTGGGACACCTCGATCAGCACCGCCACCCGTTTTTCCTCGCGCGAACCGGCCGGCATGACCTCTTTAAGCTTCCTGTTCAGGGCCTCCAGTCTGGCCTTCTTCTCGGCCATGAGCTTTTCGTTATCGCGGCGTCCCTTCTGTATGGACTGCAGCCTGGAGCCGAAATAGTCCATGAACTTGTCGACGCCCGCCAGGTCCGGCCTCCCCGCGGCCAAGTCCTTCGAGGCTTGACCGCTCCAGGCCGTCCCGAAGGAATTGAGGAACCGCTCCTGGGCCTCCCAGACCGTCTCCTGGCCCTTGAGCGCTGATATCTCGGACTCCACGGCGCCGATCTCCTCGACCAGCTTCCTGACTTCAGGCATTTTTTCCGCTTCGAGATATTCGCTGGCGACCTCGACGCCCAGGATCTTGACCCGGGCCGTTCCCCCGCCCGAAACCCGGACCGAACCGGGAATGAGGGCGGCCGGCAGGCCGTTCAACAACAGTGCCCGGGCGTCGGCGTTCACGTCGGCCTGGCCCTTCCTGAAAACCTGGGCCCTGTCGGCGTATACCGTTACCGACGCGATCCTGCTGGCCACCCGGACCTGGCCCGCATCGGCCGGGGACGGCGCTGCCGCGGCTTTCTCAGCCCCTTGCGTCTGACCGATCGGAGACCCCGTCAGTCCCGCTGCTCCAATAAGAACGGCCGCAGAAATCACTGCAGCAGTCCTGCTCAAACGCGAAAAGAGCTTGCTTTCAAACCTCATGCTGTCCTCCCCCAAGAAATCCATATTATCATAGAAGTCCAAAAAGTCCGGGCCGGCGCCCCGATCACTTCAGCCGCTCAGTCGAGCCTCTGCCTTTTTCCCATCAGAAAGTAACTTAGAACGACGAATATTGCGATAAACGTGAAGCCGGCGGCGCCGGCCATGACGCCGAATAACAGGAAACCGACCGGGAGCGCCAACATGGCGAGCCCGCCCAGGAGGAAGAGAATGACCCAGACGACTTTAGTCGAAGCCGGGAACCTGTGCTTCAGGACATCCACCAGGCCAGCGAACCAGAGAAGGCCGAGCCCCAGCCAGACGACCGCGAACAAAAGGCTTGCCTGAACCCCCGCGGGGCCCTCCTTGAACCTGGCGCCGTTCACAGCGACTATTTCCCGTTCAGCCGCGTTGTACTTCTGGAAGTCGGCGGCGTTCTCGAACCTGACGATACCCGTGCTCCCCCCCAGCATCACGTAAAGCTCGTTCCCCCTCAGGAAAAGCGCTGGGGACGGCGCTTTCAGGAACTCCAGCGCCGTTCCTTCTTTAACGACGCCGACCGTCGAGCCCGTGGCATAGAACAGGCCGGCCTGACGGTTGTAGTCAAGGCCGGTGATCATGTCGCTCGGATGCTCATAAAGGAGCGTGGGCTCGGCAGCTCCCTTCTCCACCCTGTATATGCGGTTCAGCACGGCGACGAAAGTGATTTCGCCGTCGCCCGAAACGGCGCCGATCGATTCCTCGGAAACCAGGACCGTCTGGAAGGCAGGCAGCCGCTCGCTCCCCGGCCCGTTTCCCGCCGCCCCGCCCGGCTTGAGGCTGAACACCTCGAACCTCATCTCTTCCGGGCTTTCGTCCGGCCTCGTGCCGTTCAGGAAATACAAGCAATCGTCGCCTCGGAACACCCTCCTGACCGCTGGGTAGCCGACTTCCTCCTCGGGCAGGCCGGGAAAGGCAGCCAGCGGCTGGTATGAGAGCATGACCTCGCCTGTCGCCTCGTCATACTCTGGCTCTCCCGCGGGCTGGATGAAGCCGAAGTCCTCATATGTGGCGAAAAGCAGCGCGTCCTGTCCGACATGGAAGAAATTCTCGAAAGGGACGGATAGGACGGCCCTGTATCCCTTGACCGGGTTGAGGACAAGCCTCCCTCCCAAGCCCACCCAGGGCAGGCCTTCCCCGTCTATGGAAAAGCACAACTGCCCTCCGGAGCTCTCGATCAGCGACCTGTCCGACGGCGGCAGAACCCAATCGACCCTGACGCGACCGCCTTCCGGCAAGAGCACCCTGACTTCCGGGGCCAGCTTCACGTCCTGCGGAAAGGCCGATTCCAGGACTACAGTCCCGAGGAACGCGGCCAGAAAGGCTGTTCCAAAGCCCCTTCTCTTTCGACCGGCCACTAGCGCCTGCCTTCCTTCTTTTCCGCCGCCTTATCCTTGACCAGATCCCCCAGGCCCACCCACTCCATGACCGCCTTCTGACCGAAGCTCATGTCCTTGGTCATCTCTTCCCAGTCGAATTCCGCGCCTACGGCCCTCATGGAATCCTCCAGAAACCGGTTCAAAGCGCCGAAGGTCACTTGGCTGTAAACGGACTTGAAGACGCCGACGTTCATCGAGGTAACGGGCAGCACAACCTTGCCCAGCATGAAATCGAAAGTCTCGGAAGCCGCCCCGGCGTAGTCCTTCTCCTTGAGCTTCAGGGATATCCGGCCGACCCCCACGACGTTCTCGTAATCGAGCAACCCGCGGTCGACGTCGCTAATGTTCACGACCTCGGCCCATTCCTTGCCGAGCTCGTCCAAGGCCTGCCCAGCGCCTGTCTCCACGTGCGACTCGACGATGGCGCCCACCACGTCAGTCGGGAAAGGCGGAGGAGGGTATTTGGCCTTCCCGACCGGAGGAGTCGCCGCTTCCTCCTTCCGCAGGACAGGGACGTCCGCGGTCTAGCTGCGCGTATGGAGAAGCAGGCGCAGACGTTGTCGTTCCTCGGCCGTCAGCCCCGGCACGCTGACGGCCTTCTTCCAAAGGCTGTTGCGGGCCGACTCCAGCCGGTCGAGCCGGTCCACGTCCCCGGCCGCCACGGGCCAGCGGGAGTAGATCTCGTCGATCTGCCGCTGGTAATCACGGATCAGGTCCCATTCCTTCCGGCTCAACCCGCCTATCCTGATCACGCCGGCCCGCGGCGGCGGGCTGACGGGCGCCGGCTGCGCCGGCTGATTCGTCGTCGCCGTCAAAGGGGTTTGGGCGGTGCCCTGGCCGGCCGGGGCCTGCCCGCCGTACGGCGGACTGGGCTGCACCGGCTGCGGTTTCGGGACGGCTGGCTGCGTGTTGACGGGATAGTTCGGCGGCGGCGCGACTGGTTGATTCTGCAGGCTGTCGGCTTTCCGTCTCTTTTCCCGGGCCTGCTCCTCAAGGACCGCGGCTATGCGCTCCGCCTCCTGGTAGGCGACCACAGCGTTCTGCCATTCGATGTAGACCTGACAGTCCGGGGACTGCGGCGTGACCCTCCGGCGGCAGTTCTCAACGGCCTGCCTCAGCTTGGCCGCTCTGCTCTCGAGGTCGGAAGCCTCGCGCAGCAGCTGGGTCGCGTCGCCGGCCTGGGATGACGGACGACCGGCCGCCAGTCCCGTCACGGACGCAGCCGCGCCCCCTGCAACGACCACGAGCAGCGCGGCCAGCGCTATAGCCGTCTTCGAAAGCGCCGCGAGAAGCTTCATGAAGCGGCTTCCCGGCTCAGATTTCGGACGGACCGGGCCGGTTGGCGTGTTCGACGTTGGTGTGCGGCTCGTTCTGATGAGGGGCATCCGTATGTGGCGTGTTCACGTGGCCCTGGACGTTCTGGTTCATATGCGTCTGCGTATTGGTGTGCTCGAACCCCGGCGGCTGGACGTTGATGTGCTTGGTCTCATTGATGTGAGTATTGGTATGCGTGTCGGTGTGGGCCACGTTCTGGTGGGCTACATTCTTGTGGGGAATGTCCTTATGGGCGATCTCGCTCGAGATGATCCGGGCAGCCTGCCTGGCCGTCAAGGACCGGGCGGTCTCAGGCGCCTTGTCGCCCAAAAGATCCTTCAGAATGGCCGCCCGCGACTCTTTCTTCAGGACAGGCCAGACGGCCAGGAAAGCCGCGCCCTTCAGGGCCAGGCCGAGCATCCGCCTCCTGCTCCTGAATCGGACATCATCGTCGAGTGTCACATGATACTCCGGCAGTCGGGGAGCGAGTTCCTTCATAGCGCTTTCCGCCGTCGTCTTCCCTTTCCTGGACATGAGCGATTTTCCGAGCTTCATTCTGCCTCCTTTCTCCTTGAGTCGCACGATCCCATATTATATGAACGCGCCCGGTCAGGCAACCGACGGGCCTATGTCACATACTTCCTGTACTGACCGGTCAGGTTGACCAGCTCCGGATTCTCCGCCAGCCGCCACATCAGGCCCTCGAACACGCGCCGATAGAACCGGCACATCGGGTCCTCGAAATCCGTCGCGCCGAAGTATTCGTACGACTTGTTCAGACAGCCGGAACCGTGGAATCTTTTCCAGGGACAGTCACGGCACCTGGCGACGTTCTCCACCTTCCTTTCCTCCTGAAGGCGCCTGTTCAGCTCCGACGTTTCCAGAAGCTCCGCCAGGGGCGTCGGCGCGTCCACGGTCCCCAGCGCGAACTCGGCCTTCCCGACCAACTCCTCGCAGGGATATATGCGGCCGTCGTATCCAAAACCCAAGATGGAATTGCCCGCTCCGCAAGGCGACCGATAGCACATATGGGGCCTGACTTTGGTCAGCAGATGGGCCGTGAACAGGTTGAGGTCATCTATGCCCAGCCAGGTTTTCGTCCTACGATGGTGTTCCAGGGCGAAGTCGACGAGCTGCAGCCAACCACGGGCGAACGCCTCCCCTCTATCCACTTCGAAATCCAGCTCCCTCTTGGCCCGACCCTCGAAGCAGCTGTAATTCAGCCGGAAAGAGCAGGCGTCGAGCCTGCCTGCCATGAAATCGGCCACTTCGAGATAATCGGCCGGCTCATGGACGACGGCTAGAAGCCCAGGATTAAGCCCCGCTTTCCTGGCCGCTTTCAAGCCGTTAACGACCAGGCCGAAGGATCCCCGGCCTGAAGGCAGGACTCTATACCTGTCATGGATCGTTTCCGGTCCGTCCAGGCTGACCCCAACCTCGATGTTCAGTTCCTTGAGGAGGCCGGCGTGCCTGTCGAGAAGGACCCCGTTCGTCTGGAGAGACAACGTGACTTTTTTGCCCAGAGCCGCGGCGACCTCCCGGGCGTAACCGGCCCCTTCAGCGATGCAAGCCGCGTTCAACAGCGGTTCGCCGCCGTGAAAGCCGATGATGACCTTTTCGCCCGGGATTTCTTCCAAGACCCTCCTGATGATCCTCTTGCACACGTCGACTTTCATAAGCATTGGGTCCCGGCCGCCGTGGTCGACGCGGCAATAGCGGCAGGCCAGGTTGCACGACTCGGATACGTGGATGTTGAAATAGTGGGGATGACGCTGAGCGGACCAGAGCCTCGACGGTTGATAATAGGTTTGGCCGTCCACGGCCAGCATGTTCCGCGTGAAGAGCTCGAAGAGCAGCTCTTCCGTCTTAGCCCAATCAGTGGAGGTATCCCGCGTGCGCAGTTCGGCCACCGTCCGCAGGCTTCTGTCCCTCGCGTCCGGCCTGATCAGCCCTTGCTTCGTCAAGAAATCGAAAGGCGCCCTGTCGAGGACAGTCCAGGAGGCCGACTCGGGCTCGACTACAAGGGTGCGGCCCGCCCGGCTGGAAAAAAATAGCCCGGGCACGGAAATAAGAGCGGCCTCCGGTTTCAGGATCTTCCTGAAGGCCGCGATATCTGGAGAGGCCGGGCTCATTTCTCTTCCACTCTCTCATCCCTCAAAGGCGACCATACCTTCCATGAACAGGGCGAAAACCAGCTTTACGGAGGCCGGCCCGAACAGCTTCCGGAGGTCCTTCAGCGTCCTGTCACCGTCCAACGCCCGAACGACGTCGGTGCCTTTCCAGGTCAGGAGGGCGCAGTCCAGGTCCTTTATCAGGGTCGCTCCCCAAGCTTCCGGCCTTAATCGGCCCAAGAGGACTGGCCTGAGGCCGGGCGCCAGGGAGATATTCCCCCCATGGACGGCTTCTGGTCCGGCCACTTGGCACAGCTCTAAGGCGCTTGCTTCGGTCCTTTCCCAGATCGCGTCCAGGTCCTCATCAAGCAGATTTCCCAGCGCCAGAGTCGACTTCCGGCACGGCTTGAGTGTCCCGTCGGCTTGAACGTAAGCTGAGCCGTGGGCGCCGCGGCAAGCCGCGTCGACGCTCCGCAGATACCGGCCGGCGGAGGGGAAGCACTCCTCGAAGCGCGCCGACCGCGCGTTGACGGCGAGGTCAAAGACCTGGCGCGTCATTTCGGCGACCTCCGCTTCCGCGCCGGGGCACGAGTCCCTGATGGATACGGAAAGGCAGGCATCGGTCCGGTCGAGGACCCGGCCGACGAGGCCACTTAATTTCGAGACGCCGTCAGGTCCGTCCACTGCGAGCAGCACTCTGGTCCTGAAGCTCGAGTGCTCGGCCAGAACCGCCTGCGCCAGCGTCTCATCCGCTTCCTGTTCCTCGATAGACGTACCCAGAAGGAGGACCAGTTCACGAAGCTTTTTCAAGCGTCTTAATTCAAGAAGCGCTTCTTCGGGCGTCCTGCCGAGACCGGGCACGACGAGGCTCAAACTGAAGTCGCGGGGCCGGCCGTCGGTGGTCCGGAGGGCGTCCAGGAATTCTCCGCGGTAGATACCGGAGAGTTCAACCTGAGCGAAGGAAGCGTCGTGAGGCAGCTTGGCCAGCAAATGTCCCAGAGGCTCGGACTCCAAGGCCTCCACCCTGAAAGCAAAAGGCCGCGGGAACCGAGGTACCGACCCGCGCCTTCCACGCCTGGAAGAGGGACTCAAGGGTTCGAGCCTTTCGGGCGAGACTCCGGCTGTCCGCTCCTCCGGACTGCTTCAGCCTGTCCCTGGCCGCATGGTTCTTTCGACATAACCGACTAGTTTAGACCATCGCGCGCGATACTGCAAACTGTCCGTTTTCCCCGTTAGGACGCAAACCCGGCGATCCACGGATTCCGCCGGCCGCGGCCCGCGCGCAAAACGCTCGGCGGCATGACGCTCCTAGCGGCGGCATCGGGAGAATGCGGGAATAAAGCCAAGCCCTGCTTATTTGCTCTTCCCGGAGAGCTTATCGATGAGGGCTCCGGGCAGGCTGAAGTCGGCGTTGGCGTATTCGTACGAGACTCCGGCTCAGCGGCCGGTCAGTATGCGGGGCGGGACCGCGCGCGGCGGCCGGCCGAAGACGCTGGAGTATATGCCGGGGTAGGCGTCCTTGCCTCCGAGCAGCAGCCCGGCCAGCGGAAAGGCCCTGCGCGCGGCCGCCGACATCTCGCCGGCGACCTCCCGGATCTCCCACTGGGCGCTGGCGTCCTCGCGCAGCCGCGAGACGTGGTAGAGCTCCCTGAGGTTGACCTTGAGCAGGACGCGGCGGCGGTGGCTGTTGGTCAGGACGTAGTCGGCCGCCTCCCCCACCCGGCCGCGAAGCTCGCTGTGGGTCCGCTCCGTCTCGGCGATGACCTCCCTGAACTCTCTCTCCAGGCCCGCCTCGGCCACCGAGGGCGGCACGGTCACGCCCAGGGCCGGGTCGTAGCGCTGGACGGTCAGGGTGGCCAGCCGGTGGCGCTTGAGCTGGGCGAAGCAGGAGGCCGAAACGACCAGTTCGAAGACGAGCTCGGCGTGCTCGAATTCCCGCGGCGGCGGGTCGTAGAACTCCATGTGCTCGAAGGCCTCGAGCATGAGCTTCTTCCTGGCCGCGGCCGAAGCGGTCTTCACGCGTTTGAAGCACCGGCTGTAATCGAGGCCCGAGACCGAGTGAAGCAGCGCCGCCAGGACGCGGGAGTCGCCGTCGGGCGTCCAGGCTGCGAGCGACGTCCGCGCGCGCTTCTTCCCGGCCCGGCCGCGCCCGCCCGGCCGCGTCAGCCCGGAGGCTTCAGCAGCCTCCAGCAGCTCCCCGTACATCCGGGCATCCAGGTCGTTCGCTTCCGTGAACAGGACGATGGAGGGCGCGACGGGCGTCACCTGTTCGTAGAGGGCGCGGCCGACGGCCCTGAGCTCTTCCAGCCCCGCCGAGGCGAACCGCCTCAGCAGGAGCTCCAGGTTCCGGGCGTTGACGGTCATGCCCAGTTGACCTTCGGTGGCCAGGCTGACGATGTAGCGGGCGTCCTCCTTGGCCCAGCCGTCAAGGACGGCCTGGTTTTTCGGCTCGGCCGCGGCTTCCCTGTGCTTTTCGAACACGAGCGGCTTCAGCCGGCCGTACAGCTCATGGTAAAGGCGGTTCTGAAGCCGGACGGTCGCGACGAACTTCTCCTCGAGGCCGGCCCGCCTGACCTCCTCTGGGACGACGAAGTCGTCGCCGAGCGTTATATAGCGCTGGGACTTCTCGGTGAAGGAGCACAGCCTGAAATGCTCGACGGCCTCGACGGCCAGCCGGCTCACCCCGATCAGGTCGAAGTTGAATACGGCGTGCTCCGCGACCGAGTGGTGGCCCATCTTGAAGATGATGTTGCGGTTGGAGCGCCTGGCCCGCTCCACCTCGGCCCGGGCCTCCAGACGGAGCCGGTCGGCGGGCCGCGGGTCGCGCGAGATGCGCGCGTAGGCCGCCGAGAGCGTCTCGGGGGTCACGTCCGCGCGCGGGGGCGAGTTCCTCTTGAGCTCCTCGATGACGCCGCTGTCGACGTTGTAGCCGGCCAG
>CAYWJT010000064.1:0-13126 GCA_964458655.1 uncultured Eubacteriales bacterium | reverse complement strand
CGGGAAGGCTTCCTCCAGCCAGTCGACGCCCTCGAGCGTCGAGTGCACGCGCGAGAGGTAGTGGTGCCCGATGAGGGAGAGCGGGTACTTGGCCGCTTCCGGTCCGAACGGGCTTTCCCATTCCTGGATGTACTTGGGCACGGCCGGCACGGTCTCGGGCCTGTTGAGGTCGTAAAGCCTCTTGGAGAATATCTCTATCTTTCCCGACGGCGTGGGCAGCGGGTGACTGACCGGGTCGCGCCGGAAATCCTCGAAGGCCACGGCCGGCCGCTCGACCGGCACGGAATAAACGCCGGCGTTGGACCTTTCGAACTCGTCGAGCGTCGGCAGGCCGGGGAAGCGGTTCTCCCTGTAGTAGTCCAGGCACCAGGCGACCCAGTCCCGCTCCGTGCGGCCCTCGGTGTAGGCCTCTTCCAGGCCAAGCCGGGCGGCGATGCCCGCAGCGATGCGGTAGTCGCTGCGGGTCTCGGGCAGGGGCTCGACGACCTTGGGCATCAGCAGGACTTCCTCGCCGTACTTCCAGCCGTCCTCGAGTCCCCAGGTCTCGAACTGGGTGCAGGCCGGCAGCACGATGTTGGCGAAGCGGCCGGTCGGCGTCATGAAATTGTCCTGGACGACGAGGAACTCGACGAGCGACTCGTCGCTGAGGATACGGGCGGTGCGGTTGATGTTGGAGTGCTGGTTGATGAGGGCGTTGCAGGCTACGGCCCAGATGCACCTGATGCCCGTCTCCAGCCGCTCCGCCCCGACCAGCCCGTCGGCGGCGGAAAGTTCCCTGCCCCTGACGACGGCTTCCGTCCAGAGAAAGCTCGGGATCAGGGCCTTCACCGGGTTGTCGCCGGTCGGGAAGACCAGCCAGAACGGGCCGCCGCGCGGGGCCTGGAGAGCGATGCCGCCTGCCCAGCCGCCGGGCACGCCCACGTTGCCGGTGATGGCGGCGAGGACGCAGCCGGCCCGCACCACCTGCTCGCCGTAGGCCCGGCGCTGCATGCCGTAGCCCTGGTAAAGCACGCTCGGCTTCAGGGTGGCGTATTCACGGGAGATGCGGGCGATGGTCTCGGCCGGGACTCCTGTTATCGGTTCGGCCCAGCCGGGCGTCTTGGGCACGCCGTCTTTCGTCCCCAGGATGTAATCCTTGTAACTCTCGGCCTCCCGGGCGCCTTCGGGCATCTGGCTCGAGTCGAAGCCGACGCAATGGGTCCGGACGAAATCGGCGTCGTAAAGCTTCTCGGTGATCATCACGTAGGCCATGGCCGACATCATGGCCGCGTCCGTGCCGGGCCTTATCGGGATCCATTCGTCGGCCAGCGACACGGCGCTCAAAGTCATCCTGGGGTCGATCACGACCACCCGGGCCCCTTTCTCTCTGGCCCGGCGCACGAAATAGGAGCTGTTGGTGCCGTCGCGCATCTCGGCGGGGTTCCAGCCCCACATCAGGATGTAGCGCGAGTTGAGCCAGTCCTGCCGCTGGTTGCCCGTGACGTTCGTGCCGTAGACGTAAGGCGTCGCGGCGGAGATGGCCGCCCAGGAATAGCTGTTGTAGAAGCCGAGCGAGCCCCCGAAGAGGTTCATCAGGCGCTGGGCGGTCTGCCGGCCGTTGAGCTGGTTGTAACTGCCGGTCCCGTAAGGGACGTAGAAGGCTTGGTTGCCGTACTTGCCGCGGATGCGTCGGAACTCCGCGGCAATGAGGTCGAGTGCTTCATCCCAGGAGATGGGGACGAACCTGCCTTCGCCCCGTTTGCCCGTCCTCTTGAGCGGACGGCGCAGGCGGTCGGGATGGTATTGGCGCCGCCTGTAGGCCCGGCCGCGGACGCAGGCCCTGAGCTGCGGGTCGGCGAGCGTGTCGCCGGGCCGGTCGTCGCCCTCGATCCTGGTGATGACCCCATCCTTGACGAAGACGCGGAGCACGCAGCGGCCGCCGCAGTTGTGGGAGGGGCAGCCGGTCCGGACCATCCTCTCCCCGCTTTTATCGGCCTGGGCCAGGACCGACCTGGGGTCTTTCTTGAGGAAGCCGGTCGAGGCCGCGGAAGCGCCGACCGCGGCGCTCCAGCGGAGGAAGCTCCTGCGGCTCATGGCCGAAGTGTCTATCTTTTTTTTCAGGGCCGGGATCTTCATGGGCCGGTCATCTCCAGAAAACGGAGACGTTCCCGTTCTTCGGCCCGAGAGCCGCCTCCGGCCCGCTCCAAAACGGAAACGTCGCCGTTTTCAAGAGCGAGGCCCAGGCCGCGCCGGCCAGCGCCTCGAATAGGATGGCCCGGGCGGGGTTGATCACAGCCGTGATGTCGGTCCCGGGCAAAAGGAGGTCCAAGAACTTGAAGCCGGCGGCGACGACGCCCGCCGAAAAAACGGCGGCGGCGCTGTCTGAACGGGCCAGCACTCGGCCCATGATCAAGACGGCAAAGGGAAACATGACCAGTCCCGGCAGTCCGGGGACGCGGGCCAGATGCAGGAGATGGCCGAGGCTCGCCTCGGCCAGACCCCAGACCGTGCCGTAGATCAGGACCGGTATCAGGAAGCCGGAGCGGCGCCCGTCCTCGTCGTTCATGCCGATAATTCTATCAAGAAGCCCAGGCGCGTCAAGACGGAAGTCTACCACACTATTCGTCATAGTCCCGGCGGAATGACTGCGGGCGCCTTCCTGGGCCGAACATGCTCCCGCGCCAAGCAAATAGATCTAACGGCGGGCCTTGGACTTCCGGTCTGTGTCCGCCAAGATATGGAAGGACCCCTCTCCCAGCGGGCGTTAGATACCGGAAGCGGCGCCTGCTCAGCCGACCTGGGTGGTCAGGAAGATCGGCAGGGTCATCTGCTTGACCTGGTCCTGGACCTCTTCGATCTGGTCGAGATGGGCGTCTTCCTCGTTGAGGATGTCCTGGAGCAGGTCCCGGGTGGCGAAGTCCTTGACCTCGCCGGCCAGCTTGATGGCTTCGTTGTAGGCCTTGATGGCGTCCTCTTCGGCCTTGTGGTCGAAGGCGAACATCTTCGGCACGTCGGAGCCGATGAAGATCTTCTTGAGCTCGCTGACGATCGGCAGGCCCTCGAGGAAGAGGATGCGGCCGATGAGCTTCTCGGCGTGCTTCATCTCGTCGATGGCCCTCTTCTCGATCGACTTGTGGAGCTTCTCATACCCCCAGGCGTCGCACATCTCGGAATGGACCATGTACTGGTTGATGGCCGTAAGCTCGTCCGCCAGGAGCGAGTTCAGTGTCAGGATGAGTTTCTGGTTGCCTTTCATTTTCGCCCTCCATCTGCGAATTGGGACGCAAACATTCTACCTCATGGCCGCCCCAGCAGCAAGCATTTTCATACCGCGGCTTCAATTAATGCTCGAATTCATGCCCGCTCTGCGGTACAATGGCGAACCGCGAGGAGGGCGAAAAAAATGAGAAAATACCTGGTCTTGATCCTGGGGCTGCTGTTGCTGGCCATGCTGGCGGCTTCGAGCTGCGCTCCCGGCCCCAACACGGCCGAGAAAACGCCGGACTCCGAGGGCCGGGTCGCCGGTTTCTTCTTCGGCGTCTGGCACGGCCTGATCGCGCCCATCACGTTCATAATCTCCATCTTCAGCAAGAGCGTGCGCATCTACGAGGTGCACAACAACGGCTTCTGGTACAACTTCGGCTTCGTGCTCGGCGCCGGGCTCTTCCTGAGCGGCGGCATACTCGGCCGGAAGAAAAGGCGCTGACGACTTCGCCGGCACGCGGGCGCGCGCCGAATGCCGAAAGGGCACGCGATATTATGCCCCGGTGCTATTTTTGTTTCTGTCCGTCCGCTTTCAATCGCGCGCGGAAGCCGGACCGTACAGCATACCGTTGAAAACCAGCTTGAAGGTGGCGTGCGGCTGGCCGCGGAAGGCCACTTCCGGCCCGTAAAGGAAGAGCTTGCCCCTGCCGACAGGCGCTTCGAGCACCTGGACGGTATTCCTTAAATAGTGCTCGCCCCAGGCCCAGCCGCTCCTGAGAAGTTTACCTTCGCCGAACCAGACGACCGGCCGGACCCCGGCCGCCGGCGCCTCGGGCAGGAGGCCGAAGCAGGGCGTGTTGTCGAAAAAGACGTCGGCCTCACGGCCCATGCCCTGGGCCAGCGGGTGGCCGTTGTCGACCTCGGCCCTGAGGAGCGAGCCGGGCACATAGAATTTCTCCCGGCTCAGGCTTCTTTCCTTGCCGTCCGCGCCCTTCTCGACGAGCGGGTCGTAGAGCGGGAGGCCGAGGTGATAGGCCAGAACGGCGGCGGTGTCCAGGGCCAGGACGGTCCCGCCCTGTTCCAGGAAGGCCCGTATCTCGGGGATGGTCTTGTCGACCGTGACGCGGCCGACGCGGCCTCTGTACTGCTCGGGGATGTTCTCGGGCGGCTGCTGCTGGAAGCCGCCGAAGCCACCGGGCCCAGTCTCCGAGGAGGGAAGCCGCGGCATCGAGCCTCCGACGAAGACGAGCACGTCGAACCTCGAGGCCAGGCCGCCCCGGTCGAGGTCGGGGGCGAAGACGAGCTCGTAAGGGAACTCGAACTGCTCGAAAAGCCACCTCATCCAGCCTGAGGCCATGGAGCCGCCGTAGGTGTCCCAGAGGCCGACCCGGGCCTGGGTCAACTTGAAAGCTCCGGCCTGCGGACGGACATCGACAGCCCGGATATCCAGTCCGAGTTCCGACGCGGCTTTTTTCAGGATAGCACGGGTCTTATCCCCGTCAGGGAAGAAAAAGGCGCCGGCGGGATAGCTTCGTCCGGCGGCCTCAACTTCTTCTTTCAGCCAATAGACCTCGGCCCCGGCCTTGAGAGCGCGGTTTACCGCGATGAAGCCGTCGTTGACCCGGTGGTCGACGATATAGCCGGCTGCCCCCGCTTTTTCCTCAAAGACACCGGCCGGGGGCTTGGTCACGTCGGGCACGACCTGGAACGGCCCGTCGAAGCCGTCCAGGACGCGGTCGAACTCCACGCCCATCTGATAGGCCAGGGTCCAGCCGGCCGCGTCATAGGGCGGGTTGGGCGGACCGCCCGGATAGGCGAAATCCTGGGGATGGTCCTGGGGCTCGAACATCGAAAGGACGTGCGGCCTGAAGGCCTGGGCGGTCTTGACGACGAACGAGCCGGCCGGATAGTCCTTGCCGTTGACGCTGAAACCCTTGGTCGCCCGCAGGACCTCGCAGCCGCTCTTGAGCAGGGCGTTGACGAATTTGACGGCCGTCGGGAAATCCGGCTGGCTGGAAGGGATTATGTAGCCCCGCGGGTCACGCGTGCTCTTGTCGAAGATCATCTCGTAATACTTGACGGGCACTCCCCTGCCGAAGCCGCCCCTGGCCGAAGGCGTGTCGGTCTGCACTTTGTCCTTCTCCAGGGCCTTCTGGACGGCGTTAAGCGTCGACGGGACGATGGTCCAGGTGTCGCGGCTGCCTTTCTCTATGGCGTTCCGGCCCATGAGATAGCGGCGATAGAGGAAGCCTTCACGGTCCCGGGAGGCGATGTCCAGGATGGCCTTGTCGGCCGAGACGCAGTAATCGACCGACTGACGGAAATGCCACTTCTGGGGCGCGACGGGATAGGGATAATCCTGGCGCGGCAGGAGCCGCTGCGGCACGAAGGGGATGTCGATGGGAGTCGGGTTGCCGATGGTCTCGGTCAGGATGCCGATGATGTTGTGGAAATAGCCGGTGCTGCGCAGGCCCCCGTTCCACCAGGTCGAGTAGTTCGCGCCCGAGCGCATGGTGGCACCAGGCTTGCCCTCGGCGACGAAGCGGTTGTGGATGGCGGCGCTGACGAGGTCCAACCCGACCGGTATGAGCGGGTCGAAGACGTAATTGAAGGGGTCGCGGAAGGGCGGCGCGAACAGGACCGTGCCCGAGGGCCCAGTCTGATGATGGTTGTAGAGGATCTGCGGGTGCCACTCGCGGAAGAGCTGGCGAGAGATGGCCTCGGTCTCGGGCTGGGTCACCATGTAGAAATCGCGGTTGTTGTCGTGGCCGATGTATTTCTGGTAAAGGACGGGCACGCCGCTCATCGACCTCTTCTCCGGCACCGGCTCGCGCATATACCAGTCGGCGACCAGGTCCAGCCCGTCCGGGTTGGCCGGCACGGCCAGCAGAACGCAGTCTTCCAGGATACGCCGGGTCTCGGCGTCGTTTCTGCTGACCATCTGCCAGACGAGCTCGATGAGCTGCTGGGAGCCTAGGATCTCGGTGGCGTGCAACCCGCCGTCGATCCAGACCACGGCCCGGCCTTCGGCCGCGAGCTTCCTGGCTTCGGCGTCGGTCAGCCCTTTGGCCAGGGCCAACCTTTTGGAGATCTCCTTGTAGCGGCCGAGGTTCCTGTGGTTGGCCGGCGATGTTATCACGGCCATGACCATCGGCCGTCCTTCGGCCGTTCTTCCGATCTCGACGAGCTTCATACGGTCGGACTCGCCGGCCAGCTTGCGCCAGTAGGTCAGGAGCTGTCGGTAGTTGACCAGCTGGTAGTCGTCGCCGATGTTGAAGCCGAACTGCTGCCTGGGGCTCGTGACCGCCGCCCACCCTGCGGACGCGAGGGTGAGACCCGTCAAGAAGACGGCCAGCAAGGTCGAAGCAAGGGAACGTTGGGACATCTTGCCGCGTGGGTCTAGCGCCATGGGTTCGCCTCCATCCCGAATGTAAGAAAGTTTTATAGCAGACCGGCGGCGCTGAAGTCAAAGACACGGAATATCAGCGCGACGCGGCCGGTCCGGCGGCTCACCGGTTGAGCCACAGCAGGTCCGCCAGGTTCCGGCCCAAGATGAGTTCCTGGTCGCTTGCAGATATCGGCAAGGCCCGGACCCGTTCGACGGCCTTTTTCAAGTTGTCGAGGCCGTAGGGCGTGTCCGAACCGAGCACGAGGCGGCCGGCCCCGAAGGACCTGAGGGCCCTGAGGACGAACGGCAGAGGCAGGAGGTTCGGCGGCGAGATGTCGAAGAAGACGTTCTCGGGCACCGCCGGACGCTCGCGCTCGAAGACATCGAGGCCGAGCAGGTGGCCGATTATGAAGACGGCGCAGCGGTGCTCCCGGGCGAGTTTGAGGAGCGCTTCGGCGTCCCCGCCGTCATAGATGTGGACGAAAACCGGCAGGCGCCGGGTAGCGGCGAACTCCGCGAGCCGGCTCATCCCGGGCGACCCCAAGCTGAAACGCTGAAAGGCCAGGTGCAGCTTGAGCGCGGCGAACGGTGCGGCGTCATAAAATCTCTCGCAATCCTGGGCGAAATCCTCACTGGAAGTGTCCACCCAGTGCGACCGCAGGACGCGGCCCGGGGCCCGGCCGGCCAGCAGGGACACGTGGGCGTTGCCGGCCTGGAGCGAGAAGCGCTCCGGGACCAGCTTGGCCGCGGCCTGGATGAGCTTGTTGCCGGCGTAATTGAGACGGCGTTCCTTGAGGACCGGCGTCAGGTCCGGGATGGGCCAGACCGCGGAGGCGTTGACGGGGCCCGGTGAAAGCAGGACCTTGTCGACCCCCAGCTCGTCGAGCTTTCTTACCAGGCTTTCGGGGGCGAAGAATTCGCCGCCGGAGTGGGCATGGCCGTCGATAATCATGCCGGCCTCTTTAACGCGCCTTCCCTCTCCCTTGGACGGGACAGCGTTTTATGTCAACCGGCTGCCGGGCTCAAAGCGCGGGCGCTTATTTGACCGTCCTCACCACCCGGAAGCCGATGTATTCCGCGGCCGCTTGAACGCCGGCGGCCTTGGCGTCGGCCGGCCGGTCGGCGCTGCCGCCCATGGCTTTGGGCTTGCCGTCTTTCCCGGTCACCCATTCGGCCACGTTGCCGCCCAGGTCGTACAGCGGCTCTTCGCCCGTCTTCGCCGCCGGCGCGAACCGGCCGACCTCCTTGAGGAGCGGGGCGCCGCCGCCGAGCTCCTTCACCTTCTCCATGAGGCGGCCGGCGTCGTCGGGGTTGAGCGCGTAGCCCGCCCACCAGTCGAGCGTGTTCTCGTCGGCACCGGAGGATTTCCCGTAAAGCTCGGCAGCTTCCTCCTCGGTCGGCAGGCGCCACTCCCGGCCGGTAAGCTGCGCCAGCCAGGCCGCGTACGCTTTGGCCTTTTCGAACGTCACGGCGTTGGCCGGCAGGTTGCCCGTCCCATCCGGGAACTCGTAGGACGGGTCGAAGGCGGCGAACTGGGCCCGCGTCACCTCGAAGCGTGCGACCTCGAGCGTTCCGCGCCGGACGGCTTCAGGTATGAGCTTGCCGTCTCGGGCCGACAACCCGTAGAAGTTCCCCACCCTGGCCGCCTTGGCGCGCTCGAGCTCGCGGCCGAGCGGCGAATCTTTCTTGAAAGCTTCGTTGGCGGCTTCGCAGGTCTTGAAGAAGTACCTATCGAACCAGGCCATCTCCTCCTCGACCTTGCGCAGCTGGTGGCTCAACTGCCTCAGGCCGTGCGGTTCGCCGGGAAAGAGCAGGAACTTGACCGGCACCTTGCCGAGATGGTAGAGCGCACGGTAGTGGGACCAGCCCTGGCTCGTGGGCACGTTGCGGTCCTCGGTGCCGAAGAAGATGATGGTCGGGGCCTTGACCCGGTCCAGCTTGAAGAAGGGCGAGACGCGGATGTAGAGCTCGGGGTCCTCGAGCGGCGACTTGCCGAGATAATAGGCGTCGAAGGACTGGCCGAAGTCGACGTTGGCCCAGTCGCTGATGTATTCGACGTCGCCCGCGCCGGCCCCGATCACCTTGTAGCGGTCCGGGTTGGCGACGCTGAGGCCGATGGAGAGGATGGAGCCGTTGGACCAGCCGAAGCTGCCGATCCGGTCCGGGTCGACCAGGCCCCTGGCGATCAGGTGGTCGACGCCCTTCTCGATGTCCTCGACGGGATACTCGTAGTACTTGCCGCAGCAGATGGACTCCACGAACTTCAGGCCGTAGGCCGCGCTCCCGTGGTAGTTGGGCTTGAACACGAAGGCCCCGCGCTGGGTGATGAGCTGATGGGGATAGGCGTAGCTCTCGTCCCAGGCGTCGAGGTCGGCGGCCGCCGGCCCGCCGTGCGGGGCCGTGAACAGGGGGTATCTTTTGCCGGCCTGGTAGTCCTTGGGATAGTAGAGCAGGCCTTCCACTTCCTCGCCCAGGGCGCCGTTCCAGCGCACGATCTCGGTCCGGGCCGGGGTCTTATTCTTGTAGGACGGGTTGAGGTCGGTGAGAAGGGCGCCGGCCTTGAGCTTCGTCCCTTCCAGGCCGGCCGCGTACCACTGCGCCGGGGTCGAGGCCGTCGAGTGCTCGTAAACCATGACCCGGCCGTCGCGGCTCAGGGCGAAGTCGAAGATGTTGCCGGCGTGGGCGCTCTCGATGTCGGCGCGCTTCCAGCCTGCGCCGGCCTTCACGTAGCGGGCCAGCCTCATCTTCACGCCGTCCGCGAGCAGAGCGACGAAGCCGTCGGCCGTGACCTCGAGCTTGCCGCCGAGCCCCCTGTCCCAGGCCAGGTCGACCTTATCGGCCCGGTCTTTCGCGACGTCGTAATAATAAAGGACCATGATCGAGGCCGTGAAGAACCTGGGGTCGGAGGAATAGGGAGCCGCCGTGAAGAAGCCCGCGCCGTCCCTGGTCCATCGGAAACCGGCCGGGACGACCCTCATGCCGACGAAAAGCTCCCGCCGCGCCCCGGTTTCGAGGTCGTAAAGATAGGTCCGGGGCAGGGTCTTCTGGTCCCACTCGAAGCTCAGGTACTCGTGATGGCTCGCGACGGCCTTCTTGCCGTCGGGCGAGACCGCCCACTCGTTGATGAAGTCGGAGTTCGCCGTCAGCCGGGTGATCTTCCTGTCCTTCACGGTCAGACGGAACAACCTGACCGGCGGTTCGTGGGCGACATCATCGACCACCCGGGTCGTGTCCTTTTTCTTCTTCAATTGCTGTTCGTATAGCGCCGGGTCCTCCTGGGCGCTGAAGACGACGGTGTCGCCGTCCACCCAGTAATAGTCCTGGATGCCGCGGGCGAGCTCGGTCACGGGATACGGTTCGCCGCCGAAGGGGTTCATCACCCAGAGCTGGGTACCGGCCAGGTCGGGGTTGGGCTTGGGCAGCGGCCGCGAGCTCAGGAAGGCGATAAGCCGACCGTCCGGCGACCATTTGGGCCGGGAGTGGTTTTCGCTGCCGCGGGTGAGCTGCGTTTCCTTCTTGCCGGCCAGCTCGGTCAGGAAGATGTTGGAGACGCGGCCGTTCTTGTCCCTGTCCATGGCGGCTTTGACCCAGACCGCGTGCTTGCTGTCGGGCGAGAGCTCCCAGTCCGAGGAAAACTCCGCGAGCAGGATGTCCTCGGCCGTCCAGAGCCCGTCGGCGGGCCCGACCGCCTTCTTCTGCGCTTCCTGTCCCGGCAGCGCCGCCGCGACGACTAAAAAAGAGGAAACGATCAGAACGAGCAGCGAAAACCTTGACTTCATCGTGCACCTCGCCAAGAATATTATCCCTAGGAAGAGAAGATAGTATTATTTTCCCGGTCCGGAAACAAGGAGGTGGACTAATGACGGGAAAGACGATCACTAAAGTCATCCTGAGTTCCCTGCTGGCGCTGACCCTGTTCTGCGCGCCCCTCGCGGCCCAGAACCGGCGCCACGACATCTCGCTGTCGTACGGCGTCGTCACCCTGGACCAGCTCAGCGACATTTTCGAGGACATCCTGACCATCGTCATCACGCTGGGCACCTTTTCCAAGGAGAATATGGACTTCTCCGGCGCGCCCTTCCTGAGCTACCATTTCGCGCCCAGGGGCCGGTTCGGGTTCGGGATAGCCGCCGGCACTTACCGGACGACCGGCGGCCTGACGACGTTGGGCTCCCCGGCCGGCACGTTCAAGGAAACGAACACCATCGCCGCCCTGGAAATGGACTACCGCTGGGTCTACAAGCCTTCGTTCCAGCTCTACTCCGGCCTCGGCGCCGGCCTCAGGTTCCGCAAGGGCCAATACGATGTCGGGGACGAGCTCGAGACGACCAACAACACTTTCCCGACCTTCCACGTCAACGCCCTCGGCCTGAGGTTCGGGAAACAGGTCGGGCTCTTCTTCGAGCTCGGCTTCGGCTACAAGGGCGTCCTGAACGGCGGGCTCAGCGCCCAGTTCTGACACGACCGCGGGCGTTATGTTACCGGCCGGCGCCGGACCGGCGAGGAGCGGTCTTCTCGAACACCGGCAGAAGGAAAAGGGAAAATGAAGACGATCGGCCTGATCGGCGGCATGAGCTGGGAATCCTCTCTCGAGTACTATCGCATCGTGAACGAAGCCGTGAAAAACAGGCTCTGCGGCTTCCATTCCGCGCAGTGCGTCATGTACTCGGTCGACTTCGCGGAGATCGAGGCCCTGCAGCACCGGGGAGAGTGGCCGGAAACGGCCCGCATCCTGAGCCGGGCGGCCCGCGGCCTGGAAGCGGCCGGCGCCGACTTCATCGTCCTCTGCACCAACACCATGCACAAGGTGGCGCCCGAGATCGAAGCCTCCGTGCGCATCCCGCTCCTGCATATAGCCGACCCGACGGCCGAAAGGATAAAGGGCCGCGGCTTCAGGAAGGTCGGGCTGCTCGGCACCCGCTTCACCATGGAAGAAGATTTTTACCGCGGCCGCCTGGCCGAAAAGCACGGGCTCGAGGTCTTCGTCCCGGGGCACGATGACCGGGAGACCGTGCACCGGGTCATCTACCAGGAGCTCGTCGCCGGCCGCGTTGAAGCGGCTTCCCGGGCGGCCTTCGTCTCGATCATCGAGCGCCTGGCCGGCGTCGGGGCGGAAGCCGTCATCCTGGGCTGCACCGAGATCGGGCTGCTGGTCGGGGAGAAGGACAGTCCGCTGCCGGTGTTCGACACGACCAGGATCCACGCCGAGGCGGCCGTCGACCTCGCCCTGGGAGCCTGAGGGGTTATCGCCCCCGAAAGGAAGCCCCTTCCCGATGTGACGGGACGGCCGCCGTTTGCTCTCCGCAGGCATGCCTGCGGACCGCGGCGGCGGACCGCGCAGCCCCTGCCGAAAGGCCGGAACTTTCCATCAACAGACAACGCGCTGTCTGGTCGGGACCGTCAAAAATAGAAGTTCAGGCCGAAGTTGAAATAATTCCCGCGGAAGGTGTAGAAGGCTGTTTCGCCGTAGCGGAAGTAATAGGCCGTCACGGCCAGCCACCAGGCCGGCGTGTAGATCAGGCCGGCCGACCAGGCCGTCCCCTTGACGTCCTCGGAATTCCTGTGGAAATAGACGTTGGGGTTGAAAGCCAGCTTGCGGACCGGCCTGAATTTGGCCCCCAGGCGCAAGGAATAGGTGTTGAGCCATCGAGGCTCCTCCTCCGGACGCCAGAGGACCGATTTTTCCCTGATGGCATAGAGAGAAACGAGCGCTGACAGCGCGTGGAGGAACTTCCATTCCAGGCCGTTGTCTGCAATATATCCACGGTAACTGTCCGTGCCCGTCAGGTAAGAAAAGCTGGAATAGCCTTCCAGTTTTGCCGACTGGAAATAAAAGGCGCCGGAGAAGCGCGATACCGAGGCCTGCCTCTTCTTCAGGACAGTCTCCCCGGGGGCGTCGCCCCGGCCCCAGTAATCGAAGCTGAAGCCATGATAGTGATAGCGGAAGATAAGCGATGTCTTGGCCGAAAGGCCGAACCTCAGGCCCAGCCAGGGGTTGACGATGAGGAGCTTGTTAGTCCCGCCGTACATTTCCAGGCCGAACTGAGGCCGGACCTCGGCCGCCAAGACGCCCGCGGCCGCCGAGAATAAAAGCAGCAAGGCGACGACAGACCGAGCAGTCAACCTTTTTTCATTCATTCCGGCCATCTCCTTTTTCACCGCTCGCCCCTTTCGAAACACGACGGCGACTCGCCTGCGGCGTCCTTCCGCCGAGTCCAGGCTCCTCCCGCCGCGTGACCCTTCCCGGCCTGCTCCTCCGTCCATGTCAAGCCCGGCCTCCAGCCTCGTCCGCCTCTCGAGCCGGCCGCTCTGTCTCCCCGGCCTGAATCGCCAGGTATCTCTCCAGGACGGCCGGCGGCACGGCCTCCGTCGCAAGCAGGATGGCGCCCAGGCTCTCGCCGGTCCTTTTCTGGCGGCGCAGAGCCTCCTCGAGCGCGGCATTGGTGATCCGACCGTCCCCGAGCAGAAGCTCACCGAGTCTCCTTCCCAGGACCACCCTGCGGTACTCCTCGGAATAGGCCTTCTTTATGGCGAAATCAAGGTCGTATCTCGTGG
>CAYWJT010000063.1:0-13279 GCA_964458655.1 uncultured Eubacteriales bacterium | reverse complement strand
TGATCCCGGACCCGCCGGCGAAGCCGAGATAACGCCGCGCCGCCTCGGGCTTCATTCCAGGCCTTTTATCCTGCGGGCGTTCTCTAAAAGCTTCTCCTGGGTGAAAACATGCTCCCTTGTCAGCGCCAGGTGGAGCCTGAGCTGGTCGCGCACCTCGCCTTCGGGAACGAGCGTGATGGCCAGAGAGTACTTCTCGGCCAGGGCCTTTTCGGAAGGCACGAGCGATTCCAGCGCGGTCAGGCGGTCCCGGCCGGGGTAGGCGGCCGGCATGGGCAGGCGGCTGACTTCAGAACCGTCCGGGCCGGCCGCGGCGTTCTCTATGGCGATGACGTCGCCCATCTTGACCAGGATGCCGGCGAGCTTGTCCCAGTGCCGCATGTGATTGATGGAGTTCTTGAACAGCCGCTGGCTGAGGTCCTGGTGGCCGCTGAACATCATGACATAGCGCAGGTAGCGGTGGTTGAGCTCGTTCTCCAGCCGGCAGATCTCATGGAGCAGCCGGAGGTCTTCCCTGGTTTCTCGCTCCGGGTGGGGGCGGAAGCACTCGGCACCGGCGTTCCCTTCCTTTTCGAGGGTCTCGATCATCTCCTGGAACTGACGGCTGTGCCGGACCTCGTCGTAGGAGATGTTCCAGACCATGTTCTCGACGAGGGGGAACCTTCCCGGCGGGAATTCGGCCTGCTGATAGAGCTCGGTGACCAGGTCCTCGGTCATCTTGTCCCGCCTGATGTTGTCGATGACGCGAGGGTAGCGGATGACCTCGTCGGTGCGGAAGGAAGGCTCGACCCCCAGGCCCGTCAGGACGATGCCCAGCTGCAGGGCGTGGTACATCTCGTCGATGCCGATCTGGATGGTCTGGGCCCTCATGTCGACCCTGGAACCCATGACCGGGTCCTGGTAGAAGAACCTGCCCTTGGGCATGGAGTAGGCGTGGATGACGTACTCGAAACTGACGGCCCACTCGTGCTCGAGCGCGGCGCTCAGCAACCGCACGAGCTCCGGCTCGCTGCCGACGCTCTTTATTTTTTCCATGTTCCTCCCTCTGCCGGGTTCCCCGGCGGTCCCGGTTAGGCCGGGCCGGTCCCGGGCGGCACATCCCGAGTCGGCCGCCGGGCCGCCGAAGTCGCGTCCGTCCTTTTTCCTTTATTAATAGCCGGACCTCCGGAATGAAAAAATATGATAGCTTCCCGCGGGCCGGATGTAAACATCAAGTCGTGACCGAAGGCCGCCGCGGCTAACCGCGGCGGGTGAGAGGGGTCAAAGAATATCACCCCGAAAAACCATCGCCGGAGGCGATTGTCCTGCCGGACGCATCGTGCGAACCTATGGACGGCCGCTGAGGGCCGACGGCTCGAGCGGCCGCCTTGACCGACAAGGTGCCAAGGTTCAGAAAAGGGAGAGGGACCCGGGTCTCTCTCCTTCCCTTCTTATACCCGCGGGCGGACTTCCGTCACCTCCTCGTCGCCGAGCCGCTCGCCGTGTCGTCTTTCGGGTCGGGCTCGGCTTCCGGCGGGGTTCAAACGCCGCCCTTTTAAATTGAGCGCCGCCGGCCTGTTCGTCAGGTTCCGGACCGTCGACGGCTTAGAAAAACGTTCTCGTCCCGCTTCCCGGTCATGGCGCACCGTCTTGCCGGATGAGAGGCTATTAAAGGGGATAGTGGGGGTGAGGTTCGGCCGTGGTTGTTCGCGAAGTGCGGCTGGAAACGAAGGACGGCGAAAAAAATAGAGGGGGGAACGGCATTTCTCGGGCAGGCGGCGTTCGGGTATAATCTTAGCCGCGGCCGGAGCCGTGATCGGGCTCATGGCCTGAGACATTAAGGAGGCGACCATGACGGACTTCGGCGGAGCCCTGAAGCCGCTCGCGGAGAACCCGGACTACCGGCTGGCCGTGATCGGCGTGCCCTTCGACGAGAAATCCAGCTACCTGCGCGGCGCCGCCGGCGGACCGCGGGCCATACGCGCGGTCTCGACGGGCAAATGCTACTGCGCCTACGCCGAGAACGGCGTCAACTTGGAAGAGGACACGGTCCTGGTCGACCTGGGGGATGTCGACACCTCGGGCGACCCCGACAAGACTTTCTCGCTCGTCGAAAAAGCCGTGGCGTCCGTCCTCAAGAAGGGGGCGGCGCCGATAGTCCTGGGCGGCGACCATTCCATCACGTATCCCGTGGTCAAGGCTTTCGCCGGGAAGTACGGTCGCCTCGACATACTCCATTTCGACGCCCATCCCGACCTGTACCCGGAGCTCTACGGCGACAGGCTTTCCCATGCCTGCCCCTTCGCCCGCATCCTGGAGGACGGGCTGGCCGCCAACCTGGTCCAGGTCGGCGTCAGGGCGGTCACCGGCACCCACCGCGAAACTGCCGCCAGGCATAAGGTCAGGATGGTCGAGATGAAGGACCTGGACGGACCCCTGCGCCTCAGCTTCGACAACCCGCTCTATATCTCTTTCGACCTCGACGCTCTCGACCCGGCCTTCGCCCCGGGCGTTTCCCATCACGAGCCGGGCGGCCTGACCACGCGCCAGGCCCTGGCCGTCATCCAAGGCCTCAAGGCCCGCGTGGTCGGCCTGGACATTGTCGAGCTCAACCCCGAGCGGGACGTTTCGTCGATAACGGCCGCGGCCGCGTTCAAGATCCTGAAGGAAGTCGCGGCCAAGATGGTCAGGCCCTGAGGCCGGGGCGGCGGCCGCTCCCGTCGGCTGCTCGCCGGTTCAAAGCTCGCATCCCCCCGACACCGGATATCTGATATTCCTTCTATTATGTATAGGAGAAGTGCGGGCTGTTGTCAGCAAAAGGGGGGTTGATGATGGGAACCAAAAGGTGGGGGCTTTCTCCAGCCCGCCCAAGAAAGCCATTCCTATTATAAGATTACCGAAGATAATTGCAAGTTTTTTTTGAACCTTTTTTTTATCGGCCCGGGCCGGGCCTTTCGGTTCCCCGGTTTTCCCCCTTCCCACTTAACGATCCAAGCCTGCCGCACTTTTCGTCATTAAGCCTCTTTCCCCTTGACATCAGGGGGGAATTCGGATAAAAGTTGAGCCAGACGGACAGGAGCAATAATCCACGTTCGAACTTCAGCCGCTCCCGGAGTCATAGTTAAATCTTATGTGAGGAGGTATTCATGAGCATGAAATCAAGGCTCATCGTCGCGGCTGTCCTCTTGCTGGCTATGGTTTCCTTCGTTCAGGGCGCGGGCTTCCTGATCTACGAGCACGGCGCCGCGGCCATGGCCCTGGCCGGCGCTTTCACGGGGCTGGCCAACGACCCGTCGGCCATCTGGCATAACCCCGCCGGCCTGGCCTGGGTCGAGGGCACCCAAATCCTTCTCGGCGCGACCCTCATCGTGCCCAAGGGCTCGGTGACCATGGACAACCTGCTGGGCGCGCCTGTCTACAACCAGGTCAAGCAGGTCTTCTATCCGCCGAACTTCTACATCACCCACAAGTTCGGGGATAGGCTTACGGCCGGCGTCGGCGTCTTCGCGCCCTTCGGCCTGGGCACCGAATGGCCCAACGAGGAGAACGACTTTCCGCTCCGCTACCTGGCGGTCAAGGCCGAGATGCAGACCATCATCGTCAACGGCGCCCTCGCCTACAAGGTGACCGAGAACGTGTCCGTGGCCGGCGGCGTGTACTATGTAACTTCCAAGCTCAAGGAGACCCTGGTGCAGAGGGTCGACCTGGGCGGAGGCATCGCTTTCGACGTCCCGACCAGCCTCGACGTCAAGGGCACCGCTTTGGGCTGGAACGCCGGCCTGATGTACAAGACCGAAGGCTTCTCCATGGGCATAAACTACAGGAGCCAGTTCAACGTCGATTACTCGGGAACGGTCGTCTCTTCGCTCGACTACGTCCCCGGGCCTTACCAGCCTTACATACCGACCGAAGGCGACGCCGAGACGACTTTCCGGTTCCCCAACATACTGACGGTCGGCTTCGCCATCAACCTGACGCCCAAGGTGATCTGGTCGGTCGACGTCCATGAGTACTTCTTCAGGCGCTACAACGCTTACACCGTGGAGGTCGATTACCCCGATCCTTACCCGGACCAGGAGTTGGAAGCCGAACCCCGTTGGGAGGACAACATCTGCTACCGAACCGGCCTGCAGTACCAGGCCAGCGAAAAGCTCGCCCTCCGGGGCGGCGTGCTCTTCGACAAGACCCCGCAGCCGGTGCTGGACATGAGCCCCTCCCTGCCCGACGCCAACCGGCTGGCTTTCACACTCGGCTTCGGCTACAAGATCGGCAAGCTGGTCCTCGATTTCGGCTACCAGTTCGAGCATTTCTACAAGAGGACTTCCCAGCATCATTACATCTTCGGCCCCTACACTCCCAACCCGGCCCAGGGAACGTACAAGACCATGTCCCATCTTTTCGGCTTGAACCTCGGCTATAGATTCTGAGCAAATAACTTCTACGGAGGTAAATACATGGCATATGAATTCAGGAATTCCAAAGGGGTCAGCTATTTCCTGCACTCGAAGGAAGTCAACCTGAAGGGCGGCCGCAAGCAGACGATCTACTACTTCGCCCGCGACGTCAGGCCCGGCGCCCTGGACGCCATCCCTGCCGGCTTCAAGGTCGAAGAGACGGCCAAGACCGGCATGCCGATCCTCAAGAAACTGTAAGCGTCGACGTCTGCCTGTAACAAAAGACCTTTCGAGAACGAAAGGGAGCCGCTGGAGAGTATCGCCCGGCGGCTCCTTTTTTTCCCCGGCGGCGGTGTTTCCCGCCGGAGTCGTTTTTTCCATTTCCGCCGGTTATCTTTGACGGCGGCGGCAGTTCTAAGTATACTCTGGTCAGCCATGCCGCGAACAGGACTTCGACCGCGCGTCCTCGGGTCGCTTCTGCTCCTGGGGCTTCTCCTGCCGGCCCTGTCGTGCGGCCGGGCCGAGAGGCCGGGACGGGCACAGGAAACATCCGACCGAGGACTAAGGATCGCCGTCATCCCCAAGGGCACAACCCACGAGTTCTGGAAATCCGTCCATGCCGGCGCCGCTCAGGCCGCGCAGGAACTCGGAGTGGATATCGTCTGGAAGGGACCGCAAAAAGAGGATGACCGCTCCCAGCAGATAACCCTGGTCGAGGACTTCGTCAACCGGGGCGTGGACGGCATAGTCCTCGCTCCGCTGGACGACAGGGCCCTCATGAGGCCGGTCCAGGACGCCGCCCGACAGAACATACCGGTGGTCATCATCGACTCGGGGCTGCAGGGCGGCGATTACGTGAGCTACATAGCCACCGACAACTATAAGGGCGGGGTCATCGCCGCGAACAGGCTCGGCACGTTGCTCGGCGGCCGCGGCCGGATCTTCCTCATCCGCTACCAGGTCGGCTCCGCCAGCACTTCCCAGCGCGAAGCCGGTTTCCTGGACACGGTCAAAAAGGAATTTCCCGGTCTGGACATCCTGGTCGAGGACCAGTACGCCGGCGCGACCACCGAAACCGCCTATCAGCTCGCGGAGAACCTCCTCGGCCGCTTCCCCGACGTCGAAGGCATTTTCGCTCCTAACGAATCCTCCACGTTCGGGACGCTGCGGGCCCTTCAGGAATCAGGGCTGGCCGGCAAGGTCAAGTTCGTGGGCTTCGACAGCTCCGCCAAGTTGGTCAAGGCGTTGCGCGACGGCCATATCCACGGCCTGGTCATCCAGAATCCCATGAGGATGGGCTACCTGGGGGTCCGGACAGTCGTCGCCTGCCTGCGGGGCCAACCTTTCGAGAAACTGGTCGATACCGGGGTCGTGCTCGCGACCTCGGATAACATGGACGAGCCCGAGGTCAAGGCCCTGCTTGAACCGGAGTTTTCCAAGTCGCTCCGCTGATGGAAGACCGAGACCGGCCCGAACCCGTCCTTCTGATGGAAGGGATTTCCAAGTCCTTCGGGGCCACCCGCGCCCTCGATAACGTCGGTCTCAGCCTGGCTCGGGCCGAGGTCCTGGCCTTGATCGGCGAGAACGGCGCCGGCAAGAGCACCCTGGTCAAGGTCCTGAGCGGAGCCCTGCTGCCGGACGCGGGCCGGATGACTATCGAAGGTCGGCCATACCGGCCGACTTCGCCGCTTGACGGCATAAGACACGGCATCTCCATCGTTTACCAGGAGCTGACCCTGGCGCCTCAGCTTTCGGTCGAGGAGAACATCGTCCTCGGCCGCGAGCCGTCCTCCAGGGGATGGCTGAACCGCCGGGCCAGGCGGGAACTGGTGCGAAAGGTGTTGGAGACCGTCAGCCACCCGGAGATCCGACCTGACGCCAGGGTTTCGGGCCTGGGCATGGGCGCGAGGCAGGTGGTGGAGATCGCCAGGGCCCTGGCCAACGAGGCCAAGATCCTTGTGCTCGACGAGCCGACCAGTTCATTGAGCGAGGGAGATGCCCGCCGGCTCTTCGAGCTCATCCGCAGGCTCAAGGCCCGCGGCGTCAGCGTCATCTACATCAGCCATTTCCTGGAGGAGGTGATGCAGGTGGCCGACGCCTTCGCCGTGCTCAGGGACGGCCGGAACGCCGGTTCGGGGAGGATGGGGCAGGCGGGCATCGACGACCTGGTCCAGATGATGATCGGACAGAAGATGACCGATATGTTCCCCCGGGTCCCGCACGAGCCCGGAGGAACGGTGCTCGAGGTCAAGGGTCTCATGGGAGGCGGGATGTCCTCGCCCGTCAGCCTGAATCTCGCCCGGGGTGAGATCCTGGGTGTGGCTGGGCTGGTCGGCTCGGGCCGGACAGAGTTCCTGCGGACGCTGTTCGGGCTGGACGAAGTCGCGGACGGCCTGGTCGTCCTGAACGGACGTGACCTTACCCGCGGCCGGCCCTGGGCTCGGATTGAGGACGGGTTCGGCCTTCTGAGCGAAGACCGGCAGGGCGAAGGGCTGGCCGTCTCGCAATCCATCGCCGACAACGTGGCCCTGAGCGATTTTTCGCCATACAGGAGATTCGGCTTCCTGAGGACCAGGAAGCAGGCCGGGGCCGTCGCAGCCCTGATTGGGTCCCTGAAAGTCAAGGCCTCGGGCCCTTGGCAGCGGGTCAGGGAGCTTTCAGGCGGCAACCAACAGAAGGTGGCCATGGCCAGGCTCATGCACCAGGACGCTTCCGTCCTTCTCCTCGACGAGCCTACCCGCGGCATCGACGTGGTCAGCAAGGCCCAGGTTTACGCCTGGGTCGGCGAGATGGCCGCCGGCGGCAGGAGCGTGATCTTCGTCAGCTCTTATTTCCCCGAGCTGCTCGGCATCGCGGACAGGATCGTTGTTTTCCACAGGGGCCGCCCGGTGGAAGAGAGGCCCGCCCGGGCCTGGGACATGCCAAGTTTGATGGCGGCCGCGACCACGGGTCGGTCGGCCGCAGCCGAGGCCGCCTCCGGGTTTAATGAAGGTGAGAGCCATGGGAACAGGACCGAGAGAAAGGCTTAAGCGCGTCGTCAACCTGGCCGGTCCTTTTATCGGGCTTGTCTTCGTCATCCTGATCTTCTCGCTGGTGCCCGAGGTCAGGGACAGGTTCCTCAGGCCGGCCAACCTCAAGAGCGTGGCCGCCCAGTCCGTGATCGTCGCGCTCGGGGCCCTGGGCATGACCCTGATCATCGCGAGCGGAGGCATCGACCTGTCGGCGGCCTCCACGCTGGCCTTCTCGAGCGTCATCACCGCCCACGCGGTGAACTCGGGGGCGTCGCCGCCGGCCGCGGTCATCTTGGGCGTCCTGGCCGGGGGACTGGTGGGCGGCCTGAACGGACTGCTGGTAACGAAGCTCAGGCTGGTGCCCTTCATAGTCACTCTGGGGACCATGGGCGTCGCCAGGGGCGCCGCCAAGTGGATCTCCGGCAACCAGAAGATCGACGCGCCCCTGACCTGGGTGAACGAGCTGATGGCCAAGAGCCCGAGACCTTCCTGGCTGCTGCTGGCTCCGGGCGTCTGGCTGGTCATCGTGCTCGCCCTGCTTATGGCCGCCGTGCTGCGCTACACGGTCTTCGGCCGCCACGTCTTCGCCATCGGCTCGAACGAACAGGCCGCCCGGCTGTGCGGCGTCCGCACCGACAGGGTCAAGGCCGCGGTTTACGTGATAGGCGGCCTTTTCGCCGGCTTGGCCGGAGTCATGGAGTTCGCCCGGCTGACCGTGGGCGACCCCACCGTGGCCGTGGGCCTGGAACTCGACATCATTGCGGCCGTGGTCATCGGCGGGGCCAGCCTCAGCGGCGGAGAAGGCAGCATCCTGGGCTCGATGGTCGGCGTCCTCATCATGGCCTTCCTCAGGAACGGCTGCACCATGATGGGCTGGCCGAACTTCATCCAGGAGATCATCATCGGCGTCATCATCATCGCGGCGGTCACGCTGGACCGTTTGAGGCACCGTGCCCGGTCCTGAGGGCCGCAAAGGATGCCGGCCGGATGATTGTCTAAAGGGGTGAAAAGCGAATAAAGGAGGTTTCTCATGATAAAGATGAGGACAGGCTGGATGCCGAAGACGCTGCTGGCGCTCATCCTGGCGACGACCGTGTTAGCGTCCCTGGCCTTCGCCCAGGGGATGATGCGCGGACAGGACCGGCCCCGTCTGGGAATGCAGGGCATGATGAACTGGAAGGAGGAGCTCAAGCTCACCCCGGACCAGGAGAAGAAGCTTGAGGAGTTACGCAAGGCGAGGGTCAAGGAACGTGACTCGTTCATGGACGAGATGACCAAGCTCAGGCGCGAGATGCGGGACCTCATGGACGATCCCAAGGCCAATCGGTCCAAGCTCGAAGGCCTGATCGACAGGATGTCGAAGGTCAGGGCCGAGCGAGAGAAAGCGGCCCTCAAAAACCGGCTGGAGTGGGAGAAGATCTTCACGGCCGAACAGCTGGAGAAGATCAAAAGCTTGCGGCGCGGCATGATGTTCGGGCCGATGGGCAGGCTGGGCATGAGAATGGCCCCAGGAAGGTTCCGGATGGGGCGTTTCGCAATGCACAGTCGATATAGAGTGCCGGGCGGTTTCTTTATTCGGTAATTCAGATAGGTCAAGTCGCGCGACAGGGGAGGACCGGTAAACCGGTTCTCCCCTCTTTTTTGTCCCTTTTTTAGGACAGGTCCTATGCTCTTATCAGGCGTGGCTTGTTGGCACGTTAGTTGCAACATAATAGGCCGGAAAGGAGAAAGAAGATGAAAAAAGCCCTAACAAGGTCCCTCGCGGCTCTTGTGGCTTTGGCGATCTTCCTCTCACCGGCCGCCTTCGCCGGCCAATCGGCCCAACCCGGCGATGAAGGCTACTACGCCTACAGCTACGCCCGGTTGAATTACGTCGCCGGCGACGTTTTCGTCCAGCGGTCCTCGGACCTTGGCTACGAAAAGGGCGAAGTGAACCTCGTCCTCGTCCGTGGCGACAAGCTGGCCACCGAAAAAGGCCGGGCCGAGGTGCATTTCGGCAGGCGCAACTGCCTGCGGCTGGACGAGAACACCAAGGCCGAGCTGGCCGAACTCCCTGACGAGAACAACTATTTCATTAAGATATATTTGCTGGAAGGGTCGGCGTACGTCAAGGTCGGGACCCTTGAGAAAGAGAAATCGGTCGAGGTCCACACGCCCGACGCCTCCTATTACATCCTGCAGGAAGGCCTGTACCGGTTCTCGGTCGAGAACGGCAACGGCACGCGGGTCCATGTGGTGGAGGGCGCCGTGGAAGCCGCGGGCGAGGGCGGGTCAGCGGTCGTGAACCGCAAGGAGACCGTGGCCGCGCGCGACGGCGAGCTGCTGGGCGAACCCGATTACTTTTACGCCGCGGGCGACGAGTTCGACGCCTGGAACGAGGAACGGGAAAGCCTGCTCGCGCCCAAGAGCACGACCAGGTACCTGCCGTCCGCCCTCGACGAGTACGAGGACGAGCTCGACTCCTCGGGCCGCTGGGTCTATGAGCGTCCATACGGCTATGTCTGGGTCCCTATCGTGACCTACGCCGACTGGCGGCCGTATCTTTTCGGCCGCTGGGTCTGGTACCCGGTGATCGGCTGGACCTGGGTTGCCTCCGAGCCCTGGGGCTGGGCGGTCTATCATTACGGCCGCTGGCACTGGCGCGTCGGCCTCGGCTGGTATTGGATACCCCATTATCACTGGGGCCCCGCCTGGGTCCACTGGTGGTGGGATGGGGACTACATCGGCTGGTGCCCTCTCAGCTGGTACAACCGCCCGGTGGTCATCGTCAACAACTACTTCTATGACCGCTACCGGGACAACCGCTTCCCGGTGAACAACCGGGCGATGACGGTCGTGCGCCGCAACGAGCTACAGCGGCCCGCATCCGCGCGCAGGCAACTGCGGCCGGACGAGCTGCGCGGCGTCGACCAGGTGGCGCTCCGGGCCGAGCAGCCGGAGCTGAGGCCTGAAGCTTCCCTGGCCGGGCCTCAGGCGGTCAGGGCCGAACAGCTCTTCCGAGGCGACCGCGAGGGCCGCGGCGAGCCCGCGGTCCGCTCGGTCAGGCCCCAGGCCTCGCCTTCGACCGGCAGGACGACTCCCAGGCTCTCCCCCGGCAGCCTGAAGCAGGAGGCCGGGACGGTTTCGGGCGGGAGCCGCTCGCTCGAGGCCGGGAGGGAGGGCGTTCCCGGCGCGCCTTCGCGTACGCTGAAAGAGGCCGCGGAAGGGAACGCGCGGCAGCCCGGCGAGCGCGGCATCATCAGGACCTTTCCTTCCAGGCAGGAGAGCGGCAGCCAGCCCGGCGCGGGTTCGGTCCGGACTTTGGGCCCTCAGGAAACTGGCCGCAAAGAGGTTTCCGCTCCACGTTCCATGCCTTCGACAGGAGGCAACACCGCGGTCAGAGAAAAGAACCCGGGTGGGGCCCACAGCGGCTCTTCCGGAGACCGGGTCAAGAAACGGGAAGAAACGACTTCAGGCGCCGTGAAAACGGGCGAAAAAATAAAGCAGTATCCTTCCTCCGCGTCATTCGGCAGGACCTCGAGTTCCTATCAGACCGCCACGACCGACAGGTCGTCGGCTTACGTCAGTCGCGATTACTCCGCTTCGGAGAGAGCCGCGCGGTCCGCGTCAGGCTCTCTGCGTGCCTATCCCTCCCGGACCACGCAGAGTGCCCCTTCGCAGGCGACCGGTCGGACTTCCTACGGCTCCAGGTCCTCTGAACCCAGGTCCCCTGCGCAGACCTGGCGCTCTTCAGGGATCTCTTCCAGGCCGAGCTATTCTCCGCGGCCTTCAGCACCGGCCTATTCTTCTCCCCGGTTGTCCGCTCCCTCGGGGCGGTCCGCCGGGTCTTATTCCCGGCCTTCGAGCCCGGCTCGCGGTTCTTCAGCCGGCCTGGGTTCGGCGTCCCGCTCGGCCGGCTCCTCTTCCGGCTCCCGAACCTCCGGCTCCTCCGGGCACGCTTCGGGCGGCGTCAGGAAAAAAGGCTGACCCTTCCAAAATCTTTACTTTTCCCGAGGACAGTGGTATAAAGTTTACCTTGCCCGGCGTTGCGTGTCCGGGGTAGAATGTAAGTTGATGACCGCCGCTTGGTCGGCCCGTCGACAAGAGTCTTCAGCATGGAGGTAACTACATGGCTCCCTCAAGAAAGATAGCGGTTCTCATCCTGACAGTCTGCACGGTGGCTTTCGTCTTCTCGGTTTCCGCCTGTCAGAAAAAGGCGGAGAAACCGGCGACCGAGCAGGTCCAGAAGCCTCAGAACGTCTATGAGGGCACCGTCAAGTTCGCCGTCGGCAAATACATGTATATCCCCACGGCCCAGGGTTTCGACATAATCCTGGAAGGCTTTGACGCTTCTTCGCTCCTGGGCAAAGACGTCCGCGTTCACGGCGAGGTCCTGCCGGACAAGCCCTGGGTGTTCAGGGCCGATTCGGCCGAAGTCAAGGAAGCTTCCGGAGCGTATACCCAGGTGTTCAACAGGACGGCCGAGCTCGACCTGAGCCAGGCCGTCGACCTACAGGACAGGGACGGCTATCCGGCCCTCACCATAACCACTTACAAGCAGGCCGACGAATGGGCGGGCAAGGATAAGGGCAAGGTCTTCGGCAAGCTCCAGGACTCGACCGTCATCGTCCTCGACTCCAAGGGCAAGGAAGTCGGCCGGGTCATCGTCGATTCCATGACCGATTTCGCCAAGTACTATCTCGCCAAGCTGCGCCTGTTCGATAATTTCTGGTTCTACTTAAAGATCAAGGACACGGTCGACGCCAAGACCCGCAACAAGACCAAGGAACTCTTCCACGCCGACCTGGTCCTGGTCGGGCTGTTCTAAAGAGAAACGCGGGAAAGTCCAGGCGCCGGGCGCCGCGCGTGTCCGGCGCCTTTTTTATCTTACCCCGTTCTCCGGCGCTTTCCGGTAAAAGCAGGCCGGGCGTATGCTTCAGAGGGTTTGGGGGAGACAAGGATCTCTGCGGGCGCGCGCCGGTCGCGGACCTTTAGGGGTATCTAAATTGGGGCCGGCCAGCGACTGTCCGGCCGGGCCGGCGGGGCTTTTAGCCGCCGATTTCGATCAGGTTCTCAGCGAGAGCCGGTCCAGCAACGCCGCGTCCGGCGTCGGCAGCTCGAGCCTCATCACAGGCCGTCCCTTTTCTTTTAGCGCCAGCCAGTCCCCCCAGCTCTGAGCCGCGAAAAGCTCGCGGAATGAGCGGGCCGGCCTGCCCACTCCGGGGACTTCGGGAACGGCGAGCTCGGCGTGCCGGGAAGCCGCCAGTTGCAGGAACAGGCCGCTTCTTTTACCCTTGTGCAACTGACCGGTCGAATGCAGGTAGCGCGGCCCGAAGCCGACCGTGACAGGCAGTCCGGACCTTCGCCTCAACCCGGCCGCCAGCCGGTCGAGGGCCTCTGTCATGTCGGCCGAAGGCGGCAGAAAGGCCTGTATGGCCAGATAATCGTCAGGGCCTCTCTTTCCGAAAAAGGTCTCGAGCGCCTCCGACACGCTCACAGCCGGCCCGACTCCGAACACTCTTATATTCTCCTCGACCAGGGAGGCCTCAGCCCCGGCCGGAACGGGCTGGCCCGGGCCGCGGCCGAGCAGTTGCCTCGTCCGGCTCTTGGCCGCCTCCACATCGGGCTGGTCGAAGGGGTTTACGCCCATGACGGCTCCCGCCAAGGCCGTCGCCTCCTCCCATACGAAAAAGGCGGCGCCGAGGCCGTGTATACCATCCAGAGGAAATAAGATCACGGGGAAGCCGGATGCGGCCAGACGGTTTGCGTCCTCAACGACGCTTGGGTCGCCGGGGCCCTGGAGAAGGACGAAAATACGGTCCCGGCCGTAAGCGCTCAACTCGTCGACCCTCGTCTCGAAGACCGGCACGATGCCCTGGCCTTCCTTTCCGGTGCTCTCGGCCAAAAGCTGTTCGGCCC
>CAYWJT010000062.1:0-14477 GCA_964458655.1 uncultured Eubacteriales bacterium | reverse complement strand
TGGCGGCACCTATCATAGCCCATCGTGTCACCTATGTATCTGAACGAGCTCACCGCCGCATTGAATCATCTACAATGTAACCGAAATCCCCGGAAGAGGAAGGTCACGGAAGGGCCATGGACATGCGGCGTCACGAAGCAGTATGTGCATACGCTCCTTGAGCGCTATCCGAGGGCTCGGAAACGGCCAAAGGGCCAACTAATGTCGACAGGCTTTAATGCCTCGACCCGCCGCCGAGGCGGCGCTCGTTCGATCAGCCCGGGAACATTTTAGCTCGGCGGCAAAGGAGGATATGTCTGCCCGGCTTTCACATGCAGAGCCGCACGGGTTGCCGGGAGCGCTTTTTTTGATATAATAAGGAATCGCTATGCTCAAGCTGAAGAAGAGGATACAGTCGTCGGTCTACGAAGCGCTCCGGGACGCTTTCCCTCTCGAACCCTCCGATATAGAGATCATCGAAACGCCCTGCCATAAGTTCGGCGACCTGGCCCTCCCCTTCCCCTTCCAACTCGCCCGCAAAGAGCGGACCGCCCCGCGCGCCGTCGCTGAAAAGGCGGCGCCCCTGCTCGCCGGCTTGCCTGGGGTCAGGGAGGTCAGTGTTGCAGGCGGCGGCTATATCAACCTTTTCTTGGACCGGCAGGCCTTCATGAGGCAGGCGCTCGACGAACTCAAGGACCAGCCCGTCTTCCCGGAAGAGGACAAAGTCATCATCGAACACACCAACATCAACCCCAACAAGGCGGCCCATATCGGCCACCTCAGGAACGCCTGCCTGGGCGACACCCTGGCCCGCTGTCTGCGCTTCAAGGGCGAAAAGGTGGAGGTCCAGAATTATATCGACGACACCGGCGTCCAGGTGGTGGACGTCGTCTTCGGCCTGATGGAGCTCGAGCGCAAGACCGTCGAGGACCTGGAGCGGATCGCCGAAAGGTTCGATTACTACTGCTGGGACCTTTACACCAGGACATCAGCCTTCCTGGCCGCCCACCCCGAGGCCCAGGCCCGGAAGGCCGAGATCCTGAAAAAGGTCGAGCACGGCCAGGGCGAGGAATACGTCCTGGCCCGCTACCTGTCGCGCCGCATCCTGCGCGCCCACCTGGCGACGATGAAACGGCTGGGCGTAAGCTACGACGTCCTCCCCTGCGAAAGCACCATACTCCAGCTTAAGTTCTGGGAGCAGGCCTTCGAGCAGCTGAAGCAACGCCGGGCCATACACATGGCGCAGTCCGGCCCAAACGCCGGCTGCTGGGTCATAGACCTCGAGGGCGAGGCTGAGCGCGAAAAGGTCATCGTCAGGTCGGACGGCACGGTGACCTACGTCGGCAAGGACATCGCCTATCAGCTCTGGAAGTTCGGCCTGCTCGGGCGGGACTTCCACTACGAGCCCTTCTGCGAAGAGGACGGCCGCATCACCTGGATCACGTCCGCCCGTCCGGCCCGAAGCGCCTGCCGTTTCGGCGGCGCCTCCAAGGTCTTCAACGTCATCGACACCCGTCAGTCCTACCTGCAGAAAGTGGTCGTCCAGGGGTTGCGGGCGCTCGGCCACACGGCCCAAGCCGAGAAATCTGTCCACTTCTCCTACGAAATGGTCGCCCTGTCGCCGAAGAGCCTCAAGGAACTCGACTACACGCCAGGGGCCGAGGAAGCCGAGCGGAGCTTCCTCGAGGTCTCCGGCCGCAAGGGCCTGGGCGTCAAGGCCGACGACCTGCTCGACCGCCTCGAAGAGAAGGCCCTGGCCGAGGTCGAGAAACGCAACCCCGAGCTCGGCGCCGGTGAAAAGGCCGGCATAGCCAAGGCCATCGCGGCCGGCGCCCTGCGTTACTTCATGCTCAAGTTCGCCCGGAACACGCTCATCGTCTTCGACTTCGACGAGGCCCTCAACTTCGAGGGCGAGACGGGTCCGTACCTCATGTACACCGCGGTCAGGCTGGCCAGCATCCTGCGCAAACTCCAAGAGCGGGAAAAAATCGGTGAACAGGACGTGCTGGCCCGCGCCGATGAGATAATAGGGCTGACGAGCGGGCTGCCCCGGCAGGAAGCCGACGATTTCTGGGACCTGATGTTCACGGCCGCCAGACTGGACGACGAGGTCCTCCACTCCACCGCTTCGCTCGAACTCGCCCACCTGGCCAAGTTCAGCTTCGAGCTCTGCCAGAAAGCCAACACTTATTACCACAGGTATCAGATACTCTCGGAAGCGGACGCGGGCCTCAAGGCCGCCAGGCTGCTCGCGGTATGCTACGTAAAAGACCGGCTCGGGCGCGCGCTTGAGCTCATGGGCATCCCCCTGCCCGGGCGCATGTAGCGCAACGCCCCGGCCTCAAGGACTGTTAACCACTCTCGAACGGAGGTTCGCATGATCGAAGTTCAGGACCTGACCAAGAAGTACGGTGAACGCACGGCCGTCGACAGGCTGAGCTTCAAGGTCGAGCAGGGCAGGATCTGGGGCCTGCTCGGGCCCAACGCCGCCGGCAAGACGACCACCATGCGCGTCCTGACCGGCTACTTGCCCGCGACCGATGGCCGGGCCATGGTGGCCGGCCACGACGTCTTCGAGGAGCCGGACCAGGTGAAGAGGCTGACCGGCTACCTGCCGGAGGTGCCGCCGCTCTACCCGGACCTGACGGTCTCGGCCTATTTGCGGTTCGTGGCCGAACTGAAGCAGGTGCCTGCGGCGCGCCGCAAAGAAGCCGTGGACCGGGCGGTGGCCGCGGCCGGCCTCGAGGCCGTCCGGGAGCGCCTCATCAGGAACATCTCCCGGGGCTACAAGCAGCGCGTGGGCATAGCCCAGGCCCTGATCAACGACCCCCGGGTGCTCATCCTCGACGAGCCGACAATCGGCCTCGACCCGGAGCAGATCATCGAGATCCGCCAGCTCATCAAGGGCCTGCGCGGCGAAAGGACCATCATCCTCTCGACCCACATCCTCGCCGAGGTCACCCAGGTCTGCGACGGCGTCGTGATCATCAACGAGGGCCGACTGATGGCCTCGGGCTCGCTCGACGAGCTCGCCGCTTCCCTGAACGAACGGTCCGGCGTCGTCCTCAAGGTCCGCAAGGACGGCCTGGACGACCGGGCCGGGAACGTCTTCAGGGCCATACCCGGCGTCACCAGGGTCTCGGTCAGCGGCCGCGAGGTCACGGTGGAATGGCCTGCCGGGAGCGGCCTCAACGAGGCCGTCGCCCGCGCCGCCCTGGCCGCCGACCTGGGCCTGGAGGAGATGCGGCCGCTCACCCTGGGCATCGAGGACCTCTACCTCAAGATAATCTCGGGAGGGACTGAAAGATGAGGAACATCTGGTCCGTCGCCAAAAAAGAGCTGAGGCTCTACTTCACGTCGCCGGTCGCCTACGTGGTGATCGCGGTCTTCCTGTTCATCTGGGGCTTTTTCTTCACCAGCATCATCCGCTGGTTCAGCGCCCAGAGCCTGCAGATGGCCCAGAACCCTTACTACTACCAGCAGATGAACATCAACGAGATGGTCTTCGCGCCCCTGCTCCACAACATCACCATCTTCTTCCTGTTCCTGCTGCCGGCGCTGACCATGCGGCTGTTCTCGGAAGAGAAGAAGCTCGGCACCGAAGAGCTGCTCTACACCTCGCCGGTCTCGACCACGGAGATCATCCTGGGCAAGTACCTGGCTTCCCTGCTCATGCTCCTCGTCATGCTCGGGCTTTCCGCCCTGGCCTGCGTCTTCGCCTTCGTCCACGGCAACCCCGAACTGCTGCCGCTCCTCAACGGCTATCTGGGGCTCGTCCTGATGGGCGCGGCCTTCCTGGCCATCGGGCTGTTCTTCTCTTCGCTGACCGAGAACCAGGTCATCGCCGTCATCCTGTCGATCGGCACTCTGCTGCTTCTCTACGTGCTGAACTGGGCCGCCTATTCGGCCACCGGCATGTGGAGCGACATCCTCAACTACGTCTCCTTCTTCCAGCATTTCGAGGACATGACCAAGGGCATCCTCGACACCAGGGACGTCGTCTACTACCTGAGCGTCTCTTTCGTCGCTCTGTTCCTGACCCACTCCGTCATCGAATCGAGACGGTGGAGGTGAGCCATGCGATTCCTGAAAAATAACCTTAAATACGCGGCCATGGCCGCCCTCGTCGCGGCCGCGGCTCTCCGTCTGGGCTGGCCCGGGGCCGGCACGGCGGCGCTCGTCCTGGCCGTTGTGGCCCTGGTCTCGGTCGCCGCCTACTTCGTCCTGAACTTCAGCGAGCTGAAGCAGGGTTTCAGGCGCCGGGCCTTCATCTATTCCGGCAACCTGGTCCTGGTCGTCATCCTCGTCCTGGGGCTTGTGGTCCTGGCGGACTATTTCACTTCCCGGCACCACTGGCGGGTCGATTTCACCGCCTCCAAGCGGCACAGCGTTTCCGACCAGACGATCAGCGTCGTCAAGAACCTCAAGACCGACGTCCACCTCAAGTGCTTTTTCCGCGAAGGGAACTACGGCCGACAGGCGATGGAGAACCTGCTCAAGATCTACGCCTACCATTCGGGCCGGGTCAAGTACGAGTTCATCGACCCGGACAAGAACCCCAGCCTGGTCAAGCGCTACGGCGTGACCCAGGACGGGACGACCATCATCGAGGTCGGCGAGCGGGAAAGCCGGATAACGACGACCTCCGAAGAGGACCTGACCAACGCCCTGATCAAGGCCACCCGCGAGAAGAAAAAGACCCTCTATTTCCTGGAGGGGCACGGCGAGGGCTCCATCGACGACTCGGGCGACGCCGGCTTCTCGACCCTCAAGGCTGAGCTCGAGAAGCTGGGCTATGAGGTTAAGAAACAGACGCTGGCCCTGTCGGAGCAGTTCCCGGCCGACGCCGACCTTCTGGTCGTGGCCGGACCGGAGAAGGAGCTCCTGCCGAACGAGCTCCAAACGATCGAGGGCTACATCAACCGGGGCGGCCGGGTGATGTTCCTGGTCGACCCGGAAACGGGCGCGGCCCTGCCGACGTTCCTGGAAAAATACGGCTTCAGGCTCGCGAACGACATCGTCGTCGACACCGTCTCCAGGCTCCTCGGCGGCGACTATTTCATGCCGGTCGTCTCCGAGTACGAGACCCACGCCGTCACCTTCCGGTTCCGCTACGCCACCTTCTTCCCGCTCGCCCGCTCCATAGAGCTGGCGGCAACCAAACCCGACGGCGCCGTCATCACCGAGCTGGCCAAGACCAGCCCCAACTCCTGGTCGGAGCGCGACCTCAAGACGAGCGAGGTCAGGTTCGACAAGGACAAGGACAAGCAGGGGCCGCTGACCATCGCGGCCGTGGCCAGCTTCAAGGTCAAGCCGGCCGAGGCCGGGCCCAAGCCCGAGGAGAAGCCCGCGGCCTCCGAAAACAAGGCCGGCGAAAGCGAAACCGGGCCCAAGGCCGCCGAGAAGAAAGAGGCGCGGCTGGCCGTAGTCGGCGACTCGGACATCCTCAAGAACCGTTACTACGGCCTGTCCGGGAACGGCAACTTCGGCGCCAACATCATCAACTGGCTGACCGAGGAAGCCGACCTCATCTCCATCCAGCCGCGCACCCAGAACCCGCGGACTGTCAACCTGTCCCCGTCGCAGATGGCCGTCATGCGCTTCGTCGTCCTCTACCTGCTGCCTTTCGGCACGCTGGGCCTGGGGATATATATCTGGCTCAGGAGGAGGTCGCTGTGAACATCAGGCGCACCCTCATCCTTCTCATCGTCTTCCTCGCGGCCCTGGCCGCGGTCCTGTTCTTCGAGTCCAGGGAGAAGAAGCAGAAGAGCGTCAAAGAGAAGCAGGAAATGCTTTTGGACATCGCCTCCGACAGCTTGAAGAAGATAAGCATCAAACGAGAGGACATGACGCTCACGCTCGAGAAGAACGACAAGGGCGAATGGACCATCACTGAGCCGCTCGCCGCCAGGGCCGACTCCTACGAAGCCTCGAGCCTGGCCGACAACTTCGGCCGCCTGCGGCCGGACAAGGTCGTCGAGAAGGAGGCCGGCGATCCAACGGCCTACGAGATACCTAAAAAGGAAGTCCTCGTCTGGGCCAAGGACCGGGAAAAGCCCTATCGCCTGCTCATCGGCATGGACAACCCCATCGACAACAGCATCTACGCCAAGCTCGAGGACGACCCCCGTATCGTGCTTCTGCCGAGCTACCTGAAGACCTCCCTAGAAAAGAAGCTAATCGACCTTCGCGACAAGAGCGTCTTCCAGTTCGAGAGCGCCGACGTCAAGACCATCCGGGTGCGCTCAGGGGAAACGGAATGGGAAGCCCGGCGCGCCGAGGACGGCTGGTCCTTCGAGTCGCCGTTCCGGGCCCAGGCCAAGAAGTCCAGCCTGGATTCCATCCTGAGCTCGCTCGCGGGCCTGCGGGCCAAGGACTTCCTGGCCGAGGACAAGACCGCCGACGACCTGAAAAAATACGGGCTGGACAAGCCGGCGATCCAGGTCAGCCTGGCCATGCCGGCCGCCGACAAGACGGTCGTTTTCTCCTTCCAGAAGAAGGGCGACGCGACCTACGCCACGAGCTCCGCGTCTAACAAGATAGTCTCCTGCGACGGCTACGTGCTCTCCGACCTCGAGAAGAAGCCTGCGGACCTGCGGGAAAAGCAGGTGGCCTCCTTCTACAGTTGGGAGGCTGAAAAACTGGCCGTCAAGCGCGAAGGCCTGGCGCTCACGGCCGTCCGCGAAAAGACCAAGGACGGCGGCGAGCGCTGGACGAGAGAGGGGGAACCGAAGAAGGAGCTCGACAAGGCCAAGGTCGACGAGTTCCTGCGCAAGCTCGAGTACCTGGAGGCCGCGGAGTTCATCGACAACCCGGGAGCTCTCGGTCCCTACGGACTGGACAAGCCTGCCGTCGAGATCGAGATCACGACCAGGGGCAGTGACGACAAGACCTCCCTAACGAAGCTGCTAGTCGGCCGGACGGACGAGGAGAAGAAGCAGGTCATATTAAAGAATGCCAAGTTCGACTACCTCTTCAGGGTGGACGCGGCCTTCCTGGACCTGCTGCCTAAGGACGAGAACGACTGGCTGGCCGCGGTTCCGGAGAGCAAGGCCGCAGCACCGGCTAAAGAGGACAAGGGAGAAAAGAAATAGGGCGGAGATAGAAGTCCTGGCCTCGTTCAGTTTTACTCTTGAACGGGGTCGACTTCTTCCGACCCGAGCGACGCTACTGAAATCCGTTCCCGCTTCCAGAGCCGACGGGGCCCTGACCTCCTGAGGGCGGCAAAAGGAGTCGGGACCGGCGGTGGAGACTCATTTCTTGAACCCGGCTTCGGCGTGACGCCGGGCGATGTCCGCGGCCAGCCTGTCGAGCGCCTCCAGGTCGCCGGCCCGCGGCAGACCCCTGCAGACGACCGGCTCCAGGAATTCCACCTTGAGGTTGCCGAGCGCGGCCTTGCTCATCTCGACCATGCGGCCGGCCCAGCCGTAGGAGCCGACGATGCCGGCGAAGCGGACGCGCGGCCGCAAGGCGTTGGCCAGGACCAGGGCCGAGTAGAGCATCGGATGCGGACCGGTATGGACGGTCGGACCGGCCGCGACCAGGGTGCCCGCGTCGACCAGGGCCATGGCCAGCTTGCCGATGTCGGCGACGGCCAAGTTGAAAGGCCGGACCTTGACGTCCCGCTCGGCCAGCCCGCGCACCAGGCGCTCGACCATGACGGCCGTCGAACCGTGCATGGTCACCCAGGGAATGACCACCTCGTTGTGCGGCAGGTCGTCGGTCCAGTCCTCGTAGGCCTTGACGATGAGCTCCGGCCTTCTGTAAACCGGACCGTGGCTGGGCGCGATGAGCCTGACTTCCAGCCCGCGTATCTTTTCCAGGTTCTGACGGACGATCTTGCGGAACGGCATCATGATCTCGGCGTAATACCTCTTGGCGCCTTCGTAGATGGAGTCTATCTCGTCGACGAAAAGTTCGCTCGCGGCCAGGTGGGAGCCGAACCAGTCGCAGCTGAACAGGATCCCCTCTTCCTCCAGGTAGGTCGACATCGTCTCGGGCCAGTGCACCCAGGGCGTGTAGATGAAGCGCAGCGTCCGGCCGCCGATCGTGAGCCGCTCGTCGTCGGCGACTACCCTGACGCGCTCGGCCGGCACGTCGAGATGGTCGACGAGCATGCTCTTGGCCTTGTCGGAACAGAGCAGGACGGCCTCCGGGTAGCGCTTGAGGACCCAGGGAATGCCGCCCGAGTGGTCCTGCTCGGCGTGGTTGGCGACGAGGTATTCGACCCGCGGAACGTCCTTGAGATGCTCCTCCAGCACGTGGAGCATGGCCGGGTCGACGGCGTCGATGAGGACCGTCTTATCCGAGCCCTTCACCAGATAGGCGTTGTAGCTCGTGCCGTCGGGAAGCGGGATGAGGGAATCGAACAGGCGCCTGTCCCAGTCCTGGGCGCCGACCCAGAAGACATCTTTCGCCAGAGGCCTTGAATTCATGCTCATTCTCCTGAAAAGAATCGAAAGGCTTGATAGCCTACTAATTCTATCTATTTTATAGACAATAGGCCGGAAACGCAAAAGCCTTTCGGGTCGGGATGCTCGGCCGACCCGCGCCGCCCGGGGACCGTCTCAGACACCGGGGAAACGCCTCTTGGTGAAATAGATGATCTCCCCCTCCTTAACGTAGCCCAGCTTCTGGAAGAGCTCCATGGAAAGCTCGTTCCAGTCCTCGATCAGGCAGGCGAAGATGCCCAGGCCCTGCGCCTCGAGCCACTCCTCGGCCTCCCGGACGAGCCTGCGGCCCAGGCCCCGGCCGCGGAAGGCCGGGTCCACGGCCAGCCGGTTGACCCAGCCCTTGCGGCCGTCATGGGAGGCGACGACGGTCCCGACCACCCGACCGTCGGACTCGGCGGCGATGAAATTGACATAAGGCAGGCCGAGCTGGCGGACGATCTCCGCCCGGCTGTCGCGGCCTTCCGGCTTGACGGGCAGGCGGCATTCCGTCCAGAGCTCGATCAGTCGGTCGTAATCCTCCGCGGTCAATCTCCGTATCTTGAACTCAGCCATGGCCTCTCCCGGCAGAGATTTCCTGTCTCAGCGGATAAGCAGAACGAAGACCGCGGCCGCGAACAGCGCGGCCGCCAGGCCGGCCGAAAGCCGCCTCGCCCGCGTGGACTTTCCGCCTTTCCAGGCCGCGGCCGTCATGAGCACGACCAGGTAGAGGGCCGCCAGGCAGTAAACCGCGATGTAGAGCGTCTGCCATGCGCCCGGCGGCGAGACGATCCCCACGTACTCTTCCTGCCCCATCCCCAGCGTCATGAGCCCGGCCTCCACCGCCGAAGGCAGCCAGGCCAGGAAAAGCGGGGCGCCAGCGGCCAGACCCGCTCTCGAGAGCGTTTCGCGGAAAGAGGCCCTCTCCCCGCCGGCGACAAGCCTGAGCACAAGGCCCGCGCCGACCCACATCAAGAGCACGGCCGGCAGCGCGAAGATCATCTGCCAGAAATAATAGTTCTCGACCTCGACGGGCAAGAAAACGCCTGCCAAGGGCACGGCGCCCGCCGCGCCCAAAAGGAGCGACGTCAGGGCATAGGCAAGGCCGCAGACGACCATAAGGAAGAGCGCGCGCAGCATAGGCCTCTTCAAGCCCGTGAGTTTCTGGAGCGCCCTTCCGGGCGCCAGGAACGAAAGCAGTACGACGTTCATGTTTGCTACCTGACGAAAAGGTATCGCGTCGAGAATGCCGGCTCGCTGGTCAGGTTGATGCCCAGGTTCCTGAGCCCGGCCTCGTCGCCGGGGGTCGGCATATGCGTCATATGGACCTCGCAGCCGCGCAGCTCCTTGAGCTTTTCGAGCGCGAGCTGGGCGGCGGGGTTGGAGGCGGCCGTGATGCTCAGGCATATCAGGACCTCCGAAAGGGTCAGGCTGACGCTCTTCGCGCCCAGCTTGTCCTTCTTGAGGGCCGTGACGGACTCGATGACCGACGGGGAAAGAAGATGGATGGCGTCAGGGATGCCGGCCAGCTTCTTGCAGGCGTTCAGTATGAGCGCCGAGGCGGCGTGCATGAGCGGCGAGTTCTTTCCCGTGACGAAGGAGCCGTCCGGAAGCTCCAGGGCGGCGCCGACGAATATCCCTTCGTTGCCCTTGCCGTTGCCGCGGGTCTGCTCGGCCGCTTCACGCGCGGGCGTCACGACGCCCCGGTCCTCGGGTTTCACCCCGGCCTCCTTCATCAGCAGCTCCGCCCTCTGGACCGTCTCCTTCTCCACGAAGCCCATGGCGTACTCGCAGAGGTAGCGGAAATAGCGCCGGACGAGCTCCTGCAAGGCGGCCCGCCTGACGGCGTCGTCGTCCGTGATGCAGAAACCGGCCACGTTGACGCCCATATCGGTCGGCGAGTTGTAGACCGAGGGCGCGCCCGTGATCCGTTCCAGTATCCTCTTGAGCACCGGGAAGACCTCGACGTCGCGGTTGTAGTTCACGGCCGTCTTCCCGTAGGCCTCGAGATGGAAGGGGTCGACCAGGTTGAAGTCGCCGATGTCCGCCGTGGCGGCCTCATAGGCTATGTTGACCGGATGCTTGAGCGGCAGGTTCCAGATGGGGAATGTCTCGAGTTTGGCGTAGCCGGAGGAAAAGCCGCGCCTGAAATCGTGGTAGAGCTGCGACAGGCAGGTGGCCAGCTTGCCGCTGCCCGGCCCCGGCCCGGTGACGATGACCAGCGGATGCTCGGTATCTATGTAGTCGTTGGCGCCGTAGCCCTCATCGCTGACGATGGTGTCTACGTCCGTCGGATAGCCCCTGGTGTAGCCGTGGGTATAGACCCTGATGCCCTGCCGCTCGAGCTTGTTCTTGAAGACCCGGGCCGAAGGCTGGTTGTCGAACCTGGTGATGACCACGGCCCGGATGCCGATGCCCCACTCGTGGACGTCGTCGATGAGCTTCAGGGCGTCGACGTCGTAGGTGATGCCGAAGTCCGCCCTGAGCTTGCGGCGCTCGATGTCGCCTGCGTAGATGCAGAGGACGATGTCGGCCTGGCCGCTCAGACCCCGCAGCAGCTTCATCTTGACGTTGGGGTCGTATCCGGGCAGGACGCGGGCGGCGTGGTAGTCGAACAGCAGCTTGCCGCCGAACTCCAGGTAAAGCTTGTTCCTGTAGCTGTGCACCCGGTCGAGGATGGCTTTGGTCTGGTCCCTCAGATAAGCCTCGTTGTCGAAGGCGATCTTCATCGGCATGGGAACGGCGTCCTTTCAGTTCGTGCTTTTCTGTTCGGTCCTTGTTATGAGTTTGAAGCCCTCTTTGAGGCCGTAGTCGACCACTTTGTAGGCCGCGCCGGGCGGCGGTCCTGGCGACGGCCCCTGTTTGAACATGCCCGGCCAGGCCGAGCCGGAAGGCGGGTCGCCATGGAACGGGCCGAGGGTGTTGCGCAGCGAGCCGTAGACGACGACCGACACATCGTTGGGGCCGGGCTGCAGGGCGTCGGTCACGTCCAGCTCGAACGGCGGGAACGCCACGAGGCCGGCCCGACGGCCGTTGACCAGGACCTCGGCCGCGACGCCGTCCCAGGCGCCCAGACGGACGAAGTATCTCCGGCCTGCCTCGGCTCTGTCGCCAACATCGAAGCACCCCGTGTAGCTGACCCGCGCCCCGTAGAACGGCAATCCCTGCGCCGCCCAGGTTCCAAGCCCGAGCTCCCGCGGCGGCTTGAGCACGAAGCCCTGCTTGGCCGCCTCCAGCCTGAAATCGCCGACCATGTAGACCGGCTCGAGCTCAGCGTGGACGGAGAACGGCCTGGCCCGCACCGTGAGCCGGTTGCCGCCCGAGACCACCCAGCGGCCGACCGGGTAAACGCCGAAATCCCTATCGATGCGCCACTCCCCTGGCAGGGGTTTGACCTGGACGCCGTTGACGAAGACCTGGAACAGCTCCGGCCTTTCGACCACGGCCTTCAGGTCCTGGAAATCGTAGGCGTCGGACTTGCGCGCTTCGAACCTGAAAACGGCCTCGAAGCCGGAGTCGGCCGGGAAGCGGTCGCGGTCGAGGATCGAGCTCTTGAACTGGACTGAGCTGTCCCAAGGGTCGCCCTCGAAGCCGTGGCGCTTGTAGGCTCGCGTCTGGGCCTCGTAGAAATAGAGCCCCCTCGCGACCTTGCCGTCCAGGACGAGGTCGCAGTAGTCCAGGGTCAGGACGTTCTCGTCCTCCCTCCTGACCGAGATGCCATCGAGCGGTTGGAGCTCCCCGGCATCGACCGCGCTCGGACCGCGCTTCACGATCGGCTTCCTCTCTTCCCTGACGCAGAGGAGGAGGCTGCCCGCGGGCGGTATCCCGTAATGGAAAACAACTCCATCTCCGCCCCGGCTGAAGGGATAAGATTCGACGCTGCCGGTGAACGGGTCCCATTTCTCGACCGAACCGCCACTCTCCAAAGCGATGTCTCCCTCTGCATCCCGCTCCAAGCTCGTGTTGGCGAGGAAGATGAGCTGGCCGCCGTCGAACTGCCGACGCTGATGGAAGAGCCAGGGGTCGGTCTCGGGCGACGTGAAGCTCATCCCGGGCGGCAGGAGCTCCCTGAGCTTCCTGAAGCCGTCAGGACCCGAGTCGAACCAGCGGTCGCCGTAGGAGCGCTGCAGGACGCGCAGTTCGTTGGTCACGATGCCGTTGACGTAGTCGGGCGGCGCCACCCAGGAGAGGATGCGGCCTTTGTGCAGCATGTACTCGCGCAGCAGCGGCAGGGTCGAGTCGTTGATGTTCTCGAGGCCCGGCGGCAGGATGACCAGCTCATAGCCGCGACGGCCGACGACGAGCTTCCGGTAGCCGACCCGGCCGTATTCCTGGAGGGCCTTCTCGCTGACCAGGTCGTATTCCACATGGTTCTCTTCGAGCAGGTTGACGAACTTTTGGAAGTCGTTGCCTAGCTCGCCGAGCTTCTCGTTCGGTCCCGAAGGGGAATAGTACATCCAGGCCGTCGTCGTCGGCTCGATGACCGCGATGCGGTTGACCTGCTCGCCCGAGGCCATGACCGCTGACAGTCGGCCGAAATAATCGGCCAGCTCCCGGTAGAGAGGCCACCAGGGCTGGTGGTAGGAAAAGGACAGCGGGTGGTCGCGCTTGCGGGCGCCCTTGATAGTGACGTAGGATAGGTGCTGGTTGAGCAGGTTGACGCCCAGCGCGTATTCCCAGTCGCCTATCCGCTTCTGGTCCCTAAAGGTCAAGTCCCAGCCGCTCGCGCCGTATGTTTCTGAGAGGGTGCGGGAGCGTCCGAACTGGTTGGCGGCGCTGCGAATCTCTCGCACGGAGCGGGCGTTGCCGAACTGGGCGTGCGGGCCCCGGTCCCACTGGTTCATCAGGATGTCGATGCCCGGCACCTGGGCGTAGGCCGCCATGGCCAGGTTGTCTGGCGAGACCCTGGGCACGGGCCATTCATGCTCCCAGTAATGGCCGGTCAGCGCCAGGTTGTTGTCGGCGCAATAGGAATAATAGGGCTTGGCCCAGTTCTCGATGAACAGGTCGAGCAGGGTCGAATAATAATTGTGGCGTATCCGCTTCCATTCGCCGAACGGCTCCACGAGCGAGATGAGGTTCGGCCGCAGGTCATAACCCCACTTCTTCAGGAAGGCCGAAAAGAGCGCGGGCGAATAATTGATGGTGTCGCGGCCGCCGCGCGGAGAGATCTCGGCCTCGTCCTGGAAGGTGCCGGGTATGGTCTTGCCGAACTCCGCGCCGACAGCTTCCTTGTAGCGGTTTAAAGTCACGTCCAGGAACTTCTCCGTGACCTCCTTGCGCATCAGGTCGACGTAGTTGAACCCGCCGTACCAGGGCGAAGGCCCCGGCTTGACTATCTCGAAGACATAATATGAACCCGGCCCCAGGCCAGACGGGTCGGCCGGGTCGTAACCGGCGGTCACGTCCAGGAAGCCGGTCGGCGTGCGCAGGAAGACCGCGGCCACCGGGTTCTCGCGGCGGCCTGGCGCTCCCTCGACCTTGACGAGCTTCAGGCTGGAGATCAGGGCTTCGGGCATCTCGGCCGGGACGTGCCCGCCGGCGAAGCCCGAGGGGTAGGAGTTCTCGTCGTAGATCCAGACCTTGAGGCCGAGCTCCCTGCCGACCTCGACGGCGTGCTTGAAGAGCGAGAGCCATTCCTCGGAAAGATATGGCGTGATCAAGCCCGGCCGGGGATGGACGAAAACGCCGCCTATGCCGTGCTCCTTGAAGTCCGCGAGCTGGTCCTTTATCTGCTTTTCGCTCATCCGGTCGTTCCAGACCCAGAGCGGCGCCGGCCTGAACTCGGCAGGCGGCGACTGGAAGCGGGCCAGGATCATGTCATACGTGTCGGCGGAGGGCCGGCCGCCGCAGGAGACGGCCAGCAGGGCCGCGCTCAGGGCCGCCACGGACCGCAAGATGGTATTCTTCTTCATGGTTCTCTTCCCGGGCATAGGGATTTCACGGGCACGTCTTCGTTCCCGTTCGCGCATCAAATCATCACTCTATGAGAACGGCCGGGCAAAGTCAAGGAAGTGGTCTCGTCCACTACATTAGTGACGCGCTTGGCTGGGGATGAGTTTTGAGCCA
>CAYWJT010000061.1:0-15021 GCA_964458655.1 uncultured Eubacteriales bacterium | reverse complement strand
AGCCGAGAAGGCGCCCGGACCCGAAGCAGGGAGCCGAGCCATCCCCGTCTTGCCCCCTCTCTTGACTCCGCCCGCACCTCCGGATAGGATGAATTAACAATCTTCGCGCGAAGGAGTCATGCATGAACGGCTGGACCGGCAAGTTCCTGAGGGTCGACCTGACGACCGAGACATTCAAGGAAGAGTCTTTCGACGAGAAGTTCGCGCACAAATGGGTCGGCGGCCGCGGCTTCGCCGCCAAGATCCTCTACGACGAGCTCAAGCCCGGCATCGACCCGCTTGGGCCCGAAAACAAGCTCATCGTCGCGCTGGGGCCGATCGCCGGCATCCCGGCCCCGAACACCGGCAAGACCGTCGTCGCGGCCAAATCGCCCATGACCGGCGGCTACGGCGACGGCAACCTCGGCTCCAGGATGACCGAGCAGCTCCGCAAGGCCGGATATGACGCCCTCATCGTGGAAGGCCGAGCCGACCGGCCCACGCTCCTTTATATCGAGGAAGGCAAAGTCGAGTTCGTGCCCGCCGACGGCCTCTGGGGCAAGGGCACTTACGAGACCAACGACTGGATCTACGCCCGCTACGGCAAGGGCGTCGGCGTCCTCAATATCGGCCAGGCCGGCGAGAACATGGTCCGCTACGCCGTGGTGCGCAGCCTGGAGGGACGGGCCGGCGGACGGACGGGCGTAGGCGCGGTCATGGGTTCGAAGAAGCTCAAGGCCATCGTGGCCAAGGGCTCCAAGCTCATCCCCCAGGCCGACCCCGAAGCCATGAAGAAGCTCGGCCAGGAAGACCTGCGCAAGGTCCATCAGATGGACAAGGAATCGGGCTGGTCCATCCAGGGGACTAACGGCGTGCTGGCCTGGTGCAACGAAGTGGCCGCCCTGCCGGTCCGGAACCATCGTAAAACCCACCATCCGGACGCCTGGAAGGTGGACGGCGAACGGTTGAACAGCTTGCGCATCGCGACCTACGGCTGCCCCAACTGCACCATGCGCTGCGGCATAACCATCCACGACAGCCACGGCCGCGAGTCGGAGCTCGATTACGAGAACATCGGCCTTCTCGGCCCCAACCTGGAGATATTCGACTTCCCGCAGGTGGCCGCCCTCAACTACCAGTGCGACGACTACGGCATCGACACCATGTCAGCGGGCGGCGTCCTGGGTTTCTACGCCGACGCCATCGACCAGGGAGCGGTCCAGGGTGATTTCAGGTTCGGGGACGCCGTCAAAGCCCAGGAGCTCCTGCGCCGCATCGCCCTGCGCGAAGGCGAGCTCGGCAACCTCCTCGCCGAGGGCTCGCTCCGGGCAGCCCGGGCGTTCGGCAAGGGCTCCGAAGCCTACGCCATGCAGGTCAAGGGGCTGGAAGTGGCCGCCTACAACTGTAAGTTCATCCCCGGCATGGCCCTGGCTTACGGGGTCAGCCCCATCGGCGCCCACCACCGTGAAGCCTGGATCATCACCTTCGAGATAAAGCAGACGACCCGCGAATCGTACGGCCCGGAGAAGGCCCGGAAGGTGGTCGAGCTCCAGAGGATACGCGGCGGCCTGTTCGAGTTCATCGTCGCCTGCCGTTTCCCCTGGATAGAGCTCGGCTGGGGGCTCGAGCACTACCCGAAGTACTTCAACACCATAACCGGCCTCGCCTGGACGCTCGACGACTTCTGGCGGGTGGCCGACCGGGTCTACGGCCTGATCAAGCTCTTCTGGCTGCGTGAATACCCGAACACGACCCGCCGGGACGACTATCCGCCTGCCGTCTGGTTCGACCCGGCCAACGCCGACAAGGAAGGCCCCATCGCGGGCAAGGTCCTCGAGTACGAAAAATACGACGGCCTGCTGCAGCATTACTACGACATACGCGGCTACGACCGGCGCGGCGTACCCACCAAAAAAACGCTGGCCGAACTGGGTCTCGAAGCCGAGGCCGCGAAGGCCGAGAGGTTCGGCAAGCTCACTTGAGGAGGCCGGACGCGATGAGGATCACGGTCAAGCTCATCGGCCCCTTCATCCAGAAGGTCGGCTTCAGCGAACGGGAGCTCGACGTGCCGGAAGGGACCACCGCGGATAATCTGCTTGACATCGTCCAGGTCGACCGCTCCTGGCCCAAGGTCATCACCCGGAACGGCCGGGCCATCGCCTCCAACGAGCTTGTCGAGGCCGGCGACCGTGTCGTCATCTCGCCGATCTACTCCGGCGGCTGATCATAAAAACGAGATCAGCCGTAACCACTCTATGCTCGTGGGCCGACAACGACCCGGCAGGCGCCGATCATGCGGCGATTCCGAGCCTGGCCGGCGGCGATTGGCCCTAGTCCCGAAACGGCCCTACCTCCCGAGCCTATCGAAGACGACCCTCCCGTCCACGATGGTCATCAGGACCTCGGTTTTAAGGATCTCTTCGGCCGGGATCTCGAGCAGGTTGCGGTCGAACACGGTTATGTCCGCCAGCTTGCCTTTCTTTAGAGTGCCTCGCATGTCGCTCTCAAAGGCGGCATAGGCGTTGTTGATGGTATAGGCCTTCAGGGCTTCCTCGACCGAGATCCTCTGCTCCGGGAACCACCCGCCTTCGGGCTCGCCGTTGAGGGTCTTCCTGGTCACGGCGGCGTAGATCAGGTACTTCGGGTGCATATGGTAAACGGCGGCGGATGTCCCGGGCCAGTCCGAGCCGAAGCTGAGCCGGGCGCCGTTATCGAGCAGGGACTTGAAGGCGTAGGCGCCCCGACAGCGCTCATGCCCTATCCGCTCTTCCATCCACCTCATATCGTCCGACACGTGATAGGGATTGACCTCAGCGATGACGTTCAGGGCCTTGAACCTGGGCAAGTCCTGAGGCCTTATGACCTGGGCATGGATGACCCGGAAGCCGGCCAGGTCCACGCCTTCTTTCTTGAGGCGTTCGTAGAGGTCCAGCATCTCGGCGACACCTCGGTCGCCAATAGCATGGACATTGGGCACGAACCCGGCGGCCAGACCGGTCTTGATCAGCCCGTACATCTTCTCCATGTTGCCGGTCCTGAGCTCAGGGTCGTCGGAAGTGTGATGCCTCCAGTGTCCGTAATTCCCGGGCTGGTCGTTGTACGGCTCAAAAAAGAGCGCGCCGTGGGTGCCCATGATGCCGTCTATGTAGCCCTTCAGCGCCCCGTAGCGCAGCCAGCCGTCCTTTTGATGGGTCCGAGGATGCATGCCCATCATGAAACCCTCTGCCTTCAGGCGGGCGGCCAGGGAAAGGTCCGGCCTCAGCCAGACGCGGCAGGTCAGCTCGCCGTTCTCCTGGAGCTTGACGAACCTTTCAGTCTGGTCGGGAACGGCTATGTCGTGGATCTCGACGATGCCGGCCTCCCTGAGGGCCTTGAGCGCGGCCCGGTTCTCTTCGAGCTGCCTGGCCTCCGACTTCGGCTTCCTGGCCTTGATGAGCGCCTCAAAAGCCGGAGTGCCGCGGAAGACGATGCCCGTGGGCGCGCCGCCGGCGTCCAACTCCAGGCCCGCCGGCTTGATCTTGTCCAAACCGGACGCCGCCAGGGCGGCGCTGTTGGCCAGCCACTCCTCGTAATCATAACGGCAGATAAAAACAGGGTTATCGGGAGTCAGGTCGTCTATCATCCGGCGGTGGGGTCGCCAGGGCGCGCGCCCGGAGCCCTTGTCAACCCGCCCGCCCGCGTCTCCCAGCGCCCACTGCTCATACGCGCCCCAGAGCCCTTCGGTTATCCACTCGCCGCGGTCGAGCAGAGCAGCGACTCGGGCGATCTCCCGACGCAACCCCTGTTCGTCCGAGACGGTCATCAGGTTGGCATCGTTGATCAGCGCCCCGGCGCGGTTGAAATGGACGTGGGCGTCGATTATGCCCGGGGTCACGAACGCGCCCTTGAGGTCGATCGTCCTTGTGCCGGTCCCGGCGTATCTCCGGGCCTGCCTGTCGGTGACGCAGACATCCAGGATACGGTGTCCCTTTATGACTACGGCGGACGCTTCGGGCAAGCCCGGCTCGAGAGTATACACTCTGGCGTTGATGAGAATGAGGTCGGCCGACTCCTTCGCTTTCGGCGCGCAGGAGAAGATCGACACCAGAAAAAGCAAAAAGAGACCCAAGGTCAGGCAAACTCTCGTTTTCAAGGTGCTCTGCCTCCTTTCAGGACCGGCTCAAGTCAGGTGCCGCTTTCTCAGCCCGCGAACGCGCAACCAGCGGCACATGGATGTCGCAACCGTCGTCAGGCGGGGCCAAGATGCCTCAACCGCCGCGCCCGGAGGCGATGGCCGCCCCGGCCGCGCCCTTCGTCGGCAGCCTCAGTCGTTTGTAAAGCTCCATGACGACGAGCAGGACAGCGCCGACTCCGGCCATGGCCGCCCATGACACCGCTGGGATGGGCGCGACCCGCAGGAGCGAATTCGTCGGCGGCCACAAGCCGGCCGCCAGATGGACGGCGAACGCGGCCGCCATCCCTGCCGCCAGGACCCTGTTGTCGCGGATGCTGACCTTGAATACGGACCGGTACTCGGAACGGCAGTTGAGCACGTGGAAGAACTGCATGACGACCATCAGGCTCAAAAGCAGATTGCGGGCTTCAGGCTCGGGACGGCCGCTCCGAAGCAGAAGCGCCCAGGCCCCGAGACAGACCGCGGCCATGGTCCCGCCGCCGAGCAGGACCTGTTCGATCATACGGCGGTTGAAGAGGCCCTCGCTCGGACGACGCGGCGGGAATTCCATCAGCTCCTTCTCGCCGGCCTCGAAGGCCAGGGCCACGTCCTGGATGCCGTTGGTCACGAGGTTCAACCAGAGGAGCTGAACGGCCAGAAAAGGCAGCGGCAGACCCACCAGCATGGCTGCGGATATCAGGAGAAGCTCCGCGAAGCCGGTCGAGATGAGGAACAGGGTAACCTTGCGCACGTTGGCGTAGGCGTAACGGCCCTCCTCCACGCCGTTGACTATGGAAGCGAAGTTGTCGTCTGTGATGATGATCTGAGCCGCGTCCTTGGCCACGTCCGTGCCCGATCCCATGGCCACGCCGATATTGGCCCGGTTGAGCGCCGGCGCGTCGTTTACCCCGTCCCCCGTGACGGCTACGAACTCGCCAATCTCCATAAGGCCTTCGACGATCATAAGTTTCTGTTCCGGCGTGACCCGGGCGAAGACCCGGACTTTCCTCAGACGCTCGTGGAACTCCGGCGTGTCATAAGCGAACGCCGCATTCATATCGTGACCCGTCAGGACTTGCTCATCCGAGTCGGCGATCTCGAGCTCTTTCGCGATGGCCAGGGCCGTCCCCGGATGGTCGCCTGTTATCATAACCACCTTGATGCCCGCCCGCCTCGCCCGGGAAACCGCGTCCTTGACTTCCGGCCTCAGCGGGTCGATGAAGCCGACGAGGGCGAGCAGGGTCAGGCCGCGGAGCGCGGACGCCTCCAGCGTGCCTGGAGCCGGTTCCTCGGAAAGGGGGCCTTCCGCGACGGCCAGCACGCGATAGCCGCCTTCGGCCAGCTCCCTCGTTCTCATCGCCAGCAGTTCCATGTCCAGCGGTTTGTCCCCCTCGCTCGTCCTCATCGCAGCGCAGAACGGCGCCACCACCTCCAGCGCTCCCTTGACCACCGCCCTGACGCCTCCGGGGCTCCTGAAAGCCGCCGCCGAATATCGCTTCTCCGACTCGAAAGGTATCTCCGCCACGACCCGCGAACGGCTCCGCTCGTCATCGGGATCGACGCCCAGCTTGTAGCCCAAGGCCAGCAGGGCTACGTCCATAGAATCTCCAGTGAACCTCCAGCCCTCCGGCTTCTTCACCAGCGTCCCTTCGTTCGATATGATCCCTGCCCGGGCGACCTCCTGCAGCCTGAGGAGCGTCCGTTCGTCCGGCTCCCCTCCGCCCGGCAAACCGGGGCGGCCTTCGTCGTTATACCCCTGCCCGCCGACCTCCACACGGATGCCTTCCGGGAACACGATCAGCTTGACCGTCTGCTGGTTGACCGTGAGGGTCCCGGTCTTGTCGCTGGCGATGGTCGTGCAACTGCCCAGGCTTTCCACCGCCACCAACTTGCGGGCGATGACGCCTCGCCGCGTCATGCGGGCCGTGGCTATGGACAGGGCGACCGTCATGCCGACCGGCAGCCCTTCAGGGATGGCCGATACGGCCATGGCGACCATGACGAAGAAGACATCCATGATGGGCATGCCACGGCCTACAGATATTGCTCCCAGGACGACTGCGAACGCCAGGACAACCAGACCGACTTGCCGGGAGAAGCGTTCCATGCGGACGACCAGAGGAGGCTTGGCGCTCTCGGTCTCCGTGATGGAGCGGGCGATCTTGCCGACCTCGCTTCTCGCGCCTGTGGCCGCGACCAGCCCCAGGCCTCGGCCGGATATCACCGTGGAGCCGGCGAACAGCATGTTGGCCTGTTCATGCACCGGCGTCCTTTCGGGCAGTTCGGCCGGGTTCTTCCTGACCGGAGTGGACTCGCCGGTCAGGAGGGATTCGTCAGCGGTCAGATTGTTGGCCTGCACTACCCGCAGGTCGGCCGGGACCTTGTCGCCCGACTCGACCAGGACCAGGTCCCCGGGCACCAAGTCCTCGGCCGGAAGCGTCACGGTCTCCCCTGCCCGCTTGACCCTGGCCTGTATCTTGAGCAGGCTCTGGAGAGCATGGGCGGAGCGTTCAGCCCGCCATTCCTGAAAGGTGCCGATCCCGGCGTTGACCAAGATAACCGCCAGGATGAAAGCCGCGTCCTTGAAATCGCCCAAGACCGATGAAACCGCGGCCGCGGCCAGCAGGATGTAGATGAGAGGGTTCAAGAATTGATGAAGGACTACGCCGAGGAACGACGGCGGTTTCTTACCCGGCAGGGCATTGGGACCGTATTCCTGGAGCCGTTGGCTCGCCTGTTGTTCCGTCAGGCCGGACGGCGTGGTGCACAGCCTGCGGTAGGCGGCCTCGACCGAACAGGCATGCCAGGGACCTTCCGGGGCAGCGACGCAGGCCGCCTCGGAGTCCTTCAGCTTTACAACGTCAGCCTTCATCCAGTCGTTCCAGGACTCGTCTTCGATGATGATACCGGCGTGTCCTACCGGAGTCAACCGAAACCGCCCTTTATTTGCCTCGCCGTTCGTACCCGATCGTGGAGAGGTTCCAATGACAAGGCCGAGGCGCGCCGCCTCCCTCCCGTTCAGACGGCAGCCCACGGCTCCTGCCGGTTCAGAGCAGGCAGGTCCGGTCCTCGACCAGCTCGCGGGCCCGCTCCTCGCCGGTTTCCCGGACGATGAAAGACTTCGAGAGCCGTCCGTCGACAAGCTCCAGTATGCGGTCGGCCCTGGCGGAAATCTAGTGAGCACAGGCATCCGCGCGCGGCCGGCCCAAAAAAACATTACCCTGAGGGAAAGGAATTTTATATAATCCGACTGATGGCGGCAGAACGACCATTCCGCCGGAGCCGGCTATGAACAACCGCAGGAAGATATTAGCGTCCGTGGCCATATTCCTGGTCGTCTTCCTCGTCGGGGTCGCCGGCTTCAAGCTGCTGGGCGGACCGGACTGGTCGCTGCTCGACGCCGTTTACATGACCGCCATCACCATCTCGACCATCGGCTACGGCGAGGTCAACGACCTCTCGGCCAACCCGGCCGCGCGGGTCTTCGCCGTCTTCTTCATCATCGTCAGCCTGGGCACCATCGCCTTCGCCGTATCCTCGATCACGGCCTTCATCGTCGAAGGCGAGCTCAAGGACATCCTGGGGAGAAAGAGAATGGAAAAAGAGATAGCCGGGCTCAGGGGCCATTACATAGTCTGCGGCGCCGACGAGACGGCCGAGACCATCGTCCTGGAGCTCAGTCGGACCGGCCGCGACTTCGTCGTCGTCGAAGCGTCGGAAGAACGGCTCAAGCTGCTCGCAGAATCGCTGGCCCGGCCGGAAGAAGTCGGCGGTCGTGCCGGGCGGAGGCTGCTTTACGTCGCGGGCGACCCGGCCGAGGACGCGGTCCTGCTCAAGGCCGGCATCGAACGGGCCGCCGGCATATTTCTCTCGCTGCCCAGCGACGAGGCCAACCTGTTCGTCACCATGACGGCGCGCGGCCTCAGCCCGAACGTTCGAATAGTGACCAAGGGCATCGACGTCAAGTCCCATGCCAAGATGAAGAAGGCCGGGGCCGACAGCGTCGTCTCGCCCACGTTCATAGGCGGCATGCGCATGGCCTCGGAGATGGTCCGTCCGGCCGCCGCCACCTTCCTCGACACGATGCTCCGCGACCGAGACAAGGGGCTGCGGGTGGAAGAGATGCCCGTGGAGCCCGGCTCCGCGCTTGAAGGCAAGACCGTCCGGGAGGCCAGGCTCGAGGACAAAACGGGCGCGCTGCTCGTGGCCGTGAAGAACGCCGACACCGGCGCTTACGAGTTCAAGCCGGCCGGCGAAAGGAAGCTCAGAGCCGGGGAAATACTGATATACATCGGCAATCCCGAGGCCACGGCAAGGCTGCGGGAAGTCGCCGTCCGGAAAAGTTGACAGGTTGCGGCTTCCTGCCCGATGCCGAGCCGGAGGCCGGACCGGCTGAGCGCCCGGCGTTCGCCCGTTTTGGAATGATAGTGTGCCCTTGGGAAAAAGGAGGTATTCGAGATGAAAAAGCCGCTCTGGCCGGCACTCGGCCTCGGTTTGCTGGCCGTTTTCGTCGGCCTGCTCCTGGCCGAGACGCTGGTGGTCAAGGTCCAGTCGACCAACATCCGTAAGAACCCGAAATTCTACGCCCCCGTCGTCGCGACGCTTCAGGCCGGCGACAAGGTCGAGAAGGTCAGCGCCCAGGACGGCTGGTTCCAGGTCAGGACTTCCAAAGGGCTGGCGGGCTGGCTTCATTCCAGCGCCGTCCAGGCCGGCAAGGTCGACCTCCTGGCCTCGAACAGGTCGCTCCAGACCGGGGCCTCGACGGGCGAGGTGGCTCTGGCCGCCAAGGGTTTCAACAAGGACGTCGAGGGAGCCTTCAAGGCCCGTCACGCCGGGCTCGACTACGCCTGGGTCGAGAGAATGCTCAAAATAAGCGTCCCGCCGGCCGAGGTCGAGCAGTTCATGAAGCAGGGCAAGCTCGGCGAGTTCGGAGGCCCGAAATGAACAAGCTCCCGCTCGTCATCGCCGCCTGCCTTCTGGCCGCCTCCTGCGCCGCCGTAGAGAAGGGCGTCGACGCCCTGGCCTCGCAGGGCAGGATATCGGAAACCGACAGGGATGCCCTGCTCCGGACCGGCGAGGCCCTGCGCTCGAGTTTCGCCGACGTCACCGAGGAAGAAGAATATTACATCGGCCGCAGCGTCGCGGCCCTCGTGCTCGACCGTTACAAGGCTTACGACAACGAGGCCCTGACCCGCTACGTCAACACCGTGGGCCAGGCCGTCGTCTACTCCTCGGACCGGCCGGAAACCTTCGCCGGCTATCATTTCCTGGTCCTCGACACCGACGAGGTCAACGCCATGGCCGCCCCAGGCGGCTTCATCTTCATCACCAGGGGCCTGCTCCGGCGCTGCGCCAACGAAGAGATGCTGGCCGCGGTCCTGGCCCACGAGGTCGGACACGTGGCCGCCCGGCACGGCCTGCAGTCCATCAAGAAGGCGCGCCTGGTCGAGGCTTTCAAGCTGCTCGGGAGCGAGGCCGCCAGGCGTTCGGGCTCTGAAGAGCTGGCCAAGCTGGCCGGCGTCTTCGAGGACGTCCTGGGCGATGTCGTAGCAACGCTGGTCGAGCGCGGCTACGACCGCAAGTTCGAGTATGAAGCCGACGGGCTAGCCCTGAAGTTCGCTGCGGGTACCGGCTACTCACCGTCCGGCCTGACCGCTTTCCTCGAGGTACTCAAGAAGGAAGCCCCGGCCTCAGGCGGGCTGGGCTGGTTCAAGACCCACCCGGCCCCGGCCGACAGGCTGGACCGGGCCGGCAAGACCCTTGCCGCCATGCAGAACGCGCCGGTCGAGCAGTCCGTGAGGACGGAGCGTTTCCGGCGGACCATGTCCGCGATGAAATAGGACCCCGTCTGAAAGCAAGGGGATGGAAAGCAGGAAAAGGCGCGCGGCTCTCCAAAAAGTCCGGCGGGGGCTGCTCATCGGCCTGGCCGCTTACGCGCTGGCCATGGCGGCGCACTGGGCAGGCGCCCTGAGGACCATCGAGTGGAAGTCCTGGGACCTTCGGTTAAGTCTCTGGAGCGACCCGGGCCGGGCCGACAAAGACATCGTCATCCTGCTCATCGACCAGTACAGCCTGGATTTCTTCGAGAAAGAGCAGGGCCTGCCCTGGCCCTGGCCGCGCCAGCTCTACTCGGCCGTGGTCGATTTCCTCAAGCTCGGCGGCGCCCGGGCCGTGTTCTTCGACCTCGTCCTGAGCGAGAGCTCCCGCTCGGGTGTCGAGGACGACCAGGACTTCGCCGCGGCCATGGCCCGGGCCGGCAACGTTTTCCTGGCCCTCTCGCTCAGCCGTGTTGAGGCCGGCTACGAAGAACCGCCCGTAGAACTCCTGCGGAGGTTCGGCCTGCGGGAAGGCGAACCTCACAGGATTGAGCTTCCGGCCGCACGGTCGGCTTCGACCCCGGTCCTCCCGCTTCTCGAGGCCTGCCGCGGCGCCGGCAACATCCTTTTCGAGCCGGACTCCGACGGCGTCTTCCGCCGGCTGCCTGTGGCTTTCCGTTACCGGGAGCTGGTCCTGCCTTCCATCCCGCTCGCGCTGGCCGGAGCCTCCGGCTTCACAGGGGGACTTACCGCGCTCCCCCTGGACCGGAACGGCCGCATGATCCTTCGCTACCACGGACCGGCCGGGACCTACCGCTCATATTCCATCGCCGCGCTCATCAACTCCTGGGCGCGAATCGAAGAGGGACTGGAGCCCCAGGTCAGGCCCGAGGAATTCGCCGGCAAGACCGTCCTCGTCGGCGGCAGCGCGCCCGGGCTCCTCGACCTCAGGCCGACGCCCCTGAGCCCGGTCTTCCCCGGGGTGGAGATACAGGCGACGGCCTTAGACAACATCATGCACCGCGACGCCTTCAGGGAATCCGGCACTCTCATTCTCGTCGCCCTGGTGCTGGTATTCGCCGTTTTCACGGCGGCAACGGCCTCCCTTCTGCAGCATGTCTGGCAGCAGGTCCTCTTTCTGCTGGCGGCGCTAAGCATGCCTTTCGCCGCGGCCCGGGCGGCCTTCGCCTCAGGCGTATGGTTGGGATTGGCGGCGCCCGAGACCGCCGTCCTTCTGGGCTTCCTGGGCGCGGCCTTGGTCAATTACACCGTGGAGGGCAGGCAGCGCCGCTTCATCAAAGGCGTTTTCAGCCATTACCTCAGCCCGCAGGTCATCGAGCGCATCGTGGAAGACCCCGGCCGGCTCAAACTCGGGGGCGAAAAGCGCGAGGTCACTTCCTTTTTCTCCGACATCGCCGGCTTCACCTCCATCTCGGAGAAGCTCTCGCCCGAGGAGCTGGTCAACTTCCTCAACGAATACCTTTCTGAGATGACGGAGATAATCCTGGAGAGCGGCGGGACGCTGGACAAGTACGAGGGCGACGCCATCATCGCTTTCTGGAACGCGCCGCTCGACCAGCCCGACCACGCCCTGCGCGGCTGCCGGGCGGCCCTGCTCTGTCAGGCCCGCCTGGCCGAGCTCAGGCCGCGCTTCCAGGCCTTGACCGGCAGACCGGTGGCCATGCGCGTCGGCCTCAACTCCGGCCCGGCCGTCGTGGGCAACATGGGCTCGAGCCGGCGCTTCGACTACACGGCCATGGGCGACACCATCAACCTGGCCTCGCGCCTCGAAGGGGCCGGCAAGCAGTACCGGGTCTCGATCCTGGCCGGCCGCAACACCTACGAACAGGCGCGGTCCGAGATACTCGGGAGGGAGGTCGACCTGATACGAGTTGTCGGCAAGGCCGAGCCGGTCGCGGTCTATGAGATCATCGCGGAGCGCGCAGCCGCGGCGCCCGAGCTGCTCGAGAGGCTGAGGCTCTTCGACGAGGCCAGGCGGCTTTACCTGCAAAGGCGATGGGAGGAGGCCTTGCGCCTGTTCGAGGGCCTGGTCGGGGACCCGGTCGCGGAAGTCTACGCCGGCCGCTGCCTCGCGATGCGGAAGGAGCCGCCGCCAGAAGGCTGGGACGGCGTTTTCACCCTGAAGGAGAAATGAAGGAGGTCCACTATGAAAATAGAATTCCACGGCGTCAGGGGCACATTCCCCGTTTCCGGAAAATGGTTCGCCAAATACGGCGGCAAGACGCATTGCCTGAGGGTCGTTTCGCGCCGGGGCGACGCTGTCATCGTCGACGCGGGGACGGGCATCCGCGGCCTGGGCCAGGAACTCGCGGAGGCCGCTGGCAGGGGCAAAGCCAGAGGCAGGGGCCGGCTCGAGCTTCACATCCTGCTCAGTCATTTCCATCTCGACCATGTCATCGGACTTCCTTTTTTCGCGCCGCTCTATTCCCGGCGGGGCGTTCTGAATTTTTACTCGCCCTGGCCGGCCGCCGTCGTCAGGGCCCGGCTCGCGGGGTTGATGGGTGGTCCTTATTTTCCCGTGCCCTTCGGGAAAACCCCTTCGGTCAAGAGATTCCATAAGCTCGGGCCGGCCGGAACGATGATAGACGGCCTGAAAGTGACCGCGCTCCAGGTCAATCATCCCGGGGGCGCCTGCGCTTACAGGATAGACGAGGGCGACACGGCCGTCGTGATAGCCACGGACACGGAACCCGACGCCGGTCCGTTCGACAGGGCCCTGGTCGAGTTCTGCCGTGACGCCGCGTGTCTCGTTTACGACTCGACCTTCTCGCCCGCGGAACTGCGGCGCAGGCGAGGCTGGGGCCACAGCACCTGGCTGAGGGCGGTCAGGCTAGCGGACGCGGCCGGAGTCGGGCTGCTGGTCCTGAGCCATCACGGCCCTGACCATAACGACCGCCGTGTCGGCAGCATGCTCGCCCGGGCCAGGCGCCTGTTCCCCAGGGTGAGAGCCGCCCGCGAGGGCATGACACTGACTATCCGGACCGTCAAGAACAAGAAAAAGAAGAGGTCGGCATGAACGACATGCTCGTCTTCGCCGCGGCCGCAGCGGCCGCCCTGGCCGTTTATGCGCTCATCCTGAAGGTCCTGGCCGGGCTGCGAGGCCCGGCCAACGAGGCCGGCGTCGATTTCTTCCGGCGCGTCTCGCTCCCGGCCCTGTTCCTGGCCGCGGCGCTAGGCTCGAAATTGGCGGGCGCTAAAAAGATCGTAGAGACAAGCCCCAGGTTCGGCCTCTACGCCGAAGCCGCTGTGCTCCTGTTCGGGGCCTTCCTGCTCGTGCAGCTGGTCGACGCCTGGCTTCTTTACCGCCGCCAGCGGAAAAATCTGCCGCCGCACCTGCCCGGCGTCCTTCATGGTTTCCTGCTTTTCGTCATCTACGTGCTGGTCCTGTTCTGGGTGCTCAAAGGCAAGCTGGGCATCAACATCTCGCCGCTCCTGACGACGTCGGCCATTTTCACGGCCATCATCGGCCTGGCCTTCCAGGGCGTGCTGAGCAACGTCCTGGCCGGCATATCCCTGAACATGACGCGCTCGCTCGGCCGCGGAGACTGGGTCCGCATCGGCCCCCACGAGGGCGTCGTGAAAGAGATGAACTGGCGCGAGACCCAGCTTCTCGACCGGGCCGCGAATATCGTGGTCATACCCAACAGCAGCGTCGCGTCCGAGATGATCGTGAACTATTCCCGGCCCAACAAGGACACGCTGGTTTCGTTGCCGCTCAAGGTCGGCCCGCAGGCGCCTCCGGCCGTGGTCCTGGAGGCGGCCTGCGCGGCCGCTTCCGAAGTCCCGGGCGTCCTGAAGACGCCGGCCCCGACGGCCTTCATCCAGAGCTACGAGGAAACCGGTGTCACTTACCTCCTGAGGTTCTGGATCGCGGACTTCGCCCAGAAGAACGTCGTCGCGGGCGAGGTGGCCAAACACGTCTGGTACAGGTTCAAACGCCTGGGCATCGAGATCCCCGTCCCGGTCGGCGAGCGCGTCGGCGACATCGTCAAGGCCATGAGGCCTGAGGCTGCGGCCGGCCGAGAGCGAGCCGAGCGCGAACTTGCCTTCATGGATCTCGCGCATTCCGGGCTCCTGCGGAGCCAGGAGGGCGAGCTGCTCGTGCCCGAGGCCGAAGTGAGGCTGCTCGCGGGACGGGCAAGGCGGGCCCGCTACACGGCCGGCGAGGTGCTTTTCAGACAGGGCGAGCCGGGGCGATGCTGCTACGTCGTGGCCGAGGGCAAGGTCAGGGGCGAGATCGTTTACGAGGAGCAGGGCAAGCGCTACGCCTCGGAATTCCATATCGGTCCCGGCGGCGTCGTGGGCGAGATGTCCCTGTTCACGGGCATGCCGCGCACCGCGACCTGCGCCGTTGAGGAAGAGGCCGAGCTCATCGAGATCGGCGAGGCCGATTTCGCCTTCCTCCTCGAACGCAACCCGGGTGTCGCCGAGGTCATCGCCGGCCTGGTCAGCGGCCGCAACAAGCAGAACGAATCCTTCCTGCGCAAGATCAAGGAGCTTTCGGAACAGGACATAGCCGCGGTCACCGACAAGGGCTCGATCCTGGCCCGCCTGAAGCGCCTGATGGGCTTCGGCCGCTGAGCCGCCGCCGGGAGGCCCGGCCGGCGCACGGATTTCCAGGTCAAGGTCCCTGGTTGCAAACCCAAAATAAATCGTTTATAATCGGCCGCAAGATGAGTCGACGACGGGCGCTTTCTCTGGCCGTCATCCTGGGCGGCTTTTTGCTCGCCCTGCTTCTCTCGAATTTCCTGCACACGGAAAGGACGCCCTTCGAAAGCACCTCCTGTCCGGCCTGCCATTTCCAGGCGGCGTCGCTGGCCGCCGGTTTGGCGTCTGCTTTCCTTCTGCCCGCGCTTGTGCTTCTGGCGTTCCTCACGCTCGTCAACACCCCAGCCGAAGCCGTCGACTTCGTCATCGGTATCTACAGCCGATCCCCGCCAGGCCGCTGATGCCTCCCGCCTGACTCACCCGCAGGCGAATTCCCCCGTGGTTTTTCCTGAACGACGAGGAGGTGTTCAGCACCATGAAAAAACGACATTTGACTTTTTACTG
>CAYWJT010000060.1:0-15325 GCA_964458655.1 uncultured Eubacteriales bacterium | reverse complement strand
ACATCGAGTTCGTGGCCGCCTTCGACATCGACAAGAACAAGGTCGGCAAGGACCTGAGCGAGGCCATATTCACGAAACCCAACAACACGACGAAATTCGCCGACGTGCCGCGTCTGAACGTCAAGGTCCAGCGCGGCATGACCCATGACGGCCTGGGCAGGTACCTGTCCCAAATAATCGAAAAAGCGCCGGGCCCGACCGCGGACATCGTCGGCATCCTCAGGGAGACCCGGGCCGAAGTCGTCATCAACTACCTGCCCGTCGGCAGCGAGATGGCCACCAAATGGTACGTGGAGCAGGTCCTGGAAGCCAGGTGCGCTTTCATCAACTGCATCCCGGTCTTCATAGCCAGCCAGGTCTACTGGCAGCAGCGTTTCGAGGAGCGCGGGCTGCCTATCATAGGCGACGACATAAAATCCCAGGTCGGGGCCACCATCCTCCACCGCACCCTGGTCAACCTTTTCCTTGACCGGGGCATGCCCGTCGACCGCACCTACCAGCTCAACACCGGCGGCAACACCGACTTCCTCAACATGCTGGAGCGCGAGAGGCTCGACTCGAAGAAGAAGTCCAAAACCAACGCGGTGGTCTCCCAGCTCAGGAACCGAGGCCTGGACATAGCGCCCGAGAACGTCCACGTCGGGCCGAGCGACTACGTGCCCTGGCAGAAAGACAACAAAGTATGCTTCCTGAGGATCGAGAGCCGCCACTTCGGCGACGTGCCGATGCACCTAGAGTGCCGCCTCTCGGTCGAGGACTCCCCGAACTCGGCCGGCGTCGTGATCGACGCCGTCCGCTGCGCCAAACTGGCCCTGGACCACAAGCTCAAAGGCGCCCTGGTCGCGCCTTCTGCCTACTTCATGAAATCGCCGCCGGTCCAGTACACCGACACCCAGGCCCGGGAGATGACCGAGGCCTTCATCAAGAAATACGCCAGGAAGGAGCCGGAGGCGAAGACGCCGCCGGCCGTCAAGACGGCCAAGAAAAAAGCGGCCCCGAAGGCTTTCAGAAAGCCGCGCCGCGGCTAGGGAGAAAGCCTTCGGACGGCTCCGACCTGTAAAGGGCATGGGCTTCCGGGGCGGTCGGACCCCGGGGAAAGAGGTGCGCATGAAGTCGAGGCTCGTTTTCCTGGCGGCAGGCGCGCTCTTGGCGCTCCTTTCCTGCTCCCGGACGGTTCCGGAATACGACCTGGTCATCACGGGCGGCCTGGTCATCGACGGCACCGGCAATCCCTGGTTCCGGGCCGACGTGGGCGTGAAAGACGGCCGGGTCGCGGCCGTCCGGGACCGGCTGAACGCCGGTCGGGCGGCCAGGCTGATCAAGGCCGAAGGCCTGGCGGTCGCGCCGGGCTTCATCGACATCCATACCCACGCGGACAGCGACATCCTCAGGATCCCGACGGCCGACAATTACGTCATGCAGGGCGTGACCACCGTCGTCGGCGGCAACTGCGGCGGCCACGAATTCCCGCTTTCGGAGCTGTGGTCAGGCATCAAGGAACAGGGAATATCCTGCAATTTCGGCTCCCTCGCCGGCCATAACACCATCAGGCGCCGGGTCATGGGCATGAAGATGTCCGAGCCCACGCAGGAAGAGCTGGAGAGCATGAAGGCCCTGCTCCGGCAGGAAATGCGCGCCGGGGCCCTGGGCCTTTCCACCGGCCTGGCCTATCTTCCCGGGACCTATTCCCGGACGGAGGAGCTCGTGGCGCTGGGCTCGGTCATGGCCGAATTCGGCGGTTTTTACGCTTCGCACATACGCAACCAGGGCCGCTCGATCACCGAGGCCATAGAGGAGGCTATCGCCGTCGGCGAAGCCAATCGCGTCCCGGTCGAGATCTCGCACATCAAACTGGCCGACGAAGCCGTCTGGAACGAGAACTCCAGGATCACGGGGCCCGTAGAGTCTGCCCGGGCCCGGGGCGTCGAGGTCACGCTCGACCAGTACCCCTACACGGCCACAAGCTCCGGCTTCACCAGCAGCCTGCCTCAGGACGTCTTCGAAGGCGGCCGTGACAGATTCCTGGAAAGGCTGGCCGACCCGGCCGTCTATGACCGGGTCAAGAGGACGGTCATCGCCAACCGCCTGACCTCGGCCCGCGGCATTGACAAGCTGGCGTCCATCTACATAGCGTCGAGCCGTGAGCACCCGGAATTCGAAGGCCGGAACCTGAGGGAAATACTCGTAATGCAGGGCAAGCCCGTCGACGCCGAGCAAGGCGCCGACCTCATCATCGACATCGTCAGGTCGGGCGACGCCTCGGCCGTCTTCTTCCAGATGGACGAGAAGGATGTCGAGGCCCTGATGAGGCTTCCCTACGTGATGATCGGCTCCGACGGCGGCCTGCAGGTCCCGGGCGTCGGCAGCCCCCACCCCCGGAGCTACGGCACCTTCCCCCGGGTCATCGGTGAGTACTCCCGCAGAAGGAAAACGCTCCCGCTCGAAGAGGCCGTCCGCAAGATGACCTCTCTGCCGGCCCAGACCATGAGGCTCAGGGACAGGGGTCTGCTCCGCGAGGGCATGCGCGCCGACATCGTCGTCTTCGACCCGAGGGAATTCACCGACGGCGCCACCTTCTCCGAGCCGCACAGGTTCCCTCCCGGCCTCCGCTTCGTGATAGTGAACGGCGAGCCGGTCGTCGAAGAAGGAAAGCATACCGGCAGAAGGCCGGGGCAGCCGGTCTTCGGGCCGGGCTGCGCCGATGATAACTGAGCCAAAGGAGTCAACATGAGGAAAGAGCTTCTGACACTGCTGCTGGCGGTGGGATTCGTGGCCGTAGCCTGCCTGGCCGCCGATGCGCTTGCGGCGCGCGGCTCAGAGGAGGGACAGAATCCCTTCTTTTCGGAATACGGCACGCCGTTCGACAGCCCGCCCTTCGACAGGATACGGAACGAGCACTTCCTGCCGGCCATAAAGAAGGGCATCGAGCTGCATCAGGCCGAGATAGACGCCATAGTCAACGACCCCCGGCCGCCGACTTTCGCCAACACCGTCGCGGCCCTCGACCGCAGCGGCAGGTTCCTGGAGCGTGTCATGGCCGTTTTCGGGACGCTCCAGGGGGCCAACACCTCGCCCGAGATCCAGAAGATAGCCGAGGAGTCCTCCCCGCTCATAAGCCGCCACAACTCCGACATCAACCTCAACGAGAAGCTCTTCGCCAGGGTCAAGGCCGTCTATGACAAACGCAAGAGCCTGAGGCTCAGCGAGGAGGAGCTCTTCCTGCTCGAGAACACCTACCGCGACTTCGTCCGCTCCGGCGCCCTGCTGCAGCCGGCCGAAAAGGAGCGCCTGCGCCGGATCACGAGCGAGCTGGCCATGCTCTCGCTGAAGTTCGGCAACAACCTGCTCCAGGAGACCAACGGTTTCAAGCTGGTCATCCAGAACAGGCGCGACCTTGACGGGCTGCCCCAGAGCGTCATCGACAGCGCCGCCGAGACGGCCAAGAAGATGGGCCTGGACGGAAAATGGGTCTTCACCACCCAGGTGCCGAGCATGACGCCTTTCCTCCAGTACGCCCGCAACCGGGAGCTGCGGCGGAGGCTGCACCAGGCCTACTTCATGCGCGGCGACAACTACAACGAATACGACAACAAGGAGATCATCAGGAAGATCATCGAACTTCGCGCGGAAAGGGCCGCCCTGCTCGGCTACCCGACCTTCGCCCATTTCGTCATCGAGAACAACATGGCCGGGACGCCGGAAAAGGTGGACGAATTCCTCCGCCGGCTCTGGGGTTACGCCCTGGCCAACGCCAAGGCCGAGCTGGCCGAGATGCAGGCCATCGCCGACGAGGAAGGCGCCGGCTTCAAACTCGCTTCCTGGGACTGGTGGTATTACGCGGAAAAGCTGCGCAAGAGGAAATACGGCCTGGAAGAGGACGAGATCCGGCCCTACTTCAGGCTCGAGAACGTCCGCGAGGGCATCTTCACCCTGGTCAACAGGCTCTACGGCCTCAAGTTCGAGAAGCGCGGCGACGTCGCCGTCTACCATCCCGAGGCCGAGGTCTTCGAGGTCAAGGAGGCCGACGGCCGGCACGTCGGACTGCTGTTCATGGATTTCCACCCGAGGGCTTCCAAGCGCAGCGGGGCCTGGTCCGGCGCTCTCCGCCGCCAGCACTACGACGCCGGCAGGCGGGTGCCTCCCATTGCCACCATCGTCTGCAATTTCACCAGACCGGCCGGTGACGTCCCCTCTCTTCTCTCGCTCGACGAGGTGGAGACCTTCTTCCACGAGTTCGGCCATTCCCTGGCCACGCTGCTCGCTGACGGCAGGTACCGCGGACGGACCGTTCCCCGCGACGGAGTCGAGCTGCCGTCGCAGATCATGGAACACTGGGCCTTCCGGCCGGAACTGCTCAAACTCTACGCCCGGCACTGCCGCACGGGCGAGGTCATCCCCGACTACCTGATCGAGAAGATCGCCAGAAGCGCCCTCTTCAACCAGGGCTTCGCCGCCACCGAGTACCTGGCGGCCTCGATCCTGGACCTGGCCTGGCACACAACCCGCCCGTCAGAGGACCTCGATGTCAACGTTTTCGAGAAGGGGGTCATGGACCGCATCGGGCTCATCGACGCCATAGTCCCCCGCTACCGGAGCACCTACTTCCAGCATATCTTCTCGGGCGGCTATTCGGCCGGCTACTACGTCTACATCTGGGCCGAGGTCCTGGACAGCGACGCCTTCGAGGCTTTCAAGGAGAAGGGCGTCTTCGACGCCGCGACGGCGGCCCGGTTCCGCAAGGAGATCCTGGAAAAATACGGCACGGCCGATTTCCTCAAGCAGTACGTCAAGTTCCGCGGCCGCGAGCCGAGGATAGAGCCGCTGCTCAAGAAGAGGGGCTTCATAAAATAGACATGGCCCGGGCCGGCCTATTTCCGGGCGGCGCGGCGGGCCTTGGCCCTTTTCAGCCGCTCCAGGGCCCAGCCCGGCTTCTCGACCTGGCGGGCCCGCGCGATGGCCAGCGCCCCGGGACCGACATCCTGCGTGATGGTGGAGCCGGCGGCGACATACGCCCCGCGGCCGACCTTGACCGGCGCCACGAGCTCGGTCCCGGAACCGATGAAGGCGCCCCGGCCTATTAAAGTCTGGTTCTTGCTGAAGCCGTCGTAGTTGCAGGTGATGGTTCCGGCTCCAACGTTGACGTTCTCGCCGACCTTGCTGTCCCCGAGGTAACTCAGGTGCATGGCCTTGGAGCGGCGGCCGAAATCGGTGTTCTTCATCTCCACGAAATTGCCCACCTTGGCCCCAGACCTGATCCTGGTGCCCGGCCGGAGTCTGGTAAACGGCCCGGCGGCCGTCCCGTCCTCCAAGACCGCGGAGTCCATGACCGTCGAGGAGTGCACCGTGACCCCGTCGCCAATGCGGGAGTCCTTGAGGTGGACGTAAGGATGGATGCGCGAATCACGACCTATCCTGTTCCTGCCCTCGAGGAAGACGAAGGGATAGATGACGGTGCCCGGGCCGATCGTCGTCTCCCAGTCGATCCAGACCGTTCCGGGGTCGAGCAGGAACGCCCCGGAGGCGGCCGCGGACTCGTTCTTTCTCCAGCGCAGGACCTGGGTTATCGCGGCCAGCCTCCGCAGAGAGGAGAGCACAAGCAGCTCTTCGCCCGCGGGGGCCTCGAACAGGCCCACCTTGCCTCCTGAAGCGGTGACGCGCTCTGAGCAAAGCTCCAGGGTCCCCTTGCCATTGCTCCGGCAGAACACGGACAGCGGAACGCCCTTGCGGAAAACGAAAACCGGCGCCTCCGGTATCTTCCCGCCCAGTGTCATGATGGTCAGGCTGCAGTTGCGCCGCCGGTGGAGGCCGACGACCGAGCGCAGGGTCGGGACTCCGAGCAAAGGCATTTCGAGCGGCATGACGACGACGTCCGAAGCCGGATATTTCCGGAGGAAGCCGGCCGCCAGGCGGGCGGCGGCGACCGCGGCGTTTTCGCCGTTCTCCGGGCTCCGCCCCTTTTCAGGTTCGTGATAATAGACCGGCCGACCGACGGCCCTGGCCCCGTCTATGATCAGGCTCTCGGGCACGAGCCGGCCGAGGCCCGCACAGACCAGGGCGTCGGGCCGCAAACCGGCCGCAGCGTCGAGCGCGAAGAACGCGGCCGGCCTGCCGAGGACGGGATGCGCGAGGAGACGGCCCGCGGCGGGACTTGCCGGACCCGCGGCGTAGACGCAAACCACAAGTCGTCCGGACTTCATAGCAGTCTTGTGATCAGCTTGAATTTCTTGTCCTCATACAGGGGCTCGAAATCGGCCTCGTTCCTGGCCAGAACTGAAAACTCTTTGTCCTTCTGGACGGCCTTTTTGAGAAAGTCCAGGCCCATGTCGGTTTCGCCCAGCCGGCAGTAGGCGACGGCGAGCAGGTAATTGACATGTCCGTCTTTCTCCTTGAACTCCAGGGCTTTTTCGAGGATTTTCACGGCCTGCTCGTGCAGCCCGGCGTTGAGCTTCAAGACGGCTTGGGCCAGATGATCGTCGATGGACTTAAGACCGGCCGTTTCCTTTTTCTGCCTCTTCTTGGCTATCGCCAAGTAGCTCTTGGCCCTGTCGACCAGTTCCGGCTCGGCCTTGTACTCCTCGACGAAGGCGGAGAAGGCCTTGGCGGCCGCCTCGAAATCGCCCTTGCGGAACTCCTTGACGGCCTGGCCGTAGGCACTCAGGGCTTTCTGGTACTCGTCTTTCTTGGTCTTTGGTTCAGCCACGGTCCCATTTCTCCACGGATGATTTTCCCCTATTGTAGCCAATTCGCCGACCGATAACAAGCGGCAGAAAAGGTGACCGGCCTGGCGGCTTGCGCCCCATGGTAGAATGGGGGCGTGAAGCAAAGGCTGGAAAGGGTCCTCGGACAGGTCAGGTCGGGCCGGATAACGGTCGAGGAAGCGCTCAGTATCCTCGAGGGCTACCCCTTCTGCGACCTGGACTTCGCCAAGGTCGATCATCATCGCGAGCTCTTGAGGGGCATCCCCGAGGTGGTTTTCGCTCCGGGCAAGACGCCGGAACAGATCGTCCGGATAGCGAAGGAGATCGTGAAAAAAGGCTCCAACCTGCTGGTCACGCGTCTCGAACCTGAAGCCTACAGGAAGGTCAGGAAGCACCTGGCCGCGGCGCGGTACGACCGGATTTCCCGGACCCTGGTCCTGAAGAAGACAGCCCCGGCGCCGGGCAAAGGCCGGGTCGCAGTGGTCAGCGCCGGGACCTCCGACGTCCCGGTCGCCGAGGAGGCGGCCGTGACCTCCGAGTTCCTGGGCAACGACACCGACAGGATATACGACGTCGGGGTCGCCGGACTGCACCGCCTGATAGGCCGACTCGAAAAGATACGGGAGGCGAGGGTCATCATCACGGTCGCCGGCATGGAGGGAGCGCTGCCCAGCGTCGTGGCCGGGCTGGTCAAGGCGCCCATCATCGCCGTGCCGACGAGCGTCGGCTACGGCGCAAGCTTCAGGGGCCTGGCCGCTCTGCTGGCCATGCTCAATTCCTGCCCGGGCGGCGTGTCAGTGGTCAACATAGACAACGGCTTCGGCGCGGCTTACATCGCGAGCCTGATAAATCACGCCTGACGGATGAAAAGGCTCCCCCGTTGAGCAGGGCCGGTAGAGAGGTCGGAGCCCGCCCCTCGGGTATCGGAGCCGGCAGCGGCTTGACAACAGACCGGGCGGCCCCTATATTCTATAGGAAAGTTCGAGCATCGCTACTCCATGGAGTTAGTCGACAGGGTCAGAGAGGTATCCTCGCTCGTCGAGATCGCCTCCCAGTATACGGCCCTGAAGAAACGGGGCCGCAAATGGGTGGGCCTCTGTCCCTTTCACACCGAAAAGACCCCTTCCTTCACCGTCGACGAGGAAAAGCAGCTCTACCATTGCTTCGGGTGCGGGGCCGGCGGCGACGTCTTCTCGCTCGTGATGGAGAAAGAAAGCCTGAATTTCCCGGAGGCGCTCAAGTACCTGGCCGAACGCTACCACATCCCCCTGCCTGAAAGGGACAGGGCCGACGCCGGGCAGGTCAAACTCGAGGAAAAGCTCTTCAGGATAAACGAGATCGCGTTGGCTTTCTTCCAGAAGAACCTGCTCGAAAGCGGCGAGGGCCGGTCCGCCCTGGACTATCTCAAAGGCCGCGGCCTCAGTTTGGAGACGGTCCGGGAACTCGGCCTCGGCTACGCCCCGAACTCGTGGGGCGCGCTCTACGCCCACTTCAAGCAGAAGAACGTGCCCGAGCAGCTGCTCGAGAAGTCCGGCCTCATCCTGCGCGGCCAGAAGGACGGCGATTATTACGACCGCTTCCGCGGCCGGGTCGTCTTCCCCATCTACAGCCTGAGCGGCAAAGTCGTGGCCTTCGGAGGCCGGACGGTCGTCGAGGCCGAACCCAAGTACCTGAACTCCCCCGAAACCCCCATCTACGTCAAGGGCAAGGTCCTCTACGGCCTCAACTGGACGAAGAACGACGTCCGCGACGCCGGCGCGCTGATACTCGTCGAAGGTTACATGGACTTCGTCTCCCTCTATCAGGCCGGCATCAGGAACGCCGCCGCTTCGCTCGGCACGGCTTTCACGTCCTACCAGGCCGCCATAGCCAAGCGCTTCGCTCCCGCGCTGGTCGTATGCTACGACCCGGACGCGGCCGGCCGGGCGGCCGCGGCCAGGGCCGTCCCTGTCTGCTTCGAGAAGGGCCTGCATCCCTCCGTGCTGCGCCTTCCGGAAGGGCTCGACCCCGACCTGTTCGTGAGGAAACTGGGACGGGAGAAATTCCTGCTCCTGGCGAAAAAGGCCGTTTCCGGGTTGAAGTTCCTGGTCAGCCAGACCGTCCGTTCCGCCAATGTGACCTTCCCGGAAGAGAAGGCCCGGGTAGTCCGAGACGTGGTCAGAGAGATCGAAAAGGTCGCCGACCCTGTGGCCAGGAACGAGTACCTGCGCGAAGCGAGCCAGCTGCTGCGCACGAGCGAAGACACGCTCAGGCAGATAATGGACTCGGGAGGCCGGCCCGCTCCGGGGCGCAGGGAAAGCGGAGCCGGGCTCTGCCCGGCGGAAAAGAGGCTCTTCCAGATGCTGGTCCAGGACAAGAGCATCTGTGAGGAGCTGGCCTCTGCCGCCGACCCGGACGTCTTTCAGGGCCTGAGGGGGGAACAGGCCTTCGGCTACATAATGGAATGCTCCCGGCAGCGCAGGAGCTGGGATATCAACGAGCTCAAGAACGCGGTCCCGGCAGCCGTATTCGCCGAGCTCGCCCAGGCGCTCTTCGAGAAGAGCCGGCCCGGCTCGCCCGAAGAGGCCCGCGAGTGCCTCCAGGAGCTCCAGAGGATATTCCTCAACAATCGGCTCAAGGAAACCCAGAGAAAGATCGTCCTGGCCGAGAAGCAGGGGCGCCAGGAGGAGCTCCTCGGCCTGCTCTATGAAAAGCAGGACCTGACGAGACGCATCCTGGCCCTGTCGGAGGGCGGGCAAGGTCCGGGGCCGAACTGCCCCAAGGAACAGAATCGTGTTGCGAGGTGACGGTCGTGCCGCAGAAGACTAAACAGCAGCAGAACGAGATATCGCGGCTCATCTCCAAAGGTCGCAAGCAGGGCTTCCTCATGTTCGACGAGATCGACAGGACGTTCACGGACGAGGTCGACTCCGGCGAGGAGCTCGACGACTTCCTGTCGTCGATGGACGATTACGGCATCAAGATCCTCGACTCCAGCCACCGCGAGATCATCCCGGCCGGCCGGAAGCCCGAGGCCGCGCCCCAACTGCCCATCGAGCGCACCACCGACCCCGTCAAGCTCTATCTGAGGGAGATGGGCAACATCGCTCTGCTCACGAGAGAGGGGGAGATCGCCATCGCCCGCGAGATCGAGCGCGGCGAAAAATCCATCGTCAAGGCCCTGTCGCGCACCCGGCTGGTGCTCAACGCCGTGCTTTCGCTCGAGGACCGGATCAAGGACGGTTCCCTGACCCTCCAGGATTACTTCGACATCAGCGAGGACGACATCGAGGAAGGCCGGCTCGAGGACAAGAAGCAGGAGATCCTCCAGAAGATAAAGAAGATCCGCGAGCTGAGCAAGAAGCTGGACCGCGTGCCCGAGAAGCGCCGTAACAATTTCGCCCGCGGCAGGATCACCATCAAGATCAGCCGGCTCATCCGGGAGCTCAACATCAAGCTCTCCCTCAGGGAAAGGATCATCGAGGAACTGAGAAGGCGGCTGAAAAAGGTCAACGACCTCGAGGACCAGAGAGACGAGCTCAGGCTGGCCGTAGCCAAGAGAAAGAACAAGGCCGAGCCGCAGAGACGGCTGAGGGAAGTTTCCAGGGAGCTGCACAGGCAGACAGAGGAGGTCGGGCTCGACCCCGAATCCCTGCGGCGGGCCGTCAGGACCATCTCGACCGGAAAGAAGATAAGCGACCAGGCCAAAAAGGAGCTGGTGGCGGCCAACCTCCGGCTGGTCGTCTCCATCGCCAAGAAATACAGCAACCGGGGCCTGCAGTTCCTGGACCTGATCCAGGAGGGCAACATGGGCCTGATGAAGGCCGTGGAGAAGTTCGAGTACCGCCGCGGGTACAAGTTCTCGACCTACGCTACCTGGTGGATAAGGCAGGCCATCACCAGGGCCATCGCCGACCAGGCCAGGACCATCCGCATCCCGGTGCACATGATCGAGACCATCAACAAGCTGGTCCGCATCTCGCGCCAGATGGTCCAGGAGATCGGCCGTGAGCCGAGCTGCGAGGAAATAGCCAAGCGCATGGAAATGCCGGTCGGCAAGGTCCGCAAGATCATCAAGATCGCCCAGGAGCCCATCTCCCTGGAAACCCCCATCGGCGAGGAAGAGGACAGCCATCTCGGCGACTTCATCGAGGACAAGCTGATGCCGTCCCCGCCGGAGCGGGTCATCCACCAGAGCCTGAAGGAACAGATCGAGGAGGCATTGAAGTCGCTGACGGACCGCGAGGCCCGGGTTCTCAAGATGCGCTTCGGCCTGGGCGACGGCAACGAGCATACCCTGGAGGAGGTCGGCCAGATCTTCAAGGTCACCCGCGAGCGCATCCGCCAGATAGAAGCCAAGGCCCTGCGCAAGCTCAAGCATCCCAGCCGCAGTCGCAAGCTCAAGTCCTTCACCAACAACTGACGCAGCGGGGAAAAGCCCGTCCTGCCTTTTCGCCCAGGGTGTGACGGGACGGACGCAGGCGACGTCGCGGAGGGTCAGCCTTCGAGGCGAGAGGTCGAGGGAACGCCGCTTCGGCGCGGCGAGCATGTCTGAGCCTCTCCGGAGGCGAGTTGCGCAGACGCCGAGAACTCGAGCCGAGAAGGCGCCCGGACCCGGAGCTGGAGCCAAGGCCGTCCCGTCACACCCCTCTTGTTGACGCCGTCCCGATATTCTGTTATAAACTCTGCGACGGGCCTATAGCTCAGCGGTAGAGCTACCGGCTCATAACCGGCAGGTCCCAGGTTCGAATCCTGGTAGGCCCATGAGTCGATCATGATCAAGGCAAGGCGAGCTTGGAAATTGATTTTGACAAATTGATCGAACTCCAGCGTCTGGATGAGGAAATCCAGAACGCGCGGCGCCTCCTGGAAGGCATACCCCAGCTCGTCGAGAGCGTCGAAAAGAAGATAGAGAGCAGTTCCCTCATCGAAGCCGAGGCCAAGGACAAGCTCGCCCGCAACCAGAAGAAGCGACGGGAGCTCGAATCCGAGGTCAAGGACCTCAAGGCCCTCATAAGCAAGTACAAGCGCCAGCTCAACGAGGTCAAGACCAACAAGGAATACACGGCCATGCTGCGCGAGATAGACGAGGTGCAGCACAGGCTGGAGGCCGCCGAGGAGGCCGTCATCGCCGAGATGATCGCGGCCGACGACATCGAGGCCGAGATCAAGTCGGCCGGCCAGAAGAAGGCTCAGGAAGAGCAGTCGCTGCTCAGGGAAAAAGAGGCCCTCAATGACAAAGCGGCCGGCCTTAAGGCCGCGATCGACGAGCTCGACCGTAGGCGGTCGGCCCTCCTGCCCTCAGTGCCGCCCGAGCTGGTCAGGGTCTACGAGACCCTGTCGCGGAAGAAGGGCGGGCTGGCCCTCTCGCCCGTCAAGGGCGACTTTTGCTCGGCCTGTCACATGAGGATCCGGCCCCAGATGCTCAACGAGATCAAGGTCCGGGAAGAGCTCATCTACTGCGAGAATTGCGGCCGCCTGCTCTACTGGGTCGAAACAGAGGAAAAGCCGGCCGCCAAGCCGTAGATGCCGCCCGGTCAATCTCCGCCCGCATCCTTGTTATCAAGCGGCTCTTCCCTGTACATCCCGTCGATAAGCTCCCGGTATCTGGCCTCGATGCTGCCGCGCCTGACCTTGAGGGTCGGCGTTATCTCGCCCTGCTCGAGCTCGAAATCCCGGCTGAGGGCGCGGAGCTTCTTGACCCTCTCGTAGGAAGCCAGGTTGGGCGTAGCCTTGTCGATCTCGGCCTGAAGGAAAGCCTCCACTCTTTTGTCCCGGACAAGCTCTTCCCGGCTGCCGAAGGCGATGCCCGCCGATCTCGCCCACTCCTCCAGCTTCTCGAAATTCGGCACGACCAGGGCCGAGACGAACTTGCGGCGGTCGCCGATCACCACGACGTTGGAGATGTAAGGGATGGTCTTGAGCAGGTTCTCGATCGGCTGTGGCGCTACGTTCTTGCCGCCCGAGGTGACGATCAGGTCCTTCTTGCGGTCGGTGATGACCAGGAAGCCGTCCTCGTCGAGATGGCCGATATCGCCGGTGTGGAACCAGCCGCCTTCGAACGCCTCCCGGGTCTCGGCCTCCTTCTTGTAGTATCCCTTCATGATATTGGGTCCGCGGGCCAGGATCTCGCCGTCCGGCGCGATCCTGATCTCGACGCCCGGTATGGGCCGGCCCACGGTCCCGAACTTGATGTGTCCGGGCGTGTTCACGGCCAGCACCGGAGAGGTCTCGGTCAGGCCGTAGCCTTCGTAGACGATGAGCCCTATGGCGTGGAAGAACTCGCCGATGTCTTTGGCCAGCGGCGCCCCGCCGGAAACGAAGAAGCGGACGCGGCCGCCGGTCTTGGCCAGGATCTTGGAAAACACGAGCTTGCGGGCGACGGCCAGTCGCAACTTCAGGCCCGGCCCGACTTTCCGCCCGGCCAGGACCGCCGCGCTGTGCTTCTTGCCGGTGGCGACGGCCCAGAAGAAGATCCGCCGGCGCAGCGGAGGCGAAGCGAGCACCTGGTCCATGACCCGGGCGTAGATCTTCTCGAAGACGCGCGGCACGCTGACCATGATCGTCGGCCTGACCTCGACCAGGTTCTGGGCGACGGCCTCCACGCTCTCGGCGAAGGCGATGGTGGCGCCTACGTAGAGGTAGGCGAACATGACCATGCGCTCCAGCACGTGGGACAGCGGCAGGAAGGACAGGACACGATCCTCGCAACTGAATTCCATGATATCGGCGGCGGTTTTGACGTTGCTCAGGAAGTTGTCGTGGGTCAGGACGACGCCCTTGGGGTCGCCGGTCGTGCCGGAAGTGTAGATGATGGAGGCCTCGTCATCGGGACGGACCGCGTCCAGGAGCTGCTCGAACAGCCCCGGTTGCTGCGCTTCGAGCTTCCGCCCCCTGTCCGCCAGGTCGTCCATCGTCATGGCACCGTCCGGGACATCCGCGGTCATTAGAATGTAACTTCCGACCTTGGGCAGGCGGGGCCTGAGGGGCTCCACTTTCTTCCACAGCTCCCGGCTCGAGACGACCACGACCTTGGCGTCGGAATCCTCGATGATGTAGCGGATCTGCTCGCCGACGAGCGTCGTGTAGATCGGCACCGTCAATCCGCCCAGGCTCAGGACCGCGAGGTCGAACATGGTCCATTCCGGCCGGTTCTCGGAAAGCAGGCAGAGTTTGTCGCCCTTGCCGAAACCGAGGGAATGAAGGCCCAGGGCGAGCCTTCTCACCATGCCCCCGAATTCCGCCGACGAAATGGGGACGTATTTCCCTTCCCTTTTGACCAGCATGAATTCATGTTTAGGATAGGTTTTCAGGGTATGCTGGAGCATCCGGCCGAGCGTTTCAGACATTTCTCCCTCCCGGTTCGAAGTGGCCCGATTGTATTGTCAACCCAGGGAGATGTCAAGCCGGCCGGACACGCTCGATCTTCCCGTCCTTCAACTCGATGACCCGGCGGGCGATGGAGGCCAGCTCCGGATTATGGGTGACCAGCACCACGGTCAATCCATCGTTCTCGTTGAGCTGTTTCAGGATCGAGCCTATCTCGCGGCTCCTCACGGTGTCCAGGTTCCCGGTGGGCTCGTCGGCCAGCAGGACGCGGGGCCTGTTGACCAGGGCGCGGGCGATGGCCGCCCGCTGCATCTCTCCCCCGGAAAGCTCGCCGGGGCGGTGACCGGTCCGATCCTCCAGGCCTAGCTTTCGCAGGATGTCCATCACGCCGGCCGTCCGGCCGTTCTTACGATAGAAGGCGAAGGGGACCATGACGTTCTCGAGGAGCGTCAGGGTCGGGATGAGGTAGAATCTCTGGAAAATATAGCCGAAGGCCTCGCGTCGGATGCGGGTCAGGCTGCTTTCCGGCAGCCCCCTCCGGCCTTCGAATACGGTCCGGCCCGCGACCAGGAGTTTGCCTGAAGTCGGGCTGTCCAGACATCCGAGCACATTGAGCAGGGTGGTCTTGCCCGAGCCGGAGGGACCGACGACGGCAACGAAATCGCCCTCGGCCACGGAGATGTCGACCCCGTCCACCGCGGCGATCTCTTCAGCGCCCCGCCGGTAGACCTTCCTCAGTTTTTCGGCCGCGAGAACGGGTGAAGGCTGCGTGTTCATGTCTCCTCCTCGTTCCTGATCGCCTCAAGCGGCCTCATCCTGGCCGCTTTGAAAGAGGGGTAGACCCCGCTCGCCAGGCCGACCACCGTGACCGCGGCCACGGATGCCGCCACAAGCCCGGCGTCCACGGAGACCAGGCCGCCGCTCGGCGAGAAAGGCAGCAGGCGCCGGATGAGGAAGTCGGTCAACTTCGACGTCGAAACGGCCAGGGCCGCGCCCAGCAACCCGCCGCTCAGGCACAGCAACGAGGTCTCCACCCAGACCAGCCTGAACACGTCCCCGGCCAGAGCCCCCATGGCCTTGAGTATCCCGATCTCCTGCCGGCGCTCCAGGACGGACATCAGGACCGTGTTGACCACGCCCATAACGGCGATGAGGACGGCCACCAAGGCGATGGAAAAGACCAAAACCTTGGCGGTCGAGACCAGGGTCATGATCGTGGCCTTCACCTGGGCCAGGCTTACCACCTGGACGTCAGGTAAGCGGAACATCTTTTCCTCGAACTTGGCTATATCGGCGTTCTTGTCGACTTTGATGCCGAT
>CAYWJT010000059.1:6809-15655 GCA_964458655.1 uncultured Eubacteriales bacterium | reverse complement strand
TGGATTTTGTCCGCGTCGACCTCTATAACGTTGAAGGTAAGATATACTTCGGCGAGATGACCGTTTACCCCGCCGGGGGCTTGGCGCCATTCGTTCCCCGGGAATGGGATTTTATTTTCGGCTCTAAATGGAAGCTCGCCAAGGATTAGCGTTTCTCAGCAAAACCAACAAAAACCTTGACAAATCTGCTCGTTTTTTGCGATAATCCCTTTAGGAAGCGTCAAGGTTAATAAGGCAGAAGGAAGGATGAGGGCGCCGAAATAGGCGAAAAAGTCCGTTCTTCAAGGCTATCGAGAGGGAAAAGTGTCCATACCTGTCAAGAAAACGAAAGGAATAAGCTGACCGCGTCATGAACGTTCCGTTTGTTGACCTGAAAGTCCAGTACCTGTCCATCAAGTCCGAGATAGACGGTGCTATCCAGGCCGTCATCAACGACACCGCCTTTATCGGAGGCAAGTACGTCGAAGCCTTCGAGAAAGCTTACGCCGCAAAATACGGAGTCAAGCACTGCGTGAGCTGCGCGAACGGCACCGACGCCATCTACATCTCGCTTAAAGCGCTCGGCATCGGCCCCGGCGACGAGGTCATCACCGTGGCCAACTCCTGGATCTCGACCTCGGAGACTATCACCCAGACCGGCGCCCGGCCCGTCTTCGTGGACATTGACGAGTATTTCCACATCGACCCGGACAAGATTGAAAAGAAGCTCACCCGCAGGACGAAGGCCGTCATCCCCGTCCACCTCTACGGCCAGCCGGCCGCTGTCGACCGCGTCAAGGAGATTTGCGACCGCCGCGGCCTGCCCATGATCGAGGACTGCGCCCAGTCCCATTTCGCGACCATCCAGGGACGTAAGACCGGCACCTTCGGCCTGGCCGGCACCTTCAGCTTCTACCCCGGCAAGAACCTCGGCGCCTACGGCGACGGCGGCGCCATCATCACAGACGACGACGATTTCGCCCGCCGGGCCCGGCTTTTCGCCAATCACGGCTCGCTCAAGAAGCACATCCACGAAATCGAGGGCATCAACAGCAGGCTCGACGCCATCCAGGCCGCGGTCCTCACCGTCAAGCTCAAGTACATCGAGGATTGGAACCAGGCCCGCCACGCCCACGGCCTGAAGTACAACGACCTGCTCGCGGGCGTCCCGGCCGTGAAGCCTCCGAAGCTCAGGCCGGACGCCTTTCACATCTTCCACATCTATTCTCTCCGCGCGCCGCGCCGCGACGAGCTCGCCGACTTTCTCAAGTCCAGAGGCATTTCGACCGGCATCCATTACCCGACCGCCCTCCCGTTCATGCCGGCCTACAGCTATCTGAAGCACAGGCCGTCCGATTTCCCCGTCGCTTACGCCTGCCAGGGCGAGATTATCTCTCTCCCGATGTACCCGGAGCTTTCGGACGAGCAGATCGAATACGTGGTCGGGGCCATAAAGGAATTTTATGCGGGCAGCGGCAAGGCAGTCGGCTAAGGGACAAAAAATGTCAACAAACCCGAAAAAACGGCAAAGCGAAAAAACGAGGCCCGGAGCTTCGTTTTGATAATCCGTTGCTTTTCAATGACATGCTGGAAAGCAAGGAAGGTGGCACGGAACTTGCTCAAAAAATAGGAGTCAAAGACTATTCAAACCGGCTAAGGACCCCGGCGGCTTTTCGCCAAGGAGCCGGCGGGGAAGGCGATAGAATGTCGGACAAAGGGAGCGGGCAAAAATGATAAAAGTCGGCGTCATCGGCTACGGGTACTGGGGACCCAACGTGGCCAGGAATTTCAACTCCTGTCCCGGAGCCAAGCTCACCGCAGTCTGCGACGCGAAGCCGAACCGCCTGAGCCTGGCCGAAGCGCATTATCCCTCGATAAAGACCTATTCCAACCCGGGCGACCTGATCAGGTCCAGGAACGTGGACGTCGTGGCCGTCGTCACTCCGGTCTACTCGCACTACTCGCTCGCGCGCAAGGCCCTCAACCACGGCAAGCACGTCTTCGTCGAGAAGCCCTTTACGGCCACCGTGACCCAGGCCGAGAAGCTCATCGAGCTCGCCGCGCGCAAGAACCTGAAGATAATGGTGGACCACACCTTCCTGTTCACGGGCGCGGTCCGCAAGATGCGCGAGCTCATCGACGCGGGCGAGCTGGGCAAGCTCTTCTTCTACGATTCGGTGCGGGTCAACCTGGGCCTTTTCCAGCACGACGTCAACGTCGTCTGGGACCTGGCGCCGCACGACCTCTCCATCATGAGCTACCTCATCAAGGAGAAGCCGGTGGCCGTCTCGGCCCACGGCGGCGTCCACTTCCAGGGCGAGCTCGAGGACGTGGCCTACGTCACGGTCCATTTCGAGAACCCCAACTTCATCGCCCATTTCCACGTCAACTGGCTGAGCCCGGTCAAGGTCCGCCGCACGCTCATAAGCGGCGACCGCAAGATGCTCCTCTGGGACGACCTTTCGGCCGACGAGAAGGTCAAGGTCTACGACCGGGGGGTTGCAATGAACGGCAAAAACGGCGACAATGGGCTGGAAAAGATCCTCGTCAGCTACCGGACCGGCGATGTCCACATTCCCAGGCTTGACGGCACCGAAGCCCTCAAGCGGGAGGTGGAGTACTTCGTCGGCTGTCTCGAGCGGAACGAAGAGCCGTTCAACGACGGCCGGGCCGGCCTCGAGGTCGTACGCGTACTGGAAGCCGCAGACAGGTCGCTCCGCAAGGGCGGCCGCAGGGTAGAGCTTTGAGGAGAACCGGATGGAATACTGCCGCATAGCGCCCGACGTCAAGCTGGGCAAGGGAGTCAAGATATTCGCCTTCGTCAACCTCTACGGCTGCACCATCGGCGACAACACGAAGATCGGCACATTCGTCGAGGTCCAGAAAGGCGCGGTCATCGGTAACAACTGCAAGGTCTCGTCGCACGCGTTCATCTGCGAGGGTGTGACGATCGAGGACGAGGTCTTCGTCGGGCACGGCGTCACCTTCATCAACGACCTCTACCCGCGGGCCACCAACCCGGACGGCGGCCTGCAGACCGAGCAGGACTGGAAGGTCGTGCCGACGTTGGTCAGGCGCCGCGCCTCCATCGGTTCGGGCTCGACCATCCTGGCCGGCGTGACCATCGGCGAAGGCGCCATCGTCGGCGCCGGCTCCGTGGTGACCAAGGACGTGCCGCCCTGGACGGTGGTCGTCGGAAACCCCGCCCGCGTCCTGAGAAAGGTCGAGGGCGAAAAGAGCGTGAAGGAATGAAGCGCTTCCCGGCGGCATCATTCGGCCGCCGCTGGGAGGGAGGCCATGTTGAAAGAGAAGGACAGGGTACTGCGCGCGGCCCTCGTTTTCGCGGACGCGCTGGTCATCGCCCTGGCCTTCCTTTTGTCCTTCTTGCTGCGGGATGCGGTTGACTTCGGGTCCGCGGCATCTTCTTTCCCTGCCTGGGGGAGGGCCGCTCTGGGTCCCGGAGATACGGCCGACCAGTACAAATTCGCTTTCTTCATCGCCGTCCCGCTCTGGTGCTTCATGCTCTACGTGGGCGGCGTCTACCGCTCGGTCCGGACCATGCCCTTTTTCGGGATTGTCTGGGGTCTCCTTAAGGCCGTCTTCCTGATGTTCTTCGGTTACGGCGCGGCCCTGTTCGTTTTCAAGGCCACCAACATCAGCCGTCTTTTCTTCTTCATGTTCATGGCCACGGGCTTCGTGCTCTTGGTTGCTGAAAAGGCCGCGGTCGGCCTGGCGCTCCACAACATCCACAGGAAGGGCCGGAACTTCCGGCGGCTGCTCGTGGTCGGCACCGGCCGGCGCGCGGCCGAGTTCGTGCGCCTTGTGCGCGGCCACCCTGAATGGGGGCTCAAGGTCCTGGGCGCCGTGGACGACGAGCCCAGCCGTGGGGTCAAGGCCGTGGACGGCGTTCCCGTTGTTGGGACGGTCGACGACATCCAGCGCATCCTGCATTCCGAGGCCGTGGACGAGGTCGTTTTCGTCGTCCCCCGCTCGCGGCTGAGCCACGTCGAGAACGCCCTCCACGACTGCGAAACAGAAGGAGTCGAGGCCACTTTCGCCGTGGACCTTTTCGACATGAAGATCGCGCGGTCGGCGGTTTCGGAGATCGACGGCATCCCGCTCCTACGCTTCAGCACGGTCAAGATCACCGAGTGGGAGCTCGTGATAAAAAGGCTCATCGACCTGGTCGGTTCGGGTCTGGCTCTGATCGTCTTCGGGCCGCTCATGGTCTTTCTGGCCGTGGCCATCAAGCTGACCTCGCCCGGGCCGGTCTTCTTCAAGCAGGAGCGGCTGGGCCTGCACGGCCGGCGCTTCAAGCTCCTCAAGTTCCGGACGATGAGGCTGGGAGCCCACGACGTTCTCTCCCAGGTGAACGACCTGGCCGAGATGACGACCCCGGAGTTCCGGGCCAAGAAGCTCAAATACATAACGCCCATCGGCCGGTTCATGCGCAAGTTCAGCCTCGACGAGCTGCCGCAATTCCTCAACGTGTTCGCCGGCCATATGAGCCTGGTCGGGCCGCGGCCGACCGTCCCCGACGAGGTCGACAAGTACAGGCCCTGGCACCGCCGCCGCTTCTCGATGAAGCCGGGCATCACCTGCCTGTGGCAGGTCAACGGACGCAACAACGTGGGCTTCGAGGAATGGATGAAGCTCGACCTCGAGTACCTCGACAACTGGTCGCTCTGGCTGGACTTCAAGATCATGGTCAAGACCGTGCCGGTCGTCATCTTCGGGATAGGGGCTTATTGATTGCCGGCCGGGTTTCGTGATAGAAATGGAAAAAATATGAAAAAAAGACTCGTTTTTTTTATTCTAGCGCTCTTTTCGCTCGGCCTCGCGGCCGAAAGGGCTTGGGCCTGGGGAAACACCTGGCCCGGCATCGCCCTGGAACAGGCATACCAGGCAGCGAGGTGGAGGGCCGGCTTGCTCCGGGGCTACGCCGCCCTGATGCTCGACAACGCCGGCTACGACTCGGACATCTATTACGGCTACCTGGCTGAGCCAACGCCCGATTACACCTTCAGCGTCGGGCCCATGGTCAGGTTGATGCTTCCGGCCAGCCGGAAGCTGGTCTTCGACGTTTCCGGCTTCCCCCAGTATCTTTTCTATTTCGAGACGGATAAGGAGCGGACCTTCAACTACCGCCTCAACGGCCAGGCGCACTTCGTTTTCGACCGGGTCTATATGGCCGCCGGTGGCGGGCTCTCCAACATGAAGATGAGGCTCAGCCCTGAGCTAAACGTCAACGTCAGAATAAAAGAGGACAGCTTGAACGGCCTGCTGTTCGGCCAACTTGCCAAGGGCTCGGCCGTGGCCCTCCAGTACAGCGGGGCCTGGCTGGATTACGGCGACGCCGCCTACGGGACCATGCCCCTGGCCGTGACCTTGAACAGGAACGAGCACCGGCTCGACCTGCTAGGCTATTTCCAGAGGACGCCCGGAACAAGGTTCTTTCTTGCCGGCCAGTTCGGCTATTACAGGTTCAGTTCGCCGCTGTCGAGGTTCAAGGACACGAGAAGCTACGCCTTTTACGGCGGCGTCGAATTCATTCCCCGCACCGGCGTCGAGTTCCGTTCTCCGAGAGTGCACGGCCGCTTCAACCTGGGCTATGCTTATTTCGACGTGATAGAGCCGGGCCTAAGGGACGGCTCGGGACTGACGGGCAACACGGACGTGACGGTGGATTTGGACCCGAAAACGTCCTTCCGAGCTTTCTTCTCCCGGGGCTTTCAGTTCTCGGCTTATTCCGATTTGGTTTTTTACAACATGACGTCCTACGGCGGCGGGCTCACGCGGCTTCTTTCAAGGCACGCGAGCCTGGGCTACACTCTTTCATTCGGACGCAGCACCTATCCTGAGGAAGACGGCGGTATTCCTTCCGCGGGCCGTGAGATGAAGTACACGGCGCATTCGCTCCGGCTGAGCCTGCAGCTCGCCCGGGCCCTCAGGGCGAGTCTGTTCGGCACGCTCGGCCGCAGGACCATAATTACGACCGGCCTTCCCGTGGACAGGTATTTCGTCGGCTTCAGTCTGATGTACGGCTATCCGGGAGGTGAGGCCGCCGCCCCCACCGGCATCATGTTCTGACGGGTGCGAGGTCTGGATTCAAGGTGTTATAGGGTTTATAATCAGGGAAAAAGAAGGCGATGATGGAAAAGAAAGGCAAGGAGATGGCAGAAGAAAGGGTAAAACACTCGACGGCGCGGAGCTTTTTTCTCCGACTCGCCGCCATATTCGTCCTGGCGGCCTCTTGCTCGATTTTGTTCGCGGCCCTGCCGCAGGAATCCCAGGATAAAAAAGCCCTGCCCGTCAACGACTACCGGATAGGGGCCAAGGACCTGCTCGAGATCAAGATCTTCGAGCTCCCCGAGCTCAACCAGACGGTGCGCGTCTCCGAGGACGGCACCGTGACCTTCGGCATACTGGGCAAGGTCGAGGTCGGCGGCCTCACCGCCCAGGAGCTCGAGAAGAAACTGGCCTCTATCCTCGACCAGAAATACACCAAGGGCGCCCACGTTTCGGTGTTCATAAGGGAGTACCAGAAGGTGGCCGTGCTGGGAGCGGTCGGCCGTCCCGGCCTGTACGAGCTCGTCGGCCCCACCTCGCTCCTCCAGATGATCTCCCAGGCCGGCGGCCTCACGGCCCAGGCCATGAAGGAAGTCTATGTTTACAGGAGCGACGACGGCGGGGAGAAGCGGCAGATCACGATCAACATCGAGGACTTGCTCAAGGGCCGGCCCGGACTCAACCTGATGCTCGAACCCAAGGACGAGATTGTCGTGCCCATGGACCAGCAGGTCAACGTCTTCGTTTACGGCGAAGTCAGGACGCCCGGAGCCGTACCTTTCTTTAAGTCGCATAGAATAACGGTTCTCCAGGCCATCGCCCAGGCCGGAGGCACGACCGAGTGGGCCAAGAAATCCCGCGTTTTGATCAAAAGGCGCGACCCCAAGACCGGCAAGGAAATGAAGATCTCGGTCAACCTCAATCGCATCATAAGCGGCCGGACGAGCGACATCTTCCTCGAGGAAGGCGATGTCGTCATCGTTCCATAGGCCCGCGCCCGAAAGGCACTTGACAGTATCGAAAAGAGGCTCCCATGGCTGATTTCAACCCCGAGAAAAAAGGCCTGATGGAACAGGCCCTGCACTATTGGAACATCATTCTGAAGTGGAAATGGACGGCCGCCTTCTTCTTCCTGTTCGTGGTCGTCGCGGTGACGGCCTTCAGCTTTCTCGTGCCGCCGGTCTACACCTCGCGCGGCCGCATCTGGATAGAGGAAGCGCCCAACATCCTGCCTTTCGAGGAGATCCAGAGATACGACGGCGGCGTCAACCAGCAGAGCCACTCCCAGCTCCTCAACAGCCGCACCCTGGCCGGCGAGGTCATCGACAAGCTCAAGCTCTACGAGAACCCCAATTTCGTCGGTAGGGCCAACAAGAAAAAACCCATCGACCCGGCCGACCCTGTTTTCAGGGAAAGGTTCATCGCCCGTTTCGTGGAGAATATCGCGGTCAACCCGGTCCGCGGCACGCGGCTGGTCGAGGTGACCTTCAGCAACCGCGACCCGAAAACCGCCTCCGAAGTCCTCAACGCCATCTTCGATAAGTACATCGAGATGCTCGTCCGGCGCAAGTACATGGCCTCGGAGCAGGCCTCCGAGTTCCTGACGACGCAGATCGTGGCGCTCCGCGACGAGATCGCAGAGGCCGAAAAGAACCTGGCCAAGATGGGTTCGGAGAAGGACATCCTGCCCCTGACCACGGCCGAAACGCCTCTCGTCAACAAGATGACCGATGTCAACCAGGCCCTGACGGCCGCCACCCTCGAGCGCATAAACAAACTGTCATACTACAACCAGCTGAAAGCGGCGCCCCTGGGAGATATCCCGGAAGCGGCCTCCAACCCGGCCGTCCAGCGCCTGAGGGAACAGTACGCGACGCTCAGCCGGGAATACGCCAAGCGGTCGGCGACACTACAGCCCGAGTACCCGGAGATGCAGCGCCTGAAATCCGAGCTCGACGCCACGACCGAGGCCCTGCGCAAAGAGATGGAAAACGTCATCCGGGCCGCTTACTCCGACTACCAGACGGCCCTCAACCGGGAGCAGTCGCTGAAGCGGCTGCTCGACGACATGAAGAACGAAGCCTACAAGGCCAACAGCAGTTCCATCCTCTACAACAGCCTGAAAATTGAGATCGACAACAAGAAGGCCCTGCTCGAAGCCCTGTCCAAGCGCCAGAGCGAGACCGACGTCGCCTCGCGGCTCAAGGACCTGCAGGCCCTGAACGTCTGGGTGGTGGACAAGGCCGACTACCCGGTCAACCCGGCCTTCCCCGACAAGAGCAAGAACCTGCTCATCGCCCTGCTCGTCGGACTGGCAGGGGGTATCGGCCTGGCGTTGGGCATCGAATATGTCAACGCCACGGTCAAGACCTCGAAGGACGTGGCCGCGGCTTCCGGCTTGCCGACGCTCGGCGCCATCCCGGCCTTCGAGTCCGAGCTTGCGCCGAAGGGGCCGAAGGGCGAGTTCGCGATGCTTGTCGAAATGCTCCGCGGCAGGGGCCCTGCCCGCGAGACGAGGCGCCCCGGCCGGCAAGCCGAATGGCGGGTCCAGGCGGCCAAAGCGGGCGATGCGGCCGGCGTAACCAATAACAACAACAACGAAAAGTCCGACCGCCGCATTGAGCTCATCGTCGCCCGCGAGCCCGACTCCATCCAGGCAGAAAGCTACCGCTCGCTGAGGACGACGCTCCTTGTCTCGTCGCCGCCGGGCAAGGTCAAGTCGCTGCTCGTCACAAGCCCCCTGGCAAGAGACGGGAAGACCTCCACGCTCGCCAACCTCGGCCTGGTGCTGTCCCAGA
>CAYWJT010000059.1:0-6799 GCA_964458655.1 uncultured Eubacteriales bacterium | reverse complement strand
TGGTCCTGGTGGACTCCGACCTGCGCAAGCCCAAGCTGCACAGGATGTTCGGCCTGCACACCGGCTGGGGCCTGAGCCATTTCCTGAGCTCCTTCATAGACGCATCTGAGATCATCAAGTCCACCCAGTATCCGAACCTTTTCGTCATTATCGCCGGGCCGGTGCCGGCCAATCCGGTCGACCTGCTGACCACGGAAAAGATGGACTCCCTGGCGGGCTTCCTCAAGGAGAGGTTCGACTACGTGCTCTTCGACTCGCCGCCGGTGCTGGCCGTGTCCGACGCCGTGGCCCTCGGCCCGCTCGCGGACGGCGTCCTGCTTGTCGCCCGGGGCGGGAAGACGCCCCTCTCGGCCGTGAGGCAGGCCAGGCACAAGCTCGAGGCTCACCGACTCAAGTGCCTCGGCGTCATCCTGAACGGGGTCAGCCTCGTCGAGCAGGACGGCTACTACGCCAAGCAGTACTACCGCTACGCCAAGCCGGAGTAGCTTTTCGGGCGAACATCTTCGGCTAATAAATAATTTAGAAGGGGGTGGGATAATGGCCGATTTTATAATGGACCTTCGCGGGCAGGCGGGGTTGCCGTCCGGTTCGGGCACGCCCGAAGCGGTTGTTGAGATTGGACCAAAACGAAAGCTCCTGGTCTATGGGGAAAAAGGCACTTTTTCCATTGTGAGAAAAGGCGAGGACTCGATCATAGCGCTCGGATATGTTTGCCATTCGGAAGTCGATTCCATGGAAAAAAGCCTCCAGGTCATGCTGGCATCATTTCAGGAACCGCATATAGAAGAGCTGAAAAGGAAGCTGATCGGACAGTTCGTGCTTATTATAAAAAAAGGCTCAAAGATCCATGTTTTTTCGGATTTCATGGGCGGCAGGAATATATTCTATTCAGAATCCGGCGACCTGGCGGCATCATCCTTTTCCCAACTTGAGAGCATAATAGGGCCCGAAGCTGATGACCTTATTCCGCATAAGGTCCTGGAATATCTTGCGGTAAGGCATGTCCTCTATCCGTCGCTCCATGGAAGGAGCACGTTCAATAAAAAAATAAAATGGCTCTATCCGTTCGAATACATAGCCCTTGATGACCTCGAAGGGTCTTTAAGTGTAAAGGACTGCGTATTCAGAATCAACAACGAAAAGCAACCCGATCCTGTCTTATTAGCCGACAGCCTGTTGCAGGGCCTGAGGGGAGCGATATCACGGGAAGAGTTCCGCGGCGACACAGTGGCGGCCTCATTGACAGGCGGACGCGACAGCCGGCTGGTAGCGATCATAGCGGCTGAATGCTTTCCAAAAGTGCGCTTCCGCACCGCCGTATCTCAAGGGAACCGGAATTCCTTAAGAGATATGAGAGTGGCTCGGAAGGTCGCAAAATTGAAGGGAGTCCCGCTTGATGTGTATGAATTCAGAGCAGGCGTAGATGAGAATAACTTCATCGAGGCCACTGAGGGTTTTGCGCCGGCGTTCAATCATGCCATTACGCCCGTAATAAACAGCGCCGGCAACTATTCTCTGGGCTTAGGCGGGGTATTCGGGACCGAGCTGTTCACGCCGATTAAGTCAAAAACGATTAAGCAGCATATCAATGACAGGATTGAAAACGTCAGAGTGTCGTTATTTACGGATAATGATTTCTGGGAATATTTCGGAGGCGAGCTCGAGCATGAGTTCGAGGAAGTGAAAAAGCATTACGTGTTATCTCAGCATGATGAGAGGGATTATATCCGGATGTTCAATTTGCTGAATACGGCCCGCTACGGTTCCTTCATCATGTCCGCATTCAATAAAACGGGCTTGCAACTTGAACCGTATGGCCAATTTCGTATGCTTGAGCTCGCGCTCAAAGTTGCGCCGGAGCTTTGGGGAGATCATAAGACTGTCAGAGGCGATGCCCTGGTACAGAAAGTCGCGCTGTCAAGGTTGGACCGCCGAGTTGCAAAAGTAATAACGTACAGCTCTTTTAGGCCGATGCTGCCTTTTTCAGCACGGTCTGCGCCGCTATATTTATTTGGATACGGCGCGCAGTTGCTTAATTGGGGCGGAAGAAGGCTGAAAGAAGCCCGCGGCTCTGTTATCAGAACGGAACTTCCGTGGGGCCATTATTTTTCTAACGGTTGGGAAAGACCGTTTACAGAGCGGCTGGCTCGAAAATACGGCGTAATTATAAGAAGGGTCGAAATTAAATCAGTCAAGAAATAGATTTTACTTAAATCTGACTTTTATCCGATTACTGCAAGTTCGCCTCAACCGTACTCCCCCCAGTGGCGGGCTTCGAGGTCGCGCGGCCGTTTGGCCGCGAGCGACTGGACGAAAAGCTCGGCCACCTGCAGGTTGGTCAGGATGGGCACCGAGAAATCCACCGCCAGCCGCCGCATCAGGTAGTCCGAGTCGAACTCGACCCGCCTTTCCGGGTTGGGCACCGATATCACGAACTCGACCTTCCGCTCCCTGATGAAATCCCTTATGTTCGGCCGCCGCTTTTCGTGGACCTTGTAGAGCCTCACGGCGCCTATCCCGCGCTCCCGCAGGAAGCGGGCGGTCTTTTCCGTGGCGAAGAGCCGGAAGCCCATTTCCGTGAGCTTTTCCGCCGCCGGCAGGAACCGGTGCTTGGCCCGCTCGCCGCCGAGGCTGAGCAGGATGTTCTTTTCCGGCAGCGTGAATCCCGCTGAGATAAGGGCCTTGAGGAAGGCCTCTTGGACGTCGCGGCCCAGGCAGGCCACCTCCCCGGTCGAGGCCATCTCGACGCCCAACACCGGGTCGGCGCCCTTGAGCCGCGAGAACGAGAACTGCGGCGCCTTCACCCCGACGTAATTGATGTCGAGGGTCGAGGCCGTCCGCGCCGTCCGCTCCCCCAGCATGGCCCCGACCGCGAGCTCGATGAGGTTGACCCGCGTCACCTTCGACACGAACGGGAAGGAGCGCGAGGCCCGCAGGTTGCACTCGATGACCTTTATCTCGTTGTCCTTGGCGATGAACTGGATGTTGAAGGGGCCGGTGATGTTAAGCGCTCGGGCGATGCGCTGCCCAATTTCGCGTATGCGGCGGATGGTTTCGATGTAGAGCCGCTGGGGCGGCAGGACCATGGTGGCGTCGCCGCTGTGGACGCCGGCGTTCTCGACGTGCTCGATGATGGCCGAGGCCACGACCCGGCCCCCGGCCGCCACGGCGTCGAACTCGATTTCCTTGGCGTCCATGATGAACTTGGAGATGACGACGGGGTATTCGGGCGTAACTCGCGAGGCCCGGCGCAGGTAGCGCTCGAGCCAGCGCTCGCCGAAGACGATGCTCATGGCCGCCCCGCTCAGGACGTAGGACGGCCGGACCAGCACCGGGTAGCCTATTTCGCGGGCGAACCGCTTGGCCTCGCGCACCGCGCGCAGCTCCTTCCAGCGCGGCTGGTCCACGCCGACCTCGTCCATCAGCCGCGAGAAGGCGTAGCGGTTCTCGGCCCGGTCGATGTCGCGCGGGCTCGTCCCGAGGACGCGCATGCCGGCGCGTAGGCATTTCATGGCCAGCGAGTTGGGGATTTGGCCGCCCATCGAGAGGATGAGGCCTTCCGGTCGCTCGAGCTCGTAGATGTCGAGGACGCGCTCGAAGCTGAGCTCGTCGAAATAGAGCCGGTCGCACATGTCGTAGTCGGTCGAGACCGTCTCGGGGTTGTAGTTGACCATGACCGTGCTGAAACCTTTCTTGCGGAGCTCGAGCGCGGTGTTGACCGAGCACCAGTCGAACTCGACCGAGGAGCCGATGCTGTAGGAGCCGGAGCCGAGGATCATCATTTTCTTTTTTGCCGAATCCGGGGATTCCGTTCGGGAGCCGCCGCCCCCCGGCTGTCCCTCGAAGCTTGCCGCGAGGCCGGCGGGTCCGCCGGGACGGCCGCCTTCTGCCGCCACGACGCCCGCCGCTCCGCTGCCCGCGTCCCCCTTGCCTGCCGCCCCGCCCGCGCCCACGCCGCCCTGCCCCTTCCTCCCGAAATCGAGGTCGTGCTCCGAACCGTGATAGGTCAGGTAGAGGTAGTTCGTCCGGGCGGGGTATTCGGCCGCGAGCGTGTCGATCTGCTTGACGACCGGCGTGATGCCCGCCGCCAGCCGCTTCCGCCTGACCCGGAGCTCGGTCGAGCCGGTCAGGACCGAGACTTGCTTGTCGGAAAAGCCGTTCTTTTTGGCCTCGAGAAGGAGCTCCGCGGGCAGGGAGGCGAGCGTGTGCCGTCCGAGCCTCGAGGCGCACTCGACGATGTTCCGGATCTTGTAGAGGAACCAGCGGTCGATCTTGGTCAGCGCGTGAATCTTGTCCACCGACCAGCCGAGCCGCAGGGCCTCGGCGATGCCGAACAAGCGTTCGTCCGTGGGGTGGCGGAGCCTTTTTTCCAGGTTGCGAAAGGAGTAGTTCTCGTTGGCGACGAGCCCGTACATGCCCACTTGGAGCATGCGGGCCGCCTTCTGGACGGCTTCCTCGAAGGAGCGGCCCAGGGCCATGACCTCGCCGACCGACTTCATCTCGGTGCCGATCTTCTTCGAGACGCGGGCGAATTTCTTGAGGTCCCAGCGGGGGATCTTGACGGCCAGGTAATCGAGGGCCGGCTCGAAGCAGGCGGAGGTCACGCCGGTCACGGAGTTCCTGAGCCCGGGCAGCAGCCGGCCGAGCATGAGCTTGGCCGCGATGAAGGCGATGGGGTAGCCGGTGGCCTTGCTGGCCAGGGCCGAGCTGCGCGAGAGGCGGGCGTTGACCTCGATGGCCCGGTAGTCGCCGCTCTTCGGGTCGAGGGCGAACTGGATGTTGCACTCGCCGACGATGCCCAGGCCGCGCACGGCGCGCAGGGCCAGCTCCCGGAGCATGTGGTACTCGTCGTTGGTCAGCGTCTGGGAGGGGGCGACGACGATGCTCTCGCCGGTGTGGATGCCCATGGGGTCGAAGTTCTCCATGTTGCAGACGGTGACGGCGTTGCCGGCCGCGTCCCGCATGACCTCGTACTCGATCTCTTTCCAGCCCTCGAGGAACTCCTCGACCAGGACCTGGGGCGCGAAGGTGAAGGCCTTGCGCAGGGCGTCCTCGAGCTGGCGCGGCGAGGCCGACATGCCGCTGCCCTTGCCGCCGAGGGCGTAGGCCACGCGGGCGATGACCGGGTAGCCGATCCGTTCGGCGGCGCGCAGGCCGGCCTCGACCGAGCGGACCGCGATGCCCCGGGGCGTCTTGATGCCGGCCGCGGCCAGGGCCCGGTTGAAGAGCCGGCGGTCCTCGGTGTTGCGGACGGCTTCGACGGGCGTGCCGAGGACGGAAACGCCGTACTTGCGGAGGACGCCGGAGTCGTGGAGCGCGAGGCCGCAGTTGAGGGCGGTCTGGCCGCCGAACGACAGGGCGACGGCCCGCGGCCTTTCCCGGGCGATGACCTGTTCGACGAAGGCGGGCGTCACGGGCAGGAAATAGACCCGGTCGGCGAACTCCTCCGACGTCTGGACCGTAGCGATGTTGGGGTTGACCAGGATCGTTTCCAGGCCCTCTTCGCGGAAGGCCTTGAGGGCCTGGCTGCCGGAGTAGTCGAACTCGCCGGCCTCGCCGATCTTGAGCGCGCCGCTGCCGAGGACGAGGACCTTTTTCGGCTTCATGCGAGGCGCTCCAGGAAGCGGTCGAACAGGAAACCGGTGTCGGTCGGGCCGGGCCGGGCCTCGGGATGGAACTGGACCCCGAAGAAGGGCAGGCGAGCGTGCCTGACGCCTTCGTTCGTGCCGTCGTTGGCGTTGGTGAACCAGGCTTCCCAGCCGCGCGGCAGGGAGGCGGTATCGACGGCGTAGCCGTGGTTCTGGCTCGTGATGTAGCAGCGGTCGGTGCCGGTCTCCAGGCAGGGCTGGTTCTGGCCGCGGTGGCCGAACTTGAGCTTGAAGGTGGCGCCGCCGGCGGCCAGGGCCAAGAGCTGGTTGCCGAGGCAGATGCCGAGAATGGGCAGGCGGCCGCCGTTCATCAGGCGCTTGACGGTGGAGACGGTCGAGGCGGCGCGTTCGGGGTCGCCGGGGCCGTTCGAGATGACGATGCCGTGCGGGGAGAAGGCTAGTATGGACGCGGCGTCGGTGCCGGCCGGGACGCGCACGACGGTGACGCGCCTTCGCGTGAGGGCCTCGATTATGCCGCGCTTGACCCCGCAGTCGATGAGGACCACGGTCGCGCGGGCGCCCGGGTTGTAGATGCGTATTTCGCGGGTCGTGACGTCCGCGACCAGGTCGCGTAGCGCCGGGTCCTCCACGGACCGGGCTTCGGCGCGGAGGCGTCTCAGGTTTATGGGCCTGTCGGACACGGCCAGGATGCCGGGCATCACGCCGTGGACCCGGAGCTTCTTGGTCAGCGCCCGGGTGTCGACGCCGGCTATGCCGGGGACGCCGTTCTCCCGGAGCCAGTCGTCGAGGCTCTTGCGCGAGTCGGGGTGGGAGGGATGCCGGCAGAGCTCGGAGACGACATAGCCCGCGACCCAGGGCCGGTCGGATTCGAACCAGGCGTGGCTGATGCCGTAATTGCCGATGAGCGGGTAGGTCTGACAGAGGATCTGGCCGTGGTAGGAAGGGTCGGTCAGGGATTCGGGGTAGCCCGCCAGCCCCGTATTGAAAACGACTTCCCCCCGGGCTTCGCCGCCCGCTCCGAAACCTACGCCCTCGTAGACGGACCCGTCCGCCAGGGCCAGAGCCGCTTGCGCGATGGAGAGAACCTCCGTTCCATTTCGCGGCACTATAGCACAGCTCGGGTCCCCGCGCAAGCAAATGGTCTCGTCCACTACATTAGTGACGCGCTTGGCTGGGGATGAGTTTTGAGC
>CAYWJT010000058.1:0-16448 GCA_964458655.1 uncultured Eubacteriales bacterium | reverse complement strand
ATGGCGGCACCTATCATAGCCCATCGTGTCACCTATGTATCTGAACGAGCTCAACCGCCGGCGTCCCGCTGCGCATGATCATCAAGTCATCGAAGCGCAAGGTTACCGAGGCTGAACGGCTTGCGTGCGGGAAGAAGGAGCGCCGGGATTGATAATCAGCGGCAAAAGCGGTAATTTTAGTCGCGACCGCAAGAAAGGAGACATCCAGTGGCCAGATACTCAAGAAGGGATTTCATCAAGACCGGCGCGGGAGCCGGCGCCGCGGCGCTCATCGCGCCGCTCGGCCGCGCCTCGTCCGGGCAGGAAAAGGCCGCTGCCGCCGCGCCCAGGGTCGTGGCCAGCGCCAACGGCCTCGAGGCCGTCCGCAAGGCCAAGGAGATCCTCAACGCTGGCGGCGACCCGCTCGACGCCGTCATCGCCGGCGTGAACCTGGTCGAGGACGACCCGAACGACATGTCGGTCGGCTACGGCGGCCTGCCCAACGAGGAAGGAGTGGTCGAGCTCGACGCCTCGGTCATGTACGGCCCGACCCACCGGGCCGGCGCCGTCGCCGCCCTGCGCAACATAAAGAACCCCTCCAAGGTGGCCCGGCTGGTCATGGAAAGGACCGACCACGTGCTGCTCGTGGGCCGGGGGGCCCTGAGGTTCGCGCGGGCCCACGGCTTCAAGGAAGAGAATCTGCTCACGGACCGGGCCAGGGAGATGTGGCTGCGCTGGAAAGAGACGCTCTCCGACACGGACAACTGGCTCGCCCCGGAGGTCGAGAAACTGCCGGCGGAGCTGAGACGGGTCATGAGCACGCACGGAACGATAAACTGCATCGCCCTGGACGCCAAAGGCCGCCTGGCCGGAGTGACCACGACGAGCGGGCTGGCCTGGAAGATCCCGGGCAGGGTGGGGGATTCGCCCATCATCGGGGCCGGACTCTACGTCGACAACGACATCGGCGCCGCGGGCTCGACCGGAAGGGGCGAGGCCAACCTCCAGACCTGCGCCAGCTTCAGGGTCGTGGACCTGATGGGCCGCGGCCGCTCGCCGGAACAGGCCTGCCTGGAAACGCTGGAATACGTCGCGCTCAAGACCAGGCTTCTGCCGAGGCTCTGCGACAGGAACGGAAGGCCCAACTTCGGCCTGAACTTCTACGCCCTGAACAAGAAGGGTGAGTTCGGCGCCGCCGCCTTCTTCCCCGGGAGCAAGTACGCCGTCCACGACGGCACGGAGAACAGGCTTCGCGACTGCGCCTATCTGTTCAAGACGAAGTGAGGGACGCGAGCGCGCCGCCGGTCAATCGCTGACGATGATGACCGGCCGGCCCTCGGCCGCCAGGCGGGCCGCCAGCTCCGAAGCTTCCTGCCGGCTCGCGGCCTTGAGCCGGACACGGTAGTAGACGGCGGAGTCGGTCCTGAACGTCGAGACCACGACGCCGTTCCAGCGCTTCTCGAGCTCGGCCTTGAGGTTGAAGGCGTTCTCCTGGACGGAAAAGGCGCCGACCTGGACATACCAGGATTTTTCCTGTCCCGGGACCGCGGCCGGCGCGGCCGTGCCCTTGAGGACCTCCAGCTTCACCCTGGCCGTTCCCGGCCCGTAAACGCCCAGGACCCGGGCCGCGGCGTAGGACAGGTCGATGACCCTGCCTTTGACGAACGGCCCGCGGTCGTTGATGCGGACCACGGCGGTCCGGTCGTTGTCGAGGTTGGTCACCATGACGTAGGTGCCGAAGGGCAGGCTCCTGTGGGCCGCCGTCATGTCGTTCATGTCGAAGACTTCGCCGCTCGAGGTGGACCGGCCGTGGAACTCCGGGCCGTACCAGGAGGCCAGGCCGACCTCGGCTTCGCCGCTCGGCGCGGCTGCGGGCGAGGGGAGACGGGAGCAGGCGGCCGCGCCGACGAGCAGCGCGACTGCCGCCAGGCCGCGCAAGGTTTTGTCCATTTCCTACTAATTCTATCTAAACTATATTTTTACTAGAGAAAACAGGCCAGCTTCTTTTTCAGGCAGTTGAACGCTTCTCGCGGCGAGGAGCAGAACTTGAAGATGTTCAGGTCCTCGCCGGCTATGGCGTTGACCTCGACCAGCTTGTCGAAGTCGATGATCTTGCGCCAGTATTCCTCTCCGTAGAGGATGAGGGTCAGCTCCTTCCTGGAGATCTTGCTGGTCTGGATGAGCGTCGCGGTCTCGAAGAACTCGTCGAGCGTGCCGAAACCGCCCGGGAAGATGATGGCGGCCCGGGCCTTGTAGAGCAGCCAGAACTTCCTCATGAAGAAATAATGGAAGGTGAAGACCAGCCCCGGCGTGATGTACGGGTTGGGGTTCTGGGCCTGGGGCAGGGAGATGTTCATGCCGACCGACTTCCCGCCGGCCCGCCTGGCGCCGCGGTTGGCCGCCTCCATCACTCCGGGCCCGGCGCCGGTGCAGATGACGAATTCCTTGCCGGCCGACTTCTTCAGCCCCAGCGACCACTTGGTCAGCAGATAGGACAGCTCCTCGGCTTCCCAATAATATCGGTAAAGCGGGGATTTCGGGTCGGTCGGGTCGGCCTTCGACGAACCCAGGAACAGGATGGTGCTGTTTATCCGGGCCTTCTCCAGCCGGGTCATGGGGCTGAGGTACTCGCTCAGGATCCTGACGGTGCGGCCCTCGAGCGATTCGATGAAGTCCGGGTCGCGGTAAGGCTCCTCGTAGAATTCGACCTTTTTCGGCATGGCTTGTCCTTTCCTTAAGGTCTCGGCCCAATTCTACCAGAGCGCCGCGCTCTTCTCAAAGGGAAAAACTCCCCGCGGGCGCGGTCCCGCGAGCGACAGCCGACCGCGGCTTTCATGACAGAGGCATGCGGTTCTTTGACTTCAGGACGGCCGCTGTGCTATCTATAGCGGCTGAAGGGAGCGGCTGATAACGACATGAAATTGACGCAAGCACTGAAGGCACTCGAGTATCCCGGCCGGCTGCTGGCCGCGGGCGCCGACCCGTCCGGCGCGGGACAGGTCGTCTATGTGATCACGGGCCGGTCAGCCTCGAGCCAGGCCCGCAAGCTGGTCCGGTCCGGCGACAAGGTCATGGTCCGACCGACCGACGAAGAAACCCTGAAGAAAGGCAACCCTGACCTCCTCATTTACTCCGCGGTCATGGCCGGCGAGTGCGGCGTCGCGGTTTCCAACGGCAAGCAGACCGAGGACATCTTCGAGGCCATGCGTTCGGAGCCCTGCCCGGCTGCTGCCCTGGCGCGGGCCCTGGCGGGTTGGGACTACGAGCCAGACTCGCCCATCTTCACGCCGAGGATAAGCGCCTGCGTCAGCCGCGGAAGGCTGGCACTGTGCGTCGTCAGGCGGGGCCCCGGCGGAGAAAGCCTCAGGGATTATTTCGAACGGCCTTTCGCGAGGGGCAGGGCTTACGTCGTTTCCACCTACAGGGGAGAGAACAGCGACCCGTTGTCCGTGTTCGACCTGGCGCCGGTCGAGGTCGAAACCGAGGAATCCGACCCGAACGGGGCCGCCGAGCAGGTCTACGACTCGCTCGCGCCGCGAACGCCTGGTCGGGATTTCCGGGTGGCCGTGGCCTGCGTTTCTTTCGACCCAGACAACCCCGCAGCGGCCGCAGTATCCATCATAAACCGGATTGAAAGGCGATGAACATGGACAAGACCGAACGCACCGCCCGCACCCAGTATTCGACCAAGGTCCGGGAGGATTTCCCGGAGAACCTTAACTTCGGCGAGACGCGCTTCGTCAAGAAGCTTTCTCTTCGCTACGGCGAGAACCCAGGCTACCCGGCCGCCTTCTACCAGGAAGAAGGCGCCTCGGGCCCTAACCTGGCCGGTATCGACGTCCTCCAGGAAGGCACCAAGGGCTTGAGCTACATCAACCTGGCGGACATGGACCTCGGCCAGAGGCTGGCCCGCAAGCTCGGCGCGATCTTCCGGGGTAGCCATGCCGCCGTCATCATCAAGCATGAGATGCCGAGCGGCGTCGCGCTGGGCTCGAGCGCGCTCGAGGCCTTCGAGAAGGCCTGGAAGTGCGACCCGCTTTCCAACTTCGGCAGCGTTGATGTTTTCAACTCCACCGTCACCGAGCCGCTGGCGCGGTTGCTCGTCGAGAGCCCGCGCAACATCGAGGTCGTCTTCGCTCCCGGCTACGCGGACGAGGCCCTGGCCGTCCTGGCCGGGAGGAAGGTGCTGCGGGTCGTCAGGTCGCGGGCCGCCTTCGACGAGCCCTCGCACGACAACGGCCTGGAGGTCAAGCGCGTGGCCGGCGGCCTGCTCGTCCAGAAACGCTTCGATTCCCGGGTGGTTTCGCCGGAGCACATGGATTGCGTCTCCCTCCGGCGGCCCACCGAGGACGAGATATGGGCGGCCGTCTTCAACTGGACCGTGGCCTGCTTCACCCGTTCGAACGCCGTGGTCATCGGCTCCAGGGACAAGGTCCACGGCATCGGCTCGGGCCAGAGGAGCCGCATCGACTCGGCCGAGAACGCCATCCGGCTCTCGGGCCGGGGCTACGGGCCTCAAGGCTGCGTCCTGGCCTCGGACGCCTTCATGCCTTTCCCGGACGTGGTCGAGCTCGCCGCCAAGCACGGCATCACCGGCATCATCTATCCATTGGGCTCGGTCAAGGACCAGGAGGTCATCGACCGGGCCAACGAGCTCGGCCTGGCCATGATGGTCACGAGGAAGCCCGGCGAGGTCGATTGCGAGAGATGCTTCTTGCACCGATGACCCGGCGGCCGCGCGGCGCCGGAGCGCCGCACGGGCGAAAGGGAACCATGCCCCTGACTGAATACGGGAAAAAGAGGGACTTCGCCAAGACGCCGGAGCCTGCCCGTCCGGCGGCGAAAAAAAAGACGGGCCTGGTCTATGTCATCCAGAAACACGACGCGAGCCGGCTCCACTACGACCTAAGGCTCGAAACGGACGGCGTCCTCAAAAGCTGGGCTTTGCCCAAGGAGCCGCCGAACGAACCTGGAGTCAAACGGCTGGCGGTGCCCACCGAGGACCATCCCCTGGGCTACGAAAGCTTCGAAGGGGTCATCCCCGAGCCGGAATACGGCGCCGGTAGGGTGGAGATCTGGGACAGCGGCGAATATGTGCCGCTCGAGAGCGGGCCGGACCGGCTGGTAATCGAGGTCAAAGGCCGGCGGCTCAAAGGCCGCTTCGTCCTGGTCAGGATAAAGAACCGCGACCCCAAGGGCGGTTTCGTCTGGCTGTTCTTCAAGGCAGGCGGTTCGGAGACGAACAAGGGGCCCGGGAAAAAGGCGCCGGGCGGCAAGAGTTGACATGGCGGCCGTTCGCAGCCCGAGACAACGTTTGACCTTGATATGGTTCGCCGTTGCCGCGGCCCTGTGCTTTGCGGCTGGGTGCTGTTCCCGTTCCGTTCATGAAAACATGTATCGGGACGCGGCCGTAAGGCTTCAGGAAGTCGGCCTGCGCTCGGAAGGGGCCGTCGAGCTCCTCAACAGGATAGTCGCGGTCGGTCCCCGTCTGACCGGGTCGCCACAGGCGGACGAGGCCGTGGCTGTCTGCGTCCGGATAATGGAGGAGCTCGGCTTCGACCGTGTTCGCACCGAGCCCGTGACGGTCAGGAAGTGGGTGCGCCGGGCGGAAAGGGCCTCAGTCATCGGCGCGGACGGCGGGCTCATCAAGGAATTGAAAGTGGCCGCGCTCGGCGGCAGCGTCGCCACGCCGCCTGAAGGGCTTGAGGCCGACTTGGTTGAGGTCCGGTCGCTCCAAGAGCTCGAGCGCTTGGGCGACGAGGCCAGGGGCAAGGTCGTGTTTTTCAACCGGCCCATGGACAGGGCCATGACCGACGCGTTCGCCGCTTACGGCGCGGCCGCCGACCAGCGCGTGCGCGGCGCTTCGGCCGCCGCCGCGAAAGGCGCCCTGGCCGTCCTGGTCCGCAGCCTGACCTTCAGGCAGGACGACTATCCTCACACCGGGATGCTCGTTTATGACGAAAGGTCGAACCGCATCCCGGCGGCCGCGGTCAGCACGAACGACGCCGACTTCTTGAGCGGCCTCATCAAGAGCGGGCGACCTGTTCGAGTCCATCTGAACCTCGACTGCGAAGACCTCGGCCAAGTCGTCTCGGCCAACGTCTTGGGCGAACTCACCGGCTCGGAGCTGCCCGACGAGGTCGTCCTGGTCGGCGGACATCTCGACAGCTGGGACCTGGGCCTGGGCGCCCATGACGACGCCGCCGGCTGCGCCGCGAGCGTCGAGGCCCTGCGGCTCATAAAGGCCTGCGGTCTGAAGCCCAAAAGAACGATCCGGGCCGTGATGTTCATGGACGAGGAGTTCGGCGGGACCGGCGGAAGGCATTACGCCGCGGCGCCGGAGCGGAAAGGGGAGAAACATTTGCTGGCCATGGAATCCGACCGGGGCGGCTTCCTGCCGCTCGGGCTGGCCGTGGGCGGAAGCGACCGCCGTCTGCTGGCCAAGGTCCGGCGCTTTGAGGCCCTGTTCCGCCCCTTGGGCGTCCTGACCATCACCGGCGGCGGGGGAGGGGTGGACGTCGGGCCGCTGGTCGCCGCGGGCGCGCGGCCGGCGTCCGTGATAACCAACGCCCAGCCTTATTTCGACGTGCACCACTCGGCCCTGGACGTCCCGGCGGCCGTCCATCCGCGGGAGTTCGAACTCCAGGCCGTCATCATGGCGCTTCTCGCGTATATCATCTCGATGGAAGGCACCTGAGCATGAAACTGGCTTTTCTCTGGCACATGCACCAGCCTCCTTACCGCGACCCATTATCAGGGGCCTACCGACTGCCCTGGGCCCTATTCCACAGCCTCAAGAACTACCGCCAGATGGCCCTCCTGACCGAAAAGACGGGTTTTCCTTCCACCGTCAACTTCGTTCCGTGCCTGCTCGAGCAGATACGGGAATACGCCGCGGGCCAAGCCCTGGACCCCTTCGAACGGGCGCTGGAGAAAGGACCCGACCTGCTGACCGCCGCCGACTGTGAACTTCTGCACAGGGTCGTCCCCAGGTCCCAAGCCGCCGCGCCGGGAGCGCTCCAGCTTGACGCGCTGCGGTCTTGCTTCTCACCATTGGATGAGCCGGAGATGAAGACCCGGGACGAGCTGCTCGAACTCAAACAAAAGGCGCTCGGGGAGCTCCTGCCGGCCTACGGCCGGCTGCGGGCGAACAGCCTCATCGAGCTCACGACGTCGCCTTACTATCACCCGCTGCTGCCGGCGCTCTGCGACCTCCAGGGCACAGGCGCCGACAACCTGCCGAAAGCCGAATTCCGCCGGCCGGAGGACGCTCTGGAACAGCTAGTAAGAGGCCGGGCTTTCTTCGAGTCCGTCTTCGGCTTCGCTCCCGAAGGCCTCTGGCCGCCGGAAGGAGCGGTCAGCGCCGAGGCCGTCTCGTCCGCGGTCAAGGCCGGCTTCCGCTACGGCGTGACCGACGAGAACGTGCTGCGCAAGAGTTTTCCCGCCGCCGGCGGACCGGAGGCTCTTTTGCGTCCTTATCGTTCCTCCGGCCTGACCCTTTTCTTCAGGAACAGGGCGCTCGCCGACCTCATCAGCTTCACCTACAATTCCTGGCCCCCTGCTCAGGCCGCCGAGCACCTCGCCGCTCTGATCGCCTGTGAAAGCAAGCCGGCGCCGGAGGACGCGGTCATGGTCATAGCCCTCGACGGCGAGAATCCTTGGGGCTGGTACGCCTCGAACGGCGTGCCCTTCCTCGAAGAGCTGTTCCAGCGGCTGCTCGAAACCGAAGGGGTGGAGCCGGCGACGCTTCCTGAATGCCTGCGGGCCGCGGCCGGTCCGGCCGACGAGGTCGTCGTATCTCCCGGCACCTGGATGGGCAACTTCGAGAAATGGATAGGACATCCGGCCAAGAACAGGGACTGGGAGCTCCTGGCCGAGGCCCGGCTGGTCTGCGGCCCGTCCGACGAGATGCTGGCGGCCGAGGCTTCCGACTGGTTCTGGTGGGCAGGCGAGCCGGGCGAGGAAGAGTTCGACCGGCTTTTCCGCTCTTTTCTAGAAGCCGCCTGCAAGAAGGCCGGCCGCAAGGAGCCTGTCTGATGTCCGAATTCGCCTTCGTCTTCGCGGTCCACAACCACCAGCCGGTCGGCAACTTCGACTGGGTCCTGGAAAGGGCCTTCGAGGACTGCTACCGGCCCTTCCTGGAGGCGGTCGAGCGCCGGCCCGGCTTCCGCTTCTGCCTGCATTTCACCGGCCCGCTTTGGGAGCACATGGAAAAGAAGGACAAGGGCTGCCTGGACCTTATCCGCAGGCTGGTCGACCGAGGCCAGGTGGAGCTCCTCGGCGGAGGTTTCTATGAGCCCGTCCTGCCCGTGATCCCGGAGGCGGACCGGGTCGGACAGCTCAGGCTGATGAACGCTTACCTGGAGGAAAAATTCGGAAGGAAGCCCCGCGGCCTGTGGCTCGCGGAAAGGGTCTGGGAGCCGCAGCTCGCCCGGACGCTCAGGGAAGAGGGCCTGGAGTTCACCTTCCTCGACGAGTCGCACCTGAATTACGGCGGCGTCACCGACATCCACAGGACCTACGTGACCGAAGAGGACGGTTTTCCCCTCAGGATATTCCCCATCAGCAAGAAGCTGCGCTACCTCATTCCTTTCCAGCCGCTCGATAAGGTCGAGCAGGCCTTCCGCGACATAGAAGCCGGTGGCGGCGCGGCCATACTCGGCGACGACGGCGAGAAATTCGGCCTCTGGCCCGGGACGAAAAAATGGGTCTACGACGAAGGCTGGCTCGAGGGTTTCCTGGAATTCATCGAACGCCGCGGCATCCGGACCATGACCGCCTCGGAATACCTGGACGCCGAGCCGCCGGCCGGACGCGTTTACATCCCGCCATGCTCCTACGAGGAGATGATGGAGTGGGTGCTCGAGCCGGAGGGCCTGGCGGAGTTCCGGCGGCTCAAAGAAGGCACGTCCGAAGCCGGCCGGCGTTTCCTAAGGGGCGGCATGTTCCGGGACTATTTCCTGAAATATCCCGAAGCCTCCAACCTGAGGTCCAGAATGCTCCTGGTCTCGTCGGAACTGCGCTCTGCCGCGACCTCGCCCGCGGAGGCGCGCCGGGACCTTTACCGCGGCCAGTGCAACGACGCATACTGGCACGGCGTATTCGGCGGCCTCTACCTGCCCCATCTCCGGGAGGCGGCCTACACCAACCTGATAAGAGCCGAGAACAAAGTTCGGACGCCGCGGGCCGGCTGGGCCGAGGCCGACCTCGACGCCGACGGCTCCGGAGAAGCCTATTCACTCGGCCCGACCTTCAACGTTTTCGTCCGGCCTGCCGCCGGCGGGAGCGTTTACGAGATAGACCACACGATTTCCGCGAGGAACTTATTGAACGTGCTTTCGCGACGGCCGGAGTCCTACCACACGCGGGAGAACGGAAGCGGCGGCAAGGGCAAGAGCATCCACGAGCTGGAGCGGAAATTCCCCGAGGGCGCGGAGACGCTCTTGAGTTATGACCCGATGCCGCGCTATTCGGCCCTGGACCGCTTCTTGCTGAAGGAGCCTTTCCCTGGTTTTGTCCGGGGAGGGAAGCTCGAGGACCGTGGCGACCTGACCGGCCGGGCGTATGATTTCTCGATTAAAGGAGAGAGATTATTCCTCAGAGGCGAAGGCCGCATCCGACTGGAAGGGGCCGAGGCGCCCGTAGCGGTGACAAAGACCATCGAGAACGGCCCGGGCAGGATCAGGCTGAGCTGGCTCATCGAAAATCAAGGAGACGCACTCCTGCGCGCCGTGTTCTCCCCGGAGTGGAATTTCCTGGCTTTCCCCGGCGAACTCGTCCTGGAAGAGTCCGGCCGGGCCTCGCTTTGCGGAGGCCGCATCGTCGTGCTGGCGCCGGGAGCCGCGGGCATGTCCGCCGAGCCCATAGAGACATTGTCCCAGTCCGAGGAAGGTTTTGATATAATACATCAAGGTTTCCGCCTCTGCCCATTCTGGCGCCTCGACCTCGCGGGGGCCGCGAACCAGACCATGGAGCTGGTGATTGAACAACAAGACTGACGGAAAGTATTTCACGCTCGTCCTGCACAGCCACATACCCTACGTGCTTTCGCACGGCAGTTGGCCCCACGGCATGGACTGGCTTTACGAAGCGGCCGCCGAATGCTACCTGCCCCTCCTGCTGGCCTTCGAAAGGCTGGCGGAAGAAGGCCTGCCGCCGCGGGTCGTGATGAGCTTCACGCCGGTTCTCGCCGACCAGCTCAAGGACCCCGGCTTCAGGACCGGCTTCGAAGAATACCTGGGCATGAAGGCCGAGATCGCGGCCGACGACATCAATTACTTCCGGAAGACAGGCGACCCGCTGCTCGGGCTGGCCGAGTTCTGGAAGGATTGGTACGAGAGCCTCAATCAGACCTTCAGGGAACGCTGCCGCGGCGACATACTGGAGTCCTTCAGGCGGCTTGAAGCGGCCGGCCAGCTCGAGGTCATGACGTCCGCGGCCACCCACGGCTATTTCCCGCTCCTCGGCAAGGACGTGAGCATCGCCCATCAGATCAGACAGGGCCGGCACACCCACCGCCGGTTCTTCGGCCGGGAAGCGGCCGGGTTCTGGGTGCCCGAATGCGGCTACCGACCCCGCTACAGGTGGACCTCGCCCTTCGGCGGTCAGGCCGCCGAAAGGAGCGGAGTCGACGAGCTGCTGAAAGCCGGCGGCGCCGGCTATTTCTTCGTCGACACCCACCTGCTCAAGGGCGGGGAAGTAAAAGGCGTCTACATGGAAAGGTTCCCCGGGCTCAAGCTGCTCTGGGAGAAATACAAGAAGGAATACCATCCGGAAAGCGCGGACGGCAAGGATCCCTATCTGCCTTATCTGGCCGAGCCTTCTCTCGAGCCGTTCTTCGCCCGCGACGACATTTCCGGCGCTCAGGTCTGGAGCCGTCAGGGCGGGTATCCCGGCGACGGCGACTATCTGGAGTTCCACAAGAAGCACTTCCCGGGCGGGCTCAGGTACTGGAAGATCACCTCGTCCTCGGGCGACCTGGCCCTGAAGGAGCCTTACGAGCCGGCGGCCGCCCGGGAAAAAGTCCGGGTGCACGCCCGGCACTTCGCTTCTCTTCTCGAAGGCATCCTGGCGGGCGGCGAACGACGGGTCATCGCAGCCCTGTACGACACCGAGCTTTTCGGACACTGGTGGTTCGAGGGCCCGGAATGGATCTACCACGTGATGAGAGAGCTTGCCGCCGGTCCGGTGGCCGCCCGGACGGCTTCGGAATGCCTCGCGCTCTGCCGTCCGGAAACCATCGTTTCGCTGCCGGAAGGCTCATGGGGCCAGGGCGGTTTCCACTGGATCTGGTTCAACACCGACACGGCCTGGATCTGGGAGAAGATCTACCGGGTCGAGGAAGAGGCCGCCGGGCTGCTCGAGGACCCCGGCGCCTGGGACAGAAGGCTCCTGCGCCAGTTCTTCCGCGAGAAGTTCCTTGTCGAGAGTTCCGACTGGCCGTTCCTGATCTCCACCTGGACGGCCCGCGATTACGCCGAGAACCGGGCGGCCGAGCACTACGAGCGCGCGGCTAGGCTCGCCGGCTGGCTCCGCCGGCGGGCGCCCCTCACGCCGGCCGAACAGGTCCTGCTCGAGACTTACGAGAGCGAGGACCGCGTCTTTGAGGAGGTGGTCCTTCCCGATGGAACTGTCATCTAAGCGGAAGCTGGTCATGGTCCTGTGCGGAGGTAAAGGCGAACGGCTGCATCCGCTCACGCGCGACCGGGCCAAACCGTCCGTTCCCTTCCTCGGAGGCTACCGCATCATCGACTTCAGCCTGTCCAACGCCCTCAACTCCGGGCTGCGCCGCATAGCCCTGCTCACCCAGTACAAGTCTCTTTCGCTCGAACGCCACATCCTCAACGGCTGGCACATCTTCCATCCGGAAAGCGGCAGCTATATCATTTCCCTGCCGGCGCAGGGCCGGATCAGCGACCACTGGTACGAAGGCACGGCCGATGCCGTCTTCCAGAACCTCTATACCATCCAGCAGGAGAACCCGGACTTCGTCCTCATCCTGTCCGGGGACCACGTCTACAGGGCCGACTACAGGCCGGTCATCAAGTACGCCCTGCAGAAGCAAGCCGAAGCCGTGGTCCTGGCCAAACCGGTGCCGGTCGCCGAGGCCTCCCGTTTCGGGGTCGTCGGCGTCGACGCCGAGCGCCGCATCGTCCAGTTCCAGGAAAAGCCGCGCAACCCGTTCCCTTACGACGACGCCGGGGAGCAGAGCCTTGTTTCCATGGGCGTTTACCTCTTCCGGACGCCTGTCCTCATCAAGGCCTTGATCAAGGACGCCCGCAACCCGAAGAGCGGTCATGATTTCGGCAAGGACATCTTCCCGCAGCTCGTGCGCGATTTCCGCGTCCAGGCCTGGGTCTTCGACGGCTACTGGGAGGATATCGGCACCGTGGACGCCTACTGGAAGGCCAACATGGATTTCATCGGAACCGCGCCGCCCATCGATATGAACGACCGGGCCTGGCCATTCCGCACGCACCGGCCGCAGTATCCGCCCTCCTACATCGAAGGCGGCGAGATCAAGCAATCGGTCATCTGCGAAGGCTGCCGTGTCGCCAGGGCCAGGGTCGAGCGCTCCATCCTCGCCCACGGCGTCAGGGTCGAGTCCGGCGCCGAGGTCACGGAATCCATCGTCTTCGAAGGCTCCTGGATAAGGTCCGGCGCCAGGCTGCGCCGGACCATAGTGGACAAGCACTGCGTCATACCGGCCGGCTTCGAGGTCGGCTTCGAGCGGGAAAAGGACGTCCTGGACTTCAAGGTCAGCCGAGGCGGCATCACGACCGTTCCCAAGGGCTGGAGACCGGAATGATCGAGCCCTACGCCTTCCTCTCCGCCCGCTTCGAGAAGGACGTGCCCAAGGAGCTTTCCGTCCTTTCCATCATCTCGCAAAGCTTCTTCCAGCCTTTCTCGCTCGAGGACAACCTGCTCGTCATCCTGACCGCCCTCACCTCCGGCTCCGGCGTGGGTTTCAACCGGGTCATGCTCTTCCTCAGGGAGAACAACCGCCTGCGGGGCGAGATGTGGCTCGGCCCGCGGTCGCCGGAAGAGGCCGCCTCCATCTGGGAGATCCTCTCCACTCCGGCCATAGGCTACTGCGAGATCATCGAATACAACCGCAGCCTGATACGCAATAACACCGACACTTTGACGGGACGGATGAAGAACCTGAGCTTCGGACTGAGCGAAGCCTCGCCTTCGATCCCGGCCATGGCCGCCCTGAGGAAAGAGATACTGCTGGTGAAAGAGGCATCCCGGGAGCCGGCCGTCGACCGCAAGTTCCTCGACCTTATCGGCGTGGACGAGTTCCTGTGCATTCCGCTGATCTCCAAGGACGAGGTGCTGGGCGAGATCGTCGCGGACAACGCTATAACGCGGACGCCCATAAGCTTGGCAGATATCCGGCTGGCCGGTCTGTGCGGGCTGCTCGCCGGCAACTACATCTCGACCGCCCGTCTCTACCAGAAGCTCATGGAAGCCCAAAAGATGGCGGCCATGGGCGAGATGGCCATGTTCCTCAGCCACCAGCTGCGCAATCCCCTGGTGGCCATCGGCGGGTTCGTCGAGCAGATGCTCAGGCCGGAGACCCCGGAGGACAAGAAGGTCCGCAACCTGGGCATCATCCGCGAGGAGATCAAAAGGCTGGAGGACATCGTCTTCCAGATGAGCCATTTCCTGAAAGTGAGCATGCGCGAGCCAGTCTGGTTCGACCCCTGGCCGATAGTGGAGGAGGTGCTCAAGAGCCCGGACGTGGCCGGCCGGGCCCAGACCTTCAACATGGACGTAAACCTGGAGCGGGCCGAGGTCGAGATATTCTCGGACCCGGTCTCCTTCGGGGAAGCCCTGAGGAACATCATCGACAACGCCTTTGACGCCACCGACGCCGGCGGCACGGTCTCGGTCCGCAGCTACGTCAAGGGCAAGGACTGGTTCACGGTCTCGGTCCGAGACACCGGGCAGGGGATAACGAACCCGGACAAGGAGCAGATATTCAGGCCTTTCTTCACCACCAAGGAAAAGGGGCTCGGCCTGGGGCTGGTCTTCGTGAAACGGGTCATGGACGCCTGCGGCGGACGGGTGGATTTCCGCAGCCGGCCGGGCAGGGGCACCATCTTCCATCTGACCTTCCCCTGTCGCGAGAGAAAAGCGAAGGAGGCGTCATGAGCGCGGTGAAAAAAAGGATTCTGCTGGTCGAGGACGAGAAGCCCCTGTGCCTGCTCTACGAGGAGGAGCTCACCCGGGCCGGTTACGACGTGACCTGCGCCTTTGAGGCTGAAACCGCCCTGAGGGCCCTGGAAAGGGAGTCGTTCGACCTCATAATAACGGACATCCGCATGCCGGGCACCAACGGCATCGAGCTCATCAGCCGCATCATGGGCATGCGCAAGGACATCCCCATCATCATCAACTCCGCCTACCAGAGCTACAAGGAGGATTTCATGACCTGGGCGGCCGACGCTTACGTCGTCAAGTCCTCGTCCCTCGACGAGCTGAAGGCCAAGATAAAGGAGCTGGTGGGCGACTGATGTCCGAGCTCAGGAAGGACCTGGTCAGCGGCCGCTGGGTCATCATAGCCACTGAACGCAGCAAGAGGCCGGACGATTTCCGGCCGGCGGCCGGCTCGGCCCGTCCCGAGGAGCCGCACCAGTTCTGCCCCTTCTGCGCCGGCAGCGAGAACAAGACCCCGCCCGAGGTTTACGCCTTGCGGCCCGACGGCTCTCCGCCGGACGGCCCGGGCTGGCGGGTGCGGGTCGTGCCCAACAAGTTCCCGGCGCTCAGCCCCGGCGCCCCGCCGCCCAAGCTGGTCCAGGGCATCAACCAGTGGATGGAAGGAGTCGGCGTCCACGAGGTGGTCATCGAGAACCCCGACCACCGGCTCGAGTTAGGCGACCTGCCGGTCGAGCACGTGCGGGACATCCTGGCTGTTTTCCAGGCCAGGATCAGGGCCATCGAGAAAGAGAAGCAATACCAGTACGTCCAGGTCTTCAAGAACAAGGGCCGCGAGGCCGGCGCGTCACTCAGCCATCCCCATTCCCAGGTGGTGGCGACGCCGATCGTGCCCAAGCGGACCAAGGAGGAGATCTACGGGGCGGCCAACATGTTCCGCAGCCTGCAGGAATGCGTCTTCTGCCGCATGCTCAACCAGGAAAAGGAAGAGGCCAAGCGCGTCGTCCTGGACAACGGGCGGTTCGTGGTCCTGACGCCGTTCGCCTCCAGATTTCCCTTCGAGATGGCCGTCTACCCGGTCCGCCACGCCCACCTGTTCTCCAGCCTCGGCGCATCCGAGCTCGCGGAGCTGGCCGCCGTGCTGAAGGAGACGCTTTCCCGGCTCAAGGCCACCCTGGCCGACCCTCCTTTCAACCTCATGTTCCACCAGGCGCCGAACCCGGCCCTTTCTTCCAAAGCCTGGCCGGATATGGAAAAGACCTACCACTGGCACATCGAGATCTTCCCGGTCCTGACCAAGGTGGCGGGATTCGAATACGGCACGGGCTTCTACATCAACCCCGTCTCGCCGGAAACGGCCGCCGAGGCCCTCCGGGCCTAGGCCCGCGCTCGCTCCCCTAAAAGCATCGCATTCCAGCCTGCTTGGGCCGAGTGATCCGTCGTTACCAAAGTATCGCCCTGAAACGCCGGCGACTTGCCTCTGATAACGCGGCCATCATCAGCCGTGATCATCAGGCCCTGAACCGTTTTCTTTCTCTCCGGCGGCAAGAAAACGATCATGGTCAGAATCATTGACGGCTGTCGATAACACGCCGAAACCCTATGAAGGTTGATAAAACGCTCGATTTATTGTAAACGTCAGGAGTGAATTGCGGGTGATTGGAAAGAGGTTTGCTTTGCCTGACCATCGTTTTTACGCTTCAGTTGCCGCCCTGATTCTTATCGTAGGAGCATTAGGCTCCTGCGCCGGCTCCGGCTACGACCCGATGGCCGGCCTTGATAAATACGACGTCATCTGGGATTCGCCGAGCAAAGACGCCTGGGGGACCATGCCGGCCGGAAACGGCGACATCAGCCTCAACGTCTGGATGGAAGAAAGCGGCGATATCCTTTGCTACATCGGCAAAACCGATGCCTGGGACGACAACGGCCGCCTGCTCAAGCTCGGCCGGGTGAGATTGCGCCTGAACCCCAATCCCCTGGCCGGCTCGAGGGCCTTTCGTCAGGCCCTGCGCCTGCGCGAGGCGACCGTCGAGTTCCGCTGCGGAGAAGGGGAGCGGCTGGTCGAGGCCCGGGTCTGGGCCGACGCCAATAATCCGGTGATCCATGTCGCCGTCACGGGCAAAACGCCGGTAGAGGCCGCGGCGGCCGTCGAGCTCTGGCGAACCGAACCATACGAGCTTCCCACCATCGAAGTCAGCGACGTCCATTTCGACCACTACGTTCCGGGGAACAAGCACTTCCCGACCATCGTTGAACCCGACACCGTGCTCACCGGCTTGAAGGACCGCGTCGGCTGGTATCAT
>CAYWJT010000057.1:0-17495 GCA_964458655.1 uncultured Eubacteriales bacterium | reverse complement strand
GCCGCCCTTCTTGATGGCCTCGATCCATTCCTCACGGATGCCGGGCGAGCGCGGGATGGTCTTCTCCGGCCGGACGTATTCCTGCATCCGGCTTTCGGGGATGAGGCGCGGGTTCTCGCCGTAGGTGCTGCACATCAGCGCGCCCTTGTCGCCACGGAAGAGGACGCCGCCGCCTTCGTCGCCCATCATGCGGCCTTCTTCGAGCTCGGGCGGCCGCGGCGGCATCAGCCCGCCGTCCCACCAGGTCAGGGTCACCGGTCCCATGTCGCCCCTGGCCGGGAACTCGTAGGTGACGACCTCGGCCCAGGGATAATAGTCTTTGGTGAAGGGGGTCGAGGAGGCCTGGACGGTCGTCGGGTGGCCGAGCTTGAGGGCCCAGAAGGGCATGTCCAGGATGTGGGCGCCCATGTCGCCGAGCGCGCCGGTGCCGAAGTCCCACAGCCCTCGCCAGTTGAACGGGTGGTAGGCGGGATGGTAGGGCCGGAAGGGCGCCGGGCCGAGCCAAACGTCCCAGTCGAGCGTCGAGGGCACGGACGGGATCTCCTTGGGCGCCTCGATGCCCTGCGGCCAGATCGGCCGGTTGGTCCAGGCGTGGACCTCGTGGACGTTGCCGACCGCGCCGGCCCAGATCCACTCGCAAATGAGACGGGCGCCTTCCTTGGCGTGTCCCTGATTGCCCATCTGGGTGACGACCTTGGCTTCCCTCGCGGCCTTGGCCAGGAGCCTCGCTTCCATGATGGTGTGCGTGAGCGGTTTCTGGACGTAGACGTGCTTGCCGAGCTTGATGGCCGCCATGGCGATCACGGCGTGGTTGCGGTCCGGCACGGTGACGGTTACGGCGTCGATTTTCTTCTCCTTCTCCAGCAGCCGTCTGAAGTCGCGGTACTTGGCGGCCTTTTCGTACATGGCCTTCTCTTCCGGCTCGAGGCGGTCGGAGTTGAGGAGCTTGGCCATCTGCTCGTCGTCGACGTCGCACAGGGCGACGACGTTCTCGGTCCGGACGCCCCGGACGTCGGAGAAGCCCATGCCTCCGACGCCGATGCAGGCGATGTTCAGCCTGTCGCTCGGCGCCTTCCGCCTCTGGGTGGCGCCTATGACGTGCCTGGGCACGACCATGATGCCGGCGGCCGTGGCCGCGGCCGTCCCCAGGAAAGTACGGCGGGACACTGCTCTTTTTTCTTCCATGTTCACCTTCCTTGTCATCCTTTCGAGCTTATACCACAAGCTTTCCGAGGAGGTCAAACCGCGGTTGTCCACAAACTGACGGGTGCTCGAGACAATCGGGGTTTTACCTGCCGGGAGCGGACGCAGTTGGCGTTGGAACTTTCTGGGAACAGGTTCCCTCCGGGAATCAAAAAATCGAATGCCTACCGCTGGATGTGAAAAGGCCGGCAAGCGCGCAAACTCGGAAGGAAGGAAGGAAGGAAGGAAGGAAGGAAGGAAATGAAAAAACGAGAGCAGGGACGACACGAGGCCGTCCCCGTCCCGTGGCTTTCTGCCGGACCGGGCCGGGCGCCTGTCCCGGGATGTCGCCAACCCGTTAAGGTCCGCGCCCCGCCGGCGGCTCCATGACCGGGGTCAAAGAGCGGCGCACGGCCGCTCCCGACCCGGTCGCGGAACCCGTTTTGCTGAACTGAAGCCGTATAGAGGCGACGGCGCCGCGCGGACGCCGCCGCCCATCAGCCCCCTACCTTATTTCCTTCTTGGAGAAATACCAATCCTTGCATTCGACGGTCTTGTCCTTGACCCTCTCCTCGGCCTTGGCCTGGGTGGAGGGCGGCGGGACCATGACCTTGTCGCCGGGACGCCAGTTGGCCGGCGTCGCGACGCCGTACTTGTCGGCGGTCTGGAGGGCCTGGATGAGGCGGACTATCTCGTCCATGTTGCGTCCGACCGACATCGGGTAGTAGATGATGGCCCGGATGACCTGCTTGTCGTCGATGACGAAGACGCTGCGCACGGCGGCCGTCGCGCCCTCCTCGGGCATGACCATGCCGTACTTCCTGGCCACGTCCATGCTCAGGTCGGCGATGATGGGGAACGTGATCTTCCGGCCGAGCTTCTCCTCGATGTTCCGCACCCAGGCGATGTGGGAATAGACGCTGTCGATGCTCAGGCCGAGCAGCTCCACGTTCATCTCCTTGAGCTTCGGGTGGATCTCGGCGAAAGCCATGAACTCGGTGGTGCAGACCGGCGTGAAATCGGCCGGGTGCGAGAAAAGGACCAGCCAGCGGCCCTTGTAGTCCTCGAGCTTGACGGGCCCGTGGCTCGTCACGGCCTCGAACTGGGGCGCCGGAGAGCCTATCCGGGGCAGGCCCGCGGGCTGCTTTTCCTGGTTCGCCGTCATGTTATCCATTGAAAACCTCCTGTTTTTATTTGCTTTCTCGAACGGCTTGACGCCGTTATTGTGCTTCTCGATCCCTGTCTTTCTCGGCCCGAGCCTGGCAGTCGGGGCAGAGGCCGAAGAAGGAGACCTCGGAACGTCGCACCTCGAAACCGGCAAGTTCCTCCGGCGAAAGGTCAATCTCGAATTCGCGGAAGATATCGACGACCCGGCCGCACTCGAGACAGACCAGATGATGGTGCGGTTCGGTGTTGGGGTCGAAGCGTGACCTGGTCGGGTCCACCCTGAGCTCGACCACTTTCCCCTCGCGCTCGAGCACGGCCAAGTTGTTGTAGACGGTGGAAATGGACATGGTCGGGAAGCGGGGGGAGAGATCGCGGAAGATGTCCTCGGCGGCCGGATGGCTGGTGTTGTTTTCAAGATACGAGATTATGGCCAGCCGCTGGGGCGTGCGCCTCAGGCCTCTTTTCCCGACCGCGCGCTTCTTTCCGGCCCGTTCCTTTGTGAGTTCCTTCAAGTTAGAACCTTCTTAATTATTAATAATCATTTCTATTTAATAATAATTATAAATTATGCTTTTGTCAAGCTTTTTCTGATATATTCATGAAAGCGGCGCGCCGGGTAACATCCGGCTTCGGCCCGGGGTATACATATGCGGATGGACAAAAAGGAATCGGAGCTCGTTGCGATGGTCCTGTCCGGAAACAGCGAAGCCTTCGGGCCGCTCGTCTCTCCTTATGCCGGGACGCTCCTGTCCGTCGCCCTGCGCCTGACAGGCGACGCGGAAGAAGCCAGGGAAGCCGTCCAGGAAGCCCTGCTCAAGGCCTTCCGGCATCTTGCCGTCTTCGACCCCCGCCGCAGCTTCAGGAACTGGCTTCTGACCATCACGGCCAACACGGCCCGGGATTGCCTGAGACGGAAGCGGAGAGAGCGCCGCGTCCGCGAAGCGCTCGAAAGCGGCCCGACGGCCTCGTCTCAGGAACCCGGCGACCCGGCGGGCGGCCTTCGTATCGAGCTCGAAAGATGCCTCGGCCTGCTGACCGAGGGGGAGCGCGAAGTGTTCATATTGCGCGACCTCGAGGGTCTGGACATAAAGGAAACCGCCGAGATACTCAACCGTTCCAGCGTCGCCGTCCGGGTCAGGCTTTGCTCGGCTCGGAAGAAGATCCGCGACGCGCTGCTCGGACAGGGCGGCTGAAGGAGGGAAAGCTATGAGATGCGGAAAAGCGAGAAAGCTCATCCCTCTCCTGGCTGGCGGCGATCTTCCAGTCCGGCGGGCCGCCCAAACGGCCGCTCACATCGAGCGCTGTGCGGGCTGCCGCCGGCACTTTGAGGAGACCGCCTCCGCCCTGGCCCGGCTGCGCGCGGAGGCAACCCAAACGGCGCCCCGCTGGAAGCCCGGCGAGTTCGAGAGCCTGGTCGCGAGCGCGGTCTCGCGCGCGGCCGCGGAACGTCGCCGGCCCTTCCTCCTCAGGCCGGCCCCGGCCGCGGCGCTGGTCATGCTCGCGGTCTTGCTGACTTTCGCCCTTTTCGACAGGGCCTTCCGCAGGCCCGCGCCGCCCGTCATCGGGCCCGGCGCCGGGTCCGCCGAGGCCCGGCCGAAACAGGTCATCTCGATGGTCCTGGTCTCGCCGGAGACCGGCCTTCAGGTGACCTGGTTCCTTGACAGCGATTTCGAATGGAAAGGAGAATAGACATGAGAAAAGCCGTCCTCGTGACAGCGCTCCTGGCCGTCCTGGCCGCGGCGCTCGCGCCGGCCGCCGCCGAAGAAGCGGGGCAGGCGCAGTCGGTCTCGACCGCGGGTTTCAAGACCGAGATAGTCCGTCTCAAGTACGTCAAGCCCAAGAGCGTCATCCCGCTGCTCCTCGCCTTCCGGAGCGAACGCGGCCATCTCGACTACAGCCCGGACTCGAGGGACAGCATCATCACCGTCAGCGACCTGCCGGAAAACGTCTCCCGGATGCTGGCCGCGATACGTGAGATCGACATCAAGTCGGCCGACGTCCTGTTCACAGTGCATCTCGTCCTCGGTTCAGACGACCAGGGCCGGACCGACCCCGAGCTCCAGAGCGACCCGGTCATCAAGGAGCTGCGGAGCCTGCTGCGTTTCAAGAACTACGCCCTGCTCGACTCGACCATGGTCCGCGGCTTATCTGGTGAATCGGCCCAGGTGGTCATGGGCAAGCAGGCTGATTTCGAGCTCGTCCTGCGGCCGGAAGTAACCCGGGAGAAGCCGCTCGACATGATCAAAGTCGAGGTCATGCTGCGTCAGATCGTCAGGGCGGAGGCCGCCGCGCAGACCAAAGCGATGAAACCGGAAGCCGCCGTCCGGAAGCTCCTCTCCAGCACGCTCAACATCAGGTCCGGCGACAGGACGGTCGTCGGAGTCTCCCGGCTGGGTGGCGGGGACAAGGGCGTCATCCTCATCATCTCGGCCAAAGCGACGGACTGAAGCCGCGGCCGATCGATTTGACCGGCAAGGGCGGCGCCCCGGGCGCCGCCTTTTTTTCGTCTCTCCTTACGGACGCTACACGTTCCTTCAAACAACGGCCGGATCTCGCCGCGACCGCCCCGCGCAAAGGCGACCCGTGACGATTGCGAACCCTCCGGCCTTTTGCTAAAATCGTCTTCTGGCAAGAGCGGCAAAAGGAGCCCCGGATGAACAAGCGCTTTTCCGCGGCATTCGTATCGGTCGGCGCCGTCCTGCTGCTGGGCATGGTCCTGGCCCAGGCGCCCAAGGCCGGCGACCAGGCCCTGGGCACCCGCAAGTACGGCGACTACCAGACTCCGCAGTTCTGCGGCACCGCTTGCCACGGCGACATCTACCGTCAGTGGCAGAACGCCATGATGTCCCAGGCCTACACCCATCACTGGGACGAGATCGAGTACTTCAAGCTGGCCGTCCCCCAGGCCGAGAAGGACAGCGTGGTGACCGGCGTCAAGGCCGGCTGCAACGGCTGCCACACACCGTTGGCCTTCCTCGCCGGCGACGTCCCGCCGCCCCTGCCGGCCAAGGGCAGCCGGGCCAACGAATCGGTCTCCTGCGAGGTCTGTCATACGGTCACCGGCTTCGAGGGCGACGTCCCCTACAACTTCAACTGGGTCTCGGTGCCGGGCAAGACGAAATACGGCCCCCGCGGTGGCAAGAACTCGCCCGAACACAACCTGTCCAAGTCCGAATTCCTGAGCAAGGCCGAGTTCTGCGGCACCTGCCACAACGAGATGAGCCCCTACGGCGTTTGGGTCAAGTCCACCCAGCTCGAGTGGAAGGACGGCCCCTACGCCAGGGAAGGCGTCAAGTGCCACGACTGCCACATGACCTACGCGCCGGGCAAGTCGGCCGCCATGGGCAATACCTACCAGGACGTGCGCCAGCACCTCTTTCACGGAGCGCACGACGCCGGCAAGGTCAGGGGAACGGTCGAGCTGCGCGTCCACGCCGACATCACCGAAGCCGAGCCCGGCGACACGGTCCGTTTCACCATCGTCCTTTTCAACCAGAAGACCGGCCACAAGTTCCCGACAGGTTCGGTCGAGGACCGCATCGTCTGGATGCACGTCGAGGCGGCCGACGCGAAGGGCCGGGTCTATCACCTGCCTGTGGATAAGAAAGGCTTCCCGGGCGAGGACTACACCATAGCCGCCGACGTCCTCGCCTACCAGGACATGGGCATCGGCCTCAACCTGCCGGACTTCAAAGGCGTGCCGAGGGACGGCGTGCCCGCCGGCGACCGCATCTTCCGCATGCCCTACTTCGACCCCCAGGGCCGCATGACCATTCAGCAGTGGAACACCAAGAGCCTCGGCGTCGACTACCGCATCGGCCCCAGGGAGACCAAAATCGAGACCTGCACCTTCCGCCTGCCCGACACCCTGCCGGCCGGCGAGCTCAAGGTCACGGCCGTGCTCAACTACCAGAAGCTGGTCAAGCCGGTGGCCGATTTCCTCGGCGTCCCCGAGGACGAGTCCGAGGTCATCGAGGTCAACAGGCAAACCTATACGATAAAGATCGTGGATTAGCCCCTGGAGCAATGAAGCGGCACGACCGGTTCGACGACCGGCGGTCCGCCCCAAGGAGGTGACATGGGACGCCATCAGAAGCTCGCGTTGGCCTTTGCGGCGCTCCTTTGCCTGACGGTCTCGAGCGCCCGGGCCATTCCGGCCTTCGCCCGCAAGTACAGCCAGTCCTGCAAGACCTGCCATGCCCCTTTCCCCAAGCTCAAACCCTACGGCGAGGATTTCGCCTCGGCCGGGTTCGTCATCAAGGACAAGGAAACGCCCCGGGCCGAGATAGCGACGGGCGACAGCCTGCTGACGCTCCTGCGGGAGCTGCCCATCGCCCTGCGCCTGGAAGGATTCTTCGCCTACAACAACTCCAACTCCAGGAAGCTCGACTTCACCTCCCCCTACATCATCAAGTTCCTGTCCGGCGGCGAGATCACCAAGCACCTGTCCTACTATTTCTATTTCTTCCTGAGCGAGAGGGGCGAGATCGCCGGACTCGAGGACGCCTTCATCATGTTCAGCGACCTGTTCAAGACCGACCTCGACCTCTATGTCGGTCAGTTCCAGGTCTCCGACCCGCTGTTCAAGCGCGAAGTGCGTCTGCCGTTCGAGGACTACATGATCTACAAGGCGGCGCCCGGCGCGTCGCGTGCGACCCTGACTTACGACCGCGGCCTAATGGTGACCTACGGACTGCCCACGGGCACCGACCTGACCTTCGAGGTGCTGAACGGCACCGGCATCAGGGGCGTCAACGTCTTCCGCAACTTCGACGACGACAAGTACAAGAACTTCTTGCTCAGGGTCTCGCAGGACGTCGCGCCAATGGCGCGGCTGGGCCTGTTCGGCTACCTGGGCCGCGAGAGGCCGGAGAGCGCGCTCAACAAGATGTGGATGCTGGGCGCCGACGCGACTTTTTCGCTGGCCGGCAAGTTCGAGCTCAACCTGCAGTACGTGGAGCGCCGCGACACGAACCCGTATTTCGCGCTCATCAACCCCCCGGAAAAATTCATGACCCGGGGCGGTTTCGCCGAGCTCGTCTATCTCCCCAGGGGCGACGACAGCCGTCTCTACACCGCCGGCCTGTTCAACTGGGTCGACTCCGACCAGCAGGACCTGCGCTACACATCGGCCACCTTCCACGTCGGCTACCTACTCCGGCGGAACGTGCGCCTGACGGCCGAGGCCACCTACATTTTCCGGGGCGATTTCGGCCGGCACCTGCGTTTCGGGAGCGGCTTGATAATGGGCTTCTGAAAGCGCCGGGCGCCGGGCGGGCGGGCCCGATAAGAAGCTGGTTCTCCCGGCTGGAAAAGACCGGCGTGGGCGGCGCCTACATGTCGTCGGTCTTCTTGCCGAAGCGCTCGACCTTGCTCGAGATGTTGCGGTACCTGGGATTCCAGGCGATGATCTCCTGGAGCAGGGCCGTGGCCTGTTCGGCGTTGTCGGCCCCCTCCAGCACCTCGGCCAGGTCGTACCTCAGGGCGTAATACTGCTCCGAGCCGCGGCGCACCATCTCTAGGGCCCGCATCAGCCAGTCCTGGGCTTCGTCAAAGCTCCTCTTCTGCTTGTGGCAGTAGCTGATGAGGCTGAAGCAGTCGACGGCCAGCTTCCGGTCGCGGGCCGCGGCCGAGAACTCCTCGATGGCCGCGTCGAGCAGGCCCTGCTCCATGAAAGCGATGCCCAGGTTGAAGTGCGTGTCGCAGTCGTCGGCCTTGACCTTGAGCCTGAGGTCGCGGCGGAACTCCTCGACGATGTTGGACAGCTCCCGCTCCATCTGGGGCGTCTCGCCCTGAGCCTGCTGCTCATAGGACATCCTCAACATGCGCAGCTCTTCCGTGATGGTCTCGCTCAGGTCGTAATAGCGGAAAGTCGCTTCCTCGGAGGGGATGAAGGGGATGATGTCGGTCTCGGCGAAAACGTCGGCGGGCGAGACCTTGTCCCCCTCGACGACATGCTTGGGGAAGGAATTCAGGGCCCTTTCGAACTCGACGCCCCGGCCGGGGACTGACGGCTTCTCCTTTATCTTGGTCTCCAGGACGCTCGTCTGCTCCACCCGGCGGCGCAGCTCTTCCTCGTCTATGTGGGTTCGGACCTGGTCCAGGGCCGCCAGCTTCTGCTGGATCTGCTCCTCTTCCGGGTAGCGCAGCTTCAGGTTCTCGAGGATGCGTCGGGCGTTCCTGACCAGGCCGTTCTGAAGGTAGAGGTCGGCCTGGGCGATGGTCTCCTCGATGGCCTGCCTGTCCTGCGGCGTCAGGGGCGGGCTGAGAGAGGCCTCTTTCTCCCGGACCGGCTCGCCGGTCCTGACGAGCGCGCGGTATTCATCCTCGAGCTGCCTGTCCTCGGGGCAGATGTCCCTGAGCTCCCTGACCACGGCCAGCATCTTCTCCTCGTCGCCCTTTTCCCTGAGCTCCTTGAGGATGACGCGGTCGACGACCTCGAGTTTCTTCCTGTCCCGGTTCAGCCTGTAAATGGCGGCCAGGCGCTCCAGCGCCGGCAGATAGTCGCGGCGGGCCTCGATGATCAGGCCCAGCAGACCTATGGCCTTTTCCTCCTTGCGCTTCTTAACCAGGCTGTCGACGAGAGGGCCGAACAGCTCGAAGGCCTCGTCGATCTTGTCTTGCATGATGCGTATGCGGCCGAGCTTGATGCGGGCGTTGACGTTCATCGGCTGGCCGTCGACGATCCTGGAGAAGACGGCCTCGGCCTTCTCGACTTCGCCCTTCTCGAACAGCAGGTTGCCGAGCAGGTTCAGGAGTTGGATGTCGTCCGGCTTTTCCTCGAGCTTCTGTTCGACGGCCGCAACGGCCTTGTCGGGATGCCCCTCCTTCTTGAAGACCTCGACCAGGTTCATGACGGCCCTGATGTCGGACGGGTTCTGGGTCAGGGCTTCTTTGAGCACCTTCCTGGCTGCGGCGTAGTCGCCCTTGGCGATGAGGATCTCGGCCGCCTCGTTGAGCTGCTCCAAGCCGGCTTCGGCGAAACCGAGCTTGCCGTAGACCTCGGCCAGCTGCTTCCGCGCGGCCAGGTCCTCACGGTCCAGGACGACGACCTTTTCCAGGATGCGGGCCGCGTCGTTGGCCCGGTCCTTCTTGAGACAGCGCTCGGCGGCTGAGATGAACACTTTCTTGGCGTCGGCCAGGAAGCCTTCGCGGGTGTAGAGGTCGCCGAGCTTCTGGGCGTACTCGACATTGTCGGGCCGCAACTTGTAGATCTTCTTGTAGACCGCCAGGGCCTGGGCGAACATGCCCTTTTTTTCGTATTCCTCGGTCGCCCGGACGAAATAGCGGACGGCTGCTTCCGGCCGCTGGTCCTGGAAATAGAGGTCGCCGATGATGTTCAGCGTGGCGGCGTCTTCCGGCTCCACGGAGATTATCTTCTCGTACTGGGAGATGGCTTCCTTGACCTTGCCCTGCCGGACATATTTCTCGGCCAGCTCCAGCGCCTTGACCCGGTCGACCTTGATGTTCATGCGCTCACGCCTTCCCGCTGAGTTTGAAGGTCCACCTGTGGAGGCAGGTGGGCCCTTTCTCATTCAAAGCCGAGTAATGGGACCTGGTCCCGTAGCCCTTGTTATGTGCCAGCCCGTAGCCGCGGTAGAGGCCGTCCATGGATTCGATGATGTCGTCCCTGAGGACCTTGGCCGCCACGGACGCCGCCGCAATCGATTTGCTCTTCCTGTCGCCTTTGACGAGGGCCATCTGGGGATACTTTACATCTTTGAGCTCGAAGCCGTCAACCAGCAAGCAGTCGGGCTCGAGGCAGAGGTCGCCGACCGCCCTGACCATGGCCAGCGCCGAGGCCTTGAAGATGTTCATGTCATCGATCTCCGACGGCAACGCAAAACCGAACCCGACCGCTTCCGCTTCCCTGAGGATACGGAGCGCGAGCTCCATCCTTTTAGTCGCGGAAAGGAGCTTGGAGTCGTCTATTTTCCGCGCCCAGGCGGGAGGCCGACCCGTGACCCAGGCCTCGGGCAGGATGACGGCCGCGGCCACGACCGGCCCGAACAGCGCCCCCCGGCCGACCTCGTCGACGCCGGCTATCCTTCTGTATCCCCTGCGGAGAAGCGCTCTTTCGTGCCTGAAGCCAGCCACGGGAAGCCCGGCTCGCCTTATTTCTGCTCTTCCTTCAGTCGGGCCGCCTTGCCCTTGAGGTCGCGCAGGTAGTAGAGCTTGGCCCGGCGGACCCGGCCTTTCCTGACGACCTCGATCTTCCTTATCATCCGGGAATGGAGGGGGAAGACCCTTTCCACGCCCACGCCGAAGGAGACCTTGCGGACACGGAAGGTGGCCCTGGTCGAGGAGCCCCTCATGCCGATGACGTCGCCGCGGAAGACCTGGATGCGTTCCTTGTCGCCTTCCTTGATGACGACGTGCACCTTGACCGTGTCGCCGACGTTGAAAGGTTCGATATCCTGTTTCAGATGTTTATTCTCCACCAGGTCAACAAGGCTCATTTCTTCTTCCTTTCTTCTAAGATTTCCGCCAGAAGATCGCGGTCTTCCGGGGAGAGTTCACGGCCGTCCAGAAGGTCCGGACGCCGGTCCAGGGTCTTTTCCAGGGCCTTTTTGCGGCGCCAGCGCGCGATCTTGGCGTGGTCGCCCGTAAAGAGCACCTCAGGCACCTCGAGCCCCCTGAAGTTGCGGGGCCGGGTGTAGTGGGGGAAATCCAGCAGGCCGTCGAAGAAGGAATCGTGCCTGACCGATTCCTCCTTGCCGACGACGCCGGGCACGAAGCGGGCCGCGGCCTCGATGACCACGCAGGCGGCCGCTTCACCGCCCGAGAGGACGTAGTCGCCGATGGAGATCTCTCCGTCGACCAGGTGCTCGACCACCCTCTCGTCGACGCCTTCGTAGCGGCCGCAGATCAGGATGACCTGCGTGCCGGCGGCAAGCTCGGAGGCCAGGGCGGAGTCGAACCGGGTCCCCTGGGGGGAGAGCAGGTAGACGCGGGCGCCCTCGCCGGCGCGGACGGACTCCACCGCCTTGAAGATCGGTTCCGCCTTGAGCACCATGCCTTCCTGTCCTCCGTAAGGCCTGTCGTCGACCTGTCTGTGCCTGTCCTCGGTGAAATCCCTGAGGTCGTGAACCACGACCTCGACCAGACCCTTTTCCCGGGCCCGGCCGATTATGCCTCCGTCGAACATCCCGGAGAACATCTCCGGGAAGATCGTAATGATGTCAAACCTCATCGAGCTCCAGCAGCCCCTCTGGCGGGTCGACCGTTATCTCGCCTTTCTCCCTGTCGACCCGGACGCAGATGGCGTCGACGAAGGGTATGTAAAACTCCTTCTCTCCGGCGCCCGGGCTGACGACGAGCAGCGGGTCCCCGGCGGTAGGCTGAATCGCTGCCACCTCGCCGAGTTCCCTGCCGCCGGCCGTGACCACGCGGCAGCCGAGGAGTTCGAACTCGTAGAACCTGCCCTCAGGGAGCGGTCCGAAGCATTCGCTCCCGGCCAGGACCTCCCAGCCGACATAAGCGTCGGCGCGGTCCAGGCTGTCCACGCCCTTGAGCTTGAGGAAGCCGCGGCCCCGCCTGAGGTCCAGCGACTCGACCTCGAATTCCTCCCTGACGCCGCCTTTCTGGAGATAGAGCCTGCAACAAGCGAACCCGGGAAGCTCTCCCTCGTGATACAGCCTTAACTTAAGGCCCCCCTCCTTCCCGTCGCTTCTGAGGACCCTGCCTAAGGTAACGAGGTCAACCTTTCTCAATGATCTCCAGGTTGAATCTCCTCTTGAGCTTCATCCCGGCGGCGCCGAGGATGATCCGGATGGCCCTGGCCGTCCGTCCCTGCTTCCCGATCACCTTGCCGAGATCTTCAGGGGCGACCTTGAGCTCCAGGATGGTGGTCTGCTCTCCCTCGAGTTGCGCGACCTGCACCTTGTCCGGGTTGTCCACGAGCGCTTTCGCGATCAATTCCACCAGCTCTTTCACAGTGACCTCCTTTAAGTTTTAGTAGCCTGAGTGGGTATTGCAGGTGAAGAGACCTTATTCAATAGGGCTTGAACGGTTCTCGAAGGCCTGACGCCTCTCGAAAGCCACTGTTTGACCTTGGCCTGGTCGATCTTGAACTTTTCCGGCTCCTCGGTGGGCGAATAATACCCCACGGTATCGAGGGCCCGGCTGCGCGTCTGCCGGCTCGATTCGATGACTATGATACGGTAGTGGGGCTTCTTCTTGGCCCCGAAACGCATCAATCTCATGGTTAGCATGGTGTTTCCACTTCCGTTCTAAAGTAAAGTGCCTGAAAATGATAGCGGAATTCGACCCCCAAGTCAACAGCTTTCCGGGCCCGGGTTCAGCCCGTTTTCCCGGAGGCCAGCTTCTCCCAGGGGCCTTTTCTCATCATCCTTTGCATCTCCAGGAAGCTCTTGACGAGCTCGTTGACCTCCTGGACGGTCCGGCCGCTGCCCCGGGCGATCCGGCGGCGGCGGCTGCCGTCGAGCAGGCGCGGGTCCCGCCTTTCCTCGGGGGTCATGGAGTCGATGATGGCCGCGAAACGCCTCAGCCGGCGCTCGTCGACCTCCATCCCGGCCAGGGATTTGAACGGCCCGGTCCGGGGCAGGTGGCCGAGAAGGTCGGCCAAGGAACCCATCTTCTTCAGGCGGGTGAGCTGGTTCCTGAAATCCTCAAGGGTGAATTCCTGCCTTTTCAGCCTGGCGGCCAGCTCCTCGGCCTCTTCCCGGTCGGCCGCCTGCTCGGCCTTCTCGATGAGGGACAGCATGTCGCCCAGGCCCAGGATACGCGAGGCCATGCGGTCCGGATGGAAAGGCTCCAGCTTGTCCATCTTTTCGCCGACCCCGATGAACTTGATGGGCTTGCCGGTTACGGCCGCTATCGAAAGGGCCGCCCCTCCCCGGGTATCGCCGTCGAGCTTGGTCAGGATGACGGCCGTCAGCCCTATCCGCTCGCTGAAAGCCTGGGCGCTGCGCACCGCGTCCTGACCGGTCATGGCGTCCGCGACATAGACCACCTCGTGCGGCTCCAAGACCTCACGGGCCAGCCGGAGCTCCTCCATGAGCTCGTCGTCTATGTGCAGGCGGCCGGCCGTGTCCACGATAAGAGGGTCATAGCCTCGGCCTTTGGCGTGGGCGACGAGCTCCCGGAGGGCCGTTTCGGGGAAGGCCAAGCGGTCGGCGGTCATTTCGTAGAAGGCCAGTCCGAGCGACCCGGCTATCGTTCTGAGCTGCTCCTGGGCGGCCGGCCTCTTGATGTCGAACGACACAAGGAGGGGGCTCCTGCCACGGCCCTTGGCCCAGAGGGCCAGTTTGCCGCAGGTCGTGGTCTTGCCGCTCCCCTGAAGCCCGACCAGCATGAAAATCGAAGGGGGGACGGCCGCAAAGGCCAGGCCCCTGCCCGCGCCGCCGAGCACCGCGGTCAACTCGTCCCTGAGTACTTTGATGACCTGCTGGCCGGGAGAAAGGCTTTCCAGGACCTCGGCGCCGAGGGCTTTCTCCCGGACCCGGGCCTCGAGGTCCTTGACCACTTTGTAATTGACGTCGGCCTCGAGCAGAGCCAGCCGGAGCATTTTCAGGGCTTCGGTCAGGTTTTTCTCGTTCACCCGGGCCTCGCCGCGCAGGAATTTCATCATCTGCTCGAGCCGGGCGGTCAGTTGTTCGAACATGTTCGGCCTTCCCCGACCATCTTATGTGGCGGCGGCGGCAGAGTCAACCCGACGGCAGCGGGAAACGGCTTGACATTTGGCCCCCTTCCCGCTAAGGTAAGGGTATTTTCAGGGAAAGAAGACCATGAGCGAAAAAGCCAAAGCCCCGGAAGAGAAACCTAAGGGCCTGATGAGCGAAAAGATAGATTACGACGAGATCAGGAAGCTCATCGGCCTGCTCGAGGAGAAGAACCTGTCCCACTTCGAGCTCGAAGTCGAGGACTTCAAGATCAAACTGACCAGGAACGTGTCGCAGGCGGCCGTGCCGCTTATCCAGGCGCCGGCGGCCAACGGCCAGTCCCAGCCCAACCCGGGCCCGGTCCCGAACCCCGGCCCGGCCGCGGACATTCAGCCGGCACCGGCCGACAACATCCATTACGTGACATCCCCGATGGTCGGCACCTTCTACCGGGCGCCGAGCCCCACCTCGCCGCCCTTCGTGGATATCGGCGATACGGTCAGGAAGGGCCAGACCCTGTGCATCATCGAGGCCATGAAGCTGATGAACGAGATCGAGGCCGATGTCGACGGCACGGTCGTCGAGATCCTGGTCGATAACGCCAGGCCGGTGGAGTTCGGCCAGCGGCTGTTCGCCGTCGAAACGGGAAGCTAGGTCAGGCGATGATCTCGAAGATCCTAATCGCCAACCGCGGTGAGATCGCGCTCCGCGTCATAAGGTCGGCCAAGGAGCTGGGCATAAAGACAGTCGCCGTCTATTCCGAGGCCGACCGTCAGTCGCTCCACGCGCTGCTTGCCGACGAGCGGGTCTGCATCGGCCCGGCCAAGGCCTCCGACAGCTACCTGAACCTGGCCAACATCCTGAGCGCCGCGGAGATCACGGGCGCCGACGCCGTCCACCCGGGCTACGGCTTTCTCGCCGAGAACCCCAAGTTCGCCGAGGTCTGCGAGGCCCACGGCCTCAAGTTCATCGGGCCCCCGCCGGCCGTCATCAGGCTCATGGGCGACAAGAACAAGGCCCGGCAGGCCATGAAGAAGGCCGGCCTGCCCATCCTGCCCGGCAGCGACACAGTGCTGACCGACCTGGCCGAGGCCAAGAAGGTTGCTTCCAAGATCGGCTTCCCCGTCATAATCAAGGCCGCGGCCGGGGGCGGCGGCAAGGGCATGCGCATCTGCAACTCGGCCTCGCACCTCGAGGACCAGTTCCCCATCGCCCAGAACGAGGCCAAGGCGGCCTTCAACGACCCGTCCCTCTACATAGAGAAATACGTGAGCGGCGCCAGGCACATCGAGATCCAGGTCGTGGCCGACATGAAGGGCAACGTCGTCGCCCTGGGGGAAAGGGAGTGCTCGGTCCAGCGGAAATACCAGAAGCTGATCGAGGAGACGCCCTCGCCTTTCATCGACGATCGCACCCGGAAAAGGATGGTCAAAGAAGTGGAAAAGGCGGCCGCCGAAGTGGGCTACCGCAGCCTGGGCACCTTCGAGTTCCTGGTGGACGACCGGCGCCGCTTCTACTTCATGGAGGCCAACGCCAGGATCCAGGTGGAACACCCCATCACCGAGATGGTCTACGGGATAAACCTGGTCAAGACCCAGATCAAGATCGCGGCCGGGGAGAAACTCGACCTGCCCGGGGACCCGGTCATGCGCGGCCACAGCATCGAGTGCCGCATCAACGCCGAGGACCCGCACACCTTCGTCCCCTCGCCGGGCAAGATAAGCTTCCTCGTTTTTCCCGGCGGGGAAGGCATCAGGGTCGATTCCGCGGCCTACGCCGGCTGGACCGTCCCCTCGGATTACGATTCCCTGATCGCCAAGGTCATCGTCTTCGCCCCGAAGCGGGAGGTCGCCATCAAGAAAATGCGGGCAGCCCTGGAGACCACCACAATCGTCGGCATCAAGACCAACATCCCGCTTCACCTCAAGATACTCGCCAACGACGACTTCCTGAAAGGCGATTACAACACTCAGTTCATGGAGTCTTTCCTGGCGGAAAAAGCGGGCGAGGGCGAAGAGCTGCCGGCCGCGGCCTGAGGCCGGGGCCGAGTTTCGGCGTTCAATCCCTGACGCGGAAGATTTCCACCTGGAACTCGCCGCCGTTGTCGGCGAAGACGTTCTCGTTGACGCCGAGAAAGAGCCGCCCTTTGAGCGGCATGTAGGCCCGGCTTTCCTTCCCGATGTAAAAATACTCTATTATCTCATCGCGGACTTCCTCGTCGGTCTCCTCGTCCTTCCGGACCGCGATGAGCTGGACGACGCGGCCGATCAGGGCGCCCGTGTTCTTGGAGGGGATGGGCTGCTGGGATATGACCATCTCGAGGCCATCGGGGCCGCAGCCGGCGGCCGGGTTGCCTCTCTGGAGGGTTATCTCGCCCGTCGCCCTGAACAGGAAGGCTTCGCCCTGGACGACGTCGATGCCGGTGTCCGCCCATCCCTGGTCAGCCGGCACCTTCATCTGCTTGACCAAGACCTCGGCGCAAGCTGCGTCCGGCCTGGCCTTCGGCCCCGGCAGCGACAGCGCAAAGAGGACGAGCAGGACGCGGAGTCCGACGCGGAGCGGCCGGAGCATTTCAGGGCGCGCCATCAGACCCGCCTTTCCGGGGGACAGCCGAGCCGGAGGACCTCGATCATGGCCTCATGGATGAGGCCGTTGGAGGCCACGGTTTCCCAGCCGTCGTGGACAAATGTCCCGCCGGCAAGGTCGCTCACCCGGCCGCCCGCCTCGACGACTATCAGGGCCCCGGCGGCCACGTCCCACGGCTTGAGCTTGAGCTCCCAGAAACCGTCGAACCTGCCGCAGGCGACATAACACAGGTCGAGGGCCGCCGAGCCGCAGCGCCGGACGGCCTGGGCCCGGACGAGGAAATTGGCCCAGTGGTCCAGGTTGTTGCAGAGGGAAGCCCGGACGTCGTAGGGGAAGCCGGTGGAAAGCAGGCTCTGGTCGAGCTCCCCGACGCGTGAGACCGAGATGGGGGCGCCGTTGAGGGTCGCGCCTCCGCCGGCGACGGCCCGGAAGGTCTCCCGCCTCATCGGGTCATGGACGACGCCGGCCGCGACGCGGCCCCTGTGCTCGAGCGCCACTGATACGGCGAAGATGGGCAGCGTGTGTGCGTAATTGGTCGTCCCGTCGAGGGGGTCGATTATCCAGCGGAAGTCCGAGCGGGCTGGCCGCGAGAAACCCTCCTCAGCCAGTATGCCGTGATGCGGGAAGGCCTCCCCTATGCGGCCGACCAGGATCTCCTGGGAAGCGCGGTCGAAGCGGGTGACGAGGTCCACCTCCCCCTTGTGCAAGGCTTCCGCCCGGGAGTCCAGGTTGTCCCTCAACAGGCGGCCTGCCTCGAGGGCGGCCGCCTCGGCCAGCTCCAGGGCATGGTCGTACTCGCTCATCGGAGCTATCTTAACAGGTCGGCCCGCGCAAGACAACGGGGACAAAAAGCCCGGACCCGAAGCAGGGAGCCGAGCCGTTCCTTATTCCCCCAGGGCAAGACGGGGATGGCGCAGGCGACTTGGCGGAGGGTCA
>CAYWJT010000056.1:0-17610 GCA_964458655.1 uncultured Eubacteriales bacterium | reverse complement strand
AAGAGGCTGCTGCGACCGTAGTTGTGTCTCCTTGAACTAGCACCCAGTCTGGTTTCTCTTCTTTTAATATTGGTTCAAGCCGAGCTAGCACTGCAGAAGCTACTTGCGTGAGTGTCTGGTTATTTTCCATAATTTTAAGATCATAATCTGGTTTTATGTTAAACAGCTGCAGGACTTGATCTAGCATTTCCCTGTGCTGAGCAGTAACACAAACCTTGCATTCAATTCTATCTGGATATTTCTTTAGTTCTCTTATAACGGGAGCCATCTTAATGGCTTCGGGGCGAGTTCCGAAGACAACAAGTACTTTCATCTACTTATGATTCCTCTTATGATTTCCAGACTTGGCTAGGGACGTTTTTTACCTTGGCTATGGCATTCCTCGTATCAATGATGCCTCTGCTCCACTTGGCCAGCTCTTACCAATTAATCGCCTTGCCTACTGTGGCTATGAAAGAACCACCACCCCCGTAGCCGGCAGCCGGCTCACTCCGCGAACGCGCCCGTGTCCACCCACTCCTTCTTGAGCACGCTCCAGAAGTCGTCGGCCAGGCCCTGCGTCACGTACTCGTACGGCAGCCAGCCGTAGCCCTTCTCGCCCCAGCTCTTGCCCCACGAATTCCTGATGAGCAGGGCGCCCTTGGTCCTCACCTGGTCGGTGCGGCCGCCGAACTTGTTTGTGATCTCGAGCTTGTCGTCGTAGCCGACGGCCACGACCGCGTGGCCGCCCTCGACGCGTTCCCGCTTCGAGGGGAACGGGATGCGGCCGTCCTTCTCAGCCTGCTCGATGGAGTTGTAAACCGAGAAGCCGAACATCGCCGGATGGCCCTTGGCCAGGTAGGTCTTCAGGCGCTTGAGCACGTCCGCCGGCGAGGCCCCGGACGGGTCGTGACGGAAGTACTTGATGGTCTGGAAGTTCTGGGCGAAGGCGTAGCAGAAGGCGGTGGGCTCGCGGTCGAACGAGCTCTCGTTGTCCGTATATGGCCAGTAGGATTCGGGCGGCACTCCGAAAAGCACCATGGCGCCGATGGTGGTGCGCAGGTAGGCGCCGGTGTCGCCCTTGAGCTTCATCAGGTTGCGGGTGGCCTTGTAAAGGAAGAGGCGCGAGGCGTCGAGGTGGCGGCCGAAGGCCCGGCGCTCGTAATATTCGATGACGCCGACCCCGGCATGGGCCGTGCACGAGCCGAGCATGCCCTGGTCCTCGACGGGCGAGCAGTATTCGCGGAGGTCGACGGAGGCGGGCAGGTCGGAGGCGCGGACGCGCTCGCTTAAAACTTTAATATCTTTTGGTGGCGGCATAAGAATTGTTTCTTCAAGTGACTTCTTAAGCGCGCCGTCCGCCGCGTCGATGAGCTCGCGGATTTCCAGGCGGGCTTCGTCGTAATCGCGGAAGTCGGGGTAGTCGGGAAGCCAGCCCATGCCGCGGCCGAACCGGTTCGGCGCGCCGGACACCGGTGAAATGAGGCCGGCCGTTCTTTCGTCTGTCATCGTTTGCCCTCCCTGTTCATTAGGCTCGTTAAGGTGTGCGCCTTATTTTAAATCAGGCGAACCGTCCCTGCGTCAGGACCGCTCAGTCGCTCTGAAGCGTTCATTATCGATCGTTGACCTTGAGTCGCTCCCCGTGCGATGGGGAGAAACGGCTGATTCTACGCTTGCGGTTCTCCCTTCCCCTGCTCCTGCTCTGGGGCGGCCCCGTCGTCAGTGAAGCACTGGGCCCACTTGCCCGCTTCGATGACGATGGCGTTCCAGCCGAAGCCGAAACCGAAAGCCAGACAGAAGAGTTTGAAGCCGGCCTCGAAACCGAGCCCGGGGCTGAGCGCTGACGCGGACGCGGCTGCGGACGAGGCCGCGGCGGAGGGCTCGAAGCGCGGGAAAAGCACGAGCGTGAGGATGACGCCGAGGACGAACGAGCCGAGGCTCGAATAGAGATAGCGGGGGTCGAACTTGAGCTTTTCGCCCTGCTGGAGCTTGCGGATCCAGGGGATGAGGAGCCGGGCCATGACGCCCAGGAAGATGCCGGCGAGCTTGAGCCAGAATTCGGTCGTCATCGCTTTATCCTTTCAGGCCGGAGCGTGGGGCCGGAAGCGGCATGCTTTGGGACGGGAGCGGCGGTGTACTTAGAGCCGGCCTTGCGGTCGGATTTCAGGGCGGACTCAGGGGCAGGAGTGGAGATGCGGGTGGAGATGGGGACGGTGCCGCGCGTGGAGACGCGAGCAGAGACGGGGGTGGAGACGGGGGCAGAAACGGGGTTCGAGCCGGAGGGCGCGGGGCAGGCCTTCAGGGACTGGGAGCGGCTCGAATGAGCAGCGGAGAGAGAGGCGGCGCCGCGGTCGGCGCTGCCGGCAACGCCGTTGGAGATGCCGCGGGTGGTGCTAGGCGCGGATACTGACGCCTCAGTTTGAAGCTTCGCGTCGCGCCGCCCGGCCGGACGGCCGGGCCTGCCGGGCCGAAGCCGCCTGCGCGTCAGGAGCTCCAGGCCGCTCACGAACTCGGCGTCGCCGCAGGGGCGGCCGGTCTTGAGGTTGGCCCGCGTGCGCGCCAGGACCTCTTCGAGCTTGGCCCCGAGCAGGTATTCGCTCCAGTCCGAGACGGCGAGGGCGAGCGGGAACCTGTTGGAAAGCACGGGGTCGGGCGTGCCGAAGACGCGGCTGCGGGCGCTCGACCACTCGTAATCCCAGGGTAGCTCGACGAGGCCTTTGCGGACGGGGTTGGACTCGACGAAGCGGACCTCCTCGAAGAGGGAGGCGTCGTCGAGGACGCAGGAGCGGAAGCGGCCCCGGGAGAAGGGGCTGAGGCGGGAGGGGTCGGGGCGCGAGGGGTTGCGGTCGGCGGGGTCGCGGACGCCATCGCGGAGCGCGTGGCTGAGGCCGGCGCCGTCGCGGCGGGCGGGCCCGCTGCGCGCGCTGTCGCGGAGGAGATGGAGCGCGAACTTCATGTGAACGGTGTTGAAGACGCGGGCGAGCGAGTCGGCGGCCCGGGGCACGCAGATGAGGTGGACGTGGTCCGGCATCAGGCAGTAGGCCCAGACGTCCAGGCCGAAGCAGGCCGACTGGTCGCGGACGAGCGATAGATAATAGGCGTAGTCGCGGGCGGAGGCGAACAGGGAGCAGCCGTCCGCGGCGCGCTGCAGGACATGGTGCGGCAGTCCTGGGATGACGACGCGGGGGCGGCGGGCCATGGGTTGGTTTCGCTCGTTTCTAAGTGGACGGGGCCTCGCGCGGGCTCGCGAGCGGCCGTGCTGCGGCGCGGCGAGAAGCCCGGCGGGCTCGCGCGCTGACCTGCTTCAGCTTACAGGGGCGGGAACGCCGGGACGCCGGGAACGTCTCGAGCCGGGTCAGGTCCGCCTGGCCGAGACACGGGAGCAGCGGGCCGACAAGCGACCGCCTTCCGCCCGCTCTCGGGACAGGCTACCGCCCTTGGTGGCTGAGCGCCGTTTTCGGACCGGATAGGGTTCCTCATAAGGTTCATGGCAGGCTGTGCAAGACGAGTGATGGCTTTAAGGCTCAGCGGCTTATTGTGCGGGGACGGGGATTAAGCCGCTGCGGCCCTTCCATCCACCAAACTGCCCATCCATACCCTATCGCGAAAGCCAAATATTATGAATATATGGGGAAGATGTCAAGAAAAAAATCGGGGACAGCGGCAGGCCGCGCTCAATCGTTCTCGCGGATGAACTCTTCGAGCTTGCCGACGAGACCCTTGTCGCCGATATAGAGCGGCGTGCGTTGGTGCAGGGAGCGCGGTTGGATGTCGAGTATGCGGCCGCGGCCGTCGGAAGCGGCGCCGCCGGCCTGCTCGGCGATGAAGGCGAGCGGGATGGCCTCGTAGAGCAGGCGCAGCTTGCCGGTCGGCATCTTGGGGTCTTTGGTGTCGGCCGGGTAGTAGAAGACGCCGCCCGCGAGCAGGTTGCGGTGGAAGTCGGAGACGAGCGTCCCGACGTAGCGGAGCGAGAGCCCTTTGAGCCCGTCTCCCCCGCCCTGGAGGTACTCGGTGAAGCGCTGGACGCCGCGGCTCCAGTACATCTTGTAGCCGAGGTTGACGCTGAAGTACTTGGGCGGCGACGGGATGCGGATGTTGGGATGGGAGAGGAGGAACTCGCCGACGCTGGGGTCGAGGGTGAAGCCGTGGACGCCGTGGCCGGTGGTGTAGACGAGCATGGTGCTCGTGCCGTAGCAGATGTAGCCCGAGGCGACGAGGTTCGTGCCGGGCTGGAGGAACTCGTCGCAAGTGACGGGGCCGGAGTCGCGCAGGCGGCGGTAGATGCCGAAGATGGTGCCGACGGGCATGTTGAAGTCGACGTTCGAGGAGCCGTCGAGCGGGTCGAACAGGAGCAGGTACTTGCCCATCGGGTAGCGGTCGGGGATGGGAATGAAGTCGTCGTTTTCCTCGGAGGCCAGAGCGGCCAGGCGGCCGGTATGGTCGGTGAGGCGCGTTATCGTGATGTCGGCGAAGCTGTCGAGCTTCATCACCTGCTCGCCCTGGACGTTGATGGAGCCGGTGCGGCCGAGGATCTCGGCCAGGCCGGCGCGGGTGGTCTTGCTGGCGATGACCTTGCCGGCGAGGGCGATATCATAGAGCAGGTTGGTGAGCGTGCCGGTCGCTTCGGGGTGGTAGGCCTGTTCCTCGAGGATGTGGCGCTCGATGGTGATGATCTGGGGGTTAAGAGAGGACGTGGGCGAGGCGGGCGCAGACGAGGCGGGCGCGGGGGCGTGCGGCGAGTCGGGTGACGCGGGCGCGGGGCCGGGTGGGGAGACACGTTCCTTTCCCATGATTCCTCCTTTGCTTTCAAGGGGGTGATGGGGCGCGGGATGCGCGCGGCGTTCGCGCCTTGGCTTTGATCCCCTTGAGACGATTAGATATCACGGCCGGCGGGAAAATTCAAGAAGAAAATGGGGGGCGAACATGCGCGCGGGCGCGAAGAGCGAGATCTTGAACTCCTCCGTCATCCGGCGCAGCTCGCCTCCGCCCATATTATCGGACGGTCAGTGCCTGTCCCACGTTTTTTTTACTGCCCTAACCTGTCCGGCACCAGGAGCTCATCGATTTGCTTGACCTTGCGGGCGAGGCGCACCGCCGAGATGGGAAACGCGGCCTTTATCTCTGGCGCGAAGAGCGAGACCTTGAACTCCTCTATCATCCAGCGCAGCTCGTCGAGCAGGACTGCAAGACACGGGGGACAGACGCCTTCGGTGCCTGTCCCCTTTGGCGCCTGTCCCCCGTTCTGTCGCGGGACCTGGTACCGAAAGCGCACGGCCTCGCCCCCGGACCGTTGCCCGTCTTCGCGACCGGCCACACGCGCCAACTCTCGCTCGAGGCGGGCGAGCTCGAGGGCGAAGGGCTGCACCTGCTCCGATTTGGCCCGGTCTTTCTCGGGGTCGATGCGGGCCCGCTCGAGACGGACCTTGACGGCCTCGAGGTAGCGCGGAAGCTGGAGGACCCGCTCATAAGGGTAGAAGTCGAGGAAATTCGGGGGCAGGAGGCGCTCGAGGTCTTCCCGGACCTCATCGAGATAGGCCGGCGAAACGGCGGCTTTCTTGAGGCGGGATAGCGAGCCGAGGTCGTGAGCACGCGTCGTTTCGGACACGGGAGACCGGTGTCTCTGGTGCCTGTCCCCCGCGGTGCCTGTCCCCGTCTGTCCCAGTTCGCCGCGGAGGGAATGCGCAAGCTTGACGGCGCGCAGGACGGCATCGAGGAGCGTCTGCCCGCGCTCAAAGAGGCGGCGGGGCGCTTCGGAGGAGAGCGCGTTGAACTCGGCCTCGGTTCGGATGTCGCGCTCGAAAAGGGCCCGGGAGAGCGCGGAAGCCAGGGAGCGTTCGAGCGATTCTCGGCCGCCTAAGGGACGTGAGGCCGCGTCGTATTCCGCGGGAATCCGGTAGCTGCGTAGAAAGAAGGCCAGGTCCCTGGCGAATTTCCACTGCAGCAGCAGGCGCACGGCGCGGCGGTGCGAAGCTTCGGCCTCGGCGCGGGTCGGGAAAAGCCTGATGCTCAGGTCGGCCGACGGGCCGGCGGCTGCCTCGCCGGGCTTCCGGCATTCGGTACCTGTCTCCTTTGGTGCCTGTCCCCCGCTGGCAGCGAGCGTTTTTTCGCCGGCAGACGCTCTCGCCTTGAGCTTTTCCAGCGCGGCGACAGTCTCGCCCGGCAGAGCCTCTTTCAACGGCACCGACGCGGGCGCCTTTGTGTCTGAACGAGGGGCAGCGACTTCAGACGCGGCGGGCGTCCGGCATTCGGAACCAGGTACCGGCGGCATCTGGTACCGGGAGTACCTGGTACCCGCACCTTCGGCGCCTGTCCCCTTTGGTGCATGTCCCCCATTAGCGGCGAGAGCATTCTCGACGGCGTTTTCCGCCTCGGCGGCCCACGCCTCGCCCGCGACAAGCGCCGGATAGCCTTTGAGCGTGGCGCCGACCGGGACTTCCTCAGGCAAATCGCCGAAACTCCAGCCGGTGAGGCCGGACTTTTCCCAGCGGGCGGCGGCTTCCTTCCAAGCTGGGGACTCGACTTTGGAGGGGGCCTGGTCGGCGGCGCCGATCTTCCGGCGCAGGAGTTCGATGTCGCGGCCGGACTCGATCACGCGGCCGGTTTCGGGGTCGACGGCGGCCACCCGCAGGCGAAGGTGCTTGGGGAGCGCCGCCTCCGCCTCCGACCAGACGCGCAGCGGGATGTCGGCGCCGAAGCGACGACGGGCGAACTCGGCCACGGCGCGGACGAGCGGCGTCTCCTCGTCGGCAGCGGGCATCTCGCGGACGATGGCCTCGACCTTCTCGGAGAGCGGGAGGAAGAGCTTGCGGCAGCGCTTGGGAAGGTTCCGGACGAGGCTCGCGATGAGCTCCGGCGCGCGGGCCGGTACCCCCCAGCTCAGGCGCGCCGGCGGCACGGCCGGCAGGTGCGGCACGGGGACGTGGAGCGTCACTCCGTCGTCCTCCTCGCCGGGCGCGAACCTGTACTCCGCGCTGTAGCGGCGGCCGGCGATCTCGAGCTCGTCGGGGTGGCCGCTGAGGAGCTCCGGCTCTGGAGTGGTGCGGAGGAGGTCGCTTTCGCTGAGACGCAGGAACGAGTCGTCGCCGCCGCGGTCCTTGAGCAGCTTGAAGAGCGAGCGCCGGTCGCGGATGCCGGGAAGCCGGGCCGAGTAGAACTCGGCCAGCTTCTCTTCCGGGAAGAGCAGGTCGCGGCGCCGCAGCTTCTCCTCGAGCGTTTCGAGCCGGCGCTGGAGCTCCAGGTTGTGACGCAGGAACGCCGGCATGTCGTCGGAAACCGGTACCTGGCACCGGCGGTACCAGGTGCCATTGGTACCAGGTACCGAAGGTGTTAGCAGGCGTCTCGAGCCCCTGGCAAACGCCTGACGGTCGGCTTCATCGTCGGTTTCCGCTTGCGCTCGCGGTCGCGTTTGCGCATTCCGCTGCGCGCCCATGCCCGACGCCACGCCCTCGCCCGCGCCCGGCTCGCCGGCGGACTCTGCCTCTGCCGGCTGCTTCCCGCTCCCCGGCATCAGCCGTCCCTCGACGAGCGCCGACATGACGAAGACGCGATGGGCCTCGTCCGGCGCGATGCGGCCGTAGGACACGCGGCGGTCCAGGACGATCTCGAGGCCGAAGAGAGTGACGCGCTCCTTGGCCACGACCTCGCCTCGCTCCGGGTCCCAGGCCGGGTCGGAGTAGGAGCGCTTGCAGAGGCCGGCGCCGAGCTCCTCCAGCCAGGCCGGGTCGATGCTGGCCGCCATGCGGGCGAAAAGGCGCGACGTGCGCACGACCTCCGTGGCCACGACCCAGGGCGCCGACTTGCCGTAAAGGACCGAGCCCGGCCAGAGAGTCACCTCACGGTTACGGGCCGCCTGGTAGACGTTCTTCTCTCTGGCGTCCTCCTTGGCGACGGCGATGTTGGACAGGTAGCCGCTCAGGATCGAGCGATGGACGGCGGCGTAGAGCGCGGGCGAGATATCCGCGTGCGGGACGACCCGGGCGAAACCGGCACCAGGCACCTTCGGTACCAGGTAGCGTTCAGACTCTTTGATCACGCTCCTGATCTCGTCCACGAGGTAGTTCCATTCGCGCATCCGCGTGTAGGAGAGAAAATGCTCCTCGCAGAAACGGCGTTTCCTGGCGCTCGTCGCGAGTTCGGGGCTGTTGAATGCCCGCCAGAGTTTGAGGAGCGTCAGGAAATCGGACGACGGGTGTCGGAAAACGGCCTGGGCCGCGTCGGCCTGGGTGGACTGACCGGCCGGCCGCTCGCGCGGGTCGCGGATGCTGAGCCCGGCCGCGATGACGATGACCTCCGGCAGGGCGTTTTCGCGGGCGGCCTCGATGAGCATGCGGCCGAGGCGCGGGTCGATGGGCATGCGCGCCATCAACCGCCCGAGCGGCGTCAGCTCCCACGAGCCGCGGCCTGCGGCGGTCGGAGCGGCCTGAGCGGCCAGGGTCGGGCGGGTGCCGCTCGAGTCCGGCCGATCGCGGCCTGGCGAACCGACAGGGCCGCCTGCCGCGGGCCCGCCGCCTCTTCCGGTACCAGGCAGGGGCGGTGCCTGGTGCCTGTTCGCGGCCGTCTGCGGCGCCGGGGCCGGGGATGTGGCCGGGGCCGCGCGCCGTATCGCCCCGAGCTCGAGCAGCGTCTCGTACCCGTCGCGCACCGCCCTGGCCGCCGGCTTGTCGATGAAGGGGAAGGCCAGCGGGTCGCCCAGGTTGAGGTCAAGCATGCGCAGGATGACCTCGGCCAGGTCCGAGCGCAGGATCTCGGGCGGCATGAACTCGTCGCGCGACTCGTAATCGGCTTCGCTGTAGAGCCGGACGCACACGCCGTCCCGGACGCGGCCGCACCGTCCCTTGCGTTGGTCGGCCGAGGCCCGCGACACCGGGCTTATCGGCAGGCTCTTGATGCGCGTATCGGGCTGGTAGCGGGCGATGCGCGCGAGCCCCGTGTCCACGACGTAGCGGATGCCGGGGATGGTCAGTGAGGTCTCGGCCACGTTGGTGGCGACCACGACCTTCGGCGTCGTGACCGTGTAGACGCGGCGCTGCTCGCCGGCCGGGAGGCGAGAGAAAAGCGGCAGGACGGTCGTCAGCGGGTAGCGCCGCCCCTCCAGGACGCGGCAGGTCTCGAGTATGTCCTGCTCCGTCGGCATGAAGACGAGGATGTCTCCGGGCGGGCGGCGGCGCTTGATGTGGTCGACCGCTTCGACGGCGGCGTCGATGTAGTCAGTGTCGGATTCCCTGCCGGCCCAGGCGGGCGCGGCCGCGGCCCGTCCTCCGCCTGGAGGGTGGTCCCCGCGACTTCTGTCAGCGCGCCCCCGATCCGCGTGAACTCGACCCGCGCGACCTCGGCCCGACCCGACCTCCCGGTCCGTGTTCCCAGGCCCGGGGGCGGGCACGGCCCTCCCCTTCTCCCGGTACTCGACCTCGACCGGGTAGAGGCGGCCGCTGACCTCGATGACCGGCGCGTTGCCGAAGGCGCGCGAGAACTTCTCCGTGTCGAGGGTCGCCGACGTGATGATGAGCCTGAGGTCCGTCCGAACGTCGAGCAGGCGGCGGCAGATGCCGAGCAGGAAATCGATGTTGAGGGTCCGCTCGTGGGCCTCGTCGATGATGATCGTGTCATACTCGAGCAGGAGCGGGTCGCGCTGGGTCTCGGCCAGCATGATGCCGTCGGTCATGACCTTGATGAGCGCGCCCGGCGGGACGCGGTCCTGGAAGCGGATCTTGTAGCCGACCGGAGACTGGCACCTGGCGCCTCCGGCACCCGGCACCGACGGCACACCCAATTCCTCGGCGATGCGGGCGGCGATGGTCACGGCCGCGATGCGCCGCGGCTGAGTCACGCCTATCCGTCCGGCGCGGCCGCGGCCGGCCTCGAGGCACATCTTGGGCAACTGGGTGCTTTTGCCGCAGCCCGTTTCGCCCGAGACGATGAGCACGCGCGGGCGGCCGGCCCGGATGGCGGCCACGATCTCGTCGCGCCGCGCGGTGATGGGCAGCGCGGCCGGATAGGTCACGGTGGGAAGAACGCGGACGGGCCTTCCACGACGCACGGCCTCCCCGGCGCTTTCTTTCGGTTTCGCCCTGTCTCCACCTGTCCGCCGCATGCTTTTATTCTATCATCAATTAACCGCGTCGGGAGAGCGGAAGGCCCGGGAAGGCCCGGTACCAGGTACCCGTTTCTGTTCCCGGTTTCGCCCGCGAGCCGCTTCGGCTATAATACCCGCCTGTCGCGAACGCGACCCGGGAAAGCGTCACATGCCCTGGCACCAGGTTTACGACCCGCTCGGCAGTCCGCTGCTTTCGGCGCTCGTGGCCGCGCTGCCGGTGGCCGTCCTGCTCGGCACGCTCGCCTTCCTGCGCCTCAAGGCCCACCGCGCGGCGCTCCTGGGCCTGGGCGCGGCTTTGGTCGTCGCCATCGGCGTCTTCGGCATGCCGCCCGCAAAAGCCCTGGCCGCGGCCGTCTATGGCGCGGCTTTCGGCCTCTTCCCCATCGGCTGGATCATCGTCAACGTCATCTTTCTCTACGACCTCTCGCGCGAGAAGGGCCATTTCAGCCTGCTCCAGCAGAGCCTGACCGGCATCACCCGCGACCGCCGCCTGCAGCTCCTGCTCGTGGCCTTCTCGTTCGGCGCCTTCTTCGAGGGCGCGGCCGGGTTCGGGACGCCGGTCGCCGTGACCGCGGCCATCCTGATCGGGCTCGGCTTCGCTCCTCTGGCCGCTTCCGGGCTGTCGCTCATCGCCAACACCTCGCCCGTCGCGTTCGGGGCGCTCGGAACGCCCATCGTCGCGCTGGCAGGGGTCACGGGGCTCGACATCCACAAACTGAGCGCCATGGTCGGACGCCAGCTTAGTCCGTTCTCGCTCGTCATCCCCTTCTGGTTGGTGTGGGCGTTCGCGGGCTTCAGGGGCATGCTCGAGGTCTGGCCGGCCCTGCTCGTGGCCGGCGCCTGCTTCGCGCTTCCGCAGGTCCTTATCTCGAACCTGCACGGGCCGTGGCTCGCGGGGATCCTGCCCGCGGTCGTCTCCATGGCGGCCCTCGTCTTTTTCCTGAAGCTGTGGCGGCCGAAACGGGATTGGGACGGCGACGCCATGACGGCCGAGAGCGCGAAAAGCGCGGGCGCCGCAAACGCCGGAGACACAGCAGGCGGTGCGGGCGATTCGGGAGGCGCGGGAGGCGCGGCCGCCGGCGCTGAAGGGGACGCTGACGCGGTTTCGGTAGCTGATGCCGGCGCTCAACCTGGCGCCGACGCCGACACGGCCGGCGACAAGAACGCCCGCGCCGCCGGTGCGACAGAAGACCCCGACGCCTCGACCGCGGGTACCGAAGGAAAAGCGGCGCCGCCGCGGCGTCCCTTGAGCCGCGGAGAGGTCTTCAAGGCCTGGCTGCCCTGGGCCCTGCTGACCCTGGCCGTTTTCGTTTGGGGCATCCCTCAGGTCAAACGCTTCCTCGACAGCGTTTCGAGCTTCAGGCTGACGGTGCCTGTTGTCGACGGCCTCATCTACCGGATGCCGCCGGTCGTTCCCGCGCCGGCCGCCGAGCCGGCCGTCTACGTCTTCAACTGGCTGTCGTTCACCGGGACGGCCATCCTGCTGGCGGCGGTCACTTCGGCCCTGGCCATGGGCTTCAAGCCGCGGCGGATGGCGGCGCTCTGGGGCAGGACGGCCGCGCGCGTGCGCTTCTCGCTGCTGACCGTCGCCGCCATGATGGCCGTCGGCTACGTCACGCGCTATGCCGGGCTGGACGCGGCCATGGGGCTGGCCTTCGCCCGGACCGGCTTCCTCTACCCGTTCTTCGGGACCCTGCTCGGCTGGCTGGGCGTGGCCCTGACCGGCTCCGACACGTCCTCCAACGTGCTGTTCGGGAGCCTGCAGCGGATAACCGCCGAGCAGCTCGGCCTGAACCCCGTGCTCATGGCGGCGGCCAACAGCAGCGGCGGGGTCATGGGCAAGATGATCGACGCCCAGAGCATCGTCGTGGCCAGCACCGCGACCAGGTGGTACGGGCACGAGGGCGACATCCTGCGCTTCGTGTTCCTGCACAGCCTGGCGCTCGCGGCCCTGGTCGGCCTGCTCGTCATCCTCCAGGCCTACGTCCTGCCCTTCGCCTCGATGGTCGTGAAGTAGGAAGTCGACTTGCCCCGGGAGCGCCTCATTCGCCGTTCCGCCCGGGGTCCGGCAGAGGCGCTTTCACGAAGGCATATTCCGCGCACTTGATGTTGGCGGCATTGAATTCCTTGCGGTAGATCAAATAACCGGCTTCGGCCAACGAGCCGACGAGGTCCAAGAAGTCTTTGAACAGGCCTTGATTCCAGAAATGGAATTCCACCAGGATCATTTTTATGTCCAGCGCTGAGAGCGTCCCGGAGGAAAGGATCTCGCGCAAAGCGGAAAACTCTCCGCCTTCAATGTCAATTTTCAGGATGTCGACCCGGCTATGATGAAAAGAGCGGGCGAGCTCCATCAAGGGCCTGACCTCACATTTCTTGCCTTTGATCACCAGGTCGAATTCATGGCCTTTCTCGGTCGAGACCGGCCCGAGACCGACCGCATGATAGAACAGGCGCCCGGCTCCGCAGACATATCCCTCCGCTGGGGAAGGCAGCGCTTCGGCAACGGCGGGGTTGGGATCGAACATATGAACCTGGGCGCCGAACATGCCAGCCATTCCCGTATCGAACGAGATCTCATCCCCTACGCCGAAGGAATACACGATAGGATGTTCTCCCAGCAATTGTGGATTGCAAACCCATTTGCCGCCGTCCCCGGGTCTGCCCACCCGGATCATCGTTTGAGGGTCGATCACGGCGTCGAACAGATAATGCCGCTCTTTTTTGGGGATTCGTCCGATGAAGAGCTCGGGGTTCCTGCGATATTCCTCCAGCAACGAAGCCTGATCGGCAAGCCTTTTATCGTGGATTTCATCGACCGCCCGAAGAGGTCGACCGGCGCGGTACAAGGCGTCCTTTTCATGAATGGTCTGAACCAGATCCTGAACTCCCGGCCGGCAACCGGACGAAAACGACAAAATCAACGAGAGGCCGCCCGCGATCGCGATATTAATCGGCATTCTCGCGAAATGCTTCCGGCACTCCATGATCACCTCCTCAATCCTCGCGCTGGACAGGCCAGAGAATCTTACTTCAGGCTGATGGAGCAATCAAGGCGAGGGCGAGCCGATTTCACGGTACCAGGTGCCGTCTGTACCAGGTGCCACGCGTACCAGATACCGGACATGAACTGGAGCGACGTGTCCACGTCCGAGGACAGGTCGCGGGGCCTTCTCGTCAGGGCGTCCGCCTGACTCCCTAGTTTTTTTCGATAGCCGGCTGGCATGAAATTTGCATTTTTGCCGGTGCAAATCTTAACGGATATATCGGATAGGAGGTCCGAAATGCCCGCTAAAAGAACCTTCCTCGTCATCCTGGCCGCCGCACTGCTTTGCGCTCCGGCCGCCTCTGCCCCCGGAGCGCTCGGCCCGGACATCAAGCTCTACGGCGGAGCCACGAGCTCCTGGTACTCGGAGCCTCCCGACGGTCTCATGATCCCCGAGGTCAGTTTCGCAATACGGCACCTGCGGCGGGCGGTCGCCGGAATCGGAGTCGACCTGCCGCTCAACCGGCTCTTGAGCCTCGACTTCGGCATCCAGTACATCGGGAAGGGCACCAGGGCTCCGCTCCAATACCAGAACGGCCCGCTCGTGGAGAGGCACGTCTATAAGTTAGATCAGGTCAGCGTGCCGGTGGGGCTCAAGCTCCGCTTCCTGCCGGAATCGACGCCCTACGTCGTGGCCGGAGGGGAGCTCGCTTATGTCCTCAGCCACAAGCTGACCGTGTACTCTGACCCAATGCTGCCGGTAATGCCGTACACGGTGGACCTCAAGGGCGAGACCCGGCGCACCGACCTGAGCGCCATGGCCGGAGCGGGGATCGAGGTCGTCCATAAGAGGCTGTGCATGTTCGCCGAGGCCCGCTATTACCTGGGGCTGGCGAACCTGAACAACGGCGCGGGCGGCTACCTGGACGATTACCCGACGATAAAAACGAGGGCCTTTTGCCTCGTCGCCGGAATCAAGGCCAGGCTCCGGTAGCAGCTCATCGGTACCTGGTACCGCCGGTATTAGGTACCGAGTACCGAAGGTACCAGGTACCGGAATTAAAACCGCCACAGGTAGCTTATCTTCAGGAAGAACCCGCGCTGGGTCTCGAGGAAGCGGTCGCTCTCCACGTACTCCGACCCGTTCCACTCGACCCGCTGGAAGGCCGACCCGTAGCCCACGTAGAACACCGTCCCCGGAATGTAGGTGAACGAGACCAGCGCGTCGGCCGTCAGCCGCTTCCGGTAGAAGTTGTACTCGACTATCCCCCTCAGGAACAGGTACTTGTTGAGCTGGAAGGTGTTCCGGCTGCGCACGATGGTGTAGTCGTAGATCTTCTCGCCGTCCGCCCGCCGGAAGAATTCCGAATAGCTGAGGCTGAAATATGAGCTGAACTTGTCCACCGGCTGGTAGCCGACCTCGACGCTGAACCTGTTCCCGTCGCCCTGGTACGGCGCCTCCGGGTCGTAATAGATCGAGCCCATGTGCCGCGCGAACAGGAAGACGAAGAGCTGCTTCGTGACCTGCGAGTTCAGCCTGAAGCCGTACCCGCTGCGGCCGAACCTCTGCCCCGCGAAGACCTCGTTGGCCGCGATGCCCTCGAAGCGCACCTGCGTGCTCCGCGGCAGCTGGAAGCGCAGCACGAAGAAGTTGCAGGTCTCCCACATGTCGTAGAACGTGTCGTAAAGATGGTAGCTCCAGTAGAACGGCTCGATCGTCTGGAAGAACTTGCTCTTCGGGTAGATCCGGTACATGGCGAAGGCCGAGACGCGCCGCACGCCCGTCCTCGTCACGAACCCGGTGTCCACCCGGAAGTTCTCCGACACGTCCTGGTAGCCGAGGTTGGCGGCCCACTTGCGGTTCGAGAGGTCGTAGCTCACGGACAGCGCGTGGTCCTTCTTCGTCTCCGCCGCGTCGCCGTCCCTGGTGAGCGCGCCGAAGGCGTGGAACGACAGCGTCGATATGCCGTTCAGCCGCAGCGAGCCGTCGACGCCGCCCACCCGGTTGTAGCCGCCGCCGGCCTCGCGCCCGGTGTAGAAAGCCCCCAGGTAGGAGTCGCCCTTCAGCGCGTGCTTGTAACGGGCGATCATGAACTCCGGGTGCTCGTCCGTCGCGTCCCCCGGCAGGTTGTCCCGGGCGTAGATCGTCGCCAGCGTGTCGCGCCGCGTCAGCTTGCCCGTCAGCTTGAAGCCGTAGTCGGGGTTGATGATGGTCCGCGTGTAAACCACGGCCTGGAGCGGCGAATCCTCGACCTGGCCGCCGAAATTCCAGAGGTCGGCCCCTTCCTGGAAGAACGGCCGCTTCTCTTGGTAGTAAAGCTGGTAGCGCAGGTTGACGTCGATCTGGCCGGCGTCGGCCTCGACCTGGCTGAAATCGGGGTTGTAGGCCCCGTCGAGAATGAGGTCGGACGTCAGGCCGAGCTTGCCGGTCAGGCTGAAGTCCTTGTTCTGCTCCACCCGGGTCATGCTGCCCTCGCTCGCGGCGTAACGGTTGCCGTAGGTGAAGGCCGGGATGAGCTCGGCGACCCGCCTGTAATGCAGGCCGTGGAACAGGACCGGCGCGGCCTGCATGAGCGGGCTGCCCTTGTCCGGCGCGAACGGCGGGTCCGAGACCTGCTCCGAGTTGCGGGTGATGAAGCGGAAGAAGATGACGCGCATGGTCGTCGTCTTCCTGTAGGGGAAGCGCAGGCTCTTGAGCGGGACCTGGGCCTCGACCGTGTAGCCCTGTTCGTCGACCTGGCCCTTGCTGTACCAGACGAGGTCGAGGCTGTCGTCGAGGTTGCCCTGGGAGTTCAGGATGCCGTCGCCCTGGATGCCGTAGGGGTTGAGCATTAAGCCGTAGCCGCTCTGCATGTCGTTGAAGGTGTCGAGGATGACCCCGATGAGGTCGTCGTCGCCCATGGCGTCGCGGCGGCAGACCGAAGTCTTGATCTTGGCCGGTTCGCTGTCGAAGGCCCGGGCCGCGAAATATATGTTCTCGGAGTCGTAGGTCAGGTAGGCGACGGTCCGCTGGCTCCCCTCCTTGCCGAAGTCGGGCTTGAAGGTCTTGAAGGCCTCGAACTTCATGGCGTTGGCCCAGGCCGGGTCGTCGAGCTTGCCGTCGATGACGGGCGGGGTTTCGGCGACCGGCACGGACGGCGGAAGCGGCGCCGCGGCCGGCTTGCCGCCGTCGTCGTCGGGGGGCGCGGCCGGTGCCGCCGACACGGCCGGCGCGAGCGGCCAGAGGTCGAGCGCAAGGACCGTCAACAACGACATTAATATTAATAGGAAGGCGCCGGCCCGCAGGACGGAAGTCCGGCGGTCGAGCGCTGTGTCTGTGGCTGTCGCTTCGATTTTTCTCGGCTGTTTCACCTGTGCCTCCCGGTCATATCTGCAACTCGGTTCGCCTGCATCATATCGACGCCCGCGGGCTCGATCCGACGAATCCCGGAGATTGCGGACCGAAATCCGCGTTCTCACCCGTAATTACGAAGCGCTCGGCCGAAAAGTTCCCTCGGGCGGGCGAAGAAATCGGCTGCGGGATCAAAATCGGTGCCCGGTGCGCTGCCAGGTGCCGGATTGCCCGGCCGCCAAGAATCTGGAAGTTTTGGCGGCGCGCATGGTCTAATAAGGAGAAGGAGGCCCGTCATGTCCGAAAAAGCGCGCCGGCGACACCTCCGACAAGGTCGCCGATACCGGAGCAAGGCCCGCGGGCTCGCCGCCGGGGCGGCCGTTCTCCTCGGCGCCTGCCTCTTTGCCCTCCAGTCCGCGGCCTGCCGCAAGGAGCCTCCGCGGGACATCCCCGGCACGTTCACGTTCCGCGGCGCCACCATCCATCCGGCCGCCCTGTTCGACCTCTACCGGAGCAAGGAGCGGAGCCTCGACCTGGCCGCCTACAAGAGCAGCCTCAAGTACGGCGAATGGGACACCCAGCCGGGCTGGTTCATCACCGAGTACGAGGAGAACCTGGCCACCGGGAACAAGCCCTTCGTCGGATACGCCGTCTACACCAACCTCGACCCCTTCTCGCCCGAGGCCGCCAACCTGCGCGAGCTCTACATCGTCTCGATGACCTTCGACGACGGCACCCAGAACGAGGTGGACACGCTGATGCTCCTCGAGAAACAGGGCTCGTTCCTGCTTCTCCTGCGCGCCTGGCCAGAAGGGACGGGCTGCAGCGGCGCAATCGACGGCGAGCGCATCGAAGGCGACAATTTCTTCTACGCCAGGCAGCTGACGCCTCTCTCCCTGCTCGAGCTCTCCGAGCCGGCGAGGAGCGGCTCCCTCGAACTTTCGCCCAACGAGGACCTGGAAGCCGGCATACTGCACTGCGTCGGGACAGCCAGCTATGTCTACAATTTCGCGGAGGACCGAGAGACCCTGATCTCGGTGCGCCTCGACGAGGAAAAACGCGACACCAACCCCGCGCGGACGGCCGGCTACCGCTTCCAGACCTGCTTCAACGCGCTTTACAACTCCTACGTGGAACAGGGCCGCATCCTCCTCAGCCCCAAGGACCTCGACGACTTCGCCCGCGCCTTCCAGGAGAAATGCCTCACCGTTTCTTGACTCG
>CAYWJT010000055.1:0-17699 GCA_964458655.1 uncultured Eubacteriales bacterium | reverse complement strand
ACTCATCCCCAGCCAAGCGCGTCACTAATGTAGTGGACGAGACCACCGGCTTGACGCGGCGCCCGCGTCAACCTATTTTACTTGCGTGGGGAAAATACTATCCGGCTGGCTGCTCGCGGCCGCGCTGGCGCTCGGGGCAGGGGCCGCCGCTCCGCCGGTCCGACCCGATGAGCCCCGCGAGCTGCGTCTGCTCGTCCTCGCGGACGAGGAGTACCGGACGCTGCCCGCGTGGCGGGAAAGACTCGCCTCTCTCGTGGCCGCAGCCTCGGCCGATTTCGAGCAGAGGTTCGGCCTCAGGTTCATCATAGCGCGCTACGAAGAGTGGGCTTCCGACGATTCCATATCGTCCATGTCCGGCCTGATGGGGAAACTGGAGACGCTTTCGCCCAAAGGGGATCATCAGATACTCCTGGCTGTCACGGCCCAGGGCAACCTGCGGGATTCCTGGAGCGGCCTGGTGCTTTTCAAGGAAGCCGTCCTGCTCCTGCGCCGGGGCCGGGACAGCGGCAGGGAATTGAAAGCGCTCGAACACGAGCTGGCCCATCTTTTCGGCGCCGTACACGTCGACGACCGGACCGCGCTCATGGACTGGCTGGGCCGGGGACAGGCTTTCGACCCCCTTAATTCCGAGCTTATCAGGCTGAACCGAGATAGGAAGTTCGGGACCCTGGGCTTCCCTCTGCTCCCGGAAGCGGTCGAAAAGAGCCTGCCTGTCGTCGAACGTATTTGCGGCCTGATCACGGAGTCAACGGGGAGAACCGAGTCGGCCGTCGGCTCGGCAGGCGCGAACTTGTCTGAAGGCGGGCTCGCAGACGCCTGGCTGATGCTGGCCCATCTGCGGCTGGAAAAGAAGGATTATGCGGGCGTCGAAGCGGCCTGCCGCGAAGCCGTCAAGCTCAACCCGGGTTCGGTGGAGGCCAGGAACCTGCTGGGCGTCTCTTTCCGCAGGCGGGGCGAGAACGACCGTGCTATAGAGATATATTCCGGGATCTTGAAAGAAGAGCCGGAAAACACGCGCGTCCTTTACAACCTGGGCATAGCGCTGGCCAAGAGGGGCGACCTCGCGGCCGCCCTGGATAGATACCTCGAGGCCCTGAGGCTCAGGCCGAATTTCGCGGAGGCCTGGTGCAACCTCGGCGATGTCCTTCTGAAACAGGACAAACTCGACCAGGCCGAAAAGGCGCTCCTCAAAGCCCTGGAGATCGAGCCCGCCTATGCGCTGGCCCGGTCGAACATGGCAGAGGTTTTGCTCGCCAGGGGAGAGGCCGACGCCGCCCTGGCCGAGTGCCGAAAGGCGCTGGAGCTTGAGGAAAAGAACCCCAACATCCTCAACACCTACGGCCGCATCCTGCACAAGAAAGGCGACCGAGGAGCGGCAGTCCGAGCTTTTGAAGAAGCCGTCGCGATCGACCCGGGGCATGCCAGGGCCTGGCTGAACCTGGGGAACATCATGCTCGAGCGCAAGGAGCCGGCAGCCGCCCGGTCGCGTTTCGAGAGGGCCCTGGAAAACGAACCGGGTCTGCTGCCGGCCAGGGAAGGCTTGGGCATGAGCTATCTTCTCGAAGGCAGGGCCCAAGAAGCCTTGAACGAGTTCAGGAAAGCAGCCGAGCTCGGCGCCGCCTCGGCTTCTTTTCATGTGAACGTCGCCGGCGCCTACATCCGGCTCCGGGAGCATGAGCGGGCGCTGGAGGAGTGCCGGATTGCGCTCCGCCTCGACCCGAACCTGGCCTCGGCCCGGAACAACTTGGCCCTGGCGCTCCTCCTGGCCGGCCGGCCGGAGGAAGCCCGCCTGGAGCTCGAGAAGGGCCTGGAGAGCGCCCCCGACAACACCGAGATCCTGGACAACTACGGCCAGTTGCTCCTGGCTCAGGCCGACTTCAAGAAGGCCGCCGAGGCGATCGCCAGGCTGATCGCTCTCGACCCGGCGAACGCCGCGGCGCACAACAACCTGGCTTTCGCCCTTTTCCGGCTCGGCGATTACGAGGCCTGCTGGGCGCACCTGGAGAAAGCCCGGAGTCTCGGCCTGAAGGTCCCGCCGGATTTCGTCGAAGCGGTCAGGGCGCGGCTCAAGAAGCGGGTGGGGACGGCCGCTCCCCGGACGCGGCCGGAGCTTTTTCCTTTATCCACAGCCTGGGCAGTATCTTGATAAGGCCCAGGCCGCTCGCCGCGAAAAGCACCGTCCAGACGATACCAAGGGTCGTATTGTGGTAGATGTAGGCCCCGGCTCCGAACAGCGCCGAGTAGACGAAGGTTATGCCGGCCGCCCAGCCGAGGAAGGCGTTGGCCAGCGAGTCGGGCGAGCTGCCCACTCCGGCCGCCTCTCGTATCGCGCGCCAGCCCCTGCCCGCGGGACGGACAAGTTTGTAGAAGCCGACCAGGGTGTCCCTGTCCACCGGCCTCGTCAGCAGGGTTACGGCCAGCCAGACCACGGTCGTGGCCGCGATGGTGATCACGAGCGAGATGTGTGAGGCCACGGGATGGCCGGCTTTGCCCATCAGGAAGAAGAAAAGCGCCGCGAGGAAGGAGCTGGTCATGGCCGCGATCTCGCTCCAGGCGTTGATGCGCCACCAGAACCAGCGCAGCAGGTAGATCAGCCCCGTCCCGGCGCCGACCGAAAGCAGCAGGTCGAAGCTGGTCTTGGCCGTTTCGAGCACCAGGGTTATCGAGCCGGCGAGGACCATCAAAACGGCGGTCATGACCCTGCCGGCCAGGACGTAGTGACGCTCCGTCGCCCCTTTTCGGATGAAGCGGCGGTAGAAATCATGGACGATATAGGAGCTGCCCCAGTTGAGATGGGTGATGATGGTCGAGACGTAGGCGGCGAACAGGCCGGCGACCATGACGCCGAGGAACCCGACCGGAAGGAAACGGAGCATGGCCGGGTAGGCCATGTCCGGGCCGACCAGCTTGGGGTCGACGGCCGGGAAGGCGGCCCTGATGTCGGAGAGCTCAGGGTAGATGACGAGCGAGCAGAGCGCGACCAAGATCCAGGGCCAGGGCCGCAGGGCGTAGTGCATGACGTTGAAGAACAGCGTGCCGCCCAAGGCGTCCTTTTCCGTCCGGGCCGCGAGCATGCGCTGGGCGATGTAGCTGCCGCCGCCCGGCTCGGCGCCCGGGTACCAGACCGACCACCACTGGACGGCTATGGGGATGATGAAGACCGAGAGGGCCAGCCCCCAGTCCCCGAAATCCGGCAGGAAATGGAGCGTCTTCGGGTCGAGCTTGGCGATAAGGCCCGACAGCCCGCCTATCTGCGGCTGTTTGAGGGCGAAGACGGCCGCCGAGAAGGCGCCGGTCATGGCGATGCCGAACTGGATGAGGTCGATGACCAGGACGCCCCACAGCCCGGCGGCAATGGCGAAGAAGACGTTGATGGCGGCGCAGATGGCCAGGGTCTTCAGGGCCGGCCAGCCCAGAAGGACGTTGGCGATCTTGACCGCCGCCAGGTTGACCGTGCCCATGATGACGCAGTTGAAAAGCAGGCCGAGGTAGACCGCCCGGAAGCCGCGGACGAAGCCGGCCGGCTTGCCCGAGTAGCGGATCTCGTAGAACTCCAGGTCCGTCAGCACGCCGGAGCGGCGCCACATGCGGGCGTAGAAGAAGACGGTCAGCATGCCGGTCAGCAGGAAGGCCCACCAGACCCAGTTGCCGGCGACGCCCTGGTTGCGGACGATGTTGGTCACGAGGTTGGGCGTGTCGGTGCTGAAGGTCGTGGCCACCATGCTGACGCCGATCAGCCACCAGGGCGCGGCCCGGCCGGAGGTGAAGAACTCGGCGGTGTTGCGGCCGGCCCGGCGGCTGAAGAACAGCGCGGGCAGGAAGCAGATGCTTATGGACGCGAAAACGATCAGCCAGTCGACCCAGGTCAGGTGCATGTCGTCCCTTCCTTAGCCGGGGTATAGGGGTACTTTTTATCAGAAACCTGGCGCCGAGTAAACGCCCTTCCCGGCCGGGACGGCTCAGTCGAAGTGGGCCGGCAGGGCCAGCACCGGCAGGGCGCTATAGCGGATGACCTTCTCCGTCGTGCTGCCGAGCAGCAGGCGCGGCAGCTTGCGGACGACCGTGGACATGACGATAAGGTCGAAGCCGTGGCGTTCGGCGTGGTCGATGATGCCCTCGGCCGCGTTGACGGCGCGGGTGACCTCTTCCTTGATGTTGACGCCGGAGTGCTCGCGTTTCCGCCGGGCCTGGAGCTTCTTCAGCACGGCCTGGAACATCTCGTCGGTCAGGCGGAAATCGTGCCCGAAGAGCTCGAGGACGTAGAGGAAGGTCAGGTCGGCCCCGAGCTTGGAGGCCAGCATCCAGGCGTATTCCCGTTCGACGTCCTCCTCGCTCGTGAAGTCGGTCGGGACGAGTATGTTCTTGATTTCCGGCCGCTTGCCGGCCTTCTTGGCCACGAGCACCGGCACAGGGGAGCTGCGCAGGATCTTGTGAGCGACGCTGCCGATGAGCGAGCCTTCCGCGTCCGAGGCGCCTTTCCGGCCGATGACGACGAGGTCGGTCTTTTCCTTTTCGGCGGTGTCCACGATGACACGGGCAGGTGCGCCCTCCCGGACCAGAACCTGGGTGGGACAGACGCCCTCTGCGCGACAGAACTCGTTGATCTGGGCCCGGCCGCTCATCTTGGTGCCCTCGATCTTGTTCAGGAGTTCGGCCCTGAGCTCGGGCAGCGTCTCATAGAGGGCCGGCGAGAAATCCGGGACGACATGCAGGGCTGTGAGTTCCGCCTGGAATTTTTTCGCCAGGAAGTCGGCCCAGTTCAGGGCCGCTTTGGATTCCGCGGAAAAGTCAGTCGCCCAGAGGATGTGTTTGACGCTCTTCATGCTTGACCCCCAGTCATTTTGATATCGGCCGTCTCTCGTTCCGGCTCATGGTCTCCTAAGGATACCCCAAACGCGGTCGGGCCTCAACGGAAAATACCGCGACCGGTCAGTATTTCTGCCAGTCCGGCTTGTGTTCGTAGACCCAGGAATAATAATCGGCCAGCTCCAGCTCGCCGGCCGCCTCCCTGTCCAGGACGAAGACGGCCCGCGGGTGCATCTGGAGCACGGAGGCGGGCATCATGGCCGTCACCGGGCCTTCCACGGCCCGGGCCACGGCCCGGGCCTTGCTCGCGCCGAAGGCCAGCAGGACGCAGGCGCGGCTTTCCATGATCGTGCCCAGCCCCATGGTGATGACATGGTGCGGGACCCTGTCCAGGCCGCCGAATTCCTCGGCCAGGTCGAGCCTGGTCGCCTCGGTCAGGGTCTTGATGCGCGTCCTCGACGAGAGGGAGGAGGAGGGCTCGTTGAAGCCGATATGGCCGTTCTTGCCGATGCCCAGGATCTGGATGTCGATGCCGCCGGCCGTCTTGATGGCGGCTTCGTAATGGCGGCAGTAGGCAGGGATGTCCGGGGTCATGCCGTCGATGATGTGGATCCGCTCCTTGGGGATGTTGATGCGGCTGAACAGGTTGTGCCACATGTAGGAATGGAAGGAGGCGGGGTGGGTCGGCTCGATGCCGACGTACTCGTCGAGGTTGAAGCTCGTCACGCCGCTGAAGTCGAGACCGCCCTCGACGTGCATGCGCACGAGCTGCTCGTAGAGCTCGAGCGGCGTCCGGCCGGTGGCGAAGCCGAGCACGGCGTGCGGTTTCTCCCGGACGGTCTTGGCCACGATGCGGGCGGCCGTCAAACTCGCCTGGCCGGCGTCAGGCTGGATGATGATCTCCATTCTTGCTCTCCCTTTCGGTCGGACACGACCTAGAATTTGTATTTCCTGATCTTATCAACGGCGCTGCGTTTGAACCTGTCCAGGAAGCCGACGATGTATTCTTCCACGTCGAGATCGGGCTTCTGGACGAGCGGTGTCAGGTCCAGGGCGAACCAGAGCGCGTCGGCCCGGTCCGTCTCGTGGGTCTGGAAGTAGGTGGCGTTGGCCCGCCGCCGGCCGAGGGTGGCCAGGTCGTACCTTTTGCCGCCTGCGACCTGGGAATCGTAGACCCCGACCAGGGCCATGGCCAGGTTCTCGCGGCCGCTGACGTCCAGGGCCACCTTGTCGGCGTCCTCCAGCCAGTCGAGGCCGCGCCAGACCTCGCAGCCGAGGACCAGGCTCGGCCGCTCCCGCGGCGCGAGACGCCGCAGGGCCGCGACTGCGGCGAAGGCCGCGGCCAGATGAGTATCGTGCTTGTCGAGGGGATTGTGGGTGTAGACCACCTCGGGCCTGGTCCGACGCAGGATCTTTTCCAGGTCCGAACACAGGCTCTCCCTTTCTTTCCCCTTTATCTCGGCGCTCGTGTAGTTGAGCTGTATGAGGAAGCCGTAGTCTCCGATGACGGCCGCCTTCTCCTGTTCCCGCCGCCGCAGCCGGGCCATCTCTGCGTCGGTCAGAGCGGCGTACTTGCCGGCCCGCGGGCTGCCGGCGCCGTCCGTGCACGTCACCGCCCCGAACCATTTGCCGGTCTCTCGGTAACACTGCAGGATGCCGTGGAAGGCCATGATCTCGCTGTCGTCCTGATGGGCGCCGATGCTGAGATGGGTGACCCTGTCCAGGGCCTGTTCGAGCGGAGCTCCGTCCGGGATGAAGACCGAAGCCTCTTTCTTGTGGAACTTCATGTCTTGCGTCATTGATGCTTTTCCTTATCCGTCTCGGGCAGGCTGGCGGCCGCCACGGCTTGGCCCACCCGCCGGCTTTTCTCGTCCAGAAGATGGAGCTCGACCCGGCCGGCGGTTTCGGGGAACTCCCGTTCCAGGACGGCCCTGGCCTCGCTCATTATGACCTCGCCGCCGCGGCCGGACATGACGCGGCCGAGCGCGACAAGATGGCGGAAGCTGTAAAAAACCTCGTACCAAGGGATGGCGTACCCGAGGTAGACGCCTATGGAGGCGTAAACGCGGCGGGCGCGCTCGTCGCCTTTCTCGAGGAGCTCCTGGACGGCCTTGAGGCGCTCCGGCAGGCGCACGTCGTCAGGGAAGCTCAAGCCGGCGGCGGCCGCGAGCCGCGCCACGGCCTGCTGGGAGAAGTACTGGGCGCCCACGCCGGCGTCCCCCGACCATTCGTCCGGCGCCGCGGTCGGCGACAGGTCGAGCGGCGCGAAGGCCAGTTCGTCCAGCCAGCCCGGGATGAAGCCTTCCTCGTTGATGTAGCCCGCGGCCTGGCTGGAGCCCATGGCGACGCCGAGCACCGAGCCTGAGCCGAACGAAAGCCTTCCGGCCAGGGCCGTCACTTCGCCGTCGTTGACGACCTCGAAGGGCACCCGCCACTCGGCCGCGATGCGTTCGAAGAGCGTCTTGACCTTGCTGTCGAACAGGTCCTTCGGAACTGAGCGGAAAAGCGAGGCCGCCCGCGGCTCTTTGTCGACGTAGATGCCGGCCGCGCTGCCGCCGATGGCGTCGACGCGGGGCAGGCGGGAGGCAGCTTTCCTCAGCCCGGACTGGATCTCGCGGTAATGGTACTCCGGGTCCTGCTGTTCGACCGGGCTCCAGGGGATCTCTTCTTCATAGACGGGCACGCCGTCGACCACGGCCGCGACCTTGTAATCGCTCGCGCCCAGGTCGAAGCCGACGCGGCAGCCCTCGAAATGGCCGCCCAGGCGGCTGCGCCTCTCGCGGCTTTCGGGAAAATCTTTGGCCTCGGTTTGGAGCAGCTCGAACGGCTTGGCGTAAATGTCGCTCATGAAGGCGACGTCAAAGGCCCGCGCCCCCCGGCTTGAGTATTCGCGCCGCAGCATCTCGAAGAATGAGACCGGGCCCTGGAAGAAGACGCGCCAACCGCCCCTCGACCAGAGGAAGAACTTAAGCGCGCGCTCCATGATGCGGAAGGCGGTCCCGGATGAAACGGCTCTTTCGAGCAGGGCTGTCTCGAACACGGAAACGAAACCGTTCTCGCGCTCGACGCCGAACCTCAGCGGGACCGAATCCGACGCGCCCGGCTGAACGGTGATGAGTCGGTAGGGCAGGATGATCGGCTTGAAGCCGGGGTCGCACTCCGGGACGACGGCCGGACGGCATCGGGTCAACTGGGATTCGAGCTCTTTATCCATCTTGGTTCACCTGCTCAGGAGCAGCGGGGCGTCTTCGCCTCCGGCGGTCTATATTAACACGCCGCGGCGGCCTTGGGTAGACCGCCGCGCCGGCCGGAGCGCGTGGCCGCGCCTTATCGTTTTTCAGCCGTGAAAACGACCTCGACGGGCGTCGAATGTCTCAGGGCCACGGCCGCGGCCCTTTCCGGCCAGTACTTTGGAGCCGGGTTGGGCGGCGACGTCACACCCCTGCCCCAGGCCGCGGACAGCCAGAAAGCGAGCCTTCCGTCACGGCCGGGCCTCAGTTTGAATCCCCGCTCGTTCCCGGACTCGTCGAGGCCGGCGAAGGCCGCCGGATCGAAGACAACCGCGAGGCCGATTTCGCCGGCTCCGGCCAGGCCTTTTCCCCAGGACGCGAAGAAGCCCCTGTCGCGGTCGAACACGACGGCCTCTTCGCCGAGCTTCGCGAGGACGGGTCCGCTCGAGAGACGGTCGGCAGTCCCTTCCAAGGTCACGGTCACCATGGTGACGGGGGAGTCCGCCGCCTGAGAGTAGCGCGCCGAAACGGTGACCTCACCGCCGGGGGTTTTAATGGACCTGTGCGTGACGCGGACGATAGTCCTCAACGGGCCCATGGCCAGGATCTCCGCCGTCCGGTCGGCCGGTGAGTCTCCGTAGAGCCGGATCATTTTTTCGCCGTCCCACAAGCACAGACCGCCGGCGCCCGGGCCGGAGTCCGCCGCGAGCAGCAGCATGCCCCAGCTCTGCGGACGGTCGAGCTCGGTCCTGGCCCGCTGCAGCACCAGGCCCGGCGCGAACTTGCCGTAAGGCAGGAGGCGTCCCGAGTCCAGCCTGTAGCCGCTGAGGCGCGACTCCCATTCGAAAACCTGACGTTCGGCACCTCCGCCGGCCGGCCGGGCGAAAACCTTGGGCGTGATCATCAACTGCATGCCGCCCTTGGGCGAGTAATAGCAGAGTATTTTGGTCGTGGAACGGGCCGGCAGGGTCTTCTGGAAGAAGATCTCGTCGTGGTAGCGGTCCCGGTCCAGGTCATCGGCCTGGGTCTGGATGAGGCGGTATTCCTTGCCGACCAGCTCGAACAGCGCGAAATTATAGCTGTTGAAATCCGGGGCGGCCGCCCGGATATCGGACGCGTTGAGCGTCACCGGATAATCCTCGAGGTCGCTCGCGGCCGGGTTCCTGAGCTCGATGACCAGCTCTTTCTTGAAGCCGAGGGACCTGGGGTCCTGCGAGAAGAGGAAAGCCTGCGCGGCGATGAGGAAAGAAGCCGCCGCTAGGAAATGTTTTTGCGCCTCCCGGGCTGACATGCGCGGACCTCCTTGGGAAGTATGGAACGACATCTATTTTATCCCATTTCCGGAAATAATGTAGGGCTCAGGCGTTTTCCTGTTTACAAGTTTGGCGGATGTGCTATAATACAGTCAAGGCTTTGCTTCGCTGGCTGTGCAAGGCCAAGGAATACACCCTCCTTCAATATCCCCTTTAAATTTTCCCCAAACCCCAAAAACAGCCAGCACCTCTTCGCGGGCTCGATGAAGAGCGGCGAGGGCGGGTCGTTCGATCTCCGGCGCTCGGCCGGAAGAATCCGGTTTCCACGCTGTCCGTCAAAGAGCCCTCTTCGTGTTGACATGGGCCCGGTCCTCTTCTATAGATAGATATCCTGCTATGATGGCATTCTGCGCGTGGCGCGTTAATCGACCGAATGCGGGCGGCAATGACCGGGAACGGCGCGAGCGGCGGACCTGAAGGCGGCCGGTTCTGGAGCGCCGACTTCATCATCGCCCTGGTCGGCTACTTTTTCCTCTACATGTCGATCTCGCTTTTCTTCCTGCTGCCGCTCTTCCTGAAGGAATTCAACCCCACCCAGAGCCGCATCGGGCTGATCATGGGGCTGCACAGCGTCGTGGCCATCGCGGTGCGGCCGCTCGTCGGGACGCTGATCGACGCCGGGGGAGGCAGGCGGTTCGCCCTGTGGGGCGTGGGCATACTGATGGCGGTCGTGCCGCTTTTCAACCTGGTCAGGGACGCGGGCTGGCTGCCGCTCGCCCTCAGCGTCTTCCGCGGCCTCGGCTGGGGAGTGAGCATGACGGCCACCATCGCCGTCTGCTCCGACCTTTCGCCCGTGGAAAGGATCGCCCAATCCATGGGCATAATCGGCGTGGCCGGGCTGGTGGCCAACGCCCTGGGCCCGGTCGCGGGCGAAAAACTCATCGCGCGCTTCGGCTACGGCGGCCTGTTCAACGCCAGCTTCCTCTGTCTTCTGGCCTCGCTGGGCTGCCTGCTGGCCACCCGGGAAATGCCCAGGAAGGAGGCCGGCGGCGGGCGTTCCGCAAGGGGGGTTTTCCGGGGTTTCTCTTTGGCCACCCTTATCGTCGTTTCCCTGATGCCGGTGTTCCACGGCTCGGTCCGCGGGGCCATGATCTACTTCGTCGCCGTTTTCGCGGGCTCTGTCGGCATAAGCCGCGTCGGCCCCTTCTTCCTGAGCTTCTCGCTGGCCGCCATTTTGAGCCGGTTTGGGATGGGCGACCTTTCGGACCGCTACGGCCGGAAAAAGGTCATACTGCCCGCGGCCGCGATCATCAGCGCCAACCTGGTTTTCTTTTCCCAGGTGCGGAGCGGGCCGGCCCTGGTCCTGTCCGGCTTCATCGGCGGGCTCGGTCAAGGCTTGATCTTCCCGGCCCTGAGCGCCTACCTTATCGATCTCCTCGGCCGCGGGAACAAGGCCCTGGCCATCAGCCTGTATCTGTCGTTGTTCGACGTAGGTATGGGCGTGGGCTCTCCTTTTTACGGCTGGCTGGCCGACCTCAGCGGCTACAGCAGAATGTACATGGCGGCCGCGGCCGTGCTGTTTGCGGCCTCGCTCGTTTTCGCCCTGAAAGCCCCGGCCGTCGAGAGCCGGGTTGATGAAGGAAATAACCGCAAGGAGAACGGTCATGTGTGAACACGGAGAGGAAGTCTACGAACTCATCGTCGAGCGTCGGACCATCCGCCAGTTCCGGCCGGACCCCGTGCCGACCGAGACCCTCGAGCGGGTTGTCAACGCCGGGCGTCTGGCGCCGTCGGCGGCCAACCTCCAGCCGCTCGAGTTCATCGTCGTGGACGCGCCGGAGGTCAGGCAGAAGGTCATTCCCTGCTTGAAGTGGGCGGCCTACATCGCGCCGCAGGGCGACCCTAAGCCCGGCCATGAGCCGACCGCCTATATCGTGGTCTTGGTCAATAATAAGGTCAGGGAAAAGCTTTTCGAGTATGATGTGGGGGCGGCCGTCGAGAACATGATCCTGGCCGCCCTGGCCGAGGATGTCGGGAGCTGCTGGCTCCTGTCCGTGGACCGTGACAGGCTCCGCGAGGCGCTTCAGGTCCCCGCTCATTACCGCATCGACTGCGTGCTCGCCCTCGGTTACCCGGATGAGGCGCCGGTCGTTGAGAACATGACGGGATCGCCCTGCTACTGGAAGGACGCCGAAGGACGTCTGCATGTGCCCAAGCGGGACCTGAAGACCGTCATGCATCGGAACGTCTACGGAGAAGCGAAGGGCTGAGTCAGCGGCCGGCGACCGTCATTTCGGCGAACTTGACCGTCGGCCCGGTAACGGCGCTGGTCAGGTCGAGGTCGTTGCCTATGGCTTCGACTTCCTTCAGCATCCGGCCCAGGTTGCCCGAGATGGTGACCTCGGCCACAGGGAACGCGACCTCGCCGCCTTCCACCCAGAGGCCGAAGGCGCCGCGGGAGATGTCGCCGGTCACCGGGTTGAGGCCGTGGCCGATGGTCTTGGTCAGGATGAGACCCCTGCGGGTGCCCGCGATCATCCTTTCCGGCGTCTCCGGGCCGGGCATCAGGTAGAAGTTGGTCGGCCCGACGCCCGTGCCGGAGGCGTTGGCGGTGGACCTCAGGCCGAGCTTGCGGGCGGCGTAGAAATTGCAGAGATAGTTGAGCAAGCGCCCCTTCTTGATGACCTCGGTCCGCTGCGAGGGCAGTCCGTCCGAATCGAATGGCCTGGTGCCGAGGCCGCGCGGGAGCAGGCCGTCGTCCACGACCGTCACCCGGGGATGGGCGACCGGGCGTCCGAGTTTCCCGGCGAGGAAGGTGCTCTTCTGGTAGACCGCCGTTCCCGACACGCAGGCGAACAGGAACCCGAGCAGCCAGGCTGTCTGGGTCGGCTCGAAGATCACGGGCACGTTCCCCGTTCGGATCTTTCTCGGGTTGAGATGGCGGACCGTCCTCGCGACGGCCCTGCGGGCGATGGCTTCGGGCGGGTCGAGGTCCCGGAAGTGCCTCTTGGCCGAGAACCAGCAGTCTTCGGTCCGGTTGTCGGTTCCGCCCGCCTGAAGGCCGACCCCGAGCGAGCAGTAGGTCTGCCGGTAATCCCCGCGGAAGCCTTTGGAGTTGACGATGACTATGCGGCCTTCCGCGGACGTGAAGGTCGCGCCGTGGGAATTGGTGATGCGTTTATCCGAGAGGGCGACCCGCTCGGTCTCGAGCGCCAGCTGTATCTTGGCGGACGCGGCGAGCCCGGCCATGTCCGGGTCGTAGATGTCGAGCTCCGGACCACGGAGGGCTGTCGTGGAAGGAGGGGCGAGGCCGGCGTACTTGTCGGGGCTCGAGAGCCCCGCGCGCGTCACGGCGTTCCGGACCAGCCGCCGCAGCACGCCGGGCTCGAGGTCGGAGCTCGCTGCGTGAGCCGTCCGCCCGTCCTTGATGACCCTCAGCCGGAGGGCTTTCTCGCCGGCCTCTTCCAGGTGCTCGACCCGGCCCTTCCTGACGTCGACGTTGAACTCGAAGCCGTCGTTGACGACGGCCTCGGCTTCGTCGGCGCCGCAGCGCAGGGCGAAGCCGACGACCCATTCAGCCAGGTCCATGAGCTCCTCAAACGCGGCCCGCGGCCGCGCGCGCCCGCCGCTCACCGGCGCCCTCCCACTGTCATGGCCGAGATCTTGATGGTCGGACAGCCGTCCGTGACCGGCACGGACTGGCCTTCCTTTCCGCAGGTCCCGGTCTGCAGGCTGAAGGCCAGGTCCGAGCCCACGGCCTCGACGCGGTTCAGTATGTCGATGTTTGTGCCGATGAGCGTGGCCTGCCTGACGGGGGCGGTCAGCCGGCCCGACTCGATGAGGTAGCCGAGGCTCACCGAGAACGTGAACTTGCCGGAGTCCTCGACTTCGCCTCCCTGCAGGCTTTGGACGTAGAAGCCCTTCCTGACGGACCTGATGATATCCGCGGGGTCGTCCTCGCCTCGGTCGATGTAGGTGTTGGACATCCGCGGTATCGGCGGGAACTCGTAGCCCTCACGGCGGCCGTGGCCGGTGAGCGGCCGCTTGAGCAGGCGGGCCGAGAGCCTGTCCTGAAGGAAGCCGCGCACCCGGCCTTTTTCTATGAGCAGCGTCTTGCGCGGCCGCGTGCCTTCGTCGTCGACCGCGTAGGAGCCGCGGAAGCCGGGGATGGTCGGGTCGTCGAAGATGGTGATGAGGCCGGAGCCGACTTTCCGGCCGAGCTTGTTCCAAAAGATGGAGGTCTTTTTCCTGACGAAATCGGCCTCGAGCAGGTGGCCGACCGCTTCGTGGATGAGGACTCCGCTGTGGCCGGGCGCGAGGACGACGGGCATCTCTCCCGCCGGCGGGTCGGCCGCCTCGAGCAGGACGAGGGCTTCGCGGGCGGCCTCTTCGCCGATAGTGCGCGGGGTCAGGCCGCGCGAGAAGTACTCCAGGCCGACCCGGCCGCCGCCGCCCCAGAAGCCCGACTCCCGGCGGCCTCGCTTTTCTGCGATCGCGGAGCAGACCAGCCTGACCATCGGCCGGGCGTCGGCGACCAACAGGCCTTCGGAATTGGCCACCAGTATCTCCCTGAAGGAATCCTGCAGGTGGGCTTTGACCTTGGTGATCCTGGGGTCGAAGCGGCGGGCGGAATCATAGGCATCCCGGGCCAGGCCGATCTTGTCCGCGAGCCGGGCGGAGTGGGCCTGCCGGCGCACGCGGTAAATTCCGGCGAGGGGGCTTGCGGCGCGCGGGCGTGAAGGGGCGAGCTTACGCCGGCCGTTGGCGATGGCCGCGGCGGTCAGGGCCACTTTGCGGACCTTCTCGGGAGAGAGGTCGTTGGTGTAGCCGAAACCGGTCTGGTCGCCTTTGAGGACCCTGACGCTCAAGCCGAGTCCGACGGACTCGCCGGTTTCCTTGACGATGTCCTCTTCGAGTTCCACGAAGGCGGCGTAATGCCTTTCGACGTAGACCTCGGCGAAGTCCCCGCCGCTCGCGAGGGCCAGGTCCAGCGCCCTTCTTATGTCATGCCCGTCTAGCGGGAACCTGTCTGTCATGGAATGATTGTATCAAAAAAGGGGACAGTTTACTCATTCACCTATTTTCCCTGCCCGTCATTCCCACACTTCTTCATGGAGACCCGGGCGGTCCAAAGAGCGAGAAAATAGGTGAATGAGTAAACTGTCCCCATATTGACTTGGCGAAGCGGCCGCAAGTATCATGCCCCAACCGGAGGAAGCAAGCCTGTTGAGCCTGGGCATCGGCCTTCATTTCCGCCGTAAGGCCACGGGCAGCGTGAGCGACTTCTTCGTCTCCGGCCGCAAGGCCGCCTGGTGGCTGGCCGGGACTTCCATGGTGGCCACGACTTTCGCCGCCGATACGCCCCTGGCAGTGACCGGGCTCGTAGCCAGGAACGGTGTCGCGGGCAACTGGATCTGGTGGAGCATGGCCTTTTCGGGCATGCTGACCGTTTTCTTCTACGCCCGGCTCTGGCGCCGGGCCGGGGTCCTGACCGACGTGGAGTTCGCCGAGATCCGCTACAGCGGACGTCCAGCCCGCTTCCTGCGAGGCTTCCGGGCCCTTTACCTCGGTCTGCTCATAAACCTCATCATAATGGGCTGGGTCAACCTGGCCATGGCCAAGATCCTCATGCTCATCCTGGGCGTGAACAAGCTCCAGGCGCTGGGCCTGACCATCGCGGTCATGCTCGTAACTGCGGCCATCTCGACCCTGGCCGGGCTGTGGGGTGTCCTGGTCACGGACTTCTTCCAGTTCGCGCTGATCATGATCCTGACCGTGGTCCTGGCGGTCTTCGCCGTCGACTCCCTGGGCGGCATGGGCCGCCTTATCAGCGGCGTCCGGGCCGTCGAGGCGGCCTCCGGCTCGTCGGGCTCGCTGCTTTCCTTCCTTCCGGACGTCGGCTCGAGCTGGATGCCGATGATCACCTTTTTCGTCTATATCGCGGTCAACTGGTGGGCCTCCTGGTATCCGGGGGCCGAGCCGGGCGGCGGCGGCTTCATCGCCCAGCGCATCCTGGCGGCCCGGGACGAGAAGCATTCGCTGCTCGCGACACTCTGGTTCAACGTCGCCCATTACGCGCTTAGGCCCTGGCCGTGGATCGTCGTGGCGCTGGCTGCTGTGGTCACTTTCCGGGGCGACCCGGCCTTCGCGGCCGACCCGGAATCGGGCTACGTCCGGATGATGCTCGCCTCTCTGCCGGCGTATCTCAGGGGGCTCATGGTCGCCGGCTTCTTCGCCGCCTACATGTCGACCATCGCCACCCAGCTCAACTGGGGCGCGAGCTATCTCGTGAACGACCTCTACCGGCGGTTCCTGGTCCGGGGCCGCCGGGAGAAGCATTACGTCGCCGTGTCGCAGGCGACGACCATGGCCCTGATGCTGCTTTCGGCGGCCGTGAGCTTCTTCATGGACTCAATCGCCGACGCCTGGAAGTTCATCATCGCCCTGGGCGCGGGGACGGGCCTGGTCTACCTCCTGCGCTGGTTCTGGTGGCGGGTCAACGCCTGGAGCGAGATCGCGGCCATGGCCGCGGCGCTGGTCACGTCGCTCGGCCTGCGCTTCGGGTTCCGGCTGGAGGAAAGCGACCCACGGGACTTCGCCTGGAGCTGCCTCATCACCATGGCGGTGACGACGGCGGTCTGGCTGACCGTCACGTTCCTGACCAGGCCGGAGCCGATGGAGACGCTCGTTTCGTTCTATCGACGGGTGCGCCCGGACGCCGCTCTCTGGGGGCCGGTGGCCCGGTCCGCGGCCGACGTCGTTCCCGCCCGGGACGGCCTGTTCAACCTCATCGACTGGCTGTGCGGCGTGGCCATGATCTACGCGGTCCTCTTCGGCGCCGGCAAGATCATCTTCGGTGAGGTCTTGACGGGCCTGGGCCTGCTGGGCGTGGCGCTGCTCGCCGGCGCCGTCATCTATCGCGACCTCAACCGCCGCGGCTGGAAGACCGTCGTCGAATAATAGGGGACGATTTACCGATAGCGGCCGAAGGCTTCCGCCGTCTCACGGAGAACGACGATGTTCTCCGGCGGGGCGTGGGGCGGGACGGAGCAGGCCGTGCTCAGGATGTAGCCTCCGCCGGCCATGGCCGCTTCGAGACAGCGCCGGGCCGCGTCCCTGACCTTGTCCGGGGTGCCGTTGAGAATGACGTTGACGGGGTCTATGTTGCCCTTGAGGAAAAGCCTGCCTCCGACCCTGGCTTTGGCTTCCGCCAGGTCGACGTTCCCGAGCGGCGGCGGGTCCATCGTATCGATGCCGTCGGTGCCGGTCGCGGCCATGAGCTCCAGACGGTCGCCGATCCGGCCGCAGGTGTGCGTATAGACCGGGATGTCGAAGCGGGCCTTGACCCCCGTGACGACCGCCTTCTCATAGGGCAGGACGAATTCTTCGTACTGGCGCGGAGATATGAAACCGCCCCCGGCGAAGGCCGACGATATGAGCATGGCGTCGACGCCGTGTTCGGCCAGGCCTCGGCCGAGCTCGACTGTCCCCCGCACGAGCGCCTCGAGGCAGGCCTTGGTCTTGGCCGGGTCGAGCGCGATGGCCGTCAGCCCCTCGACATATCCGACGAGCTCCAGCAGCTGGCTGAAAGGCGAGAATACCTCGCCGTGGACGGAAACCTCTCCCTTGGTCTTGCGGATGACGTGATCCACTGTGTCGTAATGCCACGGCGGGAAAAAGGAGTTGAAGTCGGCCCTTTCTTCCGCGAATCCCCAGCAATGAGGGTACTTCAAGCCGCCCAGGTCGTGCGGCTCTATATAATAGAGCAGTTCGGGGTCGACCTCGTCGAAGCGCGCCCGGAACTCCCGGCCGTCCGCGCGCAGCACGTGGGGGTTGTCGTCGGGCGGGCATTCCGTGCTCCAGCCATTCCGCCAGCGGATGACCTTCTTCCCCGCCCGCTCTTCGACGCGCTCGATGTGCGAGCGCCAGTCCGGGTCGCGGCCCGGCAGGTTGATGAGGATGCCGTCGAAACCGTAGCGCTCCTGGAGCCTGACCAAGGCCTCGCCGAAGCCTTCCGTCGAATGCCAGATGTCTGTTTCTGGCCGGCCGCTGTTCAGAAAATAATGCCCCAGCGAAAGCTGGCACATGACCGGCACCCGGTCGGGCCGCCTGCGGCGCATAGCCGCGGACATCCGCTGCTTGCTGTTCAACTCAGCCGCCTCTTGTCCATTCAATACCACATCGCAGCAAAAAAGAAAAAGAAAGAAAAAGGGGACAGTTTACTCATTCACCTATTTTCCCTGCCCGTCATTCTCACACTGCTTCATGGAGACCCGGGCGGTCTAAAGAGCGAGAAAATAGGTGAATGAGTAAACTGTCCCCATATTGGCGGGGACAGGCCGGGCGGTACCGGCTGTGAGCTCGTTCAGATACATAGGTGACACGATGGGCTATGATAGGTGCCGCCATG
>CAYWJT010000054.1:0-17719 GCA_964458655.1 uncultured Eubacteriales bacterium | reverse complement strand
TCAATCCGGCGTCGTCATCGTTTCGTAGATGAAGCTCTTGTAGCGGTCGAGAAGGTCCAGGATTATCTCGCTCTTGTCGAGCTTGAGGATCTCCTCGGTCTTGAGGCCGGGCATGAAACTCTCCGTCTTGGACACGAAATCCGCCCGGCGCGTGCGGCGGGTCTCGACGACGAGGTCGAGCTTGAGCTCGACCGAGTTGGGCGGCAGGACGAGACGGTAGCGGAACTGCTCGTCCTTCGTGCCCGGGAAGCAGACGGTGAAGGCGAACTCCCTATCCTTGACTTTCCTGTGGCCGGCCCGGATGCCGTGCTCGGCCAGCTCGCCGGCCAGGTCCTCGGCGGCCGGCTCGGCGATGAACTCGCAGAACTGCTCGAAGTGGCCGAGGGTCTCCGCCCGGCACCTCTCAATGATGCGGACGTTCTCGATGTGGTCCCTGATTTCCTGTTTCCAGTCGCGTTCCTTCATCTTCGGTCCCCGTTCATTCCGGGAACCAATGATACCACAACCGGCCCGGCCGGCAAACAAGGCATTTGACCCTGGCCGGCCGGCGGGAAAGCCTTGAAACAAGCGGCCCGGGCCGCGGCGCGGCCGGCGGAACTACTGTTTTCCCTCTATCAACAGCATGCGCAAGTCCATGACGTTCGTGCCGGTCGGGCCGGTGAAGATAAGGTTCCCGGTCCGCTTGAAAAAGCCGTAGGAGTCGTTGTCGTCGAGCGAGCGGCGCGGGTCGAGCCCGAGCGCGAGCGCCCGCCCCAGGGTGGACGGTCCGGCCCAGGCTCCGGCGGCGTCGGTCGGGCCGTCGATTCCGTCCGTGCCCAGGCTGAGCACGAGCCAATCGACGTCGGGGAAAGCGGCGCCAGCCCCGGCGGAATTAGCCCGGCCGAGCTCCTGGAGAGCGGCCAGGAAGGCCAGCACGAACTCCGAGTTCCGGCCCCCGCGGCCCCCTCCCCTGACCGTGACCGTTAGCTCCCCGCCGGCCAAAAGGCAGAGACCCGGGGAGCTCCTACCCCGGCTCGCGGCCTGCCTGGCCAAAAGCTTGAGGTACTCCCGGGCGGCGTCGCGCGCTTCGCCGGTCTCCCTGTCCGTGAGCACGCGCGCCTCGAAACCGGCCGCCTCGGCCTCGACGCGCGCCGCCTCCAGGGCCCGGCGGTTGTTCCCGATGACCTGGATGAGGGCTCGGTCGAACACCCCGCTCGCCCTTCGCACGGTTTCCCCGGCCAGGCCGGCCTCGCCCTGCTTTATGTACGCCCGCACCGACTCCGGGACCGCGTCCCACAACCCCCGGTTCTCGAGGACGGCCCTGGCCTCGGCGAAAGTCGAGTCGTCCCAGCAGGTCGGGCCTGAGCCGATGACCGAAAGGTCGTCGCCTACGACGTCGGATACGGCCAGGGTGAGCGACGCGGCCGGGAACACGGCCCGGGCCAGCCTGCCGCCCTTTATCCTCGAGAGGTGCTTCCGGACGGTGTTGAGCTCCTCGATGTCGGCGCCGGAACGGAGCAGCGCCTTGACTACGGCGGCCTTCTCCTCGATGGTGACCCCGTCCGCGGGCAGGGCCATCAGGGACGAGGCCCCGCCCGACAAGCACACGATGACCAGGTCTTCCGGGCAGGCCCCGTCCGCGACGGCGAGGGCCGCCAGCGCCGCCTCGACGCTGCGGGCGTCGGGCACGGGGTGAGCGGCCCGAACGAGCCTGAGCCGCGGGTCGCCGACGCTCGCCTCGTCCCCGGCCGGGCAGACGACCAGACCCTCAGCGAGCCGCCCGCCGAGCACGCCGGCCAGCGCCCGGGCCATCGGCACGGCCGCCTTTCCGGCCGAAATGAGCAGGACACGCTCGAGCCCGTCCAGGTCGAAGTCCCCGCCCGGAGCGGAAAGCCTGCCGCCCTCGAGGCGCGCGCTGTCTAGGACGAGTCGTTCCGGGTCGACGGCCCGCAGGGCCGCGCGGTATATTCTCTCGGCCTTCGCTCGAAGCGACGCCTCGCCCCCGGAACCGTCCCTCATGGCCTCATCATACAGGATTCCCGGCCCGAAGATAACCCTGATGTCGCCGGACGCCCCGAAATGTGCTATAAAAAAATCAGGACCAAGATGAAGACGCCCGCGGGCTCACGGCCGGCGCGAACCGCCCTGGCATTCCTGCTGCTTGTCGCCCTTTCTGCGGCCGCTCGGCCGCAGACGCAGGACACGTCCGATTTCGAGAAGAGGATCGCCGGCATCCAGGGCCAGATAAAGCAACTCAGGGCCAGGCTCGAAGCCGAGGCCCGGAAGGAACAAACGCTCATCTCCGCCCTGGCCCAGCTCAACCTGACGCGGTCGGTCCTCCAGAACGAGCTCGCGGTCCAATACATCCAGGTGGAAAGGACCGAGTCCGAGCTCAAGGCCATGCAGAAAAAGGCCCGCGAGGTCGAGTCCCGGCTCGACGCCGAGCGCGCCGTCATCGAGCGCATCCTGGTCACGATGCACAAGTTCGGCAAGCCCGACTTCGCCCGCTTCGTCCTGCGGGCCGAGAACTTCGAGTCGGTGTCGAGGGAAAGCAAGCGCCTGATGCTCCTCGCCCGCTACCAGGAACAGGTGGTCTCGGGCTATCTCGCCACCCTTTCCGAGCTCGAGGCCGCCCGGACCGCGCTCGAAGAGAAGAAGCAGGACCTGGCCGGCCAGATCCGCATGGCCGAGTTCAAGCGCCGCGAGCTCGACGAAGAGAGGCGCAAGAACACGGCCCTGGTGGCCCGCATCCGGCAGAACAAGGTCGATTACGAAAAGGCCGTGGAGGAGCTGAAGGAGAGCGCCGAGCAGCTACAGGTGCTGATGAAGAAGATCGAGACCAACGAGTGGGTGCTGACGGGCCCGTTCGTCCCGCTGACGGAGCGCAAAGGCAAGCTGGCCTGGCCGGTGCAGGGCAGGCTCATCACCGGCTTCGGCCTGGAGGTCCATCCCCGCTTCAAGACCATAGTCATGAACAAGGGCATCGAGATCGAGCCGCGGACAGGCTCGGCCACCGTCCAGGCCGTGCACGCCGGAAAGGTGGTCTTCACCGATTACTTCCCCGGCTACGGCAACCTGATCATTATCGACCACGGCCTGACCTATTACTCCCTCTACGGCCACTGCTCGGAGTTCCTGGTCAGGGCCGGCGACATGGTCAGCGCCGGCCAGCCCATCGCCGTCACCGGCGACACCGGCTCCCTCAAGGGCGAGTGCCTGTATTTCGAGATTCGCTACAGGGCCCGGGCGATCGACCCCTTGCAGTGGCTCAAGAGGAAGTGATAGAATGGGCCGTCGGAAAAGATGAAGATACCAGCCTACAGGGTCGTTCTCCTCATCGCCTTCGCGGCGGCGACGCTGTTCTTCATCTTCGAGATGACGTCTCTCGACGGCAAGGCCCCGCGCGCGCCCGCGCCCCAGGGCTTCGACCTCCTGGACACGCTTTTCCGCCTGGTCAGGAACGACTACCTCGAGGAGCGCGACCCGGTCCAGACGGCCGAGGGGGCCTACCGGGGGCTGGTGGACGCGCTCGACCCCCTTTCCGCCTACCTCTCGAGCGACCTGGCCGCCATGTTCCGGACGCGCGGCGAGAGCGACCCCGAGCCGGGCCTCATCATTTACAAGAAATACGGCGCCTTCCCCCAGGTGCTGAGAGTGCTCCAGGCTTCGCCGGCGGAGAAAGCCGGCCTGAAACCCGGGGACATCATCAGCGCCATAAACGGCCGGAACACCCTGGTCATGAGCCTGGCGGAAGCCAACCTCATGCTGAAAGCCGGCGGCAAGGATAAGGTCCGCCTCAAGGTCCTGAGAGGCAATGACACCGCCGAATACGAGGCCGAAAGGGCCGTGCTCTCACCCGACCCGTTCTCCTTTTCGAGCGGCCGCGGCAAGCCCCGGGTGCTGGCCGTGCGCCGGTTCTCGGCTTCGCTCCTGCCCGGGTTGAGGAAGAAAGTCCTCCCGGCGCTGGCAAAGAGTTCCGGGCCGCTCGTCATAGACCTGCGGGACGCGGACGAGGGCGACTTCGACGCGGCCCGCGATTTCGTCAACATATTCGTAAAGGCGCCGTCCGCGGGCTATTTCCTGAAAAAAGGCGGGGTCAGGGAGGAAGTCGCCTGCCCGCGCGAGGCCGAACTGCCCAAGACGCCGCTCGTCGTCTGGGTCAGCCAAGGCACGATGGGTCCCGCGGAATTCGCGGCCGGCCTCCTGCAGGAGCTGAAGCGGGCCAAAGTCGTGGGGCCGAAGACGCTCGGGCTCGCGGCCAGGCAGACGCTGTTCAGCCTCGAGGACAAGTCCGCGCTCCTTCTTTCCTCGGCCGCCTACTACCTGCCCTCGGGCAAGACCCTCTGGGGCACGGGGCTTCAGCCCGATGTCGTCCCGGAAGGCGAAGAGTTCGGCGACAAAGCCTATCTGGAAAAAACGCTCGCCCTCATCCCCGACCTCATTAAATGAAACCCAACCCGTTCCGGTGGAAAAGCCCGCGGCTCGACCTCTTCCACCGGCTGGTCGTCATCCTGGCGGCGCTGGCGGTCGCCTGCACAGCGGCGCTTGATTACATCAACTATAAAAAGGGAGAGCCGTCGTTCATTTTCGTCGGGGCAGGGGCCGGCGGCCGCGTTCGGGCCGAGCAGCCCCTGCGGGACGTCGTCCTCGGAGCGCTCGAGGCCGCCGGGATCGGACGGGCCGCCGTTTCGGTTTCCGGCGAAAAGGCGGGCGTCACAAGGCTGAGGGCAGAGGCCGCGGCGGCCGGCCTTCAGGGATTGGCCGAAGCGTTCGAGACCAGCCTGCGCGGCCTGGGGGTCGAGTTCGCGCCGAGAGCGGTTTCGGAGAGCGGCGGCTTCCGCACGATGTCCTGGGAAATCGCCCGGGGCGGCAAGGAAAAAGTGGCGGTCGAATTGTCGGCGGCCGTGGAAGCGAAAGCGCCGCCCGCCAAGGCGGCCGCTAAGGCGGCCGCGCCCAAAGCCAAGGAGCCCGAGCCGCCCGAGCCGCCCAGGGGCCGGGTGGCCCTGGTCATGGACGACATGGGCGAGAGCCTGGAAGCGCTCGAGGCGCTCCTGGAGCTGAAGCATCCCGTGACTGTGGCCGTCATTCCCGGGACTCCCCTGGCGGTCGAAACCGCCCGCAGGGCCCACGAGCGCGGCCTCGAGGTCATCCTCCACCTGCCGCTCGAATCGCTCAACAACCATGACGCTTTGGGGGGCTCCGACGGCCTGCTCACGACCGGCATGACAGCGGAGCAGATCGAGGCCGGCTTCGAGGAGGCCCTGGCTGGCGTGCCCTTCGCGGTGGGCGTCAACAACCACATGGGCTCCCGCTTCACCACCGAGCCCGAAGCCGTGCGCCTTCTGCTCGGCGCGGTCAAGCGGGCCGGCCTTTTCTTCCTGGACAGCCGGACGACCGCCCAGTCGGTGGCCTACCTCGAGGCCCGCAAGCTGGGCGTCCCGGCCGCCGAGAGGGACGTCTTCCTCGACGCCGACGAGGACCGCGGCCGCATCCGCGGCCGGCTCGTCGAGCTATTCAGGACCGCGCGGCAAAGGGGTTCGGCCGTCGGCATCTGCCACCCCTTCCCCGAGACGCTCGAGGTGCTCCGCAAGAGCTTCGGCGAACTCGAAGCCTACGGCCTGGAAGCCGTGCCGCTTTCCCGCCTGGTCAACTGAAGCCCGGGGCCAAACTCCGATTGAATAATCGGGCGCCGTTCTGTATCATGGAGTCGTTCGTAAGGAGGAGAGCATGAAAAAGAGCCCCGTGATCATCGTCCTGGCGCTCGCGTTCGCGCTGGCGTCCCAGGCCGGATGCAAGTCCATGTCCACCGAGGAGCTCAAGAACTCCATCGAGGTCGTCGATATCCAGACCAAGTGGGTCTCGAAATACTACCAGCCCTGGCCGCAGCGCCTCATCCTCGTGCCGCAGATCTCTTTCCGGGTCAAGAACGTCGGCACGCGGCCCCTGACCTACGTCAATTTCAACGCCGTCTTCAACTTCAAGGGCGACCCCGAGAACCTGGGCGACTCCTTCCTGGCCGCCATCAGGAGCAAGGCCCTGCCGCCGGGCGAGACCGGCGACGTCATCACCCTGACCAGCAACTTCGGGGTGGAAGGCAAGACGGTCAAGGGCATCGAGGAGAACCCTGGGTGGAAGCCCGTGGAGGTCCGTCTTTACGCCCGCTCCCACGGCTCGGAATTCGCCCTGCTGGGCGTTTACGACATCGCGCGGATAATAGACTTCAAGGAGCCGGAGCCGGTCGAGCCGCCGAAAAAATAAGGCCGGGCCGCTCGGAGCAGAGTTGATGAACACTTTCCTGCCGACCAAGGTTTTCTTGACTAGGGGACGCGGGCAGCACCGGGAAAAGCTGGTCAGCTTCGAGCGGGCGCTCCGCGAGGCCGCGATATCGCCGTTCAACCTGGTCCGGGTATCGAGCATATTCCCGCCTCAATGCCGGCTCGTTTCCAGGGAGGAGGGGCTGAAGCTGCTCAAGCCGGGCCAGGTGGTCTTCGTCGTCCTCAGCGAGAACTCGACCGACGAAGCCCGCCGCGTCATCTCCGCCTCGATAGGCATCGCCGTGCCCAACGACCCCGGGCACTACGGCTATCTGGCGGAGCACGAGGGCTTCGGCTGCTCGGAAAAGGAAGCCGGCCTCCACACCGAATACCTGGCGGCCGAGATGCTGGCCACCAAGATGGGCGAGAAGCTCAGGGACTCGAAGCCCCTCAAGAAGGGATTCCAGGTCTCGAACGGCATGTCCCTCAGGACCAGGAGCATAACCCAGGTCGGAGAGGGGAGCCCGGGGCTGTGGACGACGGTCCTGGCCGCGGCCGTCCTGGTGATCGAGACCTGAGGCGGGCTCGGGCCGGCGGGCGCTTCAAAAATCCAGCGGGTTGGGGTTCAGGATCTTGATGTAACTGCGGGCCTTCAGGCTCTTCAGGAATTCCTCGGTCTTGGCCTGGCGCCGGCTGTTGAAGATCTTCTCCTCGATCGAGGCCTTGGCTTCCTCGAAAGGCTTGACGAAGCTGTCCTTCTTTTCCTCGAGCTGGATGAGGTACCAGCCCGTCTTGGCCTTTATCCAGGGGCTGACCTCGCCGACTTTGAGCTTCTTGATGGGTTCCCTCAGCTCGGGGTCGAGCGACGTCTCCGCCACTTCGCCCAGGTCTCCCTTGGACTCCCGGAGGGGCGGGTCGGAGAGCTCGCCGGCGACGTCGGCCAGGCTCTCCTTGGCGGCCAGCCTGTCGCTTATCTCTTTCTTCCGGTTCTCGAGCGCCTCCCCATGCCACTCGAGCTCCGACAGGTACACGGCCCGCAGCTTGTACTCGGTCGGCACCCGGAACTCTTCCTGGTTCTTCTTGTAATAATCTATGACCTCGGCGTCGGTCAGCGCTATCTTGCTCTCTATTTCGCTGAAGATGACCGCCTGCTTGAGCAGCATCTCCTCGTACTGCTTGGTAAAGGCCTCGTAGGACATGCCCTGCTGGGCCAGGGCCCTCTTCAGGTCCTCGTCCGACTGGAGGTTGTTCTCCTTCTTGATGTTCTCGATTATGGTCTTGAGCTGCTCCTTGACGTTGATGTTCTTCTCCTTGGCCTGCTGCATCAGGAGCATGTCCGTGATGATGGAATCGAGCAGCTGCTTCTTGAGCGCCTCGTAGTACTTGTTGTAGTCTTCGGACGAGAGCTGCTGGGACCGGAGCTGCTGGACGGCGATCTCGAACTCGCGCCGGTAATCGGACAGGGTGACGATCTCGTCGTTGACGATGGCAACTATCTCCTCGACGACCCTCTGGCCGCGGGCCGGGCAGGGCAGGGCCAGGGCCGAGGCCAGGGCCGCGAGCGCGACGACTTTTTTCATTTTTCCAACCTCTGGTAATTGAAGAATAGGTTCGCGGGCAGGCTCTCCCAGCTCAGCGTCTCCTTGAGCCCGGCGACGTGCTGTTCGACAGCCTCCTGGACCTTCTGCTCCAGGAGCCTGGCCCTTATGACGGCAGCCACTTCTTTTTCCGGCCGGAGCTGCGGCTGGAACCTCTTGTCGAGCCTGAATATGTGGTATCCGTAGGCCGACTCTACGACCGGGCTGACCGTTCCCTCGTTCATGGCGTTTATGACCTTTTCCATGTCGTAGGGCAGGTCGCCGGGCTTGAACACGCCCATCAGGCCGCCCCGGGAGGCCTCCGGCCCGCTCGACTCCTCCCTGGCCACCTTGCGGAAAGCGTCCTCGCCCGCCCCCTGGAGCCGCCTGAGGACCTGGACCGCCCGCTCTTCGGTCGGTACCAGGATCTGGCTCACCTGGAACCGCTCCGGCAGGAGGAAGTCCTTCTTGTGGGAGTCGTAATACGCCGTTATCTCCGGGCCTTCGACGGTCAGCCCGCTCGCGATGTCGTTGATGTATTTCTGGACGATGAGCTCGTCGAAGAAATCGTCGGGCACCCCTCCGGGGACGGCTTTGTCCTCTTCGCTCAGCCGGCCGGACTTCTCCAGGAAGCGCCGCTTCTCCTCCGGGTCGAGGGTGATGTTGCGCCGCCGGGCGGCCTCGAGAAGCATCTTTTCGTCGATGAACCTGTCGAACAGCCGGCTGAGCGTCTCCGGCGAGAGCCGCTCCACACCTTCTCCCTGGATGTTCTCGACGTAGGCCACGAAGTCGGTGTCGCGGTACTCCCTGCCCTCCACGCGCAGGACGGGACCGTTCTTGAGCTTGGACTTGAGGAACTGGACCGGCTCGCTGTCGAGCAGGCCGCCCGCCTTTCTCTCGCCCTTGCGGCAGCCGGCGGACAGAAGAATGACGGCGGCCGCGGCCAGGGCGGCAGCGGCGGCTTTAAATCCGGGGTTCCTCGCTTGAAGGGACATGTCCAACCGGTCAGCTCGAAGGCATTGTAGTACATCTGGTTAACTCTATCAAGGCGGCTATGGTTTCAAAAAGCAGGCGGCCGTCCTCCGAAGCTGTCAGGGGCAGGGTCATGACGCCTTGGGGGGTGAACGAGCCGCCGTGCCTCTTCAGGACGGGGTGGATTCGCGACCAGTCCAGCGGCAATCCCGCCAGGAACGTGAGGTAGACGCGGCTTCCGGAGCGTTCCAGCTTGCTTATGCCCAGCCGCCCGGCCAGGAACTTGACGGCCCCGTAGCCCAGGAGGTTCTCGACGCTCGCGGGCGGAGGGCCGAACCTGTCCCGCATCTCCTCCCGTATCCGGTCTATCTCGTCCAAGCCCTCGACGGAAGCGGCTCTCTTGTAGAGCCCGAGCCTGACGTTGGTCTGGGGAATGTATTCCTCGGGTATCCTGATATCGACCCGCAGCTGGATCTCGGGGTTTACGGCCTCGACCGGTTCGCCCTTGAAGCGGCGGACGGCCTGCTCCAGAAGCTGCATGTAGTAGTCGAAGCCGACGGCCTCGATGGCGCCGTGCTGCCTGTGGCCGAGCAGGGTGCCCGCGCCTCTTATCTCGAGGTCCTTGGCCGCCAGCCTGAAGCCCGAGCCGAGCTCGCTGAATTCCTTGAGGGCTTTCAACCTTTCCCTAGCCTGGGGCGTGAGCTCGGAGTAGGGCGGCACCAGGAAATAGGCGAAGGCCTGGCGCGAGGAGCGGCCCACCCTGCCCCTCAACTGGTAGAGCTGGGCCAGGCCGTATGTGTCGGCCCGGTCCACGATGAGGGTGTTGACGAGCGGGATGTCGATGCCGTTCTCGACTATGGTCGTGGAGACCAGGACGTCATACTTGCGCTCGATGAAATCGAGCATCCGCTTTTCCAGCATGGCGCCCGTCATCCGGCCGTGGATGACCGCCACCCTGGCCTGGGGCACGAGCCGCCTGACGAAATCGGCCACCGCGTCTATGTCCTCTATGCGGTTGTGGATGTAATAGACCTGGCCGCCGCGGCCCAGCTCCTGCCTGACGGCCGAGGCGATCAGCCTGCCGTTGAAGGGCGTGACCACGGTGTGTATCGAAAGGCGGTCGCGCGGGGGCGTCTCGATGATGCTGATGTCGCGCAGCCCGAGAAGCGACATGTTCAGCGTCCGGGGGATGGGCGTCGCGGTGAGCGTCAGGACGTCGACGTTCGTCTTGAGCTGCTTGATCCTTTCCTTCTGGGCCACCCCGAACCTCTGCTCCTCGTCTATGATGAGCAGGCCGAGGTCCTTGAAGACGACGTCCTTGGAGAGCAGGCGGTGGGTGCCGATGATGATGTCGACGCGGCCCGCGGCCAGCGCTTCCAGGACGGCCTTGCGCTCGGCGGCCGGCTGGAGGCGCGTCAGGCCCTCGACCCGAACCGGGAAGAGGACCAGGCGGTCGCGGAAAGTCTTGAGATGCTGGCTGGCCAGGATGGTCGTCGGGCAGAGCACGGCCACCTGCCTCCCGTCCATGACGGCCTTGAAGGCGGCCCGCATGGCGACCTCGGTCTTGCCGTAGCCGACGTCCCCGCAGAGCAGCCTGTCCATGGGCGCCTCGGACTCCATGTCCGTCCGGACCTCGCTGATGGAGCGGAGCTGGTCTTCCGTTTCCTCGTATTCGAAGGTCCGGTCGAAGTCCTCCTCCCAGTCGCCGGCCGAGAAGGCGAAGCCTTTTTGGGCCTTGCGCGCGGCGTAGAGCTCGACGAGCTCCTTGGCCACGAGCTCGACCGCCTTCCTGGCCCGGGCCTTGGTCTTCTCCCAGTTGCCGGTGCCGAGCTTGTCGAGGACCGGCACCTCGGACTCGACCCGTGAGAACCTCTGGACCAGGTTCAGGTCCTCGACCGGGACCAGGAGCTTGTCGCCGTCCCGGTACAGTATCTCGATGAATTCCCTGGGTTTGCCTTCCACCTCGACCCGTTCCAGGCCCAGGAAGACGCCCACGCCGTAATCCGTGTGGACGACGAAGTCGCCGGCCCGGATGTCCTGGAAGCTGGAGACGGCCGGCCGCTTGGGGGCCCGGCCGACCACGGCCTGTTCTTCGGTGAAGATGTCCCTCTCGGCGAAAAAGCTCACTTTCTCCTGGGGGTAGGCGAAGCCCTGGCCGAGAGGGCCCGTCAGCAGCATGAGCTCGGCCGCCCGCGGCACGTCCCGGCCCGAGGCCGCCTCGGCGCAGGCGACCCCGTTCTCCTCAAGGATGAGGCGCAGCTTGCCGCGCGTGCCCGGACTCGAGAAATAGACGTAGCAGAGGTCGCGCTCCGACTGCAGGCGGGCCGCGTACTGCACGAAGAACGGGATGCGGTTCTCGAACCTGGGCACCGACTGGAAGCCGAAGGAGAAGAAGGCTTTGCCGGGGCGCGCGGCGTCGAGCTCCTCCAGCCGCACGGCGCCCTTGTAAATCTTTTCCATCAAGCCGGTCAGGAACACCTCCCGCGGCGGCAGGGCGGCGGCGCCTTCGGCCGCGAGCTCACCGAACTGTCCGTCGAGCTCCTTGAGGGTCCCGGCCCATTCGGCGTCCGTTTCCTCGAAGCGGTCGATGACGAAAACGGCGTCCTTCAGGTATTCCGCGACGGAGACGAAGTATTCCCCGGCGAGGTGGGCCGCGACCGGGAAGTTCGGCCAGTAGTCACCCCGGTCGAGCCCCGCGAGCCTGGCCTCGAGCTCCCTGCAGCCGCGGAAGCGCCGCCGGGCCGCTCTCTTCCAGCTCTCGACGAACTCCGGGGTCGCCGGGAACTCCCGCAGGGAGGGGATGACGACCGCGTCGAGCTTCTTCACGGAGCGCTGGGTCGCCGCGTCGAAACGGCGGAGCGAAGCCACTTCCGGGCCGGCCAGCTCGATGCGGACCGGGTTCTCCTCCCAGGGCGGGAAGACGTCGACGATGCCGCCGCGCCAGGCGTATTCGCCGTGCATGGAGACGATGTCCGTCCTGCCGTAGCCGAAGCGCTCCAGGAGCTGGAGCAGGCGTTCGCGCTCCATCTCGACGGCCGGCTCCAGGCTCAGGAAATAGGAGCGGAGGTCGGCCGGCCGCGGCACAGGCTTCAGGAGGCCGGCCAGGTTCGTCACCATGATGTCGGGCGGCCGGCGCGTGAGCCCACGGAAGGCCCGCATCCTCCTGGCCGCCGCGTCCATGGCCGGAGGCACCTCGAAATAGGGGTTGTCGAAAAGCGCCGGAAAGGAGACGGTCTCGACCTGAAGGCCGAGCTCGGCGGCGAAAAACCGGCATCTTTCCTCGAAGGCGTCGAGCGGCGCCGAGAGCGGCCTGACGAGGACGACGGGCCGGCCGATCTCCCCGGCCAGCGACGTGATGAAATAGGCCTTGGCGGGCTCGATGACGCCCCTGACCGAGACCGGGGCTTGGGAGCCGGAGGCGAGCAGGCGGACGAGTCCCCGGAACTCGTCCGTCCGCCGGAGAAAATTCAGGCTCACTTTTCTATTTTAGACAAAGCCAGGGCGGCAGTAAATTTCAGGCCGGGCGGACGCGGCAGCCGTCGGGCCGGCGCTCGACGACGATTTCGCGACCGTCCGCGAGTCGGCAGCGGTATTCTTCGACCTGGTCCGCGGCTTCCCCGGGCGCCGGCCGCCGGCGCTTTCTTTCCAGGACCTCGGCGACCTCGACCCTGACGCCGCCCAGGACGACGGCCCGGGGCGTTTCCTCCGACCTGTAACCGGCGTAGAACTCCACTTCCGCGCCCGGCAAGTCGGCTTTTTCCGGATTTCCGGCCCTTTCGCTCATCAGACTGCTTCCGGGATCATTATACTATTAGTCTCAGAATGTTGACATCCGCACTGGGCCGGGATATCCTCCTTCCCGCGTGGTTGGCGGTTATTGCTCAATCCGGGACCGGCGATTTCACGCCGAGCGCAAAAAGGAAATTCCTATCATATTCTTGCTTCCATGAGGAGATAGCCATGGTGCAAGTTCCAAGCAATTCTATCGGCGGGCAATCGATCTTAATCACTGGATGTTCTTCAGGCATTGGACGACAAACCGCTATTACTCTGGCAAATCGCGGTTTTCTCGTATTTGCAACGGTTCGGAAAGAAAGCGATGCCGAAAACCTGCGTAATCTGAGCATACCAAATATCATTCCAATCAACCCACTCGACCTTGCAAACCTTGAGCATATTTCTAACGCGGCAAAGTTAATCGCCAATGAACTGAACCAGCATGGCAAGAGCGGTTTGTATGCGATAGTCAACAATGCGGGTGGTGGTTCACCTGCGCCCATCGAGTTGATGAACCTAGAACAATTCCGAGCCGAGTTGCATACGCGTGTTCTGGGTGCCGTTGCCATGATTCAAAGGTTTTTGCCGATGATTCGACAGACTGGTGGAAGAATCGTATGGATTATGACACCAGCACTGATACCAACTCCGTATGTAGCCAGTATTCACGCTTGCGATTTTGCGATCAATTGCATAGCTCGGACACTTGACATCGAACTCAAGTCATGGGGAATTCCGAACATCATGATTAGATGTGGCGGCATTAAGACATCAGCAGGGCTGAGAACCACAACGGATGTAGAAACCCTTTTGCAAAGAGAACCGCGCGAACTTGTTTTGCTCTATGAAAAAGCTCTACAGCAGTGGGCTAAAGACATGGCGGAGTTCGATAAAAAACGAACAGATCCAGAAAGAGTGGCACAAGTAGTTTTCAAGGCCCTTGTTGCAAGACGGCCCAAACGGAGATATTCAGTCGGCCACATGGCGAAAGCCGCCAGATTTCTTGAATCTTTGCCCCAGTCGGTAGCAGATTGGATTCTAAAGATGCGATTCTGATTTTCCTGCCTTTCGCGCCCAACTTTTCGCTCCAGCCGGCTGCTCCCTCGGCGGCTCCGCCGCCTCGTTCGCAGCGGGTGAGCTCGGTGCCGTTATCCAGGCAAACCGACATTATAGTGGAAAATGCTGGGACTGCGCTTCAGAGAGGAGAACCCTTTCTTATGCTTGCTTTGTGGCAACCTTGAATATGATGAGAGAGGACTTCAGCATGGATTCAGCCATTCTCAGCGTCGGACCTCGGCATATTCATTTGGGCCGCTCGAGATGCTTGGAAGCAAGCCAAACGGATGGATCGGCCGTTTCAGACATTATCGACGACCGTTGGATTCAACCCTGGCCGGCGGCACCGTCCCAAGGGGAAGGGCCTCAAACCTGCTGGGGAGCGAGGTGAGCCTCTGTACGAGGAGAAGGGCCTCAAACAAGAAGCGGTCGCGCCCTACCGGATCTTCCTCGACTTCCGAATAGACGCCGGTCCGGACATCCCGGGATCCGCGGATGCAGAAAAACGGTTGTCAGACTCTTAGCTTGCCGCAGTCTTTTTGGGGAAAAACACCTTTAGCGGAAGCAGAATGCCGGCCAGCAACAAAACGACTCCGACTAAGTTGCCGATGAGATTCTTGGTGTCTCCGTTGATGATGAACCTCACCAATCCATAGCCCCATCCGACGATTCCGGTCAGCAAGAATCCCCACCAACCCCATTTCAGGCCCTTCTTGAAGCCATTATAAAGGATAAAGAATACCGCGATATTCGCGGCCAGCCCAAGCGCCCCCATATGTCTCACCACTTCAAAGATCCTTTTAATGCAGGCGGGGCTTTGCAGGTCCTCGTCGGTAAGAGTGCTGACGGTTTGCGGAGAGACAATCAGCACCAGGCTGTAGATCGCGCCGAACACCACGACGATGAGAAGAATGGTTGAGGCCGTCTTCAACATGCTTGCTCCTCCTAGAAAAGATAACAAGCCGCCATAAGCAGCTCATTTCCTTAAATATGCGGCGACAGGCCCCTTTAAAAGATGGCGTTATGATATATCCGTAGATTCGGCCATGTCAAGGAGAAAAATCCGAGCCCAAGGGTTAGAGGTTCGAGTCCTCCCCCGGCGGGCAAAAAAGCACAGGAACCTTCGGCCCGGCCGCGGCGTCAATGCGGCGCGCATGACGGCCGTAGGCTGGGGGCAAACCAAGCCGGTCGCCGACAACTCGACAGAGGAAGGCCGGGCTAAGAACCGCCGGGTAGAGGTCGTCAAGAAGTAGAAAAAGAACGATTTTAGAAACGCTCCCGTCCGTAATCGACCCGTTCCATGGGCTCCCGGAATCTTGCCTTGCCGCAGATGTCGGCCAGGACACACTTGAATTGCGCGACACCCCCTTTACGATCGTTTAAGAAGGTTGAACTTATAGATAAGTCTCTGCGCTCTTTTACAGATCTTAAGTGTGACGACTGAATTTATTTTGGGACATTATTGAGTTTACTTGTCAAGCCTGATAACGACGTCCCTGTTCTTGGGTGCGACAGGCCTCCCTAATTTTTCGTAAATGTGCTTCCCGGACCGGACAACGATCTCGGGTTCATCTGCAATTCGGACGACCACAGTCCCTTTGATCACCCTGACATAAACGTAATCATGGGGCTCAAGGCTTGCGAAAAAGGCAGCTTCGGCGAAGGCTAGTTCTGCTTCAGAAGGCCTCAATTCTTCAAACATGCCTTCAAGCTCGATTTCTCGGGTATCGAGCGGGAATTGTCTGGATAGAGAAGCCAGGAGGGCTCCCTCGAACGAACTTGCCTGGAGCGGGTACGGCACTCCGCGTGAGCCATCAACCGCGTTGGGCCCGTGGTACTCGAAAGGGCGGACGCGGCCGCCGAACGCGATTTTGGCCACTAGGGAAAAGAAAAACCCTTTGCCGATTTCTAACCATGACCGCTCATCTCCTGCTCCGCCCTTGCATATGTTCGTCATATCGACTGATGAGTTGGAGCCCAAAGTAATTGTAATACCGTCGGGAAGGTTTATCCTGACTCTGCTTCTGCGGCCTGTCGTGACGACGGCGCCGCTGAGGTCACCGATACGGCCTTCAGATACCGGCTCACCGTTAATTTTAGCGTCTCCAATTGCCATGGTGATATTGCCGCTGCAGGGAGATTTCCCGGGAGGGCGCGGGGATTGGCCGAGCCGCTGTTCGTTCGTGTTCCCTGGCATTCCCACGTCGCTGCTTGTTTGACCTACGCTGCCTTGGCCTGAACCTGATGACTGGGTGGACGCTGCGCCGGCGAAAACTGGATTGTTCGCCGTGAAAAGCCGCCCGTTCGGAAAGAACCCGACTCCAAGCCCAGGCCAGGAAACCGAACCGGTAAGATCCCATCCCAAAGGCGCTCCCCAGGTTGCCACCGAGGCCGCCGATCCTCCGCTAACCCAGGGAAGTTCGACAAGTGCAGCCATCCAGGCGCGCTTGATAAAATGATAGGCCTCGAGCGAGGAGGTTTTTTCAGAGGATCCCTCAGCGCTGATTATGTCTCTTAATCCCTCAGCAATATGGGCAATGGACATGATCGTTTCGAGACGATCCGCCGTGAGCGAGCTGCCTGTGTTTTTGAGAACTTCCGAGAGAGTCTCCAATTCTTTTTGGAAAGTCTTAGCCCGGTCGAGGCGAAGGCCGAGGTTGGAGAATCGAACAGGCGGTGCTTGGGTTGCCTTCTGGCCGGCCGGATTCCCCACGAAGCTCCAGCCCAGATCTTTCCACTCCGCCTGCACCTTGACGTTGAGTTTTTTCGGATCGTCGCCTCTGTAGCGGAGAGAACGGAAAGCATAAGCATGGAAGGGTGCCGGGCCGGACATGGTCAATGGTTCGAACGCCTGATCATATTCGATGTCCATCCGGTTTTCTTCGTCCTGGATGAGGGATGTAATCCGGCCTAAGGAATCGCGGTCGACACGCAAAGGGCCGGGAACAGAGATTTGCCATTCTGTGAGCCTATAACCGGAAGGAAAATAGCGGACGAAATATTTTTGGGGATGGTAAGACCAGCGGCCAAGGGGCACTTCGCGGCTTCCTTTCCCGGGGGCAGGATCGCCTGTCAAAACGGCGATCTTCTCTATCTGGTCAAAGGTCGCATCCGCCCGGGTAAGCAGGCGTCGGATTTGATTTTCAGCCCTAAGGATATTCTGGATCGAGTGCGGCAAATTTCCCATGGTTCTGGTTAACACATCATCCGGCACAATCCCCAGGGCCCCGCCATTGAGGGTGAATATCTCTTGAGGAGTAAGGAGCTTCAGTGCGGTCTGCTGATTTTTCCTGGTCATGTCGCTGACCTTTGTCCGGGCTACGATCGCCCAGAGGAGGACTTGGATGTCTTGCTGTGGAATTTCCGGGTGTAAAACCGACCTCTCCAGGATATGTCTCACAATTTCAGCCCTCGGACCTTTGAGGGGGGCGTAGAGGTAGCCGTCCCCCCTGCTTGGAGCATATGTTCCCGCATCCAGGCAGTAGCTCTGGGCTTTGAATTCATAAATACCAGGGCGGATCAGGATGAAGTTGCCGTTGTCCGCGCGGGGCATGAGGGTCAGCGGAAGGAAGTGCTTGGGGTCGTAATCGTCGAGAAAAGCAACTTCTGTCAGGGCGTCAGCTAGGCTGGTCGTGATAACAGGCTCCCCTTTGAGGAGCTTCTCTACGCCGTATTGATCGATTTTTTTCTTGAGTGAATCCAATTTTGGGATTTGCCAGGCCGGAAGGATGGCTGAGCCTATGATGATAAGACTGAGGGAAACTGCCCAGACAGCGAGTTTGAGCTGAACCGATTTCATGATCCCTCCTTCTCATTTCTTATTTTTTAAGATATTTGCGCCAGGATTAGCGTAGGTGATCTCGATGGCCGCTGGCCAGTCCGGTCCCCAGGCGAGCAGCTGCTTATCGGGATTTCCCGCTTCAAAATTATTAGAATTTCGTTTTCGGCTGTGGTGGCGGGATACTCGTTCCTGAGCCAATTTTGGCCGTTCCCCAATGTAAGAATGATAGAAAATACCGGGCGTGGATGTCAACGGGAGCAAGAACCGGCTGTTAGCAAAAGTTGAAAAGTGGACAGTTTAAAAATCAAAAGTGGACACGTGGG
>CAYWJT010000053.1:0-18068 GCA_964458655.1 uncultured Eubacteriales bacterium | reverse complement strand
CATGGCGGCACCTATCATAGCCCATCGTGTCACCTATGTATCTGAACGAGCTCAGTCCGGGCCGGGGTCCGGCGGGGGATGCAGGCTTGATACCGCCGGTCACGGAGCGGCCGGCCTTCCTTGACTTTCCGGGGGTTTGAAACTACGATTTATTCCGGTTTTTCGCGGGCCGCTCAGGCGGATCTCCATTTCCGGAAGGCGTTTACCGAGATGAAGAACACGTACGATTTCGAACGCGTCGAGCTCAAGTGGCAGAGGCGCTGGGACGAGGCGCTGGCCTTCAGGGCCCTCGAGGACGCCTCGAAGGAGAAGTTCTACCTCCTCGAGATGTACCCCTATCCCTCCGGCCGCATCCACATGGGCCATGTCAGGAACTATTCCATAGGCGACGTCATCGCCCGGCTCAAGGTCATGAAAGGATACAACGTGCTGCATCCCATCGGCTGGGACGCCCTGGGCATGCCGGCCGAGAACGCCGCCATCAAGCACGGCATTCATCCGCGCCGGTGGACGCTCGACAACATCGCCAACATGAAGGCCCAGCTCAAGCGCCTGGGCATAAGCTACGACTGGAGCCGCGAGGTCAACTCCTGCCTGCCGGAATACTACCGCTGGAACCAATGGATCTTCCTCAGGATGCTCGAGAAGGGCCTGGCCTACAGGAAGGAGAGCTGGGTCAACTGGTGCCCGCAGTGCCGGACCGTCCTGGCCAACGAGCAGGTCGTCGCGGGCGGCTGCTGGCGCTGCGACACGCCCGTCACCCAGAAGAGGATGGAGCAGTGGTTCCTGAGGATAACCGCCTACGCCGAGGAGCTCCTCTCCGGCCATGACCGGCTCGAGAAATGGCCGGAGCACGTCCTCCAAATGCAGAAGAACTGGATCGGCCGCAGCACCGGCGCCCTGGTCGGCTTCCAGCTCGAGGGCGGGGCGCAGCGGATCGACGTCTTCACGACACGCATCGACACCATCTACGGCGCCACGTTCCTGGTGGTCTCGCCCGAACATCCGGCCGTGCCCGGCCTCATCGACGGGCCGCGGCGCCGGGAGCTCGAGGACTGGGTGAAGAGGACCATCATCGAGCTGCGTTCCAAAAGGGAGGTCGGGCTGACGGAGAAGGCCGGCGTCGACACCGGCAAGAGGGCCGTCAACCCGTTCACCGGCGAATCCATACCCGTCTGGATAGCCAATTACGTCCTCATGGACTACGGGACGGGCGCCATCATGGCCGTCCCGGCCCACGACGCCAGGGATTTCGAGTTCGCCAGGGCCAACGGCCTGCCCGTCAGGACGGTCATCACGCCCGAAGCCGGCGGGACTTCAGGGCCAGCTTCCGAGCCCGCGCAGGTCTTCGAGGAATACGGTTACCTCGCGAACTCCGGGCCGTTTTCCGGCCTCTCGTCCGAGGAGGCCATGGAAAAGATGGCGGCCATGGCCGCCGAAAAAGGGTTCGGCCGGAAGAGCGTCGTCTACCGGCTGCGGGACTGGGGCATCTCGCGGCAGCGATACTGGGGCACGCCCATCCCGGTCGTCCACTGCGAGAAGTGCGGCCTGGTCCCGGTCCCGGACAAGGACCTGCCGGTCGAGATCCCTTACGAGGTCGAGATCACCGGCGAGGAGGGCTCGCCCCTGGCCAAGGCCGAAAGCTTCGTCCGCGCCGCGTGCCCCAAGTGCGGCGGCCCGGCGCGCCGCGAGACCGACACCATGGACACGTTCGTCGATTCCTCGTGGTATTTCTTCCGCTACTGCTCGCCGGATAAAAAGGACCTGCCGTTCGCGCCCGAAGCGGCCGCCTACTGGATGCCGGTCGACCTCTACATCGGCGGCGTCGAGCACGCCATCCTGCACCTCATCTACGCCCGCTTCTTCACCAAGGTGCTGCGCGACCTCGGGCTGACCGACGTGAGCGAGCCTTTCCCGCACTACCTGGCCCAGGGCATGGTGACCAAGGACGGCTCGGCCATGTCCAAGTCCAGGGGCAACATCGTCGACCCGGACGATATCGTGAAGAAGTACGGCGCCGACTCCCTGCGGCTGTTCATCCTGTTCGCGGCGCCCCCGGAAAAGGAGTTCGCCTGGTCGGAGGAGGGCCTGGAAGGCTGTTACCGTTTCCTGAACCGGGTCTGGAACCTGGTCGAGGAGAACCTCGACCTGTTCGCCGCTCCGGCCGGGGCCGCGGGGACCGCTCCGACCGATGCCGTTGCCCTGCGGGTCCTCAAGAAGACCCACCAGACGATCCGCAAGGTAGGGGAGGACATCGAGCTCAGGTTCCACCTGAACACAGCCGTCAGCGCCATCATGGAGCTCTACAACGAGCTAAAGAAGGAAAAGGACGCCCTGAGGGCGAGCGCCGAGGGCCGCGAAGCCCTGCGCCGGGCGCTCGAGGCCCTGGTGCGGGTGCTGTCGCCGTTCGCTCCGCACTTCGCCGAGGAGCTCTGGGAAAGGACCGGCCACCAGGGCCTGCTGATGCACTCGGCCTGGCCGGCCTACGACCCGGAGCTCGCCCGCGAGGAGCTGGTGACGATCGTCGTCCAGGTCAACGGCAAGGTCCGCGACCGCTTCGAGGTCCCGGCCGACACCGGGGACGAGGAGCTCGTCCGAGCGGCCCTGGCCCTGCCCAAGGTCCAGGCGGCGCTCGGCGGCAAGCAGCCCCGCAAGCTCATCCCGATAAAGAACAAGCTCGTCAACATCGTGGCCTGAAGGCGCGGCTCCCCGATGCGGGGAAAAGGATACGGCAAAGCATGATCAAGACGCGGAACGCGGGCCTGATGGCGGCGGCCCTGCTCCTCGCTACGGCCGCCTGCGGCTACAGGCTGCGCGGCACGGGCACTTCGCTCCCGGCGGGTATCAAATCCGTAAGCGTCCCCGTCTTCAAGAACCTCAGCGGGCGCTACGAACTGGACGTCAAGCTGACGCGGGCCGTGATCGACGAGCTGGTCGGCCGCGGCCGGCTGCGCCTCGAAGCCGACACTTCGCGGGCCGACGCGGTGCTTGAAGGCGAATGCGTATCGTTCGCGGTCGTGCCTACGGCCTTCACGGCCCAGGGCCGGCCGGACAGGTACAACATCACCGTCACAGCCAACGCCCGGCTCAGGGCCCGGGAAAGCGGCAGCGTCATTTTCGCCGCCGAGGGCTTCAAGTTCATAGAGGAGTACGAGGTCCCCGAGGGCGCGGACTTCGAGTCGGTCCAGACCGAGGCCATCGACCGCGTAGCGCCCAAGTTCGCGCGCAGCCTGGTCGCGGCCATGCTGGAAGGCTTTTAATGACAGCGGCGGACCTCATCTCCGGGAAAATAGACCTTCGAAAGCTCAAGCCCGGCTATTTTTTCTTCGGCCGCGAGGCCTACCCGGCGGAGGTTTTCTTGGACAGGCTGAGGGCGGCGCTGGAAAGTGAGCCGGGCGGCGGCCTGGAGACGGCCCGCTTCTACCTGGACGAGAGCGGTTGGTCTGAGATCCTGGACGCGGCCCGGACCGCCTCACTTTTCGGCGGCGGCCGGCGGCTGGTCGTGGCCGTCATTCCTGAGCTCAAGGTCAAGCGGAAACCGGCGGCCACGGCGGCCGGGGGCGCGAAGAACGGCGCCGCTTCGGCGGAGCCGGAACCAGACGAGGGCGCGGAGGAGGTCAAGTACCTGGACGCCGCGGGCCGGCAGGAGATCGAAGCTTACTTCACCGACCCGCCTCAGGGGACGACGCTGGTCGTGCTGAGGCCCGGCCCCTACGACCGCGGCGACTCGATCGTCCGCTTCTTTTCGGCTTTCCCGCAATCGCTGGTCGAGTCCGTGGAGCTAAAGCCGCTCAGGGAAAAGGAAGCCGCGCGCTGGGCCAGGGAAACGGCCCTTCGTCTCGGCAAGGAACTGGGCGAAGCAGGGGCCGCGGCGATGGTCGGGACGGTCGGCGCCGACATGAAGCGCCTCCGGAACGAGGTCGAGAAACTGGCCGAATTCGTCGGGGAGAGGAAGACGATCACGGAGGAGGACGTCGAGACCGTGGTCTCCTGGCTCAAGAGCTTCGAGTTCTACGCCTTCGAGGACGCCCTGCTCGTCGGCGGCTACGGGGACGCGCTCACCGTCATGAACAGGATGCTCGACGAGGGCGAACGGCCCGAGGCCCTGGTCGGCAAGCTGGCGGCCTTCTTCGGCCGGCTGCTGCTCGCGGCCGCCTGGCTCAGGGAAAAATCCCGGACGAGGGACGAGATCTTCCAGGAGTTCAACCCGCGCATCTCGCCGCTCTGGCACGACATCTACCGGCCGAAGTTCAACGCCTTTTTCGGCCGGCTTAACGGGCTGGGAGAGGCCGGTTTGAAGCGCCTGGTCGGCCGGCTGCGCGAGGCCGACTCGCTCATCAAGACGACGGAGGCCGAGCCGAGGACGGTGCTCGAGGTATTCCTGCGGGAATATTACGGGTCGCTGAAGGCTTAAGCCTGCTTCTCGAGGCCCGGCTTGAGCATCTCGATTTGGCGGCTGAAGCGGGACTTGTAGCGGCTGCCCGTGTTCTTGTGGATGACGCCCTTCTTGACCGCCCGGTCAATGGAAGAAAAGAGGCGGGGGAGAAGCTTGCGGGCTTCTTCCGCTTCGTTGCTTTTTATGGCTTCCCTGGCCTTCTTCATCATCGTGCGCAGGGCCGATTTGTTGCTCTTGTTTATCTCCCGTCTGCGGAGGCTGCGCCGGTGCTGCCTGACGGCGGACTTGTGATGGGCCATCTTTTTCTCCTCTTGAGCCCCATATGATAGAATAAGCCGGCTTTTATGTCAAACAGCGACCCCAGAACCGGCCTGGCCCGCTCCACGGCGGCCGTCGCCCTGCCCACCCTCGGGAGCCGCGTGCTGGGCTGGTTCCGGGACGTCCTCCTGGCCTATTTCCTGGGCACGGGCGATGCGGCCGACGCCTTCGCCATCGCCTTCACCATCCCCAACCTCTTCCGCCGGCTGACCGGCGAAGGCGCCCTTTCGGCTTCGTTCGTGCCGGTTTACGCGGAGGCCAGGCGGAGCGGCGACCGGGACAGGCCGGCCCGGCTGGCCGGCCGGGTCTTTTCGTCCGCGGCGCTGGCTCTGGCCCTGCTTGCGGTTTTGGGGGTCGTTTTCGCGCCGCAGCTCGTCAGGGTCATCGCCTTCGGGTTCAGGACCCTCGCTGGCAAGACCGAGCTTACGGTCGCCATGACTCGGGTCATGTTCCCTTACGTGCTGTTCGTGTCGCTGGCCGCGCTCGTTTCGGCGGCGCTCAACGCCGAGGGCCGCTTTTTTGTGCCGGCCGCCCACCCCATCGCCTTCAACCTGGCCCTGATCGGCGCGGCCCTGCTCTGGGCCGGCCGGTCCAGCCAGCCGGCTTTCGTTTTCGCGGCCGCGGTGCTCGCAGGGGGCGTCCTCCAGCTGCTCGTGCAGCTTCCGGCGCTGAAGCGGGCCGGGGTGAGGTTCAAGGCCGGCTTCTCTCCGCGGAACCCGGACGCGGCGCGGGTCGGGCGCCTGCTGCTCCCGGGCATACTCGGGGTGAGCGTCTACCAGATAAACTTCGCCGTCAGCCGCGTCATCGCTTCCGGCCTGGAAAGCGGCAGCGCCTCGGCCCTTTATTATTCTTCGCGGGTCGAGGAGCTTACGCTGGGGCTGTTCTCGATCGCGCTCTCGGTCGCGCTGCTGCCGCATTTTTCGGAAAGGGCGGCGGCCGCCGACCTAGAAGGCATGGGAGACACGCTCGGCTTTTCGCTGAAGCTCACCGCCCTGGTGTCCGTCCCGGCCGCGGCCGGCCTGGCCGCGCTGAGCGGCCCGGTCGTCAGGGTGCTCTTCGAGCGGGGCGTTTTCGACGCCCGGTCCACCGAGCTGAGCTCGGCCTGCCTGTTCTACTTCGCGCTCGGCCTGCCGTTCATTTCAGCGGTCAAAGTCATCGCGCCGGCCTTCTTCTCGTTGAAGGACGCGCGCACGCCGGTCCTGGCGGGGGTCGCGGTGATGGCCGCCAACGTCGTCTTTTGCCTGTGGCTCGCCGGCCCGCTCCGGGTCGCGGGCGTCGCCCTGGCGCTGTCGCTCAGCCAGGCGCTCAACTTCGCCGTCCTGTTCGTTGTCATCCAGTCCCGGGTCGGCTCTCTGGCGCGAATGGCGGTCGGGCTCGTCGTGCTCAAAGCCGTGTTCGCGTCGCTCGTCATGGGGCTCGCCGTCCGGGCGGCCTATCTCTGGTTCGAGGCCGGCGGACGGACGCCGCTCTTTCAGGCCGGGCTTCTCGTCGCCGTCATCGCCGCGGGCGTGCTGCTCTACGGGCTGATCATGGCCCTGGCCGCGCCGGCCGACGCGCGCAAACTAAGGGCGTTGCTGGCGGCGTCCTTCGGACGTCGCAAGAAGGAGGAAGACAACCGGTCGTTGGGAGAAGAGCCATGAAAATAGTCCTGCAGAGGGTCAAGGAAGCCCGGGTGGAAGTCGACGGCAGGATCGTGGGCCGTATTGGCCGGGGCGTCTGTCTGCTCGTCGGCGTCGAAAAGGGCGACACCGAAAAGGACGCCGAGTTCCTGGCCCGCAAGGCCGTGGAGCTGAGGATATTCCCCGACGCGGAGGGCAGGATGAACCTGTCGCTGGCGGAGGCCGGCGGGGAGGTGCTGGCGGTGTCGCAGTTCACCCTGGCCGGCTCGGTGCGCAAAGGCAGGCGGCCGAGCTTCGACCGCGCCGAGGAGCCGGCCCGGGCCGCCGAACTCTTCGATTACTTCGTCGGAGCGGTCGAGGCCGCCGGCGTAACGGTGGAGACCGGAGTGTTCCAGGCGATGATGGACGTGCACATCCTGAACGACGGCCCGGTGACCTTCGTACTCGAATCGCCGAAGGCGGCGGGCGGGCAGGAGGAGTAGGCGGGGCTCCTCAGGTGAACCTGATGTCCGAGACCTTCTGGATGGCCCGGTCGGCCTCGGCCCTGACGTAGGGGTTGGCGTCCTTCCTCATCTTGACCAGCAGCTTCAGGGCTTCCTTTCCGCCGACCTCGCCCAGGAACTCGGTCGCGTGCCGCCTGACCTCGACGTTTGGGTCGCGGATGAGCGCGGCCGCCGCGGCGGTCATTTCCCGCATCCTGCGCCTGGTCGCCACTTTGATGACGGCGCAGCGGGCGAACCAGGGCGGCCGGCGCAGCATATCCCTGGCCAGGTCGAGACAGTTGAGCTCTCGCTTGACGAGGGTGTCGACCAGAAAGTCGCGCACGAGCTCGTGCGGGTCAGCCAGGGAGCGCCAGAGGAGCGGCTCGACCCAGGGACGGTCCAGGCCGGAGCAGAGCCTGAGTATCCTGAGGCGCTTGTCACGGTCGGGCGTCTTGTCGAGCTTCTTCAGGAACAGGCCGCAGATATCGGTTTCCTGCGGAGGGTTCGCGCTGCGGTTCAACGGTCTCGCCTTCCTCTTCGCCTGGAGCCGCCCTTTCGGACGACGGCGCCGTTCTCAGTCCCCTTAAGTTTAAGGCGGGACAGGCGCTTTGGCAATACGGGAACGCGATGATTTTGCGGGCCGGGTCAGACCCGTTCCAGGAGATGGCCGAGCTTTTCCTTCTTGGTCTTGAGGTAGCGAGCATTGCACGGGCTGGGCGGGAACTCGATGGGCACCCTTTCCACGATCTCGAGGCCGTAGCCGGCCAGTCCGATGAACTTACGCGGGTTGTTGGTCATCAGGCGGATCTTGCGGACGCCGAGAGCGACGAGTATCTGAGCGCCCATGCCGTAGTCGCGCTGGTCGGCCTTGAAGCCCAGCTTGTGGTTGGCCTCGACCGTGTCGGCGCCGCGGTCCTGGAGGGCGTAGGCCCTGATCTTGTTGATGAGACCGATGCCGCGGCCTTCCTGGTTGAGGATGTAGAGCAGGACGCCCTTGCCGGCCTTCTCGATCATCTCCATGGCGCCGTGGAGCTGGTCGCCGCAGTCGCACCTGGCCGAGCCGAAGGTGTCGCCGGTCAGGCACTGGGAATGGGCCCGGACGAGCGTCGGCTCGTCCGGCCGGATCTCGCCCTTGACCAGGGCGATGTAATGCTCGTGCTGGATGACGTCCTCGAAGACGGCGATCTTGAAGTCTCCGTAGCCGGTGGGCAGGTCGGCCTCCTCGACCTTGCGGACGAGCGTCTCGTGCTTCATCCGGTAGCTGATGAGGTCGGCCACGGTCAGGATGGGTATGCCGAACTCCTCGCGGAAACGCTCGAGGTCGGGCATGCGGGCCATCGAGCCGTCTTCCTTCATGATCTCGCAGATGACCGCCGCCGGCTTGAGACCGGCCAGGCGGGTCAGGTCGACCGAGGCCTCGGTCTGGCCGGCGCGCGCGAGGACGCCCCCGTCCTTGGCTTGGAGCGGGAAGACGTGGCCGGGCCGGGCCAGGTCCTCGGGCTTGGTCTTCGGGTCGATGGCGGCGAGCACGGTGCGGGCCCGGTCGTAGGCCGAGATGCCCGTGGTCGTCCCTTCCTTGGCGTCTATGGAGACCGTGAAGGCCGTTTCGTAGCGGGCGGTGTTCTCGTTCACCATGAGCGGCAGGCGCAGCTCTTCGACCCGCTGCCTCGTCAGCGGCAGGCAGATCAGGCCGCGGCCGTGCCTGGCCATGAAGTTGACGGCCTCGGGCGTGACCTTTTCGGCCGCGATCATGAAATCGCCCTCGTTCTCGCGGTCCTCGTCGTCGACGATGATGATCATCCGCCCGCTGCGGACGTGTTCGACCGCCTCTTCGACGGTGATGATGGAAGAAGTCTTCTTGTCGCTGTCCATGGTTGCTCTTCGCCCGGCCGGCCCGGGCCTCTCTCAGGCTCTCTTAGGTTGCTGCAAAATATAATTATACACGTATTTCCCGATGATGTCACATTCGATGTTCACCGGCCGTCCCGGTTTCAGCCGGCCCAGGTTCGACTGCGCCAGGGTCAGCGGGATGAGCTCGACCTCGAAGGCCGCCCCGTCGAGGGCCGCGACCGTAAGGCTTACGCCGTCGAGCGCGACCGAGCCCTTCGGCGCGAGGTAGGGCCTCAGGTCCGGCTCGAACGAAACGCGGAGCCTTCTTCCGGGCGGCCGTTCCCAGACCCTGAGGACCTTGCCCGTGCCGTCGACGTGTCCTGTCACGAGGTGGCCGCCGAGCGGGTCCTGCAGGCTCAGGGGCGGCTCCAGGTTCAGGACGTCGCCGGGCTTCAGCCCGCCCAGGGTCGTCCTTTCCAGGGTCTCTCGGGAGAGGTCGAACATAAGGCGGTCCCTGTCGCGGCCGGCCAGGCTCAGGCAGACGCCGTTCACGGCCAGGCTGGCGCCTGTCGGAAGCGCGGCCGCGAGCTCGGCCGGGGCGGCGATGACGACCTGCCTGCCGCCGAGCCGGTAGGCTTCGAACTTGCCCAGGTGCTTTATGATGCCTGTGAACATCAGAAATAACCTTCGAGTATTATATCCCCGTCGAGGCGGAATTGCCGCGTTTTTTTCAGCCTCATGGCCTCGGCCATCCGCTCGACGCCGCGGCCGCCGAGAAGCCCCGGCGAGGTCTCGCCGCCGACCAGCTTGGGGCAGAGAAACAGGAAGGCCTTGTCGGCCAGCCTGCCCTCGATGAAGGAAGTGATGACGCGGCTGCCGCCTTCGACCAGGACCGAGATGAGCTCGCGGCGGCCGAGCTCAGCCAGGACGCGTCCGAGGTCGAGCCGTCCGACGCGCGACTCGACCTCGACCAATTCGGCTCCGGCCGACTCCAGGCGACGGCGCTTTTCGGGCGGCTGGCCCTTCGCCGTGAAGACGAGGACCGGTCCGCGGTCGAGCGTCTTGAGCACGGCGGCGCCGGCGGGCAGGTCCAGCTCCGGGTCGAGGATTACCCGGGCCGCGCTCTTCCGGCCCCAGCTTCTGTGCCGGACCGTGAGGCGCGGGTCGTCCGCGGCGACCGTGCCGATGCCGACCAGCACGGCGTCGTTCTCCCCGCGCAGGAGATGGGCGTATTCGCGCGACGCGGGCGACGAGACCCAGCGGGCGTCGCCGGTGCGGGCGGCGATCTTGCCGTCGAGGCTCAGGGCGGCCTTGACCGTCACGAACGGCAGCCGAGTCGTGATGAACTTTATGTGGGCCTCGTTGAGACGCTCGTGCCTTCCGCCGAGCACGCCGGTCGTCACGGCCAGCCCGGCCCGCTTCAAACGCGCGATGCCTTTCCCGTTGACGACCGGGTTGGGGTCGCGCGAGGCGACGACGACCCGGCTCAAGCCGGCGGCGAGCACACGGTCCACGCACGGCGGCGTCTTGCCCCAGTGGGTGCAGGGTTCGAGCGTCACGTAGAGGGTCGCGCCCCTGGCCGCGGCGCCCGCCCGCTCCAGGGCGATGATCTCGGCGTGGGGGCCGCCGGCCCTCTCGTGGAAGCCCCAGCCCACGACCCGGTCGCGGTTGACGACCACGGCGCCGACCATGGGGTTGGGGCTGGTCCGGCCGCGGGCCTTTTCGGCCAGGCCGAAGGCCATTTCCATGTAGGCAACGTCTTTGGACGCGCTCATTCGAGCAGAGCCTCCACGAACTCCCGGGCCTCGAATTCCTCGATGTCGTCCGGCTGCTCCCCGACGCCCAGGAACCTGACGGGCAGGCCGAGCTCGGAGCTGATGGCCACGGCCACCCCGCCCCTGGCCGTGCCGTCCACCTTGGTCAGGAAGACGCCGGTCAGGCCGGAGAATTTCAGGAACTCCCGGGCCTGGACGAGGGCGTTCTGGCCGAAGCAGGCGTCGAGGACGAGGAGGGATTCACGCCCCGCCTCCGGGGCTTCGCGGGCCGCGACGCGGCGTATCTTCTCGAGCTCGTTCATGAGGTTGAGGTTGGTGTGGATCCTGCCGGCGGTGTCCACGAGCAGCAGGTCCGCAGCCTGGGCCTTGAAAGAGCGGACGGCGTCGAAGACGACCGAGGCCGGGTCGGCTCCGTACTGGCCCTTGACGACCGGCACGTCCAGCTTTTTGCCCCAGGCCGCGAGCTGCTCGCGGGCGGCGGCCCGGAAGGTGTCCGCGGCCGCCATCACGACCTTGCGGCCGGCCTTACGCGCCCGGGCGGCCAGCTTGGCGGCCGAGGTGGTCTTGCCGCCGCCGTTGGCCCCGACCATGAGGACGACGGCCGGACCTTCGAGGCCGTCGGCGAAAGGCGCGGAGCCGCCGTCGGGCGAAAGGACGGCCAGGAGCTCGGCCTTGAGGGCGGCGAGAAGCTCCTCCCTCGACGCGTCCCTGGAGGTCTTCCGGCGCAGCGCCCCGACTATCCTTTCGGTCGCGGGCACGCCTACGTCGGCCAGGATGAGGGCTTCGGACAGTTCCTCCAGGACCTGGTCCCGGTCGCGGCCGCCGGCCAGGGCCGAGCCTATCCTCTTGAAAACATTGCGGGTTTTGGCGAGCTTTTCCTGGAGCCTGCTGATCACGACACCATCATTCTATTTTCGGCCCCGGCGGTTGTCAACGCGCCGCCTCTCGTCCGATTGAGCGGCTGCCGGGTATATGATAAAGTTGAGTGATAATGAGTTCGGCTCTATGGATCGTCAGGCCGCCGTCCACGGCCGCCCACAGGCTGGCCGCGGAGCTGGGCATCCCCCTGCCCATTGCCAGGGTGCTCACGAACCGAGGGGTGGTCGAGCCCGAGGCCGCCCGCCTGTTCCTCTACGGCACGCCCGACCAGTTCCACGACCCGTACCTGATGAAAGGGATGAAGGAGGCGGTCGAGCGGATCGAGCGCGCCGTCGAGCGGAAAGAACGGGTCCTGATCTTCGGCGACTACGACGTCGACGGCGTCCTGTCGGTGGTCATGCTGCACAAGGCGCTGACCTCCCTCGGCGCCGAGGTCGATTATTTCATCCCGGAGAGGCTGGCCGACGGCTACGGCATAAAGGAGCATCACGCCGGGATCGTCGCCGAAAAGAACTGCAGCCTCGTCATCAGCGTCGACTGCGGCATAAAAGCGGTTGAATTCACCGAGAAGGTCCGGCGGTCGGGCATCGACGTCATCATCACCGACCACCACATGCCCGGAGACGCGCTGCCTCAGGCGACCGCCATCATCGACCCGGTGCTCGAGGATTCAGGCTACCCTTACCGGCAGCTGGCCGGCGTCGGAGTCGTCTTCAAGCTCATCCAGGCCCTGCTCGAAAAGCGGGGACGCCAGGACTCGGTCTCCCATTACCTGAAGCTCGTCTGCATCGGCACGGTGGCCGACGTCGTCGAGCTCAAGGGCGAGAACAGGCTGTTCGTCAAGCACGGCCTGAAGGGCCTCGAGAGCGTCAGCAACGTCGGGCTCAAGAGCCTGATCGAGGCCTGCGGCATCAACGGCCGGGCCGTTTCCGAGGCCGACCTGGGCTTCAGGCTCGGGCCGAGGATAAACGCGGCCGGCCGCATGGGACTGACCGAGCTCGCGGTCCAGCTTTTCTTCAGCAAGTCCGCCGAGGAATCCCAGGCCCTGGTCAAGCGCCTCGACGAGCTCAACTACCGGCGGCAGAGGACGGAAGAGAAGATATTCGAGCAGGCCAGGGAGAAGGTCCAGGCCCGCTCCCTCGACGAAAGGTACCGCTGCCTCGTCCTGGGCAGCGAGCAGTGGCACCGCGGGGTCATCGGGATCGTCGCCTCCAAGCTCAAGGACCTGTTCCACCGCCCGGTCATCCTGTTCGCCTACGAAGGCGACCGGGCCCACGGCTCGGGCCGGAGCATCTCCGACGTGCCGCTCATCGACCTGCTCGATTCCTGCCGAGACCTGTTCCTGAGCTACGGCGGCCACCGCTACGCGGTCGGCTGCACCCTGCCGCTCGAAAGGATGGACGATTTCAAGTCGGCCATAAACGCCGCCGCCGACCGGGCCATCCCCGACGAAAGCCTGGTCAGGAAGCTCCAGATCGACGCTCCGCTGCCGTTCGGCGGCATCGACGGGGCTTTCCTCGACAATTACGGACTGCTCTTCCCGTTCGGGGTGGGCAACCCCAAGCCCGTGTTCCTGGCTGAAGGCGTCGAGGTGGCCGGCGAGCCGCTGCTCATGAACGGCAAGCACCTCAAGTTCCTGGCCCGCAACGAAGGCCGCGTTTTCGAAGTCCTGGGCTGGGACAAGGCCGCCCTGAAGCAGAAGATAGGCCGGGGCAGCGTCCTGGACCTGGCCTATTCCGTCCATATGTCCGAATACCTGGGGGAAAGCCGGGTATCGCTTGTCATAGAAGACCTGAAACCCTGAGGGGACCATGGCGAAGCGACTGCGGCCGGGTAGAGCCCTCGCGCTGCTCTCCGCTCCGGCTCTGCTGCTTGTCGCGGCGGCCGTCCTTTATTTCATCGTTCGCGGCGGCGGGCCGGGGGGCGGAAAACAGGCGAAAGAACGGGCGCAAGTCCCGGCCGCGGGGCAGGCCGTTGAACCCGCGGCCGAGAACGTCAGGCATTTCGAGTTCAGCCGGGGCCGGCTGGCGGCCGAGGTCCGGGCCCTGAGGTCGGTCGCCGAGGCGGACGGCTCCGTCCGTCTCGAGGGCGGCGTGCTGGTCAGGATATCAGGCGGAGAGGGTGAGGCCGGGAGCGAGATACGCGCCGAACTAGCCGTCTACAACCCCTCACGCGCGGAGTTCTCCTTTTTCGGGCCGCTCGAAGCCCGGCGCGGACAAAGCAGGCTGGCCCTGGCTTTCCCGGGCGCAGCGGGCGAGCCTGGCGCGGCCGAAGAGGCGGGTGAGGAGGAGATGTCAGCGACCGCCTCTCCTGTCGGGGCCTCCCGCGCCCTGAGCGTCTTCAACGGCCGGGACGAGAAGCTTATCGTGAAGGCGCCGTTCCGGGCCGAGCTCACAGGCGGCGGCCGGCCGGAGCGGGGGTTCATTCTATCCGGCGGGTCGCTGGCCTTCGACTGGGCCGGGAGAAGCGGAGAAGCCGCCGGCGGGGCCGCGCTCGACATGGACGGCTTGAAGGCCCGCGCCGGCCGGCTGAGCTTCAGGCTTTCGTCCGAAGCCGACACGCTGGAAAAGGTCGAGCTTGCTGAAGGCGTCCGCCTCGAGCTCGGCGTTTCCCCGGACGGAAAAAGTCGTGTCGAGGTCGAAGCCGCGGCGGCCTCGGTCTTTTTCTCGGGCGGCGCCTCTTTTCCGGCGCGGTTCGCGGCCGAAGGAGGCGTCGGCGTCGTGCTGGCGGGGCAAGACGGAACGCGCCTCACGCTGTCCGCCGCTTCCGCCGAGGGCTCGCTGGACAAATCCGGCAGCCCGGCCGGCCTGACCGTCCCGGCCGCGGTCAGGGCGGAATACCTTGGAGAGGGCGGGGGGAAGCTTGCCGTTTCGGCGGCCGGCCTCAGCTTCGATGTCGCTTCAGGCGCGCTCGCGGCCGGAACGAGCGCTGAGCAGAGCCGCGGCCCGGTTTCCGTGGAGTCTGAAGCGCTGGCCGCGGAAGGGGACAGACTCTCGCTTGACACGGTCAAAGAAGAGTTCGCCCTTTCAGGCAAGGTCAAGGGGCACGTTAAGCCGGGGGGAGGCGGCGCCGTGTCCGGCATGTTCGAGCCTGGAGAAACGCTCTTCTTTCTGGCCGACGATGCGCGGAGCTCGGAAAGGGGCGCGCGGCTGGGCCTTGACGGGAGAGCCAGGCTGTGGCAGGGAAGCCGGCATATCTCGGCTCAGAGCATAGAGCTCGACAGCTCCAAGGGGAGCTTTGTGGCCAGGGGCTCGGTTTCGGCCGGCCTGACTTATGTACAGGCGGCCCCGAAGACCAAAGAGCCGGGAGAAACATCCGTCCGGATTACATGCGGGGAGGCCTCAGGGCAGCCGGAAGGCGGCCGGGTGGAGTTCAGGAGGCAGGTCGTGATCACGGCCGAAGGCTTTTCCCTGGCCTCGGACAGGGCGGAAGCGGTGTTTTCAGGAGAGCGGAACCGCCTCAAAACCCTCGAGGCTTACGGGCCCGTCAGGCTGGTCCGCGGCGGCATACGGGGCGAGGCCGGCAGGGCTTCCTTCAGCCCGGCAAGCGCCGCCCTGGAGCTTGCGGATAACCCTTCTTTGACGGACGCCGACGGCCGTATCATCAGGGGGGACAAATTGACTTTGACCCTTACGGATGATAGAATCCTCGTCGAAAAGAGAGGCAAGGGAAGGTCTTCCGTCCGGCTGAAACGCTCACCATGAACCATCTTTTGAAGGCCCTCGACCTCGAGAAGAGCTACGGCGGAAGGAAGGTCGTGGACGGCCTGTCGCTCGAGGTCGGCCGCGGCGAGGTGGTCGGCCTGCTCGGCCCGAACGGAGCGGGGAAAACCACCGTTTTTTCGATCATCGCCGGCCTGGCGGCGCCTGACAGGGGCAGGGTATTTCTGGGGGAAGAGGACGTCTCGGACCTGCCGATGTACTTGAGGGCCCGCAAAGGACTGGGCTTCCTGCCCCAGGAGGCCTCGGTTTTCCGCGGTCTGACGGTCAGGGGGAATATCCAGGCGGTCCTGGAGTTCAAGGGTGCCGCCCGCAGGGACCCGGGCCTTGCCGACCGCCTCCTGGATGAGTTCGGTCTGGAGCCGCTCGCCCGCAGTCGGGCGGTCGACCTCTCCGGCGGCGAGCGCCGCAGGCTCGAGATCGTCCGCGCCCTGGCAGCGGAGCCACGGGTCCTGCTGCTCGATGAGCCTTTCACGGGCGTCGACCCGCTGGCCGTGCTGGAGCTCAAGAAGCTCATCCGCGGGCTCCGGGACCGCGGTCTCGGCATCCTGCTGACCGACCACGCCGTGCGCGAGGCTTTGGCCGTGACCGACCGTGCCTATATAATGGAAAGCGGACGGCTGCTCATGTCGGGCACTCCCGAGGAGGTCATAACCTCTGAGGCTGTCAGACAGAGCTATTTGGGCCGGGAGTTCCGTCTATAGATATGTCCGAGGTCAAGAGAGGGAACGCGGGATGAGCATCAGGCCGAGACTGGACCAGCGGCAGACCCAGCGTCTGATCCTGGCTCCCGCCCTGCAGCAGGCCATAAAGCTCCTGCCGCTGACGAACCTGGAGCTCGTCGAGGTCATCGACGCCGAGCTCGAGCAGAACCCCTTCCTGGAACTCGCCGAAGAGGAGCCGGACCAGCCCTCGGGAGAGGAACAGGCTTCCTCGGCGGAAGGCGCTGAAGCGGGCCCGGCCGAGGCCGACGCCCCTTCCGACTCCGACCCCGAACTGCTGGACAGGGACGACGAGTTCCGCGACGGCGCCGAGCTCGCCTTCCAGGAATACATAGACGGCGGACTGCTGCCCAGGTTCTCGGGCGAAAAGAAGGAGACCGTGGCCCTGGAGAACTTCCTGACCAAGTCGCCTTCGCTTCAGGAGCACCTGGAATGGCAGGCCGGCCTGACCTTTTCCGACCCCGAGGAGCTCGAGATCGCCAATTTCATAATCGGCAACATCGACGACGACGGCTACCTGACTTCCTCAGTGGAGGAGCTGGCGGCTCTGTGCCGGGCGCCGGTGGAGAAGGTGCAGTCCATCCGCGAGAAGATAAAGACCTTCGACCCTGTCGGCGCGGGCAGCCTCAATTTGAGCGAGGCCCTCCTGGCGCAACTGGACCAATTGGGGATAAAGGACGGCCCGGCCCGCGAGATCGTGGCCAATCATCTCGCGCTCTTCGAAAAATCGGATTACGCCCAGCTTTCCAAGGTTCTCAACCTGCCCGTCCCCGAGCTCAGGCCGCACATCCACTTCATCCGCAGCCTCGAACCCAAGCCCGGCCGCAGGTACTCGCGGGAGGCGACGAACTACATCGTGCCGGACATCATCGTGACCAAGGAGGGCGACGACTGGTCCATCAGCCTGAACGACGAGGGCGTGCCGAGGCTCAGGCTGAACCAGCACTACCGCAGCCTGCTCTCCGAGGCCCAGAGGGCCCAGCCCGAGGCCTACGCCTACCTCAAGGAAAACTGGCGCAAGGCCATCTGGTTCCTGCGCAGCCTGGACCAGAGGGACCGGACCATCTACAAGGTGGCCCGCTGCGTCGTCGAGAAGCAGAAGGAGTTCTTGGAGAAGGGCATCGAGCACTTGCGGCCGATGGTCCTGAGCGAGGTGGCCCGGGAGATCGGGGTCCACGAATCCACGGTCGCCCGGGTGGTCGCCAACAAGCACATCCAGACGCCCCAGGGCGTTTTCGCGCTGAATTACTTCTTCCACAAGTCCATCGCGTCGGACCAGGGAGACGACATCTCGTCTGTCCGCATCAAGGACCTGATCCGCAGAATCGTCGGGGACGAGGACCGGGCCAACCCGCTGAGCGACATAGACATCCAGAAGGTGCTCGAACGCGTGAACATCAGGATCGCCCGCCGGACGGTGGCCAAGTACCGGGAACAGCTCGGCATCGATCCGTCCCACATAAGGAAGAGAAAACACTCGATGGAGGAGGGAAGGGTATGAATCCTCATTACACGACCAGGGGGGCCAGCCTGACGCCGGAGATAAAAGCCTACTGCGAAAAGCGGTTGGGAGAGCTGAAACGCCTGTTCCCCAAGATCATCGACGTCGATATAATCTTCACCGTCGAGAAGAAGAGGCATAAGGCCGAGATAAGCCTGAGAGCCAAGGGCGGCGTCATCGTCGTCCAGGAAGAGACCATGGACACCATGGATTCCCTCAAGCGGGCCTTCGACAACCTGGAGCACAAGGTCAAGAAAGAGCGGGACAAGTGGCGGGAGCAGAAGAGGCGCGGCGGTCGGGAAAGGAAAGAGCTGTCGCCCTCCGAGGAGACCGGCGAACCGCGGCCGCGGCTGGTCCGGAGCGCCAACTTCTCCTTCAAGCCCATGTCCCTGGATGAAGCCCTGCTGGAACTCGGAGTTTCGGGCCGGGAAGTGTTCATGTTCCGGAGGGACGAATCCGAGCGCTGGGCGGTCGTCTACAGGACCAAGGACGGCAATATCGGGCTGATCGAGCCGGAATGAAAGCGAGGCGCCGGTAGGTGAAACTCCACAAGCTCCTATCAGAGAATTCCATAATCATCGACCTCAAGGGCCGGACCAGGGACGAAGTCCTGGCCGAGATGGCCGCCCGGGTGGAAGAGGGCCACGGCGAACTCGAGGCCGGGGAGCTCATGAAAAAGCTCTCGGAAAGGGAGGCCATGGGCTCGACCGCCATCGGCAACGGCGTAGCCATCCCCCACTGCAAGCTTCAGGGCCTGGAAGTGCCGCTGGTGCTGCTGGGCATCTCGCGGCCGGGCGTCCAGAAGTGGGCCCCGGACTCCAAGCCCG
>CAYWJT010000052.1:0-19297 GCA_964458655.1 uncultured Eubacteriales bacterium | reverse complement strand
CGCTACTACGACCACACGCTGTACCGGTTCCTGAGCGTGGACCCGGTTGACCCGGCATTTCTTGCCGTTGACGACGAGCTTCAGCGTTGGAACAGATATTGTTATGGGCTTAATAATCCCGTTATATATTCAGACATGGTTGGATTGCTGGCAATAAGGGTGCAGCCAACATCTGTTAAAGATGTCGCCAGAGGAGCTTACCTGTATGAGGGGAAAAACGGCCCAGTATATATGAAGGGATATGGTAACACCACGATATTAACCGAAGACCTTAATGTCTCTTTTTCTGACGAAATGGAAATCAGCGTAAAATTTACTACCTTTATGCTCTACCCGGCTAGTGGCTGGTGGAAGACCTATTACCCGCTACTTGAGCGGCAGAATTATCAAGATACCTTGCGGCATGAGCAATGGCATGTGATGGAAACTCTATTCTTGGCGCGCCCTTGTCTGGAACGCATAGAGAGGGAATGGAAGAACGGTAAGTTGACCAAGGAAGCGGCCAAAGCGGAAGTGATTAAAGCGTTTCAACGAGCGTCCACAGTATCGACAAGGCTGAGAGATAATTTTGTCGCGCAACTTTACGAAACACAGATAAGATGGCTTGAAGAGATGTTCCCACGCTTTGCCCAAGACTTATACTTGCAATGGCTTATGGGGCCGTATTTATTTCATAGTATATTTGATTGTAATTAGGAAGAACCAAAATGAGCGCAAGGCGGATAATCATTCTTATGTTGGTGCTGTTTGCGGCGATGCCGATTATCATTTTGCTTGTGTATCGGCCGATAATCTTTTGGAAAGACCGGTGCCTGGCCGAAAAAGCGGAGAAGATTCAGGTAGGCATGACCGTGCGGGAAGTCGAGGAGTTACTGGGCAAGCCGAAAGAGGAAACAATATTCAGTATAGAGGACGCGATACGACAAGGTCTTTCCAGGGGAGAGGCCGTAAAGTTGCAAAATGAAGGAGTTAGCATTCTTATGCATGAGTTCTGGACTCCGATGGCCTTTACTAGGCCGGCATTTTTTGCGCTGGAGCCTGCCAGAAGGATAATAAAGATTTATTATAATAAGGACGGAAAAGTGATTTATAGATCAATAGGCGAAATACCGCGGGGAATATATGTCGGCGGCCGATTGTATGAGCAATAAATACTCGCGCCGGGGATTTCAGCAGACGTGGGAGAGCGGCTACGACCCAGCCTTGAAGTTCTCGGGCAAGGAGCGGGACACGGAGTCGGGCCTGGACTACTTCGGCGCGCGCTACTACGACCACACGCTGTACCGGTTCCTGAGCGTGGACCCGGTGGTGCCGGCGGGCGAGGCCGTGGCCGACCCACAAAGGTGGAATCTGTATGCGTATTGCGGAGGAAATCCGATTAATTATATAGATCCAGATGGGAACATCATCATAATGGTATATCGCTACAAGTATGGGAGTAATGCTACGTACGGAGTTTATGTTGTTAGGCTTGGCGAGTCTACCCTTTTGGGATATACCTTGGAACCGGCACTTGGCGTCGGCAAGGGACCGATTCCAATTGGAATATACAAGGCCGAAAGCCACTGGTGGCAGAGGAAGAAATATCAGGTTTTTTGGCTTCAGGACGTGCCCGGATTCGAAGGTATCTTTATTCATAGAGGTAATAAGCCCGAGCATACACTCGCTTGCCTCTTGGCGGGCAAGACTCTTCAGCCTGGCGGCGGAGGGATTGGCGATTCCAAAAAAGCGCTGGACGAGCTGATGTGGGGGATCACGCAGTACACTGCCGACTTTACAAAAGAAGCTATAGACGGAGGGTTTCTTGACCTGGATCTCTTGCACTGGCTTTTTGATTGTTATGTCCTGGTCTGCGAACGTGGATCGCCAACAGGGACAGTTACGACCTCATATGAGGTAAGCCGGATCCTATGAAATCGACGTGTTGAGGCAAGGAGGCATACCGTGAGACGAGTATATGAAATAAGAAAATATGGCTTTTTCCTATTAGTCATCCTGGCTCAATGTACTATTCTATTCGGTGGCTGGCAAGGAATCGAAACACATGGCCAGGAATTGATCATTAACTGGGATAAACTGAAAGAGCTCCTTAAGGTTTATGAATCCTGTCCGAACGAAGAGAACGCCCAGCGATTGTTGGATATGATACCTGAAAACCTAGCTTCCCGACAGCTTGGTAATATTTCGTATTTCGTTTTGGCTTTCTTTGAAAGCCTTAACTTCGAGAAAGCGGTCATCGCGGGCGATGATCGTCTGGCCGAAGTAGCATTTAGACTACTTGGTTATTTTGGGGGCGGGGCGGTTGATGAGGAACTGCGCATTATGCTCGGAAGATTCCTAACGAAAAAACCTGCGCAGTTCTTGAGATTGCTGAAGAAATATGAACATATGTTTTCGTCTGAGAGTGAATATCCGGTGAATATGACAGAGATATTGGATATAGTTCCGGATATTACTTCTGAAGAAGATTTGATTCACATGAAAAAAGAAGAAATGCGCCTTTATATGGAGCGGATTAAGGCGCTGGAAAGCGTAACCGATCCTGAACTCATAGAAATGCGAGATGCTTGCATCCGGGTTATCAAAGGGATATTGATTGGCTTGGAAAAGCGGGCTTGTAAAAGAACGTATGAAAAATCCGCGATTATCATTTTATAGCTAAAGATGGATTGGACAGAGTCCAAGAGGCCTCGGTCGGCCCAGCTGGCACCTACTACATCTACGCCATTGATGGCCGGCTGCTCGCGGAATATAAGGGACTCCGCCCGATTCTTGACGTCTGCATAAACGCCTCTTATTTCACCGCTTATTTCAGCCAGGCGGCCAGGAGAGCTTTTTCCTGCTCGCTCGCGCCGGCCGCGGGCCGACCGCAGCCTCGAGCGTGGCCTCGAGTTCGGCGACCCGCTCGCGTCGCGAATACAGACACGGACCCTGTCGCCGGGCCTCTTTGAGGCGAGGATCTCGCCGAAGCAACGTATAGTCGCCCTGGCCCCGTCGATGGCGATTATCTCGTCGCCGGCGCTCACAGCTCGAAGCGGTAGGTCAGCTTGAGCAGGAAAACGTTCTCGCCGGGGGCGGTGAAGATGTCCTCGACGTCGCCCCAGAAGCCGCGGCCGCCCTCGAGGCTGTGTTCGGCCCGCTTCTGGGTCCAGACCAGGTAGAGCATCGAGCCCGGCCGGTATTCCCAACGCAGCACGCACGTCCCCCGGAGCGACCGGAGCCGGAAATCCGGGTCGGCGAAAGTGAACGGCGGGGCCGGGCCGTCCGGCCCGTCCGGGTCCGCCGTGTAGACCCCCTCGGCGTATTCGAGCGTCGACGCGCCGTATTCGCCGAAGTAGTTGAAATCGAAGGTCCGGGCCGCGGCTAGCTCTTTGAACCGACGGTAATCGCCGCGCGCCGCGTACGGCTGGAGATAGGCCTGGAAGCTGAGCCGCGGCGTGAAAGTCCAGTTGAGCCGGAACTCGACCGGCAGCGTCTTCTGGATGATGTCGGCCAGGATGTAACGGACGCCGTAGGTCTCCGTCTTCAAGGGGTCGACGACCCGCCTTACCCATTCGCCTTCGGAAAAGCGCCAGGTGTAGCTCGAGGCCAGGGACAGGCTGATGTTGGTCCGGGGCTTCCAGGCGAGGCCTCCCTCCACGGTCCAGTTGTAGCCGCCGCTCGGGTGGGTCCTGTAGCGGCCGCTGAGCTTGATTATCACTTTCTTGCGGTTGTCGCTGGCCAGGCTCCCGCCCCAGGTCATGCCGGCCGGGTAAAACGCCATCGGGCCGCCCCGCGTTAGGTAATGGCTGTATTTCGGCGGTTCGTAGTCGTAATGGAGGGCGGCCGTCCAGTAGTTCAGGAACTGGCCCGCGGCGTCCAGGTAGATGTACTCGCCGATGCGGTTTCCGCCGAAGTCGTAATTACGGTAGTAGGCGGCCGTGAGGCTCCAGTGCCGGAAGGCCCGGTCCGGGTGGAAGGTCTGATAGCCGAAAACGAGCTGGCCGTTGATGAGGTCGCCGCGGTTGTGGTAGCCCAGGTCGTTGCTCTCGAAGCCCGGCGACATGGCGCCCAGCGCGGCGTTGAAGATGATGTTGCCCTTCTGCTTGTTGACGATGACCCGGCCGGCCCAGCCGGAAAGCGAGGTCGTGGTTTCGTCGACGCTGACGTAATCGACGTCCGGGCGCTGGAAATAATGGAGGGGCGAGAGCTGGAGCCTGGTGACGGCCTCGGCCGAGCCGGACACCCTGGTCAGGCCGGCCCAGCCTGATACCACCCAGCCCTTGTCGGCGTCGAGGAAGCTCCAGCCGTCGGCCGCCAGCGCCAGGCTGCGTCGCGCCAGCAGGCCGCCGAGCGAAGCGTCGTCAAGGTCGCGGACGACGGACGTGGCCATGAAGCCCAGCCCCTGCCGGCCGGAGCCGAATTCCTTGAGGCCCCTGAGGACGCTGTAGTTGGTGAGCGGTTCGACCAGAACGCTCGAGCGGCTGCCTTCCAGGTCTACTACGGCCGATTCGGCGCCCGTCAGGGCCGTGACCGCGCCGAGGTTGAAGCCGCCGCCGAGCTTGCCGGTCACCTTGGCCGCGGCCAGGATGGCGGTCCAGTCGGGCATGTCCACGAAGCCCGGCCCGCTCACGCTTCCCTGAGGCGAGCGCCCGATGCGCCGGCTGTAGAAGAAGGAAGGGTTGGTCCAGCCGTAGGACTTGGTGAAGTTCGGGCCGTTCGTGCCGAACTCGAAGATGCTCGAGCCTTCGATGAAGAAGGGCCTTTTTTCGGCGTAGTAGGTCTCCTGGTCGCTGATGTTGATGACGGCCGGGTCGACCTCGACCTGGCCGAAATCGGGGTTGACGCTGGCGTCGAGAGTGAGGTTGCTCTTGAGGCCGAGCTTGAGGTCGAAGCCGGCGCCGCCCGCAAGCTCGCTGCCGGTGCGGAAGGGGTTGCCGGGCTCGGCCGGCGCCAGGCCCAGCCGGCCGACGGCGTAGGGGAAGAGGTCGAGCAGCCGGCCCGGCTCGATGTCTCTCAGCCCGACCAGGTCGGCGAAGCGGGAAGCCAGCCCGCTTTCCTCTTTGGGCCGCCAGGCGAAATAATCGGTCTCGTTCTTCCTTTTTATTTTACGCCTGAAGTTGACGCCCCAGACGTAGGCGTCTTTCTTCCTGAAACGGAGCTGGTCGAAGGGGATGCGGAACTCGACCGACCAGCCCGAGTCGTCCGACGACACGGCGCTCTCCCATACCCCGTCCCAGGTGCCGTCGGTCATCTCGTCGTTGTAGATCGTCCCGTCCATGATGGAGCCGGCCGGGTTGACGGCGAAATAGTAGCCGCTGCGGCGGTCGAGGTAGGGGTCGACCCCGAAGTAGAACCAGTCCGAATCCACTTGGTCGTCCCGGCGGCCGAGGAGCCGGATGACGCCCTCCGGCCAGGAGTCGAGGCAGCGGGCCGCGACGTAGAGGTTGTTGCGGTCGAAGGCCACCCAGACGGTCGTGGCTTCCGTGGCGGGCTCGCCGTCATGTGGGTCGGACTGGATGAACCCGGAGCTGCCGGCTGACCTCCAGACCTCCTCGGTGAGCAGGCCGTCGACGCGAACGGGCGAGACGGCGGGGACCGCCTCGATGACGCGCCTCGCCGGCGGGCCGGCCGCGGCCGTCCCGCGCGCGGGCGGGGAGGCAGGGGCCGCCGCCGCGGCCGCGGCCAAACCGAGCAGCGTCAAAGCGAGCCTGCGCATAGTCTCTTTTTTTTATTCGTTGGAGAGCCCCGTGTCAAACGTTTTTCCAAGGCTGTTGCATAAAGCCGCATGAAGTTGACAAGCGGTCGCTCGCGGCGCGGCCGAAGCGGCGGCAGGAGCGCGCCGACGGTTGCCCCGGCGACGGCCTTGCCGGTATAATTTCCCCTCGCTCTCTGAGCGCCAAAGCTTCGAGGAGGCAGTCATGTTCCGAACCTGGCTCGGCCTTTTCGTCATACCCGCCCTCATCCTGGCCCTGGCCGGCGTCGTTTCTTTCCGGAAGGGAGCCCGGAGATGACCGGCCTCGCGCTCGGCTCCAACGTCTGGGTCATCGCGGCCTTCGTCCTCTACCTCGGCCTGATGATCGCCATCGGCGTCGTCAGCACCCGCTTCTCTTCGACGGGCATCGGCGAGTTCTTCCTCGGCGGCCGCAAGATGAAGAGCTTTGTCGTGGCGCTGTCCGCGGTCACGGCCGGCCGCTCGGCCTGGCTCATCATCGGCTTTTCCGGGATGGCCTACGTCCGCGGGCTTTCGGCGATCTGGGCGGTCGTCGGCTACATCCTGATGGAGCTTTTCCTGTGCGTTTACGCCGGGAAAAGGCTGCGCCGCTTCACCGCCCGCAAGGAGAACCTGACCATCCCCGACTACCTGGAGTCGCGCTTCGAGGACCGCACCCATCTCGTCCGGCTCGCCTCGCTCTTCCCCATCCTCATCTTCATGGTCGCCTACGTGGCCGCCCAGTTCACGGCCGGCGGCAAGTCCCTGGCCGCGAGCTTCGGCATGCCGCAGTCGGCCGGGGTGCTAATAACCGCGGGGGTGGTGCTTTTCTACACCGTCCTCGGCGGCTTCCTGGCCATCTGCCTGACCGACGTCTTCCAGGCCGTCTTCATGCTCATGGCGCTGGTCATCGTGCCCCTCATCGCGGTCGTCAAGCTCGGCGGGATCACGGTCATGGTCTCCATGCTGAAGGGGCTTTCGCCCGGCCTCATCGACCCCTTCGCCATCACCTTCGGCGCCTTCCTCGGGTTCATCGGCATCGGCTTCGGCTCGCCCGGCAACCCCCACATCCTGAACAAATACATGTCCATCGACGACCCGAAGAAGCTGGGCCTGACGGGCTTCATCAGCGCCTTCTGGAACGTCGTCATGGCCTGGGGCGCCCTGTTCATCGGCCTGGCCGGCCGGGCCATTTTCAACGAGGCGGGCCTGCTTCCGGCGGGAGACCCAGAGAACGTCTATCCTCTGCTCGCCTCGAACCACCTCCACCCGTTCCTGTTCGGGATATCCATATCGGCCATATTCGCGGCCATCATGTCCACGGCCGACTCCCAGCTTCTGGTCGCCTCCTCGGTCATCGTCCGGGATATCTACCAGAAGATGATAGCCGGGGGCAGGGAGCTGCCGCAGAAGAAGCTCGTCTTCTGGAGCCGCCTCACGACGCTCGTCGTGGCCCTGGTGGCGCTGGCCATAGGCATCACGGCCAAGAAGCTCGTCTTCTACCTGGTCCTTTTCGCCTGGGGCGGCCTGGGCGCGGCCTTCGGCCCGGCCATCCTGCTCTCGCTTTACTGGAAACGCCTGACGAAGTGGGGTGTCGTCGCCGGCATCCTGACCGGGACCGCGATGGAGGTCGTCTGGAACCTGACCCCGGCCCTGAAGAGCGTCGTCTCCGAATGGGTGCCGGCCACGCTCGTCTCCGGCCTGGCCGTCATCATCGTCAGCAGCCTGACTCGGGCGCCTGACGGCGTCGAAGACATGATGAGGCTCATGAAGGAGGGCTGAGCCCCGGCCTCAGCGGCCGCTTTTCAGTTCGCGCGCTGCCCGGGCGACCCTGCCCAGCGCTTCGGCCAGGATAGCCCTGGGGCAGGCCAGGTTGACCCGTTCGTAACCCTGGAGTTCTTCACCGTAGGTAGTGCCTGGCTCGAAGAGCACCCCGGCTTTCCGCAGGAAAAAGTCGTCGAGTTCCTGCTGGGCCAGGCCCAGCCCGCGGCAGTCCAGCAGGCCGAGGTAGGTGCCTTCGGGGACGATGAATTCAAGGCCGGGCGCCTGCCGCCTGACGAAGTCCTCCGCGAAGGACATGTTGGCTTCGAGATAGGCGAGCAGCTCGTCGAGCCAGTCCGCGCCGTGCCGGTAGGCCGCCTCGAGCGCCGCGATGCCGAAGACGTTGATGACGCCCAGCCCGGCCCGGTCGTGTTCCTCGCTGAAGCGGGCCAGGAGCGAGCTATTGGAAGAGAGCACGATGCCCGTCGCGAGACCGGCCAGGTTGAAGGTCTTGTTGGGCGCGACGCAGGTCAGCGTCCGCGAGGCGAGCTCTTCGGAAAGCGAGGCGAAAGGCACGTGCCGCCTGCCGCCGAACACGAAGTCGTGGTGAATCTCGTCCGAGACGACGATGAGGTCGCGCTCGACGACGACGCGGCCGAGCGCTTCGAGCTCTTCCCTTGTCCAGACCCTGCCCACCGGGTTGTGGGGGCTGCACAGGATGAGCAGGCGCGCCCCGGCGCCGGCCTTCCTTTCCAGGTCGTCGAGGTCCATGCGCCAGGCGCCGGCCTCGAAGCGCAGCGGGTTGCGGACGAGCCTGCGGCCGTTGAGGTTGACGGCCTGGAAGAACGGCCGGTAGACCGGCGTCTGGATGATGACGCCCTCGCCCGGCCCGGCGAGCGCCCTGACGGCGAGGTGGAGCGCCGGCACGATGCCCGGGGCGGCCGTCATCCAGCCGGGCTCGACCCGCCAGCCGTGCCTGGTCTCGAGCCAGCCCGCGGCGGCCTCGAAGAAGGAGCGCGGTATGAGCGGGTAGCCGAAAATGCCGTGTTCGGCGCGGGCCTTGACGGCCTCGACCACTGCCGGCGGCGCCTCGAAATCCATGTCGGCCACCCACATCGGGATGACGTCACGGGCCTTGAGGACGCGCTCGGCGTAGTTCCACTTGAGGGATTCCGAAGCTCGCCGGTCGCGGACGCGGTCGAAATCGTATTTCATGATCAGATTACGAAGCGGCCGTCCTTGGCGATGAGGCGGCCGTCGGCCCGGATGGTGACCTTGTCCACCAGGGCGTCGAAGTGGAATTTGCTCTTGTTCCTGCCGATTCCGTAGGAGTCGCCGACGGCGAAATGGACCGTGCCGAAGGCCTTCTCGGCCTCGAGCATGTTGGGCGTGATCCGGGCGCCGCGGTTAGTTCCGATGCCGAACTCGCCGATGATCCTGCCGGTCTCGTCGCCGCCCACCGTGGCCATGACCTCCTCGACCCCCTTGCCCTTGAAGGCGGCGAGGCGGCCCTTCTCGAAGTCCATGACGCCCTGCCCCAGCTTGTCGTCGATGAGGCTGATGACGATCCGGCCGGTGAAGGTCTCCTCGACCGGCGCGGTGTAGCACTCGCCGGCCGGCAGGTTGCCGTGCATGCCCTTGCGGGAGATGTTGCCGTTGTCGTTGTGCCAGGCCCGGCCCTTGACGCTGAACTCGATATGAGTGCCCTCGGGGTTCTCGACGACGACTTCCTCGGCGTCCTGCATCAGGCGGATGACCTTCTTCGTGAACTTGTCCATCTCGCCGAAGTCGATGTTGACCAGCCGCTCCATCATGCTCCGGGTGATGCCGGGCATCATGCAGATGCGGCCGTGCTTGCCGCCTTCCGAGACCATGAAGCCCCGGAAGGGCTTCTCCTCGATGCGGCCCTCGAGCAGGTAGGCCGTGGCCGAGGCCCGGCGGATGAGGTCCTTGAAGAGCGAGGTCGGCTCCTTGATTGGCCGCAGCGTCTCGGTCATCAGGTAGGTCGTCGTCTCGGCCCCGACTTGCTTGGCGTAATAGGCCAGGGCTTCGGCGATCTCGAGCTTCTGCCTGTCCGTGACCAGCAGGAACCTTTCGCGGGGCCTGAGCCTCAGGGCCTGCTTGACGGCCCGTTCGGCCGCGGAATAGAGCTTATTGGGGGCTGAATCCATGTCGTCTCTCCTTTATATGCTCATTTGGCCTTTTTGGCGTCGAAGTAAACGAAGCCGCAGAGCAGGACGAAGGCGGCCAGGCTGATCATCTCGCCGTAAATCGAGAACCAGGCGGCCTCGGCCCCATCCACCCAGCGGCCGTTCTCCAGCACCATCTTGACGCCCAGGCTGACGGCGTGGTCGACGCCGGCCAGCTTGAGCACCGCGAGCACGATGCCCATCAGGGCGCCGCCGGCGATGAAGCCGGAAGAGACCAGCGTGCCGCGGTTGTGGCGCCTCTCGGCGAGCTCCTTGTCGGACGTCGACTTCTTCACGAGATGCGACAGGAAGCCGCCGACGAGCAGGGGGGTCGTCAGGTGCAGGGGGAGGTACATGCCCAGGGCCAGCGGCAGCGGCGGTATCTTGGCCAGCTCGGCGACCAGGGCGATGGAGATGCCGACGCCGTAGAGCAGCCAGGTCACCGGCTCGCGCGACATCAGCGACTTGATGACGGCCGCCATCAGGTTGGCCTGGGGCGCGGCCAGGGCGCCGCTCGAGAAGGAGAAGGCCTTGTCCAGGATGGCTATGGCGATGCCGACCATCAGGGCCGAGACCAGGACGCCGGCGAACTTGAAGCGCTCCTGGTTGCGCGGCGTGGCGCCCAGCCAGTAGCCGATCTTGAGGTCGGTGATGAAGCTCCCGGATATCGACAGGGCCGTGCAGACCACCGCGCCGATGAGCAGGGCCACGGCCATGCCCTGCTCGCCGGACAGCCCGGCCCCGATGAGCACGACGCTCGACAGGATGATGGTGATCAGGGTCATGCCGGAGACCGGGTTGGTGCCGACGATGGCGATGGCGTAGGCCGCGACCGTCGTGAACAGGAAGGAAAGCAGGATGCAGATGGCCGCGCCGATCAGGGCCAGCTTGACGTTGGAGATCCAGGTGAAATAGAGGAAGAGGCCGGCCGTCGTCGCCAGCAGCCCGAGGATGATCGTGGACATCCTGAGGTCGCGGTCGGTCCGCTCTTCGGCCGCCCGCGCCCCGGCCTTGCTCTTGAAGATCTCCCGGAAGCCGAGCGACAGCGACCTGACCATGACCGGCATGGACTTGACGATGCCCAGGACGCCGGCCATGAAGATGGCGCCGATGCCGATGTTGCGGACGTAGGCGCCGAAGATCTGGGCCTCGCTCATCTCGGCGATGGGCACCCGGCCGGGATAGAGGGCGGCCGGCAGGTGCTGGCCCAGGAACCAGATGATGGGGATGAAGGCGAAGTGCGACAGCAGGCCGCCGGCCACGATGATGGCGTTGTAGCGCAGGCCGATAACGTAGCCGAGGCCGAGGAAGGCCGACAGGGCGTCGAGCTTGAGCACCATGCGGCTCTTCACCGCCAGCTTATCCATGAAGGGCAGGAAGCGGAAAGTGATGAGCTCGTTCCAGGCCCGGACGGCGATGGCCAGGAACTCGTAGACGCCGCTGACGATGATGCCGAGCACGAGGATGCGGGCCTGCTCGCCGCCGGATTCGCCCGTTACCAGGATCTCGGTCGTGGCGGTCGCCTCCGGGAAGGGCAGCTTGCCGTGCTGCTCCCGGCAGAAATAGCGCCGCAGGGGGATGAGGAACAGTATGCCCAGCGCCCCGCCCAGGAAGGTCGAAAGGAATATCTTGAAGATGTCCGCGGGCAGCCCCAGGATGTAGAGCGCCGGGATGGTGAAGATGGCGCCCGCGACCAGAGCCCCCGACGCGGCCCCGATGGACTGGATGATGACGTTCTCGAGGATGGTGCTTTTGCGCCCGTAGGCGTAGCCGATGCCCACGGCCAGGATGGCTATGGGGATGGCCGCCTCCGGGACCGTCCCGACCTTGAGGCCGAGATAGGCGATGGAAAAGGTGAAGAACAGGGCCATGAACAGGCCCCAGAGCACCGAGCGGGCCGTGACCTCGGGAATCAGCTTATCCGTGGGAACGAAGGGCGTGTAGCTCTTGCCGGGCGGCAGCTCTTGGTAGGCCTCAGGCGGCAGGGACTTGCGGGACGTCTCCATCGCTTCCTCCTTTCAAACGAGCCTGGATCTATTCGAACTACGGAAACGCGTCCGTCCCGCCGGCGCTCATTCGCCGGTGTAGCGGGCCAGGATGTCGCTGTTGAGCTTGAGGAAAAGGTCGTAGTTGACCTGGACCTTCTTCTCGGCCCGGGCGTGGGTCATGTAGGACTGGAGGAAGGCGTTCCTCTTCTGGGCCAGCAGGGACTCCAGGGCCTGAGCCTTGTTCTTCTCGAACTCGGCCCGGTCGGCCGACTTGCGCTCGAGCACCCGGAACAGGGCGTAGCCCGTCTCGACCCTGACCGGCTCGCTCGGCTGGTTGAGCGGCACGCTGAAGATGAGGTCGTCCACTTCGGGGTTCTCGCCGACCAGGCTGAGATACTGGTCCCGCTTGTGGGCTTCCACGGTCTTGAACTCGAGCTTGTTCCTGGTGGCGGCCGCGGGCCAGTCGGTCTTGAGGTCGGCCTTGACCGCCAGCAGCTTTTCCCTTGCCAGCTGCATCTTCTTTTCCTTGAGCAGGTCGGCCTCGAGCTGGGCCCGGGCCTCTTCGAACTCGGCCGGCCTCTCCGGCACGACCTCGCGGAGCTGGAGCAGGGCGGCGCCGGTGTAGGTGTAGACGGGAGCCGAGATCTCGTTCGGCTTCAAGGCGAACAGGGCCTGGCTCACGGCGCCCGTGGAATCGAGGTCGGCCAGCGGGTCTCCGTTCTTGAGCGGTCCGGTCGAGGAGGCTTTCAAGCCTTCCTTCTGGGCGGCCAGGTCCAGGTTCTTTTCCTTGCGGGCGACTTTCTCGAGCCGCTGGATCCTGGAGCTCACCAGGTCCCGGGCCTTCTCGTCTTCGAGGACGCGCTTGATGAGGTCCTTGACCGAGTCCAAAGGTTTGACGGCGGCGGGCGTTTTTTCGGTCACCTTGAGCAGGGCGAAGCCTTCGGCCGTTTCCACCGGCTCGGAAAGCTGGCCTGCTTCGAGGCCGCGGATCTCCTTCTGCTCGTCGGCGTCGAGCGACATCCAGTCGGTGTAGCCCCAGTCGCCGCCCGAGGCGGCCTTGTCGTCCTTGGAGAACTGACCGGCCAGCGCGGCGAAATCCTGACCGGCCCTGAGCCGGGCCAGGATGTCCCCGGCCTGCTTCCTGACGGCATCTTTTTCGGCCGCGGCGGCCGGCAGCCAGATGCGGCTCACCCGCACCTTCTCCGGCTCCTCGAACTGAACCCGGTTCTCGCGGTAGTATTTTTCGATGTCGGCGTCCTCGACCTTGACTTCTTTCTTCAGGTCCTCGGTCTTGATGAAGACGTAGTCTCCGGACCTTTTCTCCGGTATCCTGTAGCGGTCCGGCTCAGCGGCCAGCCGGGCGCGCAGCTCCTCTTCGGAAGGCTTGCCGGCCGGCTCCGTCTTGTCCGCCTCGGCGACCAGGTAATCGAGCTTGGCCGATTCCTGTTCCTTCCTGTAGCTCGCCCAGGCCTCTTCGTCCGTGACCGAGACGCCGGCCGTGATGATCTGGATGGCCTTCTCGACCAGGATGTCCTGCCTCAGGCCGGACTCGAACTCGGCCAGAGGGATGTGATTGTACTCCAGGATGCGCCGATAGTCCTCGTAGCCGACGAAGGCGCCGTCCCTCTGGAAGACGGGGAAGGAGATTATCTTCTGCTTGACTTCCTGGTCCGTGGCGCTCAGGCCCATCTCGCGGGCGACCTGGACCAGCAGCCGCCTCTGAACTATCTGGGCCAGGGTGTCGAGCGGGATGTTGAGCTGCTGGATGAGGCCCGCCGTCAGGCCCGGGTACTGCTTCTTCATGGCTTCCAGCCTCTGCTGGAGCGTCTGGAGGTATTCGTCGCGGCTGACCTTCTCGCCGCCCACCGTGGCGATGGTGTCGCCCAGCTTGGTCTCGCCCAGCCGGCCCGCGCCTCCCCAGATGGCGAAGATGGCTATGATGAAGGTGGCGACGACGATCCACAGGATGGGCTTGAGCGACTTCAGGTTCTTCCTCATCGATTTAAGCATGGTTCACCTCGAGTTCTTGCGTCCGGAAGCGCGGCCCGCTCTCCGCAGTCCACGGCCCTCTGCGGCCTTTTCGAAGCGGGGGCGGAGCCTGGCGCAGGTCTCTTCCAGGCCCTCGATGAAGACCCTCGTCCGCGAGAAGAGCGGCATGAAATTGGCGTCGCCGGCCCAGCGCGGGACGATGTGGGCGTGGACATGCCCGACGACGCCGGCGCCGGCGTTACGGCCGATATTCAGGCCGATGTTGAAGCCCTGGGGCCTGTAGGCCCGGCCGAGGACCTTGAGGGAGGTCTGTATGAGCTCCATGAACTCCCCGGCTTCCTCCGGCCTGAGCCCGGCCAGGTCGGCCAGGTGGCGGTTGGGCGCGACCATCAGGTGGCCCGGGTTGTAGGGATAGCGGTTGAGCATGACGAAGTTGAAGCGTCCGCGGAACAGAACGCCGTTGCCGGCGTCGTCTTCGGACTTGAGCGCCCGGCAGAAGATGCAGCCCCTGCGGCTCGAAGCCGTCCGGACGTAGGCCGCTCTCCAGGGGGCGGTGATATAGCGCGTCATTTATTGATCTGTTCCTTGAGGATCTTGCTCGGCTTGAAGTAGAGGACCTTCTTGGGCGGGACGCTGACCGGCTCGCCGGTGCGGGGGTTGCGTCCGGCCCGCGGCTGCCTCTCCCGGAAGCGGAAGGTGCCGAAGCCGCGGATCTCGATCTCCTCCCCGTTCAGGATGGCCTCGCGGATGGCCTCGAAGAAGATGTTGACGCCTTCCTCCGCGTCCTGCTTGGGGATGTTCAACTCCTGGGCCAGCTTGTTGATGAGGTCAGCCTTTATCATTGGCTTTCTCCTTCCCGCCCCCCTTTTTCGGGGCGTTGAATTTTTGGAGCTGGTCTTTGAACAGGTCGCCGAAAGTCGTCCTGTCGCTCTGCCCGCCCATGTACCGCTGCAGCTCCTGTTTCTGCAGGTCGTGCTGGGCCTGGCGGAAGCTGAGCGAGATCTTCTTGGCCTTGGCGTTCAGCCGGAGTATCTTGGCCGGCCTCTCGTCCCCGACCTTGAAGACGTCGGACGGCTTTTCGACCTTCTCCTCGTCGAGCTCCGAGGCGAAGACCACGCCCTCGATCCCGGGCATTATCTCGACGAAAACCCCGAAGTCCGTTATGCGGACCACCTTGACCTTGAGGATGTCGCCGGGCTTCTGCCGGTTGCAGAAGTCCTCCCAGATGTCGCCTTCCAACTGCTTCAGGCCCAGGGAGATCTTCTGCTTCTCGACGTCGACGTTCAGGACCACGGCTTCGACCTCCTGGCCCATGGCCAGCATCTCGGAGGGGTGCTTGACCTTGCCCCAGCTCAGGTCGGAGACGTGGACCAGCCCTTCTAGGCCCGGTCCGACCTCGATGAAAGCGCCGAAGTCTGTGATGCTCGTCACTTTTCCTTTGACCCTGGTGCCTATGCCGTGGTTCTGCCTGAAGACCTCGAGCGGATGGGGCGAGGTCTGCTTGAGGCCGAGCGACATGCGCCGGGACTCGGTGTTGACGTCCAGGACGACGACCTCGACCTCCTGGCCTACCGCCAGCATCTTTTTGGGATGGACGGTCTTGCGGCTCCAGGTCAGGTCGGAGACGTGGACCAGGCCCTCGATGCCTTTCTCGAGTTCGACGAAGGCCCCGAAGTCGACCAGGCTGGAGACCTTGCCTTTGACCCTGGTCCCGGCCGGGTATTTTTGGGCCGCGCTCTCCCAGGGGTCGGGGCTGAGCTGTTTGAGGCCCAGCGAGACCTTGCCTTCCTTCTCGTTGAAGTCGAGGACTACTACCTCAATCTCCTGGCTGGGCTTGAGCAGCTCGGAGGGATGGCCGACCTTGCCCCAGCTCATGTCGGTGACGTGGAGCAGTCCCTCGACGCCGCCGATGTCGACGAAAGCGCCGAAGCTCGTCAGGGACTTGACGGTGCCTTTGAGCCTCTGGTCCTTGGCGATGCTGCCGAAGACCTTCCTTTTCTTCTTCTCCCGTTCCTCCTGCAGGAGGAGCTTGCGGGAGAGGACGACGTTCCGGCTCTTCCTGTCGAACTTGATGACCCGGAACTTGAAGGTCTGGCCGACCAGGGCGTCCGGGTCCTTGACCTGCCTGGTGTCGGCGTGGGATTCGGGCAGGAACGCCGGCAGGCCGACGTCGACGTTGAAGCCGCCCTTGGTCTTCTCCGTTATCCTGCCGGAGATGGGGGTCCTGCCGTGGAAGGCCCTGTCCAGCGCGTCCAGGGCGCGGACGGCGTCGGCGTGTTTCTTGGAGAGGACGAGATAGCCGTCCTTGAGGTCCGTCTTTTCGAGCAGGGCCTCGACCTCCATGCCCGGTTTCAGCGCCTTCATGACGGAGGGGTCGGGGAAATCCTCGGCCGGGATGACTCCCTCGGTCTTGAAGCCTATGTCCACGAAGACGTGGGTCGGCGTCGTCTTGATGACCTTGCCCTTGAGCACGCTCCCGGGTGTGAGTTCCTTAGCGCTGAACTGGTAGCGGTCCAGCAGGCTTTCGTAGTCCTCCGACGAGATCTTGTCGTCCGCGTTGGCGCGTTTGGTCGGTTCTGTCATGATGACTTGCTCCCTGAGTGAGAATTCCGGCTGAAGCTTGCGTGTATGGCGTCGGCAGCTTCCTTTATGGCCTCGGGCGGGGTTGAGGCGCCTCCCGATATTCCTATCTTTTTCGCTCCCTTGAGCATGGCCGGCCTGATGTCCGCGGCCGATTCGATGAAATAGGTCCGGGGCCGGACGCGCCGGCACATTTCATAGAGCTTGGCGGTGTTGGAGCTCGTCCGGCCGCCGACCACGAACATGACGTCGACCCGGCGGGCCAGGTCGATCGTCGACCTCTGGCGGGTCAGCGTCGAGTCGCAGATGGTGTTGTAGACCTGAAGTTCCTTCGTGCTGCCGACCAGGGCGGCCGCCGCCTTCTCGAACAGCTCCAGGTCTTGGGTGGACTGGGCCAGGACGGCCCGCCGCCGGCGGAAGGGGAGACGGGCGGCCTCGGCGACGGTCTCGACCACCAGGCCCCGGCCGCGGCTGTGGCCCAGCAGGCCGGCCGTTTCCGGGTGGTCGCGGTTGCCGACGATGACGACCTCCAGCCCCTTGCCGGCGAGTTCCGCGACCAGCTTCTGGATCTTCTTGACGATGGGGCAGGTGGCGTCCACGACCGAGATCTTCCTGCCGTCGAGGCGGCGGCGCACTTCGGGCGAGATGCCGTGGCTGCGGATGATGACCGTGGCCGAGCGCACATCGCTCAGCGTGGCGGCGCTGCCTATGCCCTGCTCCTTCAGCCGGGCGATGACGCCAGGGTTGTGGATGAGGTCGCCGAGGACGACGACTTCGCCGGGAACGGCGCGTCTGGTCTTGAGGGCCAGGTTCAGGGCCCGCTTGACCCCGTAACACAGCCCGCTGTTGGAGGCGACTTCGATTTCCATGTGTTTCAAGGCTCGGGACAAGCGACTTATATTATCCTATCGGGTGTCTCGTGTCAACTCTAAGTATAGGCGAGGCCTATACTTAGGCGGGTCATCCTTCGGCGGCCGTCTCCTCTTCGAGAAGCTTGGCGATCTCTTCCTCCTTGGGCAGGTCGTCGAGGCTGTTGAGGCCGAAGTACTGCAGGAAGCGGTCCGAGGTCCGGTAGACGAGCGGGTTGCCGGGCGCCTTCTTGCGGCCGACGATCTTGATGAGCCTTTTCTCGAGCAGGCTCTTTATCGAATAGGTGGAATCGACTCCCCTGACGGCCGAGATCTCGGACTGGGTGATAGGCTGGTGGTAGGCGATTATGGACAGGGTCTCGAGCGAGGCCGAGGAGAGCTTGTTCTTGCGGTCGATGCGCAGCAGCCGGCGGACCCAGGCGTCGTGTTCCGGCTTGGTCTTGAAGATGTAGCCGCCGGCCGCGGCCGCGACCTGGATGCCGTGCTCCGGCGACTTGAAGCGGGCGATGAGCTCGTCGAGGGCGGCCCGGATCTCTTCGACCGGAGTGCCGTCGAGGACTTCGGCCAGCTTCTCGACGCTGACGGGCTCCTGGGAAACGAAGATCAGGGATTCGATGAGGCTCTTGAGGGTTTCATTCGTGCTCATGGCGGCCTGAACCGTGCGCCTCCTTGCGCAGCCAGATTCGAATGGTGTGGAACAGTTCGTCCTGGCGGGCCAGGACCAGCCGGGACTTGACCATTTCCAGCACGCAGAAGAAGGAGATGAGGGCTTCCTCGAGCGAAGTCTGGGACTCGAAATACTCCAGGAAGTCGATGGCCTGCCGCTCCCGGAGCAGGGCCAGGAGTTCCTTCATCTTGGCCTCGACCGTGACGTCGCGGCCCTTGATGACCCTGGCCGTCTGGGCGGCGTTGCGCTTCATGACGCGGAAGAAGGTCTCGGCCAGGTCGAAGAGCGAGACCTCCAGGCTGTCGAGATCGTCCCGGGCCTCGAGCGGCGGCAGGAAATCACGCTTCCAGGTGACGATCTCCTCGGCCTCGCAGTCGCGTAGCAGGGAGCAGGCGGCCTTGATCCTCTGGTACTCGACCAGACGGTCGACCAGCGCCCGGCGCGGGTCCTCGGACTCGGCCAGGTCGGTCTCGCGCGGGAGGAGCATCTGGGACTTGATGTAGATGAGCAGGGCGGCGATGAACAGGAATTCCGCCTCCCGGTCGAGGTTGATCTGCTCCTTCTTGTCCAGGTACTCGAGGTAATCGGCGGTTATGGAGGCGATCGGGATGTCCTGGATCTCTATCTTCTTCTTTCGGATCAGGAAGAGCAGCAGGTCGAGCGGGCCTTCGAATATCTCCAGCCTGACGTGGTAGCCGTCCCCGTCGCGGGGGACGGACACCGCCTCGAGCTCGGCTTCGGCGCTTTCCGGGGTCTTGAGGAGTTCGGACATGTTATCAGAAGAAGACCAGCGTCAGGATGAGGACCTGGATGGGCCTGATGATGATGTCGAGCACGCCTATGGAAACGAGGATGACGACGATGAAGAAGCCGAAAGGGCGGATGCGGTCGAAGGCGGCCGCGGACCTCTCGGAAAGGAGCCCGGCCAAAATGCCGCTGCCGTCGAGGGGAGGCACGGGTATGAGGTTGAAGACGGCCAGGTAGGTGTTGATGAGGATGCCGAAAAAGAGGATCAGGGCCAGCCCCTCCAGCGGGTAGAAGCCTTTGGGGAAAGGCTGCCGGGCGATGAGGAATGAGCGCAGGAAGACAGTCACGGCCGGGTAGACGACCTTGAGCAACATGAGGGCGAGCAGCGAGACCGCGGCCACGGTCAGGTTGGAAGCCGGCCCGGCGAGCGAGATCCACATGCCGTCCCGGCGCGGGTTGCGGAGGTTCATCGGGTTGACGGGCACGGGCTTGGCCCAGCCGAAGGCCGGGGCGTGGATGAGCACGAGCAGGAGGGGCAGGACGACCGTCCCGAACGGGTCGATGTGCGCCGCCGGGTTGAGCGTCACCCGGCCGAGCGCGTAGGCGGTCGGGTCGCCCATTTTCCAGGCGGCCCAGGCGTGGGCGGCTTCGTGCACGGTGATCGCGAACAGTAGCACGAACAGGCTTATGATGATCGACAGAAGGTCCATGTTTCTCGACAATCCTTTATATCACAGGCGGGGGGTGGAGTAAACAAAAGGGGGGCAAGACGGGGATGGCTCGGCTCCCTGCTCCGGGTCCGGGCGCCTTCTCGG
>CAYWJT010000051.1:8674-21350 GCA_964458655.1 uncultured Eubacteriales bacterium | reverse complement strand
GTCAACGGGGTGATGGAGGAGATCCTGGGCAACCTCCAGAAGATCAAGGCGCTCCGGGTCATTTCCCGGACATCGGTCGAACGATACCGGGACAGTAAGAAATCCGTCCGCGAGATCGCCGAGGAGCTGGGCGTGAACTATATCGTGGAGGGCAGCGCGCAGAAATACGGCAGCGCCTTCCGCCTGCGGGCCCAGCTGATCATGGCCGCCAAGGAGACCCATCTCTGGGGGGAGTCGTTCCAGCAAAAGGTCACCGATATCGAGGACATCTTCAACATCCAGATCAAGATCGCCAAATCCATCGCCGAAGAGCTCAAAGCGGTCATTTCGCCTGAAGAGAAGAAGCGCATCGAGAGGATACCGGTCGCGGACCTCGCCGTCTATGACGAATATCTGAAGGCCCGCTCTTACGTCTATGACGGTCGAAGGGAAGTGATGACCAAAGCCCTGGAATCCCTGACCGGCGCCATCGCGAAGAACCCCGGCTGGGCGCCACTCTACGCGGGTCTGGCGGAAGCCTGGCTGTGGATGCAGCAAAACGCGTACGAACAGCCCTCCGTCGCCGGGCCCCTGATCATCGAGAACCTGAACAAGGCGCTGGCCCTGGACCCGGACCTCGCCGAGGCTCATTATCTCAGCGCCATGATCGCCCAATTGGTGGAATGGGACTGGGAGAAGAGCGAAAGGGAGTTCTTGAGGACCCTGGCCATCAACCCCAACGATGCCCTTTCCAGGGGGCTCTACGCGCAGATCTTGCTGATCCAGCACAGGAAAGAGGAGGCTTTAGCCCAGAATGGGCTGGCGCTGAGCCTCGACCCGCTGAACCCTATGACCAAGCTCATCCATATCGGGACGCTGATTCAGGCCGGGGAATATGAGGCTAGCTTGCCCCTCTTGGAAGAAGCCCTGGCCGCCGATCCGGACAATTTCAACCTCAATCAGATGATCGAAATCGCCGCCTACAGGCTCAAGCAGTACGACAAAGTCATCCGGGCGGTCCGGCATGTCCTTCCCTTCCCTCTCGAAGAAGAGGCTTACCGGGACATCGAGAGGGTCTACAGGGAATCGGGGATCGTCGCGGCTTATAAAAAGATCTTGGAGCGTCTGGAGAAATACGCTGAAAGCCAGCCCGTCGGTTTTCATGATATGGCTTTCAGGTATCTCGTGGCGGACGAACCCGATAAAGCCATGGATTGGGTGGAGAAGGGATTCGAGATGCACGATCCGCTCATGACCTACATCACCACGCCGGCGCGATATTATGATGCCTTGTTCGGCACCCCCAGGTTCATCGCCATTTGCGAGAAAATGAACCTGCCTCTTCCCGGGCCCGAATGATGCACGTTCAAGGGGCCGGACGGACGGATCCCTTCACCAATGGGGGCAGAAAGACCGGCCCAAGGGATAGGCGCCGTCCCCTGAGAGTTTAACGTCCGAGCCGGACGGAGCCGGCTGGACCAGGGCGCCGCGGTTACTTGGCTTTCTCGGCCTTGCTCTTGCGCCTCATGTCCGCGGCGTGGGCGCGCTTGTAGGTCTGGATGTCGACGAAGCGCCCCTTGGCGTCCCGTACGGCGTAGAGCTTGGTGCCCTTGGAGCTGCGATGGGTGGTCCGTTTCATGGGCGTGTGCCCTCCTCTTTTTTTATTGAATGATCCTGCTTTCCGAAAGCCTTTTTGGCGGCGCCCAATGTGGTCATGAAGATACCGCCGCCGAAAAGCGGGATGACCCAGGCATTGTTTCCGCTTGAGCACTGGGACAGCTAATTAACGGGATAGACGCATCATCCCCCTCAGCTTCAGCACTTCAAGTCTATCGGACGAGCTTGGCGGATGTCAAGCGAAAGGATGGCTCCGCGCTTTTCGTGACGGAGGGGAGAGGTTCGGGCTCGGGCGCAGAAGACCGCCGCGGAAGTTCGCTCCGGCGGCCCGTTTCTGCTATTAATGCCTACCATGATACGCGCTGTCATCTCCGACCTCGGCCGTGTCCTGCTCTGGTTCGACAACGACGTCTTCCTGCGTCGGCTGGCCGAGCGGGCCGGGAGGCCGTTCGAAGAGGTCAAGGCCGCGGTCCACGGCGACCTCAGGCTCATCCGCCGGTTCGACGGCGGAGTCCTGACCCCGACGGGCTTTTATGAGCATGTGATCACCCTGGTCGGGGCGGATATGAACTATGAAGAATTCTTCGGCATGTACTCGGAGTGCGTGTTCATCGATGATATCGAGGAGAACGTCCGTGGAGCCGAAGCGGTCGGCATGGCCGGGGTGCATTATCGGCCGCAGTCGGACCTTGAGGCCGAGCTCGAAGAGCTGGGCCTCAGGTCTTGAACGAAAGCGACGAATCCGTTCGCTTGCGGCCGCTGTCAGTCCAGGACCAGGACCCAGACCTGTCTCCGCCTCGGCCCGTCGAACTCGCAGAACTGGACACCCTGCCAGGTGCCCAGCTTGAGCCGGCCGAGAGCGACCGGCACGGTGACGGAAGCCCCCACCATCGTGGCCTTCACGTGGGCCGGCGAATTGCCTTCGCCGTGGGCGTAGTCGAGCGCATCCGGCACGGCTTCGCGCAAAGCCTTCAGGATGTCGGCGCGCACGTCCGGGTCGGCGTTCTCGTTGATGGTAACGGCGGCCGTGGTGTGAGGAACGAACACGACGCACAACCCGTCCTGCACGCCCGAGCCGGCCACCAAGCGCTCGACATCGGCCGTGATGTCGATAATCTCTTCCCGTCTTCCGCTCCTGATCTCGATCGTATCCATAGCTTCCTCAACAGGTTAAATGAGACGCTGTTCCTCTTTAAAATAAATCTTAATAAAACCCTTGACAAGAATTAATTTTTGTATAAAATCCTGGGCGTCGATACAATATTTAGTATTTAAGGCATCGGGAATATACAACATATGGGTGATGGAAGGACATGGCTTTTTCGCTTGGAAACGGCCCGGCGGAGCTCCGGACGCACGATACCGAACAAGACGGCCAGGCCGGCCGCTTGAATAGAGAACAGCGCAAAAAGGAGGGAGTGAACATGGCCAGCGCGGCGGTAGCCAGGATCAAGAAACGTGACGGAGAAGTAGTCGACTTTCATCAGGACAAGATCACCAACGCCGTCTTCAAGGCGATGCAGTCGCAGGGCGTGGGCGACAGGGCGGCGGCCAAGACCGTGTCCGATATCGTCACTTTCATGCTCGACGAGAAGTTCGGCGGCTACACCGTGCCTTCGGTCGAGCAGATCCAGGACTTGGTCGAGATCGTGCTCATGAAGCAGGGCTACCATGAGGTCGCCAAGGCCTACATACTCTATCGAGAGAAGCACAAGGGCATACGCGAAGCCCGCAAGACGGGGATCAACCTGGAGCGGTTGATAAAGGATTACCTCAGCAACGCCGACTGGAAGATCCGGGAGAACTCGAACGAGGGCGTGATGAGCTTTTCCGGGCTCAACGCCCGCGTGTCCGGCGAAGTCCTGTCCAACTTCGCCCTCAACAACATCTATTCCGAGCGCGTCAAGAAGGCCCATGAGACGGGCGAGTTCCACATCCACGACCTGAGCTATCCCATCGTCGGCTACTGCGCCGGCTGGTCGCTCGAGAACCTCATCCGGCGAGGCTTCGGCCACGTGCCCAACCAGACCCATTCCTCGCCGGCCCGGCACCTGGACACCCTTACGCTGCACATGGTCAACTACATCGGCACCATGCAGGCGGAGTTCGCCGGCGCCCAGGCCTTCTCGAGCGTCGATACCTTCCTCGCGCCGTTCATCCGCCGGGACCGTCTGAGCTACGAGGAGGTCAAGCAGGACATCCAAAAGCTCGTCTTCGGGCTCAACGTGCCCTGCCGCTGGGGCTGGCAGACGCCCTTCTCCAACCTGACCTTCGACTGGGACGTCCCGGCGGACCTGAAGAACAAGAAAGTCGTGGTCGGCGGCGAGGAGCTCGACGAGTGCTACGGCGATTACCAGAAGGAGATGGACTGGATCAACCGGGCCTTCCTCGAGATCATGGTCGACGGCGACATGCGGGGCCGCGTCTTCACCTTCCCCATACCCACCTACAACATCAGCCGCGACTTCGACTGGGATTCGCCCAACGCCAAGCTGCTCTTCGAGGCCACGGCCAAGTACGGCATCCCCTACTTCCAGAACTACGTCGGCACCAACCTCAACCCCGGCGATATCCGGGCCATGTGCTGCCGGCTGAACCTCGACCAGAGGGAGCTCATGCGCCGGCCGGGCAACATCTGGGGGCCCGGCGACTCGACCGGCTCGATCGGGGTCGTGACCATCAACCTCAACCGGCTGGGGTTCGAAGCCGCCTCCAGGGAGGACTTCTTCGCCAGGCTCAGGGAACTGATGGTCCTGGCCAAGGAATCCCTGGAGACCAAACGCGAGATCGTCAACAACATGTTGGAGCGGGGCATGATGCCCTACACCAAGGTCTACCTCGGCCATTTCGACAACCATTTCTCGACCATCGGCCTGTGCGGCATGCACGAGGCCTGCATGAACCTGCTCAAGAAGGGCATAGGCACGCCGGAAGGGCATGATTTCGCGGTCGAGTCGCTCAATTTCATGCGCGAGGTAATAAAGGATTTCCAGGAGGAAACAGGCAACCTCTATAACCTCGAAGCCACGCCGGCCGAGTCCACCTCCTACCGTCTGGCAAGGCTGGACCGGCAGAAGTACCCGCGCATCTACACTTCGGGCAGCGAGAAGTTCCCCTACCTGACCAACTCCACCCAGCTCAACGTGGACGCCACCCGCGACATCTTCGAGGCCCTCAAGCACCAGGAAGACATCCAGTCGCTCTACACCGGCGGCACCATCTTCCACGCCTTCCTGCCCGAGGCCATCGACGCCGAGACGTGCAAGAAGCTGGTCCGCCGCATCTCGGAGACCCGGATGCCTTATTTCTCGATCACGCCGACCTTCAGTGTCTGCATGAACCACGGCTATATAACCGGCAAGCATTTCGAGTGCCCGTCCTGCGGCGAGGAAACAGAGGTCTACAGCCGGATCGTGGGCTACATGAGGCCGGTGCGCACCTGGAACGACGGCAAGCAGCAGGAGTTCCAGGACCGGACCCCGTACACCAAGATAGCCTGAGCCCGGGTTCCCGGCCCGGAGCCCGTGACGCGAGGTGGCCATGGAATATCTGCTTTTCACGTACCCGAATTGCCCCAAGTGCGATAAGGTCAAGGCCGCGCTGGCCGCCAACTCCGTGGCCTACAGCGAGCTCAGCCTGACCCAGCAGGCCGGCAAGGCCAGGGTCCGGGAGTTCATCCGCCACCTGCGCCGCGACGATTCGGGCGGCGTCATCATCCCGACGCTCATCGTCCATACCCAGGGCGTCGTGCGGGCCGTGATCAACACGGCGGAGGAGCTCGAGGCTTGGTTGAGATCAAAGGCTTAGAGAAGTTCTCCAGCCGCGACTTCCCGGGACACATATCCTCGACCGTGTTCCTGGGCGGCTGCAACTTCCGCTGTCCCTATTGCCACAACTCCCGGCTGGTGCTCGAGCCGGGCGGGCTCCAGACCATCCCCATGGACATTTTCCTGTCCTACCTCGACGGCCGGCGCGGCTGGTTGGAGGGAGTCTGCGTCTCGGGCGGCGAGCCTCTTCTCCATGATGACTTGGAGGAGCTCCTGCGCGTGATCAAGGACCGCGGCCTGCTGGTCAAGCTCGACACCAACGGCTCCTTCCCGGACGCCCTGGAGAGGCTGCTCGGCCAGGGCCTTGTGGACTGGGTCGCCATGGACGTCAAGGCGCCGCTCGAGCGCTACCGGGAAGTGACCAGGTCCAACGTCGATATGGAAAGCATAGTGCGCAGCGCCGACATACTGTCTGGCTCCTCGGCCCGGGTCATCTTCAGGACCACTTTCGTCCCCGGGCTGGTCGGCCGCGAGGACGCGATCAGGATCGGCGAGTGGCTGAGGGGCGCCGGGTTGTTCGTCGTGCAGCAATTCTTACCCCATGACACGATCGACCCGGCTTTCCTGCAGGTCAAACCCTACGGCCGGGAAGAGCTGCTGGCGATCGCCGAAGCGGCCCGGCCTTTTTTCCGGGAAGTCAGGGTCGAGGAAGCCTGACGGCGAAGGCGTCGCCGGCCGGCGCGATTTCGAGGGCCGATGCGCGTCCGCCGCTTCCGACCGGCCGGTGAGAGGAGGAAGTTTTATGGAACTTAAGATACGGAAAATCCGTCCGGAAGCGCGGTTGCCGCGGTACGGCCATTTGGGCGACGCAGGACTCGACCTTTTCTCGGCGGTTGACCACGAGCTCGAGCCGGGGTCGGTTTACGCGGTGCCGACCGGCATACAGGCGGCCATACCGGCCGGCTTCGTCGGCTTGATCTGGGACAAGAGCGGCCTCTCCCTTCAGGGGGTGCACAGGCTGGCCGGCGTGGTCGATTCCGGCTACCGGGGCGAGATCCAGGTCGTGCTGGTCAACCTGGGAAGCGAGACCTTCCGCGTCAGACAAGGCATGAAAATAGCCCAGATGCTCGTGCAGGAAGTGGCCGCAGTTTCGGTCGTCGAGGCTGACGAACTCGACGAGACCCCCCGGGGCGAGGGCGGTTTCGGTTCGACGGGCCTGTATTAGCGGCCGCCGCTTCCCGTCCCGCTGATGACCCTGAACCGGCGTTCGAGCCTGCGGCCCTCGGAATCGACCAGGACGAGCAGGTGGTCACCCGGCGCCGGGTTGAGCGAAACCTGGTGGAAGGCCCTGGTCGTGGCCAGGTAATCCTCGTCCAGGTGCCAGTGGATGAAGGCTTCAGGCTGCCGGTGCACGGCTTCGAAAACCACCTCGCTCCTGCGACCATCGAGGTCCACTGGGATGAAGACCTCGGTGCCCGGCTCGGGATAGATCAGGCTCATGACCCGGCCGCCCTCGGCGCCCGGGTCGGTCCCGCATCCGGGCCGGAAAGGCGGAAGAGACCTGTATTCAGGGTGGTAGGCCCGGTAGTAGTATTCCTGGGCCGGCGGCAGCACGAACCAGGGCTCGTGTCTCATGAGGCTCACGGGCTCGCAGCGGCTGTCGACCCGGAAGCGGCCGGAGGCATCCAGATGGACAGTCTGGTGATAGGGACACACGCGGCTGAGGTGGCTCTCTTCCGGCATCCAGACGGTCCGCGCCGGGCAGATGTCGGTCGCCAGCAGCCCTGAATCGCGGCAGACGCGCACCGCTTTCAGGCCGGTCCGGGGCCTCGGGATCGGCCCGCCGCCGTCCACGACGCCGAGAAGCTCGAAAAGGACGGGCGCGGCCGCCGCCAGCCCGGTCAGGCCCGGCCGGCCCTCGCCGTCGGCGTTGCCGGCCCAGACCCCGATCGTGTATTCGGCCGTGACGCCCACCGCCCAGGCGTCCTTGAGCCCGTAACTCGTGCCGGTCTTCCAGGCCACCCATTTGGAAGAGCTGAAGTTCCGCCAGAAACCTTCCTCGTCCGGACGGTTGACCTCCGTCAGGGCCTCGAGGGTCAGATAGGCCGCTCCGCTTCCCAGTTCCCTCATACTGGAGGCTTCGGTTTTCTCGTCCCTGAGCAGGCGCACCTTTTGGCCGCCGCCGGGCGCGCCCAGGGCCAGCATCGCCAGGCCGGCGTAGAGCGAGGCGACCTCGAACGGCCGGCCCTCGGCGCCGCCCAGCACGAGCGTCAGGCCGTAGTCATCGGCGGGCCGGAACAGCGTGGTCATGCCCCACCTGGTCAGCCGGTCGTGCAAGCGGGGGATGCCGAACTCCCTCAGCAGCCGGACCGCCGGCACGTTGAGCGACCAGGCCAAAGCCGAACGCGCCGGCACCGCTCCGCGGAACTTCCGGTCGAAATTTTGGGGCCGGTAGCCCTCGAACCGGACCGGCGTGTCGGCGATGAGAGTTTCCGGCGTTATCGCGCCTTCCTGGAAAAGCGAGGCGTAGAGGAACGGCTTGAGGATGCTGCCGGTGCTGCGGCCGCTTTGTAGGATGTCGACGTTCTGACCGCATTCGAAACTCCGGTCCAGGCCGACATTCCCGACATAGGCCGCGACCCCGGCCGTCCTGTTGTCGATGATCACGGCCGCGAGGTTCCTGATGCCCCGCCCGAGCATTTTTTCGGCCTGGGCCCCGAGCGCGCGCGAGACCCCGCGCTGGAGGTCGAACCTGATCAGCGAATAGAACGGCCGCCGGCTGCCGTACCGGGAAACGAGGGTGTCGAGAAGATAGGGAGCTTCCCTCGGCACCGGCAGCAGGCCGTCCGGCACGGGCTCGGCCGCGGCCAGACGGCGCTCCAGTTCGGTGATGACGCCCCTGGCCTGAAGCCTCTCGAGCAGCCTGTCCCGCTTTTCGCGCAGGAGACCCCGGCCTTCAGGGCTGGCGGCAAGCGCCGGGTTCTTGGGCAGGACGGCCAAGAAAGCGGCCTCGGCCCAGCTCAGCTCCTGGGGGCTCCGGCCGAAATAGAACCATGAGGCCGCGTCGATGCCGACGACGTTGCCGCCGAAGGGCGCGTGAGCGGCGAAAAATTCCAGGATCCGCTTCTTGCTGTACTTGAGTTCGACGCGCAGGGCCAGGCAGGCCTCAAGCAGCTTCTCGACGTAGGTCCGCTCGCGGTTGCCGCGCGCGAGCCGGGCCAGCTGCATCGTGATCGTGCTCGCTCCGCTCATGACCCGGCCGGCGCTCAGGTTCTGCCACAGCGCCCTGGCTACGGCGAGAGGGTCCACTCCGGGGTGGAGGAAGAAACGTCGGTCCTCGAACTGGAGCAGGGCCCGGTAGAAGCGCTCCGGGACGGCCTCGCCGCGCGGGAAACGCCACTGGCTGTCGGCCGCCGGCCTGGCTCCGAGCAGGCGGCCTTCCGAGGAAAAAAGTACCGGAGAGAGCGGTTCGGGGAAGAGTTCGCCGAGCGGCGCCAGCCAGAGCGCGGCCAGGGCCAGCCCTGCGGCGCCGACGGCCAGCTTCAGCCTGAACCGCTTCTTTTCCGTCTTCATTGGACGATATTCACCCAGGTTCCCTTGGAATTGGCGTGCACCGAGGCGTCGTACATGGCTTCGGCGGCCGCGCCCGGCTGGTAGAACCTGCCCAGATAGGAAGCGTTGAGGACGATGAGAAAGGTCCTCTCCTCTCCCGGCGCCAGGCTGAAGAAGGTTAGGACGCGGTCGTCCCGGACATCCTGATAATCGCAGCCGGCGGGCCGTTCAAGACCGGCCGCGAACATGGGGTTCTTGATTTGGAACCCGGCGGCGACGAGCTGCGCGAGCACGACGTTCTTGAGTTCCCGCGGACCGATGTTCCTGACCCGGACGTCGGCCACGAGATCCGTCCCCTGACGGATGGAGGTTATGTCAATCGGGTTCATGGCCATGTCCCTGAAGACCACTTTGAGCTCGACCTCGCTCGCGGCTTCGGCCTCCTCGCCGGCCGGCGGCACGCCCTTGGTATAAATCGTCACGCTGAGCGGCGTGTCCGCTTTGTTGGTCAGCGACAGGGTGCGGCCCGAAACAGGGAAGTCGGCGAAGACCTTCCTGTCGACCGGGGACCCGGATTCGACCGTTGCGGGTGTTTCCCCGTCCCAGGCGAAGCTGTAGGTGAAGGGCTTGATGCCGGCGGTCCCGTAATAGGCGGCGATGGCCATCAGGGCGAAGGCCGTCTCGTTGGTGGAAAGCCAGTAGTCCGAGGCGACGGTCCTGACCATCTCCTCGACCAACGGCTTGGCCCTGTCCTTCATGTCCAGGAGCACGAGGGAGCGCGCCATCAGGGCTTTGTCGCGGACCTGTGAACCGAAGGTGACGCTGAGGTCCCGATACGGCTCGGTCTTGAGCTCGGTCCGCCCCGCAAGCTCCGTCGCCGCTTCCCGCATGCCGAGCGCGTTGAACGCCGCGGCCAACTGAAGGGCGGCCGCGGGGTCCAGGCCCTTCCTTTCTCGGAGCCGGTTCATGGCTCCCAGGTCCGGGTCGCGGGCCGAGGCCAGGGCGAACAGGCGGAAAGCCTGGGTCTGCTCCTGGGCCCGGCCGCCCGTCGTCCAGGAGTTGGCCAGCATCTTCTGGTTGACCTTCCAGGCCGCGAGCATGTGCTCCGGGACGCTGTAGCCCAGCCTCGAGGCCTCCAGCAGGAACCAACCGGCGTAGACGCTCGTCCACTCGTGTTCCTGACGTCCGCCCGGCCAGTAGGTGAAGGCGCCGTTGAACATCTGGAAACGGCCCAGCCGGTCGACGGCCGCCTTGATATGGTTCTCGACCTCTTTACTCTGTCTTTCGTCGAGGCGGACAAGGCTCTTCAGGTAAAGCTGCGGGAAGGCCGTGGACAGCGTCTGTTCCAGGCAACCGTAGGGATATTGGATGAGAAAGTCGAGCCTTTTTTCCAGGTTGAGCGGCGGCAGAGTGGACGCTTCGATGGCAACGGTGTTGGTGGACTCTATCCCGAACGGCGTCACCAGGCGCTTCAGTGTCTGGCCGGGTTTGACCTCGAAACTGTCGGAGCGGGTGATCATGGGGTTGGAGCCGAGAACCGGTATCCAGACCGTGTCCTCGACGGTCTCGGCGCCGCTCCTGACCCGGAAGCGCACCCGACCCTGGCCGACGGCCTGGGCGGTCCTGAGGCTGAAGGTGACCACCCGGTCGCCGGGCTCGCTGAAGGGGACGGTCTTGGAGGTCTCGCCCACGACCTGGAAAAGCTCGTTCGTCTCGACCGAGGCCTCGACCTGCTTCATGGCCGGGTTGGTTACGAAGATGGTTATGGGCATGGCGATGTCCTCGCCCGGCCGAACGACACGAGGCAGGGTGGGCAGGGCCATCAGGTCCTTTCTAACCAGGACGGACTTCTCGGCCGAGCCGAAGGCCCCCTCCCGGCCGGCCACCACCATGACCCTGACGGCGCCGAAATACTGGGGCATCAGGAACTCGTGGCTCGCCGTCGCCCCGGCCCTGACCTCGAACGGCCCGTCGAACATGACCACCGGCGGGAAGCGGCGCGGCTTGCGGGCCGCGTCCCGGGCCGCGGCGGCCTCGTCGCCGCCGAGGGCCAGGATGCGGGTGAGCTCGGCGCCGTAGGCTTCGACTATGCGGTCGAAGAGGTCCCAGGTGGTCACGCCCAGGGCCTCGCGCTTGTAGAACTCCTGACGCAGGTCGGGCGTCTTGAAACGGGTCAGGCCCAGCAGGCCTTCATCCACGACGGCCACGGTATAGGTCATGGCCCGGCCCTTCTTTTCGCCGACCTGGACCGTGAATCTCTCGCCCGGCCTTATTTCATCCGGGGCCTTAAGGGCAGGTTCGAGGGCCGTGGCCTGGTCCTCGACCATGATGGGTATGACCCCGTACATCCTGATCGGCGCGTCGCTGACCTTGCCGCGATGCGGCTGGAGGAGCGAGACATGCACGTAGGCGTTCGGGGTCATCTTATCCGTGACGCGTATCTCGAAACGGTTCTCGCCCTGCCGGGTCGAGACCCACATCTTCTGCAGCACCGAGGAGCCGTTCTCGACCGACACCAGGGCCCGGCCCTGGACGCTCTCCGGGATGTAGATGACGGCTTTCTCGCCGACCTGGTAGGCGGCCTTGTCCGAAGTGAAGCTAAGCCTGGTGGCCGCCTCCTGGCCGGTCGCCCGCGAGCGGCCGGCCCAGCCAGGCCAGTCCACGTAAACGATCTTGCCGGCCGCGTGGCCGCCCTCCGGGTCCTCCACCCGGACCAGGAAACGACCCCAGTCCGGATAGGCCACCCTGAACCGCCAGCTTCCCCGGCCCTGTTCGGTCGAAACCTCGGCGCTCGCGAGCGGCCTCGTCCACGGCCGGGAGATGAACTCGGCGAGCGATTCGCCTTCGCGTTCCCACCACCATCTCCAGTCGATCTTGTAGAACGAGACTTTCAGGTTGCGGCGGGAGAGGCCGCGGCCGTAGGGGTCGACGGTGACGATATCGACGGTATGCTCCTTGTCGGTGACAAGCATCCCGAAGGACGTGTCGCCCGCGGGGACCCTGACGCCGACGTAGCAATCGTAGGGATGATAGGGCTGGGTGAAGGAATCCAGGCTGAAATCGCCACTCTCCTCGAAAACGCGGGTGACGAAGGTGGCGTCGAGCATGCCCGGGCTGGGACGGGCCGGCGCGAAATCGAGTTTGACGCGGCCGCGGCCGTCCTTGTCCAGCGTTCCCTGGCCGACGGCGACCTCGCCGCCTTTGAATTCCCGGGTCGGGTCCTGGAACTCGAAGTCCGGGAAGTCCTTGAACGCAGTGCGTCTCGAGGCGAGCCTCACCGAGACGTCGAACTTGAGGTTCGAGGCCGGCGCGCCGTGGAGCCACTGGGAGGCGATGTTCGCTTCCAGGGGGACGTCTGAGGCGTTCAGGACGTCGCGGCCGGTCCTGAAATCGATTTTGAGACGGTTGGGGACGACCGTTTCGATGCGGACGGTCTTGGTGAAGGTCAGGCCGCCCACGAGGACTCGGGCCTGCCAAGCCCCGGTCTCGGCGTCTTCGGCGGTCGGCACCCGGAAGGCGTAGAAGGAGCCGAGCGCCCGGTCGGGCTTGCGGGTCTCGACCAGCCTACCGCGCGGCGAATAAATCTCCATGACCACGGGGTGACCGGGCGGCAGGTTGCGCTCGCGGTCGAAAAGGACGAAGGTCAGGAACAGCGTGTCGCCGGGCCGCCAGACGCCTCGTTCCCCGTAGATCGCGCCCTTGACGCCCTTCTTGACGGCCTCGCCGCCCACGTCGAACTGGCTCAGGCTGAGGGCCGAGTC
>CAYWJT010000051.1:0-8664 GCA_964458655.1 uncultured Eubacteriales bacterium | reverse complement strand
GCTGTTCAGGCGCAGATAGCCAGTGTCGCCCCCGGACTGGGCTGTCACGAGAAAAGGCCGGTTCTCGAGGTTCAGGACGGCGAAACCGTTCCCGTCGCTCGTCGTCTCGCCGAGGAGCTGGTTCTGGTAGTTGTAGGCCCTGACCCTGGCTCCCGGCAGGGGCGCCGCCGTGCCGATTTCCGTGGTCACGACATGCAGGGTGTTGCTCTCTTCGAGCTTGGCCAGGAGCCCGATGTTGGAGGCGATGAAGTTGCGGCCGACCACGGCTTCCCGGTTGTAGTTAGGGTTGTAATAGGCGTCGTGGCAGGGGTCGCTGCGCTTCCACCAGCCGTCGGGGAGATACGGATAATCGAAAGTCTCGTCCCAGTAACCCCCCTCTTCCTCCTGGTTGGCCGGGGGCGGTTCGGTTCGGATGGGTTCGGAGCTTTCGGGGCAGGCGAAGGCGGAATCGCCGCGGTTGAAGGACAGGATGATGCGGAATATGCTGCCGGGGCTTTCCCGGAACAGCGACGAGACGTCCAGGTCGTAGCGCGACCAGCGGTTCAAGACGGCCGGGTCATCCGAAAGCTGGAGGGTTTTGCGCCAGAGATACCTGCCGACACGGGCCAGCTCGCTCGTGCCTTCGAGCTCGTTGACCTGCAGGAACTGGGCGATGTTGCTGCTGTAGACCTGGAACACGGTGACCTGGACGGCCTTGAGGCCGACGGCTTCGAAGGGGACGTTCAGGCTGTCCTTTCGCGGCAGAATGACGCCTCGGCCGACGAAACGGACCTGCGGCCGGAGGGACCTGAACACGACCTGCCGGCTCTCGTCCCGGCTGAGCGGCCGGTTCAGGTAATTCTTGATTCCGGCCGAGATCGTGACCGGCACTTCGCCCGTGAAGTCGCGGCGGGAATAGACGTTGACGACGTTGCCTTCGACCTCGAAGGTGAGCGGCCGGTCTTCCGACCGGATGAGGCCCTCGAGGTCCTGGTTGGGCAGGAGCGGGTCGGAGAAGCGGACGCGGATGAAGCGGGTTTCGGCCTGCACGGCCTCCACGTTGACCAGTTCGAACAGACCGATAGGCGGGACCTCGACCTCGCGGTAGCCGCTGTCGCTGACCTTGAGCGGAGCCCCGTCCCAGCTCAGCCGCACCCTGGTCACAACATCCCCTCTTTCGATGCCGTGGACCGTGAAATAATGGGAGACTTTGTCCGCGGAATGGCTCCAGGTAATCTCGAGTTCCCGGCCCTGCGCTTCGGCGTTGATGACCTTCTCCACGCGCTCCGCTTCTTCCATGTCGGACGTGAAGACCATGCCTTTCAGGACCTGAGCCTCCGGCCTGGCCGCGTCCTCCGCCGCTAACCCCTCGAGGCTGACCTCCATCGCCGGTTTGATGGTCCTGAACATGAAAATGAAGGTCGCGAACTCCCTGGGAAGCTTGAGGATCCTGTCGACGTGGACCACGACTTTGTATTCGGTGTCTGGTTTCAGCTCGCTGTCGGGCGTGAAAACCAGTTCTCGGGTGCCCCGCCACTGCGCTTTGCCGGGTATGGGCGGGGAAAACTCCATGACGCCGGGCGCGTCCTGACCCGAGCGGCCGGCGTCGCCGACGAACAGCACGCGGATCGATGACCGGCGCGGGATGACCCCCGACGTGTGGGCGACAATGTACCTGTACCAGGCCTGCTCCATGGATACCCTGGGCTTCTGCCCGCCTTTCTTGCAGGAAACCATGCCCGCCCCGACAAGAAGGGCGAGGCCGAGGACCAGCGTCAGTGGGACGGAAACGATCTTTTTCATCGTCGACCCCCTCCGAACGATTCGGCTTGAAGCGGCGCGGGCGGATGGACGCGTCCCGGGATTAATTTCGGGAAAGACCACGACCATGCGGCCCGTCCGACTCTGGAGAATTATGGCTGAATCTTAAGCCCGGGGCGGCAGAGGTGTCAAGGTTTCGTCGTCCTCGGCCGTGACGTTGAAAGCCAGCAATTCCAGGACGTCCCGTTCCCATTGCTCCTGGGTGCCGTGGTTGACACGCCCGATGAACATCCGGCGCAGTTCCCGCAGGGCGGGCGTCCTGGCTGCGTTGAATAGATATTCCCTGTTGGCGGGGTCGAGCAGGGCCTCGTCCGAAAGGTATATGGCCGGCCACTGGAAGTCCGCCGCGCGCAGGGCCCGGTTGAGCCTGGCGGTCTGCCGGTCGGCCTCGAGGCCCAGTGCTTCGAGGCTGCTCGGCTCCTGATAGTCCTTGCGGCTCATGATCTTGAAAAAGTAGGTCGCCGCAACCCCTTCCGCGCCGTCAAGGGCCGACGCTTCCAGGGCCACGGCGTTCCCGGGGCGGGCTGGGTCCGCGCTGTAGATGGGGATCATGAACCAGACGAAGTTGCCGGCCCGGCTCATGAGAGGCGGGGGCTTCAGGCCGATGCAGGTCCTTTCCCGGCGGCCCAGCGTCCGGAGGAATTCGTAGGCTTCGCTCAGTCCGGCCGAAGCCAGCTCCTCTTCCATCTCCAGCCAGAGGTCCGGCGAGATTTCCTCTATTTCGGCCTGGCCGGCCGCCCGGCCTTCCTTGAGCAGCCGGGCCGCGCGCCTGATGATCGAATCGCTCGCCATGGGGAATGAATCCTTCAGAAAGGCCTGGGTCCTTATGGACACCTCGTTGTGCGCGACCAGCAAGGCGCCGAAGAAGGCGTCGAAGTGACGGCCCATCTTCGTGAGGACGATCCGCTCCCCGAAGTCGGTCTTGATCAGGAGGTTGGGGTCCTCGTTCTTTATGCCCGCCAGGTCGCTGAAGGAGAATCGCAGGAGTTCGCCTTTTTCTGGCATGATGACGAGGCCGGTTTCGTAAAGGCGGGCCTCGCATTTGCCCTCCGGCCCCGGCCCGCCGGCCTCGTCGGTGACGCGGAATTCGGCCGGGACGCCCGCTTTCCTGAGGGTCTCGCTTTTGAGCAGGTACTCGATCATGGTCTCGTTGTGCAGTCTGGAGAGGGTCCGCTGGAGGTCATCATACCGGGGCCCGAGGTCGTAGATGAGCAGCGCCTCGCGGTTCACGAGGTTCAGGTGGAGCCGGAAGTCGTGCTCCGAGACGTCGATGATGTCGCGCATGTCGAGCAGGATGGGCTCCCCGGACTCCGGCGTCACGACCACCCGGTCTTCCTCGAGCCTGACATTCGCCGTCCCTCTGGACAGGATGCGGCCGTCCTCATGATGGAGCTGGTAGGCTGCCGGGCACTGCATAACGGGCGCGCGGTCTTCAGCCGGGTCCAAGTTCGTCTCCTCTCAGGTCCCGCAAAACGGGTCGGCCGCGAGCGCCGCGACGGCCTGAGCCGCTCACGTCAGGCTCAGAGGCCTTTCTTCGGGCCGACAGATTATTAGTCGGGAAAACGGTCGTTTTTCCGCTCCTTCCGGCTCTGCCCCACGCCCGGGCGGGGCTGAGGGAGGCGGCCGCATCGAGCATTTCCTCGGTCAGGATATAGGAGAGCCAGTTGCCCTGTCAAGGCGGGCAGGCATTCAGGTTTCCAGGATGACGAAAGTTTCCAGATGCGGCGTGTGCGGGAAAAAGTCGAAGGGTGTTATCGACACCGCTCTGTAGCCCGAACCCAGCATGGCCTTCAGGTCCCGAGCGAGCGAGAGGGGATTGCAGGAGACGTAGATCACGCGGGGGACGCGCAGGCCGAGCACTCGACGCATCGCTTTGGGGGAAACCCCGGACCGAGGCGGGTCGAGGATGACGGCGTCAAAGCCCCCGGCTTCGAGTCTCGCCAGATACCGTTCGACGGTCGCCGGGACGAAAGCGACGTTTACGGCCCCGTTTACGGCGGCATTCTCCGCCGCCGCGGCGATGTTCTCGGGCTGCGAATCGACGCCGACTATGTTTCCCACGGCTGAGGCCGCGCAGACCTCGATGGCGCCGGCCCCGCAGTAGAGCCCGAGCACCCGGCTTCCCGGCCGTTCTTGCAGCGCGGCCCGCAACTTCCGGTAAAGAAGCTCGGCCGCCTCCGTGTTGGTCTGGAAAAAGGTCATCGGCCGCAGACGGAAGGTCAGGCCGTCGATTGTTTCCTCTATATAGGGGCATCCCGAAAGGAGCCTGGCGCGCTCGAAGACTACGACGTCTGATATCCGGTCGTTGGACACGTGATAGAAAGCTTTCAAGGCAGGCACGGCCTCCGCCAGCCGCTCCGTCAGGGGTTCGAAAACCCCGGACCCGGCTGATGAAGTTACCAGCGCCGCCATGAGCTCGCCGGTCCTTTTGCCCTGCCTGATGACGAGATGCCGCAGAAGCCCTTGGCGCGTCACGCGGTCATAAGCCGTCAGCCTTTTCTCACGGACGAAGTCGAGCACGACGGGGAAGATCGACTCGGCGGCCGGGCCCAGGATCGGACAGTTGTCGACAGGCACAGTGCTCCACCCTGAATGGATGGCTCCCGCGGAACGGGCTTTTCCGCCCCGTCGCTCCCTCAGTCCGAGGAAGACCCCTTTCCTGGAGTTGCCGAAGGCGAACTCCATCTTATTGCGGTAGCCGTAAACCGACGGTGAGGGGACGACGGGCGTGACCAGGTCGAGGATTTCCACCCCCAGACTTCCGGACTCAAGCGTCCGGCGGAGGTGCTCCCGCTTCAGCTCCAGCTGCAGCTCGTAGTCGTGGTCCTGGAACAGGCAGCCGCCGCATTTTCCGAAATGGGAGCACGCCGGAGCGGCCCGGCGGGCCGAAGGCTCGTTGAGCTTGAGCGCCGCGGCGACGGCCCGGCCCGGCCTTGCCTCCGTGATCAGGGCTTCGACCTCGTCTCCCGGAACGGCATCGGGTATGAAGAGCTCGCGGCCGCCGTCGAGGGCCCAGCCGCCCCTTTCGGGGAAGGCCGAACGCTCCACGCGCGCCATGACCGGCGGCCTTAAGAAAAGGTCCAGCATCCTGCGGACCTTCCTGACGGGGAAGCCGACGACGTTCTCGTAATCGCCCTTGATGCGCCTGACGAAAGCGTCGCCCACGTCCTGGACGGCGTAGGCCCCGGCCTTGTCATGGAAGTCGCCGCGGTCGAGGTAGGAGTCGATCATCTCCGGCGTGAGCCGGTTGAAGGTCACATAGGTGAGCTCCCAGTCCGCGAGTTGACGTTCATCACGCCCGCGGAAAAGGGCCACGCCGGTTATCACGCGATGCCGGTGGCCTGAAAGGAGGCCGAGCATGCTCCGGGCCTCCGCTCGGTCGGCCGGCTTGCCGAGGATCTGGCCGCCGATGGCGACGACGGTGTCGGCGCCTATCACCGTCGCTTCGGGAAAGCGCTCAGCGGCGGCCTGGGCCTTGAGGACGGCCGCTTCGACGGCGAAGCGGACCGGGTCGCTTTCATCGATGAGCGACTCGTCGATATCCGGCGGAAAGACGATGAATTCCAGCGCGATGAGCTTCATGAGCTCCCGCCGCCGAGGCGAACCAGAGGCCAGCACGATCTTCATGTCGGTCATTAGGAGTTTCCATCCTGTTAAAGGGCCGCGCGTCGCGCCTATGCGCAGCTTGATATTCTACCCGAAAAGCAGGTTGTTTGCAGGCGTCCTTCGGCTTTTCGGCCGGCCTTCGCCGCACGGCGGCCGATGGCCGCAGCGGGCAGGCGAACCCAAATCAGTCCTTCAGGAACTTGCGCATTTCCGGGCTTTCGAGAAACGGCGCGAATTCCTTTTCTTGACGCACCCTGCCCCAGTCGCGGAAGCCGGCGTCTTTGGCCCGGTCCAGGTACTCGACGGTCCGCTCGAGGTTGCCGCGGCCGGCGTAGAAACGGGCGTAGCTGAAGTACATCTCAGCCAGTGACGACCCGGACATGGGCAGGTCCACGAGCTCGCCGCTTTTCTGGAGGAAATCCGGGTCGAGTTCCAGGCCCGTGGCGAGATAGGCCGCGGCTTTGTCCCTGTCCCCGAGTTCGAAGCAGACCGAGGCCAGGCTGAAGTAGGTCGAAGCCGAAGCCGGGTTAAGGGCCAGGGCCTTTTCATAGGCCTGCCGGGCGCGCTCGAACAGCCTCATCATGGCGTAGGCAGAGCCCAGGTTCTTTTGGGCCGGGGCGTAATCCGGCTGGACGGACGCCGCCTTGCGGAACCATTCGGCGGCCTGCCTGTAGTTCTTCTGATGGAAATAGGTCAGGCCGATGAGGTTCATGACGCGGCCCGAAACGGGCTCGGCAGCCAGGACGGTCTCGAACTCGGCGCGGGCCCGGCCGTATTCGTTCTGCTTGAAATATGCCAGGCCCTGCTCCAAATGAGCGGTTGCGTCGGCTGCGGCGGGCGACGTCCGGACCTGCTGCCGGACGCAGGCCGCGGAAAAGGCGGCGATAAGGATGAGCAGGACGGACGAAAAGCTTTTAGCCGTGATCCGCATGACTTAATCTCCCTGGACTTGTTATCATGATAGACCCGCTCGGCAGCGGTGTCAAACCGGCCGCCCATTACGGCGGGAAGCGGCCGTCGCTGTTGACAGCCAAGGGGTATGCGGACTATTTCTGATGGGACAAGGAGGTTCAAGATGGTCGGACGGATGAAGACGCTCATCATGGCCGGCGCGGCGTTCGTGCTGTTCGCGCCGGAAGCCGGGTCGGCCGCGGGGCCGGAAGGGAAGCCTCTTCGCGCCTACGTCAACCCCTTCATCGGCACCGACGACATGGGCCACACCTTTCCCGGCGCGGCCGTCCCCTTCGGCCTAGTCCAGCTCAGCCCTGACACCGACGATGTCCCGTACAACTCGGGCCAGGGCTACAACCCGGCCGTCTACAGGTATTGCGCCGGCTACCAGTACTCCGATACGACCATCGTGGGCTTCAGTCACACCCATTTCAACGGCACCGGCCATTCCGACCTCGGCGACGTCAGGTTGATGCCGACCGTCGGACCGCTGCGGCTCGACCCCGGGACCAGGGACGACCCGGACTCCGGGTATCGCTCTCGTTTCTCGCACGCCAGGGAGAAGGCCGAGCCCGGCTATTACGCCGTGCGTCTGGATGACTACGGCATCGACGTCGAACTTACGGCGACCGCCCGGACGGGTTTACACCGCTACCGTTTCCCGGCTGCGGCCGAGGCCCGCGTCATCCTCGACCTGACCTCGGGGATCTATAATTACGACGGCAAGGTCGTCTGGGCCTTCGTCAGGGTCGAGAACAGGACGCTCGTCACCGGCTACAGGCAGACCTCCGGCTGGGCCCGGACGAGATATGTTTTCTTCGCCATCGAATTCTCGCGTCCCTTCAATTCCTACGGCCTGGTCAACGAGGAGAAGCCGGTCTATAGGGGCTTCTGGAGGAAATGGAACGAGGACGAGGACTTCCCCGAGCGGGCCGGCCGCAGGCTCAAAGGCCGCTTCGACTTCGACATGGAGAGGGGAGGCGAACTGCTGGTCAAGGTCGGCCTTTCGGGCGTCAGCGCGGAGAACGCCCTCGAGAACCTGCGCGCCGAGCTCCCCAACTGGGACTTCGACGGCGTCCGGGCCCGGGCGGCCGGGCTCTGGGAATCAGAGCTTTCCAGGATCCGCATCGAGGCCGACGAGGCGACCAAGGTCAGCTTCTACACCGCGCTCTATCACTGCTTCCTCAGCCCCTGCGTCTTCACCGACGCGAACAGCCAGTACCGCGGCCTGGACCAGAACATCCACCGGGCCGAGGGCTTCACGAACTACACCGTTTTCTCGCTCTGGGACACCTACCGGGCGCTCCATCCGCTGTTCACCCTGGTCCAGCCCGAGAGGACGGCGGACATGGTCGACTCGATGCTGCGGCACTACGAGGAAAGCGTCCACCGCATCCTGCCGGTCTGGTCCCACTGGGCGAATGAGAACTGGTGCATGATCGGATACCACGCCGTGCCGGTCATTGCCGACGCCTATCTCAAGGGCCTTAGCGGTTTCGACGCCGACCAGGCCTTCGAGGCCGTCCTGGCCTCGGCCCGCTATGCCCCTTACGACGGGCTGGGGGACTACATGCGGCTGGGCTTCGTCCCGGAGGACCGAAGCCCGAACTCGGCCTCGAAAACGCTGGAATACGCCTTCGACGACTGGACCATACACCGCTTCGCCGAGAAACTCGGCAGACGGGAGGAGGCTGAGGAGTTCAGGCGCCGGGCCCTGAGCTACAGGAACGTCTTCGACCGGGACACGGGCTTCATGCGCGCCCGCAACGCGGACGGGAGCTGGAAGAGTCCCTTCGACCCGCTCAGCGTCGCCGGTCAGGGCTTCATCGAGGGCAACGCCTGGAATTATTCCCTCTATGTCCCGCACGACGTCAACGGCCTGATACAGCTTGTCGGCGGCCCGGCGAAGCTCGCCGCTTGGCTCGACACCCTCTTTACCTTCAAGCTGCCGGAAAAGTACCTCAAGGAGAGCGAGGACGTGACAGGCGTCGGCGTCATCGGCAACTACGTCCACGGCAACGAGCCGAGCCACCACGTCCCCTATCTTTACTGCTACGCCGGACGGCCCTGGAAGACGCAGGAGGTCGTCCGGCGCATCGTGCGCGAAATGTACAAGCCGGAGCCGCACGGCCTGTGCGGCAACGACGACTGCGGCCAGATGTCGGCCTGGTATGTTTTCAGCGTCCTGGGCTTCTATCCGGTGGCCCCAGGGAGCAACGAGTACGTCATCGGCAGCCCGGCCGTGAAAAAGGCGGCCGTCGACCTCGGCGCCGGCCGGGTGTTCCGGGTGACGGTCGAAAACCTGAC
>CAYWJT010000050.1:0-21498 GCA_964458655.1 uncultured Eubacteriales bacterium | reverse complement strand
CGCTCCACGACCGACTTCGAGTATTCCGGGCCGCTCACCGAGGTCATGCTGCTCGCCAACATCGCCGTCAGGGTCAAGGACAAGAACACCAAGCTCGTTTGGGACGGCGAAAAGATGGAGTTCAAGAACCTGCCCGAGGCCAACGAATACCTGCACTACCGCTACCGGCCCGGCTGGTCGCTCTGAACCGTCCGGCAATGTGACCGCGCGGGGGCTTTATTCGAGGGCTTCTGTTTCACGAAGGGAGGCGCGAGGATGAGCAATAAAGGAAACGGAACGACTGCGGCCTTGTTCCTTGCGGCCGCGTTGCTGGCCCCGGCGGCCGTTTCGAGCGGCCAGGAGAGCTGGCAGATACACGACCCCGACCGGCCCATGCCGCCGGTGGTTTCGCCCGGCCCGGCCGGTCCGCCGGCGCCGCCGCCGTCCGACGCCGTGGTGCTCTTCGACGGCAAGAGCCTCGACGGCTGGACCGACGCCAAAGGCAACCCGGCCCGCTGGAAGGCCGAGAACGGCTGGATGGAGGTCACGGCCAAGGCCGGCTCGATCCAGACGGCGCGCGGCTTCGGCGACTGCCAGCTCCATGTGGAATGGATGGCGCCCCTGCCGGCGCAGGGCGAGGGCCAGGAGCGCGGCAACAGCGGCGTCTTCCTGATGGGCCTCTACGAGGTCCAGGTCCTGGACTGTTGGAACAACAAGACCTACGCCGACGGCATGACCGCAGCCATCTACGGCCAGTTCCCGCCGCTCGTCAACGCCTGTCGGCCGCCCGGCGAATGGCAGACATATGACATAGTTTTCCGGCGGCCGCGCTTCGCCGCGGACGGCAAGCTCCTCGAGCCGGCCCGGATGACGGTCTTCCACAACGGCCTTCTCGTCCACGACTGCGCGCGGTTGACCGGCCCGACGGCCCACAAGGCCAGGCCGCCATACAAGGCCCATCCTGACCGCCTGCCGTTATCGCTCCAGGACCACGGCAACCCGGTGCGCTACCGCAACATCTGGCTGCGGGAACTCGAGTAAAGGCCCGGGGAGCGCCGGGTCGAGGCGGGTCTGACAGGACGGCAACCGGGGTCGAGAGGGCCGGCGCCCGCGCCCTGAGAGTCACGGCGCGGAGCGGCCTTGCGGCATGAAGCGGGCGACCCGAAGCGAGCCGGCGCGCGTTTTTCCCGGCGGCCGCGTGAACGGCTGCCGGCTGAAGGAATGTGAACCGACCCGGGAACCGGGTCAGGGAGGTGGAGATGGCGGTGAAAGAGAAGTTCTGGAGATCGTTGTTGACGGCCGCGGCCTGCGCGTCGCTGGTCCTGCTCGCCTGGGGTCGATCATTCGCGCAGCCCCGGAGCGCGCCGGCCAAGCAGAGGTCGGCGCTCTTCGTCTGGGGCGGCTGGGAAGGCCACGAGCCCAAGCAGTGTGTCGATATCTTCGCGCCCTGGCTCGAGTCCCAGGGCTTCAAGGTCGAGATCTCCCATTCGCTCGACAGCTATCTCGACCTCGAGAGGCTCAAGGCCTTCGACCTCATCGTCCACATCTACACCATGTCCGACATCAAGCCGGAGCAGGAGCGGAACCTTGAAGCCGCGGTCAAGAGCGGCGTCGGCCTGGCCGGCTGGCACGGCGGCCTGGGCGACGCCCACCGGACTGCCGTCGAGTACCAGTTCATGGTCGGCGGCCAGTGGGTGGCCCACCCGGGCGGCATAATCGACTACGACGTCGACATCGTCAAGCCCTCGGACCCCATCGTCAAGGGGCTGAAGAAGCGCTTTCACATGAAGTCCGAGCAGTACTATATGCACGTCGACCCGGCGGTCGAGGTGCTGGCCACGACCACTTTCAGCGGCAAGCACGCGCCTTGGATAGAGGGCGTGGTCATGCCGGTCGCCTGGAAGAAGATGTACGGCTGGGGCCGCGTCTTCTACTGCTCGCTCGGCCACGTGGCCGCGGATTTCGACGTGCCCGAGGCGCGCGAGATCGTCAAGAGGGGGCTGCTCTGGGCGGCCCGGGTCTCGGGCGCGGACGCCCGTAAGCTCAACGTCTACGCCCGCTGAAAGGCTCAGCCGGTTCACGGTTTTCGGTGGGATAGAGCGGCGGGCTCAGCGGTAATCGGCCCGGGAACAGCGACGCCCCTGTCGATTCTCAACCCGCCTGCGCTTCAGCCGACTCTTTGGCGGTCAAAATGAGAGTCGGGCGGTGCCCAGGCACCGCCGGGATGAACCAAGAACCCGTCCTCTGTGCCGTCCCCCGAGTCGAGCACCGATCCAGGCGGGCAGGCGGCCCGCCCAAGCCTTTCGTCCGGTTACGCGCAGCCGATGACAAGGCCGCCGCGCGGGAGTATACTGGGATTTCTTCAATAATGCGTTCAACGGAAGGAGAAGGCGAGGATGCCGACCGGGGAAAAAGACGCGCCGTCCGATATGACAGGCAAGCCGGCCGGGGCAGAGAAACAGGGGAGCGAAGCCGAAGGGGAGAAGCTTCAGAACAGGATCAAGAAGGTCATCGCCGTGATGAGCGGCAAGGGCGGCGTGGGCAAATCGACCATGTCCTACCTGCTGGCCCTGGCCCTGAGGCGGAAAGGCCTGGCGGTCGGCCTGCTCGACGCCGACATCACGGGCTCCAGCATACCGCGGCTGATGAAACTCCCGAAGTATAACCTCGAGGTCTGCGGCGACTTCATCTGCCCCATGCACACCGGCGCCGGCATCAAGGTGATGTCCATTAACTTCCTTCTCGAACGGGAGGACCAGCCGGTCATCTGGAGGGGTCCGCTGCTGTCCAAGGCCCTCCAGCAGTTCTGGGGCGAGGTCTATTGGGGAGACTTGGACTACCTCGTCATCGACATGCCGCCCGGGACCTCTGACGTCGCCCTGACCATCATGCAGACCGTGCCCCTGTCGGGCCTGGTCTTCGTCACGACGCCGCAGGAAATGGTCTCGGTCGTGGTCGCCAAGTCCATGCACATGGCCCGCACGCTCCGAGTGCCGCTCATCGGCCTCATCGAGAACATGAGCTACGCGGTCTGCCCGGAGTGCGGGGCCAAGTTCGAGCTTTTCGGGCGCGGCTCTTCCGAGAACCTGGGCGCGGAGCAGGGCGTCAAAGTCCTGGCCCGCCTGCCGCTCTCCAGGGAAGTTGCGTCGCTGCCCGACCTCGGGCCGGAGAAGACCGCTGAGGTCCTCGCCGGTTTCTTGAACGAGCTCGGCGACAAGATCGCCGGTCCGAACTGAGACGCGTCCGCCCCCGAGACGAACACGGGCAGAATTGGCGGGCCAGGCGCCTAGCCCCAAATAAACTACTTAGAAGCCAAAACCGACCATAAAAAGCCAGGTTCTGGTTTTGATGGACTCGGGCCCCTCGGTTTCCGGTTTGGCCACGTTGGCAAGACCCAGGTCATAACGAGCGTCCAGGGTCAGTTTCACTGCACCCAGGTGTTGACTCAGGCCCACGCCGAACGCCACGCCGTAATCGGTGCTCTTCATATTATCTTTAATATCTTCTTTTTCCTCAGGGTATCCGGTGATTTTCATGGTCATTTCGGCCTTGGTAAGAAATCCCACAAAAGGGCCGGCATAGATCGAAGGAACGGTTGAGCCTCTGGAAACCAGGTTGCACTTCAGCAGCAGAGGAATTTCAATGTAATCTACATTGACCTTCATGGTGCCCGATACTTCTCCTTCAGAGAACGAGATTTTCGGACCCTTCTGCACATAAAGCACTTCAGGCTGGAGAGAAAAACCCTTGGCCAGACCAACTTCAGCGAAAACGCCTCCCACCAAACCCTGTTTGTTTTCCCATTCATAACCTTCAAAAGTTTCAGGGACGGACTTGATGTTGGCCAGGGTGATCCCGCCTTTTAATCCGAATTTAGCCCCGGCCATGAGAGGGCTGGCCGCCAGGCTGATAAGGAACAACACAGCGACGATAGCCGGGAGACCTTTCAGGATTTTTCGCATGCTTTCCTCCTTGAAACAGGTTTTCCTTTGAGGGTAATAAAACGGCGAACGCCTCTGAGATTGTATCATTCCATCCGGGAATAAGCAAGCTTCTTGATCCGCGGCGCTGACTGAACAAGCGTTCACGCGACGGTCTTATATCGCGGCATCGTCAGGCATGATAAATCATGGATTGATGAGAAACTTTTTGGACTTTAGTCCCCTGGAAATGATCGGTCGAAAACCGGACTCTCGGCTTCATCATGCCAACGGAAGTCAACAATCTGAAGGGCGCCTCTGCCCGGATGATATCTATCTTTGGAGCCCTTCCGGCCCGCTCGCCGTACCTAAAGTCGGACGCCGAGGCTGAGCCTGGCCCTGACGCCGCCGAGCTTGATCTTTACGTCTTCGAGCGTGTCCGATGCCGACATATAGCCCAAGCCCAGGCCGGCAAAAAGCGTTTTGCCGAAGAGAAGCAGGTCAGTCCCGGCCTGGAAGCCGAGGCTGGAGCCGGACACCGTGAGCCCCATGGCCTCTTCCTTGTAGCGTATCCAGGCCGGCCCGGCCTCGAGCAGGAGCGCTAACTTCCCGGAAACCCGCGCCAGCCAGCCCAGTCCGGCCGTGAAAAAGTCCTGGCTGGACCTGGCTTCGAGCTCGAGCTCCGGCGTTCGGCCGGTCTTAGCGAGCGTCCCGAACCCGCCGAGCGCGTAAAGGCCTTTGAACAGTCGTGCGCCAGCCTGGAAGTCCAGGTAGAAGGCCCGGTCGCCGTAGACCTCACGGTAGCCTTGGTCCGCGGGCTGCAGGTAGTTGACGCCGGCCGAGATGATGAAGCGGTCCGCTCCGGAAGCCGTGCCGGCCGAAAAAAGCGTCGCGAGGACGACCGCTGACGATATGTGTTTCTTCATGGCTTAATACCTTTTGATGACCCGGCCGCCCGGCACGGCCGGCGACTGCGGGGGCAGGAGTCCGGGCTCATTGGAAGAAGCCAGCACCCGTCCCCGGCAGTCCAGCGCCTCCACGCGATAAGTGTAATTCTTGCCTTTTTCCAGGAACGTGTCGACGTAGGTCAACTGACCGCCAGTGAAATGGGCTTCGGTGAACTCCCGGAGCGTCTGATAGTTCCCCGTGCCTGTTCTCCGCGACAACCTGTAGGTGGTGACGGTGAAAGGCGCGGATTTAGAGACCGTGAGCGTTACGCGGCTGTAGTCGCGCCGGATGATCCAGGCCCTTTCCGCCCGGCGCTCGACCTGGAGCGTCAGCGTGATCACGGGGACGAAGCCCGTCCCGGAGACGTTGAAGGCCGCGCTGCCGTTCTCGGGGTCGTTGGAGAGGACATTGAACACCGCCGCCGCGGGCCCGGTCGAGCTCGGCGAGTAGCGGACGGTCACGGCTGTCGAGCTCATGGGCGGAACGCTGAAGGGAGCGGCCGGCGACCTGTATGAGAAATCTTGGGAGCCGGAGGCGGCGGCGACCGCGCTAACGACGAGCGGGGCTCCGCCGTCATTACAGAGGACCGTCGTCCCGTCGAGGCTCGTGCACAGGTTGACGCTGCCGAAATCAATGTCCCCGACCGGGATTCGGAGCCGGGGCAGGTTCTGAGGCGTCGTCGCTGCCGCCTCGTTGGAGTAGGCGGAGTCGCCGGCGGCGTTGAATGCCCGGACCCTGTAAACATAGGTCGTGCTCTCGGCGAGCCCGTCGTCCTGCCAGCCGGTCGCGTCGGCGCCGGCCGTGCCGGCCTGGACCCAGGCGCCGGCGTCGCCGGTCTTGCGCTCGACCTTGAAGCCGTCCTCGTTGTAGGCATTGTCGGTCCAGGTCAGCCGGACCCTGCTCGCAGAAAGCGGCGTCGCCTGCAGGCTCGACGGCGCCGCGGGCACGGTCAGGGCAGGCGTCTCGACCACGGCCTCGTTGGACGGCGCGGAATCGCCGCCCGCGTTGAAAGCGAACACCCGGTAGGTGTAGGTCGTGATTTCGAGCACCTGGAAGTCGGAGTATGCCGTCGTACCGGCCGCCAGCGCGGCAAGCGCGCTCCAGTCCCCGCCGCCGGTCTTGCGCTCGACCCGAAAGCCGGTCTCGGACCAGGAGTTGTCGGTCCAGGCCAGGTCGACCCGTCTCTCGTTGACGACGGAGGCGGTCAGGTTAGAAGGCGCCGCCGGCCTGGTCTGGACGGCCAGCTCGTTGGAATAGTCCGAATCGCCGACGTCGTTGTAGGCGTAAACCCGGTAATGATAGGACGTGCCTTCGGTGAGGGCGGTGTCCCTGTAGGTCGTGACGCCGGCCCCGACGGAGGCGATCTCGGCCCAGGCGCCGGCGTCGCCGGTCCTGCGCTCGACCTTGAAACCGTCCTCGTTGGCCGACTCGTCCGACCAGGAGATGTTCACCTCGCCCGCGGTCACAGTTCCGGCCGTCAGGTTCCGCGGCGCGGCCGGCGGCAGTTTCTCGAAGATCCTGGCGGCGAAAGCGTCCTCGGAAACCCCGGAGTATCCGGCGCCTGGGGTCAGGATCGGCCCGACGGCGACAGGGAAGTCGTTGGAGGTCGTGTAGCCGGTCAGGTAGAAGTTGCCCGCCCCGTCGGCAGCGACGCCCGCGGCCTCGTCGTCCCCAGATCCGCCGAGGTAGGTGCAGTAGAGAAGCGTCGCGCCCGAGCGGCGGACCGTGGCGGCGAAGGCGTCGAGCCCTCCGGCCGGGAGGAGGAACGGGCCGCCGGTCGCCGGGAATCCATACTGGGAGCCGGTCGTACCGGCGACGTAGGCGATGCCCGAAGAGTCGACGGCCACGGCCGAGCCGGTGTCGTCCCCGCTTCCGCCGATGAAACCGCAGTAAACGAGCTCCTCGCCGGACGGGCTGACCCTGGCGATGAAGGCGTCGGTGCCGCCGTTCAGGCTCAGGTCCGGCCCGACCTTGACCGGGAAGCGGCTGAGGGAGTTCGTCGTGCCCGCGACCCAGCCGCTGCCCGTAGAGTCGACCGCGACGGCCGCCGCTGTGTCGTCGCCGCTGCCGCCTATGTAGCCGCAGTACTCCAGAGTCGAGCCGGAAGCGCCGAGCCTGGCCACGAAAGCGTCCAGCATGCCCCAGTGTGTCAACACAGGGCCGGTCCTGACCGGGAAGCCCTCCGTGGGCCTCGAGGCCGTGCAACCCGTTATGTAAGCCCGGCCCGAGCCGTCCACGGCCAGGCCCGTGCCGCAGTCCTCGGCCGTGCCCCCAATGAAGCCCGAGTAGACGAGCCCCGCCCCGGAAGCGTGGACCTTGACCGCGAAGGCGTCGCCCGCTCCGTTATAGGTCGAGTCGGGCCCGCCGGAAGCCGGGAAATCGGCCGATTCGGTCCAGCCGGCGAGGTGGGCGTTCCCCGAAGCGTCGAGCGCGATGCCGCCGGCCCGGTCGTTCTGGGAACCGCCGATATAGCCGGAGTAGAGGAGGCCGGTGCCGGAGGCGTTGACCTTGACCGCGAAGGCGTCGCTGTATTGCGTGATGTTGCCGTGATATGTGAGCCCGGGGCCGACGGCCGTCGGGAAGTCCATCGAGAAGGTCCAGCCGGCGATGTAGGCGTTACCCGAGGCGTCGACAGCGACGCCGCTCGCGACGTCGTGGCCCGAGCCGCCGATAAAGCCGCAGTAGATGAGGCCCGTACCCGCGGGGTTGACCTTGGCCACGAAGGCGTCGGCCGCAGGGAAGACGCTGTTGACGGTGAGGTCGGGACCGGTGACGACCGGGAAGTTGAAGGAGGTCGTCCAGCCGGCGATGTAGGCGCTGCCGGAGCCGTCGACGGCGATGGCCGTGCCACGGTCATGGTAGGAACCGCCGATAAAACCGCAGTAGACGAGGAGCGCCGGGTCCAGGATAAGCGGCAGTCCGGGGTCGTAGCCGCCGACCTCGAAGCCGACGACGTAGCGTGTGCCGCACGGGAGGCTTGAGGCATCGTTTGCAGGATCCGCCTTCTGATTTGTGGGTGTGGCTTCGCAGCCGCCGGCCGCTTCCAGCCGGAAAGCGATAGGAACAGCCAGTCTATCGTCGCCTCTGAGCTGGAACGCCGCGGGGACGTCATCATAGATGGTACCGAGAGGAGTGACGAGCTCGAGACGGCCGTTCCCGTCGATTTTGAGGTCCGTCGCCCCGCTCCAGGAGAGGCGGATCGCGGCCGGGTCAGCGCCGGGCCGGACGACGAATTCATACTTCAAACGGTCGGTAGTCCCGGAATAGATCAGGTCTATCCCGGGCCAGAGGTCCTTAAAGACGACCCTGGAAAAGGTCGGCACACCGGTGAGCCATTGCTCCGGCCGGCCCTTAAAATAGGAAATCACGGCCGGCGTCATGGCCTCGCCCTGCGGCTTCACGGCCTGGTTCGCCCCGGGGAATTCCTGTCTGAGCACCCAGCGGCCGGGCGGCCCAGCGTCAGGTCGCCATCCCAGCCGGCTGTTAAAGCGGGAATAGGATGCCGCAGGTATGCTTTGAAGGCCAGGTTCGTCGGGTTGTTCGGTTTCCACCGAGTTTGGCGCCGGGTTCAGGGCGAGGGTCATGCCGCCGGCCGTGAAATAAACCTGCCTGTCTTTGCCGGCTGCGTAATAAGCCACATCGCCGTCCAGCTGGCCGCGGTTCTCGATGAAATATAGCGGCATCCGGCCGAATACGGCCGTGCTTCCGGCTGGCGATGGAGGAGCATCGGAGAGGTGTCCTTGACGGGACGCCGGCTCGTGTTTCGTCGCGCCGGCGACTGCAGCTATAATGATGAGCAGGAGGGTCTTAAACACGGCGCGTTTCATGGCTTGCTCCCCGTAAGGCCGAAAGTTGTTACTCATTTCGGCCGCACATCCCTATCAAAGGGTATCAGACGCAACGGGTCAAGTCAACGCGGGCTCTATGACGAATAGTGTGAAAACACGTGACAGGCACCGACCGGACGAGACCGGTATTCAGTCTCTATCAATCCAAAGTATTTACATGCGCAACTAATCGCCAGTAAGGATCTCGATGGAACCGTGTTGAGAAGCTCCGGAGGTGGGGCTTACGGGCGCGTATTATCGTTTTCTAAGGCATTTGTCGAACTTGTCGTCGAAGAGCCCGCATCGAGGTAAGGTGACGGGCCGTCGAATAGGAGGGGTTTTCTTCATGTTTGACAAAGGCTCGCCTTCTGGAAATGATCCGGAGCGAAAGGCTTATTAAAAAACTTGCATATAGAATATATTTTATATTATATAATTGGTCAACAAGGAGGCGAAATGACATTTTCCCGCAAAGAATTCATGAAATTGGCCGGTCTGGGCGGGCTCGGAGCTCTGGCCGCACAGGGCCGTTCCAGACTGCTCGCGGCGTTGCCGCGGGCTTCCAACGAAGCCGCCAGGGACAGGATCAAAGACGTGGAGATCTACGCCTTCGACCTGCCGCTGGTCGCGCCGTTCCGCATCGCCATAGGCGAGATGAAGGCCGCCAACGACGTCCTGGTCCGCGTCCACACGGAAAAGGGAATCACCGGCATCGGCGAAGCCTGTCCGTTCCCGCCCATCACGGGCGAGACCCAGGAGACGAACATCGCGGCTGCCCGGGCCCTCCGAGACATCTTCATCGGCAAAGACCCCCTGGCCGTCTGCTCGATGGAAAGGGAAGCGGGCGCCCTCGTCCATTCCAACCCCAGCATGACGGCGGCCTTCGAAACGGCCCTTTTCGACATAATCGGCCAGACCGCCGGCCTGCCTCTCTTCCGGCTGTTCGGGGGCGACAACCCCTCTTTCGAGACCGACATCACGACCGGCATCGATACTCCCGGCAGGATGGCCGAGAACGCCCGCAAGCACGCGGCCCTGGGCTACAAAACCCTCAAGGTCAAGCTGGGCACCGACCCGGACGAGGATGTCGCCCGACTCCGGGCCGTCAGGCGCGCGGTCGGCGATTCGGTGAAGCTGAGGATAGACGCCAACCAGGGCTGGAGCGTTCCTCAGGCCGTCTACGCCCTGAACCGGTTGGCCGAGCTCAACGTCCAGTTCGCCGAGCAGCCGGTGGCGAGGAGCGACATAAGCGGGCTGGCTGCGGTCCGGGCCCAGAGCCCCATTCCGGTCATGGCCGACGAAGCGTTGTTCCTGCCGCCGGATGCCATGAGACTCATCAGGGCCGAGGCCTGCGATTACTTCAACATCAAGCTGATGAAAGCCGGCGGCATCCTCAACATGGTCCGCCTCGCGCACGTTGCCGACGCCGCCAACATCAAGTGCATGGTCGGCTGCATGCTGGAGTCGAGGGTGGCCCTGACGGCCGCGGCCCATGTCGTGGCCTCGCAGCCCAACATCATCTTCGCTGACCTGGACGGCAACGCGGAGCACACGGCCGATCCGGTCATCGACGGCATGAAGGTCAGCAAGGGCGTCATCACCCTGCCGGAGAAGCCGGGCCTGGGCTGCGACGTCGACCCGGCCTTCTTGAGGAAGCTGCGCAAGGTCTGAGCTCCGCGGCGGCCGGCCTGAGCGCTGAACGCGAGCTCGATTGACGTAAAAGGAGTGAAGCATGTTGTCAAGTCCCAGAGCCATGACGGCCGCGGCGGTGATGGTTTTGATGATAGCGGTCGCAGCCGCCGGAGCGGCGCAGCCTTCCGCGCAAACATTCCCTGTTTTAAAGACCAGGGCCGAACTCGAAACGTTCATCAAGTCGCAGGTCGCCGGCATAAAGGGCCGCGTGGGCGTCTACCTCAAGCACGTCGAAAGCGGAGGATCCCTCGGCATCAGGGAGAACGAGCTTTTCCAGCTGGCCAGCGTCTTCAAGGTCCCCGTCCTGTTCACGCTTTTCAGGCAGATCAGCCTGGGCAGGCTCTCCCTCGATGACCGGGTCATGTTCGCGGAAAACATGAAGACCTACGGCAGCGGCCTGCTTACGGCCATGAAGCCGGGCCTGAACCTGTCGGTCCAGGACCTGGCCGTCCTGATGATGGCGCGTTCCGACAACACGGCCACGGATATCCTGTTCCATATGGTCGGCCGGGAGACGGTCTCAAACTACATGAAGGAGCTGGGGCTGAAGGAAACGACCATTGACTACGACACCCGGGAGCTCATCCTGGCCTACCTCGGCCTCGACCCGTCGAACAGGCTGACGGTCGCCGAGCTGAACAGCCTGCCGGAGAGCGTCTGGACCGACAAGGCCAGGCTCGAGCGGCAGAAAGCCTTTGAAACGTCGACCCACAATACCTCGACGCCGCGGGAGATCGGCCTTCTTCTGGAGAAGTGCGTCAGAGGCGAGGTGGTCGACAGGAAGACGAGCGACATGATACTCGACGTCATGAAGCATCACACCGGCGCCGAGGTCATCCTGCGCTATCTCCCGATGAGCGCGGAGATCGCGAGGAAAGGGGGCAGCCTGGCCAGGAACGGCGAGAACACGGTCCTGCTCGACGCAGGCGTGGTCTGGCTGCCGGCCGGAGCCGGCACGCTCGTCATCTGCCTCTTCGGCAACGACCTGCGGGAGGTCCACTACGAGTTGAAGGACAAGCTGGGACGCATAGCCAGGGCGGCCTATGACCATTTCCTGGCGCTCAAGAAGAAATAGGGGCGGTCGTCAGTACCTCTGGACGAAGTACTGCTGCAGCTTCCCGTCGGGCGTCCTGTACATGAGGACGCGCAGGCTGCCCGCTTCGAACTCCAGCCTGGTCGTGGAGACTTCCATGCCGCCGCGCTCGCCGATGCTTTCCACCGTGACCGAGAGAGGCTGGCCGAAGGCTTTAAGCCGGGCCGCCGCCTCATCGACCTTGCGGTCGGTCAGGAACCAGTTGAACTCTTGGCCGAGGAGCGACCGGTCGACCCGTCCCGCTTGAAGGGAGGCGAAGAAGCCGGCCGCTAGTTCGGCCACGGGCGGCCCGGCGACCTCGGGTGTCCCGGGTTGAGGCCGGACCGTCCCTGCCTGGGGTTTTGTCTTCGCCGCGGCCGTTCCGGGCTTCTTCGCGGCCTCTTTCGTCGGCCTGATGAGAAAATCGCCGACGAGCTTGCCGAACAGCGAGCCGACCTCCGCGTACGACGACAGGTTGGATAACAGGACCAGGCTGGACCGGGACGAGGGGACATACCAGTTAACGGCGTAATAGCCGTTGACGGCGCCGCTGTGGGAATAGAACCGCACGCCGTTCCTCTCGCCCACGGCCAGGCCGCAGCCGTAATTGGAGACCGAACCGTCGGCCAGCCGCCTAGGCGCAGTCATCAGCTTGAGACGCTCCTCGTCGAGGACCCGGCCGACAAACAGAGCGTTGTTCCACTTGACCAGGTCGGAGGGCGTGGAGAAGAGCGCCCCGGCGGCATGGACCCAGCCCCGCCCTTCCAGGGACACGGCTTCCGGCGGCGAGAGCAGGAACGACATGTAACCCCTGGCGAGCCCCGGGCTGTCGGGCTCGGGCTCGAAGGCCGTGCGTCGCATTTCGAGCGGTTCGAGTATCCGTTTTGAAAGGAACTCCGCAAAGGGCAGGCCGCTCACCTTCTCGACCACCCGGCCGAGGATGAGGTAGCCGGTGTTGGAGTAGGAGTATCTCGTCCCGGGTTCGAAGTCGAGCGGCGCCCCGGCGTAGGCGTCGATCACGGCGTCGACCGTGGTCGGCAGGGACATCCTGCGGTCCACGAAGTCGAGCGGGTAGTAGTCGCGGTAGCCCGAAACGTGATTCATGAGGTCGAGCAGGGTGATGTCACGGGCCCGAGTAAGATGCGGGAAATAGGCGGCCACGCGGTCGGAGACGGACAGCCTGTTCTCCTGGGCGAGCAGCAGGACGCAGGCGGCGGTGAACTGTTTTGTGATCGAGCCTATCGCGAACATGGTGTCCGGGCCCACCGGCAGGCCGGCTTCCCGGTCGCTGAATCCGTAGCCTTCGGCCAGGACAACCCGGCCTTCTCTGGCGGCGGCGAGTGACAGCCCGACCAGGCTCTGGCCCTCGAGGGCCTTGAGGACGTCGCTGCGGATCGCCGAGACGGCGGCGCTGCCGTCCTCCCCGGCGCGCTTGCATGCCGGTTCGACGGCGAGCAGGATTGAGATCAAAGCGAAAAGCGGGATGATAAGGATTGCGGTCTGTTTTTCCCGACGCATGGCTTCTCCTTATGGTTCGTCGCCCCGCGGCTCAACCCCGACGGCGTTCAGACCAGGCTCTTGAGCTCGGCGAGCAGCCGGTTTATCTGCACCTCGGTGTGCTCCGAGAAGATCGAAGCTCTCAAGACCCCTCCGGCCGGTGCGCCGACGTACCTGGAATAGGGGACGACGATGCCCCTGTCCATGAGCGCCCGGTGCACGCGAAGCATCTCGTCCGCGGACTTCAGGCTCCAGGCGACGATGGGGACGGGCGAGTCGTTCATAGGGAAGCCGAGCTTCTTCAGACCAGCCTTGACCAGCTTGACGTTCCGGCGCAGCCTGTCCCTCATTTCCGGGTGGTTCTTGACGATCTCGACGCCCTTGGCCGCGGCCGCGGCGGTGGCGTTGCCTGTCGGAGTCGCCCCGCTGTAGATCCCGGTCGTTAGCTTGGCCTGTTCGATGAACTCCTTGGAGCCGCAGATGAAGCCGCCCTCGCCGCCGAAGGCCTTGCTCAGGGTGCCGCAGAAGTAGAGGTTGTCGCCTTTGAGGCCGAAGTGGTCGTAGGTGCCGCGGCCGTTCGGCCCGAGCACCCCCACCGAATGGGCGTCGTCGAGGACGATCAGGCCGCCGTAGGGCTTGAGCGCTTCCAGGTATTCGGGGACCGGGGCGATCGCGCCGAACGTCGGGAAGATGCCGTCGGTGCAGAGCAGCGGCCGCTCGCCAGGCTTCAGCTCCTTCTTGAGGGTCTGTTTCAGGTCCTCCGGGTCGCGATGCTTGAAGGTCAGAAACTTCTTGCGGGTCGAGTAGACGCCGTCCTTGACGCTGAAATGGGCGGTCTCGTCCATGACGATGACGTCGTACTTGTCCTTCAGGGTCTGGACGAGTACAAGCGTCCCCAGGTAACCGGATACGAAATAGAATGCGTCTTCGACGCCGAAAAAGTCGGCGATCCTTTTTTCGACCTCGAGCAGCACGGGATTGTTGCCGAAGCCGGAACGCGAGGTGCCGGGATGGACGCCGTATTTCTTGACGGCGGCGACGGCGGCGTTGATAAGCTCGGGATGCCCGTGCAGAGCGTAGTAACCCGTGCCTCCGAAATAAAGATAGGGCCGGCCGTTTATCGTCGTCACCGGTCCGGGAGCGCTTTCCATTATGTACATGCCGCCCCACTGAAGCTGGCCTTCCGAAGGGTCGGCCGCGTTGATGAAGAGCCCTTCTTCCCCGAGAGGGCCCCAACGCAGGTTGAGGGCCAGCATTCCCAGGGCCGAGTCCTTGAGGAATCGCCTGCGGCCCGAAACCGCCCTGTCACTGCCTGGCTTGGCCGTGTTCTTGTTCATGTCTGTTCCCCTTTCATATTCCGCAGCCGGAGTTCAGGTCCGGCCCGCGGCCGGTGCATCGGCCGGCAACGGAGAGCGTAGCACTTTCGAATAAGAGAAGGGCCCGCCGGCCCGAGAAGAGCCGGCGGACCCATGGACTTGGACGATCAGAACCTGTAGACGACGCCCAGTTGGAAGTAGCGGGGGCCCATGATGCCGTATACGGACTGGCCCCGTTCGTCAAGGAACCAGTCCCAGTTGGTGGTGGTGCCGACCGAGGTGGCTTTGTTGTTGTTGAAGGCGTTGTAGATGTCGAGTTGGAAGCCGAGCTGGCCTCTCCAGACCTGGAAATATTTTTCCAGCCGCACGTCGAGGAGGTGTTGGTCGGGCAGCCTATGCGAGCCTCTGGGCTCCACGAAGATGGAAACGGCGCCCTGGTAGAGGTAGCCCAAACCGGCCTCGAGCGTCCTGAGGACCCTGGTATACGGTATGCCGCTTCCGAACTGGTAATAAGCGCTCAGGTTCACGCCCCAGGGCCCGGCATAGACGGCCTGGACCTTGACCAGATGCTCACGCTGATAATCCAGCTTGCCGTAGGCGTTGATCATGCTGTTGGGGTCGTCGTAGAAGCCGGTGAAACCCGTGCTCTGGTCGCGGGACGTGTTGAGAACGCCCAGGCCGCGCGACCAGACGTAGCTGGCCTGCATGGACCAGCGGTCGGCCATCCGCTTGGTGAGCTTGAACTCGAGGCCGCGGTATTTCCTCGCGGTCCCGGGCACGTTCTGGAAGACGAAGCTGTAGTCGCCGAAGTCCTCGTCCATCTCGTAGAAGGTGACGGGCTGGCCGGTGAAGGGGTCGGTGCCCACTACCGGGTGGTAGCCGGTCCAGACCAGCTCGCCGGTGGCCAGATACTGGTCCCAGTCAAGATGACCTCTTTCGACGTCGTCGATGAGGTTCTTCTCCCACTTGGCGATATAGGTGACGGACGCCGAGAAGTTCTCGAACAGCTCGTGCTCCAGGCCGATGTTGATCTCGTCCGCGTAAGGGGAGCTGATGTTCGGGTCGACCTGCGTCAGGCCGGGGGACCAGGGAGGAGTGGTGTAAGCGACCGACCAGTCAGGGTTCAGCCTGGCCCAGAACGAGGTCCTCTGGTTGGGGTTGTTGAAGTAGTAGTAGATCATCAGGAGCGGGGCGTAGTAGCGGCCGTAGTTGGCCTTGAAGACGGTCTTGCCGTTCCCCATGATGTCGTAGCTCAGGCCGAGACGGGGGGAGAGCATCTTGAAGTCCATGGCCCTGATGGTCTCCTGGTTGACCCATTCGCCCGTCCCCTTGGCCCTCTGGGGAGGATAGCTGCCCTGGGCGATGTCGTAGCGCAGGCCGAGGTTGAACACCAGCCGCTTTATAGGCGACCAGGTGTCCTGGATGAAAGCGCCGACCTGGATGAGGTTGTTCTTCTGCTTGTACTCGGTGCCGACCCAGACCCACTGGGGGACGCCTTCCCAGAGCTCGACGTCGACGGCCTTGAAGCCGGTCGGGAAGACGCCTTCGAAATGGGGGTCCTGGTAATAGAAGCAGTCGGTGATGTCGAAGGCGAACTCGGCGTCGATGCCGGCCTTGAATTCGTGCCGGCCGAGCCAGTCGTCGAGGAAGTAAGTGGCGTCGCCGTTGAGCTGGGCCCGGCGCCTCTTGTACCACCAGTCGGAGCCGGCCCCGCCGCGGTTGATGGCGTCGAGGCCGTAGTCCACCATCGGCGCGAGGCTGTTGTTGGCCAGAAGGTACTGATGCAACGAGTACCAGGAGCCCTTCAGGTTGAAGAAGAAGCTGTCGCTCGAGAGGTTCGTCCACTGGACGGTGGCTATGTTGACCGCGCTGTCCTCGCGCCAGTTGGCGTCGAGCACGTTCCAGCGGCTGGCGCCCCGGTGGTCCCAGCTGTACTTGCGGTAATAGCCGGATGCGACAACCTTGTTCTTCTTATCGATCTGCCAGGTGACCTTGCCGAACGGAGCGAGGGTGTTCTGGGCGATAGGGGCGTTCGGGGGCTGCGGGTCGCCGTAGTTGGCGGGGGCCGGGAAGCCGTTGGTGTAAGAGGAGGACCTGTCCACGTCGAGGCTGGTGAAGAACCAGACCTTGTCCTTCTTGACCGGCCCGCCCAGGGAGAACCCGGGCACGTACTGGTACCTGAAGCCGACGAATTGGCCCTCGAACGGGGTGCCCTTGGTGTTGTCGGACTGAAGGCCCTTGTTGCGGAAATAGAAATTGACGCCGCCGCTGAAGTCGTTGCCGCCGGACTTGGTCAGGACGCTGACCAGGGCGCCCTTGACCGCGCCGTATTCGGCCTTCTGGTTGCTCGTGGCCACCTCGACCTCGTCTATGGCGTTCCAGGGGACGGTCTGGTACGGGTCGCCCGTAACGGGGTCCTGCATCTTGACGCCGTCGACGATGAAGTTGTTCGACCTGGCGTCGCTTCCGTGCGAGGTCCTGGCGAACATGCCCGGCGCCGAGTTGAAGATCGACGACAGGTCGCGCGCGAGCGGCACCGACTGGAGCAGTTCCTGGGTGACCGTTACGCCGAGCTGGGTCTTCTGCAGGTCGACCATAGGCGACTTGCCAACGACCAGCACTTCCTCGGAGATCTCGCCCTGTTCCATCTGGATGTCCAGGTTGACCGTCTGGTCGGCCCTGATGATGATGCCTTCGCGGACGACCATCTTGAAGCCCTGCAGCTCGAATTTGACCCTGTACGTTCCGGGCGGGAGCGAGAACAGCCTGAACTGGCCGCGCTCGTTGGTGACCGCGGCCAGCTCGGGTACGATGAGCGCGGGACTGGATATCGAGACCGAAACGCCCGGGAGGGCGACGTTCTCGGTGTCCGTTACCGTGCCGGTCAGCTTGCCCGTCGGGATTATCTGGGCCAGTGCGGCGCCTGCCGTCAGCAGAAGCAATAAAACACAGGCCGCCACTTTCGCGTAGCGCATGGTTTTACCTCCTGTTTAAAATAGGGTTTCCCCTCAACCCTTCCTGCCCCTCTTTGCTTCCGTCGGGACGTCTATCGGTTCCCGGCTCCCCTCCGGAGCCGTTTCGGGAGCAGAACCTTCCTGGCCGGGTATGAATTCCTCGCCCCAGTGCGAGTCGATGAGCTCGGTGAGGCCGGTCAGGTCTTTGGCTTCGATGAGGCTCATTAAGCGCACATGGTCCTGGAACGACTTGTCCAGCGACGGCGCGTCGGAGAAGGGCGAGAAATCGGTGGTCCGCCTGTAGATCGCGATCTTGTTCATGACTTCGACCAGCAGTTCGTAGAGGAAGCCGTTGCCGCAGGAACGCCAGATACGGTCGTGGATCTTGAGGTTCTCCTCGAGATACTGACGCCTGTCCTTGCGGCGGTAGCACTTTTCGAGTTCCAGGGTCATTCTCTTGAGTTCGGCGACATCGTCGTCCGACAGATTGGGCAGGACTTTGCCCACGGCCAGCTTGTCGAGTGTGCGGACGATTTCGTAGAGTTCCTGGACTGAGGCGTAGGAGGGCTTGTTCACGACGACTTCCCGCCGGGCGCTCATAATGATGTATTTTTCGGCGGACAGGCGGAAGAAGGCTTCCCGAACGGGGGTCGAAGATGCATTGAAAAGTGCCGCGATCTCTTTCTCTTGGAGCCGTTCGCCTGGCTTGATTCGGCCCTTTATTATGGCGTCTTTCAGGTACCTGTAGATCGCCTCGCTCAGGGTTGTTGGGATGTCAAAGGCCGGCTTGTTGATGCTCATGCTCCTCCTATATTATGCATAATATAAAATATATTTTTTTATTGTCAAGCCCTTTTTTTCAGGGACGAGATTAGGATGGCTTCGTGCCGACGGGGCGGATTTAGGGACCATGTCGGCCGCTCCCGCCGACCTGATATCGCTGGAGATTCCAACCCTCCTTCGGAACACCCCGGGCGCGTCAACGCACGGGGTTTCCGGCGCTGTATGACCCGAACAGGTCCGCGGTCGGCCATTCGTTCACCCTGTTGACGGCTTGCCACATGGCCCGGTCCAACTCCAGCATGAAGCCGTCGGAGTCCTCCGGCCTGGAGTTGAACAGGGCCGCCCAGGCGAGCCCGTTGTTGGCCCGCACGAGCAGAGTCGAAGTGCCCGGCAGCGACCCGGTATGCCACCAGTTGGCTTCTGCATTCACCGGCCGGACCTGCCAGCCGAAGGCGTAGTACCAGGCCGAGCCCTGCCATTCCTGAAGGGACGGCCTCGAGATCATCAGCTCGACCGTGCTCGGACTCAGGAGGTCGGGGATTTGCGGCCTGCCGTCCACATGGCAGACGAACCTCAGCAGGTCGACCGCCGAAGCGACCCAGCCGCCGTGCGCGTCCATGGCTTCGAGGTAGAAACCGCCGTAAGGCCACGGCACGGGGTCTGTGTCGCCGGGAAAGACCGACGTCGTCGGCGGCGCCCCGGGATAGTCGTAATATATCACTTCTCCCGCCAGCCTGTCGCTCAGCCGGCTCTTCCCGAGCCGCATGCCGCTGATGCCCATGGGCCCGAGAATGCTTTCCCTGACATATTCTTCATAGGACTTGTTCGTGACCCTTTCTATTATCCGGCCGAGAACGCAGTAGCCGAAATTGGAATAGGCGTACTTGGTCCCGGGAGCGAGGTCCAGCGGCTTGTTGAACATGTAGGCAATGACGGTTTCCGGGCCGGCCGGCGTCGTGACGCCCATTTCCTGGGCTATCTCGACGGACCTGAACATGGGGTCGAAGCTCGCTTCCAGGTCCCAGCCGCCGGAGTGCTGGAGCAAATCTCTCACGGTTATGTCGTAGATCCTCGGGTCGAGGCCCGGCGTCGAAGCCGGCCGCAGGTCGTCGAGCATGACGAACGGCTTGTCGTCAAGGGAGAGCAGGCCGTCCTCGACGAGTTTCATGACGGCCGCCGCCGTGACCGGCTTGGACAGGCTGGCGACGCGGAACAGGGAGGTAGGGCCGGGCTTCGAGCCCGCGGCTTTATCGGCGACGCCGAAGCCCTCGACGTATACCAGCTTTTCATCCTTGACCAGGCCGACGACCCCGCCCGGTATGCTCCATTTGCTCATCAACCCGGGGATTGTGCTCCGGAAACTTTCGGCCGGGTCTGTTCTATCGTCGGGGCCGGTTTTCGACGCGCTGCAGCCGGACGGCGCCAGCGACGAAAGCGCGACGAGCGCTATGGATATGATCAGTGCCGCGCGTTTGGTCGGCATCCCCGGCCTCCTTTCTCAGGTCGCTCAAGGGCCAGGCCATTCTTTTAGCCGATGGAACGCCGATAGTCAAGCCGCTGGCGGCTCGACTCCGACAAGCGCGCTGAACGCGCGACGAGAGATTCCTGGCGAGCGTCAGTGGACGCCCGCGCGCTCATAACCTTCCTACTCGGGTCGGGGCTCCACGGGCCGTCGGCCTTGAGCCCTGACGAGCGGGCGCAGTCGTCGAGCCTGCCTTCGCGCTTATTTTTCCTGGTAGAGGGCGTAGACGAACGGGTCGGCGGTCGTCTGCCAGCCGGACGACACCCGCCGGCCGTCGCCGAGCAGCCAGGTCACCTGGTACTGGAAGTTCATGTCGTTCTCGGCGTGGACGTACTCGTATTTCGCCAGCAGGGTCTCGGCGGGCAGGATCTTGACCTCGCCCGTCTTCTCGCGGTCGGCGAACCTGTTCTTGAACTGCACCGTGATCAGCTTGATGTTGTACTGCTTGACGTTCTCCTCGTCGGCGATGACGTCTACCTCCCGGTAGCGGTGCGGCGGGTAGAGGTTGAGCACGGCCGCCTCGCTCTTGACCCAGTCGCCCTCGACCTTGATGCCGCCCATGAAGCTCCAGGCCGTCTTGTACTCGTAGCTCAGCCAGCTCGCGCCCTCGCCGAGCCGCGGGTAGACGAAGGGCAGCATGTTGCCCTGCTCGGCCATGGTCTTGGCGCTGAAGATGACGTCGCTCGTCGTCGGCTCGCCGGACTTGTGGGCCTTCCTGAAGCTGACCGTCACGAAATTGATGTACTTCTTGAAGGCCTCGAAGTCCTCGCTGTCCAGAACGGCGTAGACGGTCCGGTCCTGGAGGTCCGGGTCGTCGAGGTTGATGATGTCGTAGACCTTCTTGTTGTTCTTGAACTTGCGCAGGACGTCTCCGATACTGGCGTCCATTGGCCCGGTGTCGCGCTCCTGGCGGAGGCGCTTGATCATGTTGATGGACCAGTCGTCGGTCCGGGAGACCTTCTTGCGCGTCGTGCTGACGCCGTAGGGCCGGTCCTGCTGTTGCTGCTGGCCGCCCGAGCCGCCCTCGCCCTCCTTCTCCTCGTCCTCGCCGGGCAGCTCCATCTTGGTGTCGAACATCTCCCTCATGATGGTGTCGACCAGGGTCTGGAGCAGGGCGTCGAGGTTCTGGTCCTCGCCCGTGATGTCCACCTTGACGGCGCCCTTGGAGGTCAGCTCGTCCTTTATCTCATGGTACTCGCCGGTGCCGGTCCGGACGTACCAGGTCCAGATGCCGAGCTTCTTTTTCTTGTAGATCTTCCACTTGCTGTACTGGTCGAAGTATTCGCGGACCTTGGACCAGCGTATGGTGGCCGTGGCCTGGTACTTGGGGGTCAGACCCTCGTAGGTCATCTCGAACCTGACGCTGACGGGGTAGGTGGGCTGCTTGAGGGCCTCTTCCAGGAAGGCCGCGCCTTCGGGCGTCACGGCTATCGACACCGACACTTCGGAGCCCGACACGAGCGGCGCCTTGCCCTCGCCGATTATCTTGCGGGTGAACACGCCGCCCTCGCCGACCGCGGCCGAGACGACCATGAAGGAGCCTTTCTTGAAGACCAGCGGCCCCTTCAGCTTGGCCCCCGGCTTGACCTTGGCCAGTTCCTGCCGGACCTTGGCCAGCTCCTGCTCGTCGAGACCGTACTTGACGAAGAAGTGCAGGATGCCGCCGCGGGCCTCCTCCTTGCCGGCCTTGGTGTACTTGAGGAAGGTCAGCTTCGGGGTGCCGTCGGGCCAGTAGGCGAGCCGCGGCTGGTTGGGCATGTAGTAATAGACGTTCGGCTCGGCGTGGTCCTTGAACAAGATGGCGTTCGCTATCTGGAGAGGGGCCGAATCGAGCTCGACCTCGGCCCGCAGACCGGGCGCCAGGCCCAGCCAGAGAAGGACCGCCGAAAGCGCTATCGGCCAGAAATACTTTCTCATCGGTGCCTCCTTTCTTATTTTCCGAACAGGGCGTAGACGAAGGGGCTTTCGCGGTTGACCCAGCCGCCCTC
>CAYWJT010000049.1:0-22263 GCA_964458655.1 uncultured Eubacteriales bacterium | reverse complement strand
GTCGCCGCCCCGCGGGAAAGTCCAGCTCCTGCCGGCCGGCAGGTAGAGTCTGTGATGGCCGGGCTGATAGGCGAGCGACCAGTGCAGGTTGTTGGCGATGGCCTCTTCCGAGCCCTGGAACAGCCCGCGTATCATCGAGCGCTTCTGCTCGTAAAGGCCCGTCTCCTCCGCCAGGATGTCCGAGATGGCCACGGCGTTCTTGTAACGGTAGAGCCGCTGGCTTATGAGCTCGGGATCCTCGCCGGCCGTGGCCGCGAAATAGACCTCGCGCTCCTTCTGGGTGTCGAAGACCAGGCCGCCCTCCGCGCCGGTGTCGAAAGAGGAAGTCGCCGCGTCCCGGTTGGTCCAGAACAGGTAGTGGAAACGCCCGGACTCGCCCGTCGAACCGCGGATTTGTCTCCCGTCCGGGAGCAACCGGTACTCACCCTTGACGTCCCAAGGGAAGTAATGGACGAGCTCCAGCCTGATGCCGCGGGGAGCGCTGATGCGGCCTATCACCGTGCGTTCGTCCCGGCGCGACCATTCGACGGTCAGGGCCTGTTTCTTCGGCGGAGGCTTGAGGAACACCGGCGTCGCGCCGCCCATCTTGAACGGCAGGCCCAGGTCGAAAGCCACCCGGGCGTACTGGCCGTCAGGGGAATGCTGGCCGACCTCGGCAATCAGATAATAGAAGTCCACGGCTTCGGCGGTCTCGGACTCCCGCTCGACCCGGAGCCTGAAGGCGAAAACCTGGCCGCCCGGAAGGGCGATGACCATCCCGGGCCAGTTGGACTGGTGCAGAGCCCCGATGTAGGTGTCCTTCCAGGGATAATAGACCTCGGCCCGGGCGTCGGCCGGCGGGAAGGATAGAGAAGCCGCGCAGCAAAAAAGGGCAATGGAAGTTCGGACCAGAGAAACTGCCTTCGTCTTCATCACGTTCCCGGGCTGCTTCAACTACTTTAAGGGAAACAGCCTTGCGAATCAATACGACGTAGCAAGCCTTATCATCTCTGCGACGGACCCGGTTTCGAATAATGAAATTGATATGGTGACCCGACACGCCAGATTATGATAAATTAAGTGAGGTTCGACCTTCGAGGAGACGCGCGATGGATTTCAGGCTTTATTTCCGTTCCCGGCAGGGCGAGATCCTCAACCTGCTCAAAAAAATCACCCACCTTGAATCTCCGACCGACAACAAGAAGGCCGTTGACGCCTGCTCGGGCTTCGTCGTCCAGGAATTCCGTAAGGCCGGTTGCCGGGTCAAGGCGCTCAGGCAGGAAGGCATCGGCGACCTCCATGTCATCGAGTACCCGGCAGGCAAAAAAGACGTCCGAAACGGCGGAGCGCTGGTCCTGACGCACATCGACACAGTCTGGCCGGTGGGCAAGATCGCCCGCATGCCCTACTACGTCGCCGGCGACAAGGTCTTTGGACCCGGCGTCCTGGACATGAAGTCGGGGATAGTCATGACCATCGCGGCGTTATCCGCGCTGCACGGCCTGAACCTGGAGCCCAAGCGCAAGGTCACTGTCTTCATAAACACGGCCGAGGAGACCGGCGACGACAACGCCCACCGGGAGATAAAACGTCTGGCCCGGAACGCGGCGTTCGCCCTGTGCCTTGAGCCGGCGCTGCCGGGAGGTGGGCTGAAGCTCGAGCGCAAGGGCCGCCTGGTGCTCAAAGTCGAGGCTCACGGAAGGTCGGCGCACGCCGGAAACCCGAAAAAGGGGGTCAACGCCATAGATGAACTAATGGCCGGCCTGGCCAGACTTAAGAAAATCCAGCAGGGCGAAACCACTATGAGCACCGGCGTCATCCGGGGCGGCGAGAAGGCCAATATCGTCCCGGAGACCGCCCTGGCCCTGGTCGACGTCCGGTTCTGGAAGGCCTCGGACAAGGCCCGCGTCGTCGAATTCGCGCGGTCGCTCAAACCCTCTTTGAAGGGGGCGCGGCTCAAGGTCACGTTCGAGAGCGAAACCCCGCCCATGGAAAAAACGCCGGCCTCGGCCCGGCTGTTCGAGCGCGCCAGGTCCATCGCAGACGGCCTGGGCCTAAGCCTGACAGCCGGCAAGTCCGGCGGCGGCTCGGACGGATCGATAGCCTCTTCGGCCGGCGTCCCGACTCTCGACGGCCTCGGCCCCGACGGCGAAGGCATGCACGCCGAGAACGAGCACGCGCTCATCCCGTCCCTCGTCGAAAGGACCGCTCTTCTCGTGGAGCTTCTCCTGAACTTATGATATAAATGGGTTCAATGAACGAACAACCGGAGGTAAAAGGATGATAAAGAAATATTACCTGCTCTCTCCGGGACCGACGCCGGTCCCCGAGAATGTCCTTTCCGCCGCGGCCGAACCCGTGATCCATCACAGGACGCCGGAATTCTCGGCCATCTTCATGGACACCATCGAGGGGCTCAAGTACGTCTTCGGCACCAAGGAGGACGTCCATATCCTGACGTCGTCCGGCACCGGGGCCATGGAGGCGGCCGTGGTCAACCTTTTCAGCCCTGGGGACAAGGTCATCAGCATCAACGGCGGCAAGTTCGGCGAGCGCTGGGGCAACATCTGCCGTGCCTACGGGGTAAACGTCCACGAAATAGTCCTCGACCCGTGGGGAAAGGATTTCACGGCCCAAGAGCTGCGCCGGGAGCTCGAGGCCCATCCGGACGCCAAGGCCGTCCTGGCCACCCTTTCCGAGACCTCTTCCGGGGCGGTCTTCGACATCAAGGGCTTCGCCGAGGTCGTTTCCGCCACGGCCGCCGTGCTCGTGGTCGACGGCATCTCCGGCGTGGGCGCCACCCCCTGTCCCATGGACGAATGGAAGGTCGACGTGCTGGTTTCGGGCTGCCAGAAATCCTTCATGATCCCGCCCGGACTGGCCTATATCGCCATCAACGAAAAGGCCTGGAAGCTCGTCGAGACGTCGAAACTGCCCAAGTTCTACTTTGACATCAAGAAGTCCAAGAAGAACCTGGCCCAGAAGACGACGCCCTGGACGCCGGCCGTGTCGCTGGTCATCCAGCAGAAAAAGGCCCTGGACATCGTCAGGAGCATGGGCCTGGACAAGCTCTACGAGCATCACCGCATCCTCGGCGACGCCACCCGGGCCGCGGTCAGGGCCTTGGGCCTGGAGCTGCTCTCGGCCAGACCCGGCAACATCCTGACCTGCGTCAAGGTGCCCGAAGGGGTCGACGGCGTCAAACTCGTCAAAACGATGCAGGGCAAGTACATGGCTTATATCGCCGGCGGTCGGGACCCTTACAAAGGCAAGATCTTCCGGATCGCCCACCTCGGGTACATGGGCGGGTTCGACATCATGACGGCCGTGTCCGCCCTGGAGATGACCCTTATGGACCTGGGCTACAAGTTCGAGCCCGGCAGCGGGTTGAGAGCCGCCCAGAACGTTCTGAAGGAGTCGTGGCAATGAAAAAGATACTCGTGGCTGATTCCCTGGACCGGGAGGCCTTGGACGCCCTCAGGGCCATCCCGGGCGTCGAAGTCCTGGTCAAGACCGGCATGGACGAAGCCGAGCTGGTCCGGACCGTTCCCGGCGTCACCGCCGTGGTCGTGCGCAGCGCGACCAAAGTGACCAAGCCGGTCATCGACGCCGCCGACAGCCTGAAGGTGATCGTCCGGGCCGGCATCGGGCTGGACAACATCGACACCAAGGCCGCCAAAGAGAAGGGCGTCGAGGTCGCCAATACGCCGGCGGCCACGTCCATCTCGGTGGCCGAGCACGCCCTGGGCCTGATGATCGCGGCCGTGCGCAACTACGGCAAGGCCGTCGTCTCCATGAAGCAGCACAAGTGGGAGAAGAAAGCCCTGGAGGGCACGGAGCTCTTCGGCAAGACGCTCGGCATCATCGGCTGCGGCCGGATCGGCATCGAGGTCGCCAGGCGCGCCCTGGCCTTCGGCATGAGCGTCCTGGTCTATGACGTGATCGAGGTCAAGACCAGCCTGCCGGTCCGCCAGGTGCCCCTTGAGGAGCTGCTGCGTTCCGCCGACATCATAACGCTCCATGTCCCGAAACAGCCGAAACCGCTCATCGGCGAGGCCGAGTTCGCGCTGATGAAGAGGGGCGTCGTCATCGTCAACGCCGCCCGCGGCGGCGTCGTGGACGAGAAGGCGCTGCTCGCGGCGCTCAACTCCGGCCAGGTCCGGGCCGCGGCCCTGGATGTCTTCGACAAGGAGCCGCCCGAGGATTTCAGCCTGGTCGACCACCCGAACGTCATCCCGGTGCCACATCTCGGTGCCGCTGCGGCCGAAGGTCAGAAAAGGGCCGGCCTGGAAGTGGTCAGGATACTCAAAGATAAGCTGGCTTGAGCCTCCGAGAGGAGCCGGGTCCAGGGCTTGCTTCGACCAGGCCGCTCGGGAAAGCGCGGCGGTGGTCGGAGCGGGATAGCCCGCGGCGGCGCCCTCTGCTATAATTGATACATGATATACCTCGACCACAACGCCACGACGCCGCTCGAGCCGGCCGTGACGGAAAAGATGGCCGCTTTCCTGAAGGAACACTTCGGCAATCCCTCGTCCCTCTACCCCATCGGCCGCCGGGTCAAGGAGCTCATCAACGAAGCCCGCGAGAACGTCGCCAGCTCGCTCGGGGTCTCGAGGAGCGAGGTCGTTTTCACCGGCTCTGGCACCGAGTCCGACAACTTCGCCGTTTTGGGCGTTTGCGACGCTCTGCCCGACCGGAACGAGTTCATCACGTCGGCCGTCGAGCACCCCGCCGTCCTGGAAACGGCCCGCTACCTGGAGAGGAAAGGCTACCGGGTCACCTATCTGCCGGTTGACGGCTACGGCGTCATCGACCTCGATTTCCTCCGTCAGGCCCTTTCGCCGAAAACGGCCCTGGTCTCGGTCATGCACGCCAACAACGAGATCGGCACCATCCAGCCCATCGAAGAGGTCGTCCGCATCGCCCACGACAAGGACGTGCTCGTCCATACCGACGCGGTCCAGAGCTACGGAAAGCTTGACCTCGACGCCCGCAAGCTGGGCGTCGACCTGCTGACCGTCTCCGCACACAAGATCTACGGGCCAAAGGGCGTGGGGGCTCTTTATGTGAAGAAGGGCACGCCGCTCCATCCCTTCACGCACGGCGGCCATCAGGAGGCTGGACTGAGGGCCGGCACCGAGAATACCGCCGGCATCATCGGCTTCGGCGAGGCCGCCCGGCTGCTCGTGGAAAAGGGCCGGAAGGAAAGGGCCAGGATAGAGGCCCTGGCCGATAGGCTCAAGAAAGGCATCGAGGACCGCGTTCCCGGCGCGAGGTTCAACGGCCATCCGGAAAAGAGGATAAAGTCCACCCTCAACTTCGCCTTTCCCGGGATCGAGGCCGAGGCCATCCTCTTAGCCCTGGCCACCAAGGAGATCTACGTCTCTACCGGCTCGGCCTGCAGCGAGGAATCGGAAGAGGTCTCACACGTGCTTCTGGCCATCGGCCTGCCGCCGGAGATAGCCCGCTCCTCGGTCCGCATGTCGCTCGGCCGTCTCAATTCCGAGCGGGACGTCGACACCGTGCTCGAAGAGCTGCCGCGGATCGTCAATAAGCTCCGCGAGATAACGTCATTTCATCCGGAAGGCGCCTGACCGCCTCGCCGGGCCTCCCTGAGCTGCGCCAGGTAGGTCTGCCTGACTTCAAGCAGGAACTCCCCGTAACCGGGCTTCTTCTTGAAATCCGGGTATGTCCAGTCCAGGAACCTTATGCCTTCCTTCGTGAAGAGCAATTCAAGGTGGGCGTAGACGCCGTCGCGCAGCGGGACCCTGTGGCTGAAGTCCTTGGCCGTGGCCATTATCAGGGCCGAGGCTGTCAGGAACCCTGGGTCGATGTTGGCCGGCCTGCCGGCCGCTCCTAGCCCGGCCTGGAGTTCGCGTTCCAGGGCGTTGGTCCGCAGCTTGATGTCAGGCAGCTGTTCCGGGCCGACCAGATGCCTGAAAGAAAGGAACAGCCTTTTCAGGCCCGGGCCCATTTCGGCTTCGTAGTAATCGGTCGTGTCGAACGGGAAGCAGGCGCTCCTGTGGTCGCAGGGACCGAACAGCCGTTCGAGCCCGGCCGAGGCCCGGGCGAGGACAGGCTCCTCCCGGAATATAATGCCCGCGACCAGTTTGACCGGCCTAAAGGCTTTGGCTTCGGTCATGGACTTTCCGCCTCTCTCCGTCCCGGATTCTATAACAAAAGGGGCGGCCGGTGAACATTCACGGCTTATGGCTCCATGACTGATATTGCGGCAGATCTAATGGGGAAAACCGGCTTATTTGATTTAGCCGGCCTGTTAACTTATAATCTGGCAATCATGGACTGGGTATATATCGAGGACATCGGCAGGCACGTCGGCCGCGAGGTCGAGATACGGGGCTGGGTGCACAACAAGCGCTCCTCCGGCAAGGTCCGGTTCATCATCATCAGGGACGGCACCGGTTTCCTGCAGACCACGGTGTTCTCCTCCGACAAGGACTCGCCGCTTTTCCGGAAGTTCGACGAGCTGACCCAGGAGTCGTCGCTTGTCGTCAGGGGCACGGTCAGGGAGGATAAAAGGGCGCCCGGCGGCTTCGAGCTCAACGCGAGCGAGATCGACATCATCCAGGTGGCCAGGGACTACCCCATCACTCCCAAGGAGCACAGCACGCCTTTTCTTATGGAGCATCGCCATCTCTGGTTGCGCTCCTCCAAGCAGCACGCCGTGCTCCAGGTCCGCTGGGAAACGGTCAGGGCCATTCGGGATTTCTTCGACGGCCGCGGCTTCCGTCTCATGGACACGCCCATCCTGACCCCGAGCGCCTGCGAGGGGACGACCACTCTTTTCGAGACTAAGTACTTCGACCAGAAGGCCTATCTCAGCCAGAGCGGCCAGCTCTACAACGAGGCCACGGCCATGGCCTTCGGCAAGGTCTACTGCTTCGGCCCCACCTTCAGGGCCGAAAGGTCCAAGACGAGGCGCCATCTCATAGAGTTCTGGATGGTCGAGCCGGAGGTCGCCTTCGCCCGCCTCGTGGACATCATCGAGCTCGGCCAGGACCTGGTGATGTTCATCCTGGAGAGAGTGCTCTCGAGAAGGCGGAACGAGCTCGAAACGCTGGAGAGGGACACGGCTCCTCTCGAGCGCGTCAGCAAGCCCTTCCCACGCCTGACCTATGACGAGGCCCTGCCCCTGCTGCGTTCCAAGGGCTCGGCCATCGAGTGGGGAGGCGATTTCGGCGCGCCCGAGGAGACGCTCATGTCGGAGCTTTTCGCTAGCCCGGTCTGCGTCACCCATTTCCCGGCCACCATAAAGGCCTTCTACATGCAGCCGGCGCCGGATAACCCGAAGGTCGTGCTGGGCGTCGATTTCCTGGCCTCGGAAGGCTACGGCGAGATCATCGGCGGCGGAGAGAGGATCCATGACCACGACCTGCTGCTCAAGCGCGTGGAGGAAGAGAAGCTTCCTCGGGAGGCCTACGAGTGGTATCTCGACCTCCGGAGATACGGTTCGGTGCCCCACTCCGGCTTCGGCATGGGCCTGGAGCGGGTCGTGGCCTGGCTCTGCGGCCTCAAGCACATCCGCGAGACCATCCCGTTCCCCAGGCTTCTCTACCGGATATATCCCTGACCGCGGCCGGGACGGGCCGAGGGAAGCGCGCCGGATATGAAAAAAGTCGCCCTGGTGAGCCTCGGCTGCGCCAAGAACCTGGTGGACAGCGAAGTCATGCTGGCCGTTCTCAAGAGGTCGGGCTATCAGCCGGTTACGGACGAAGCCGGGGCCGACGTCATCATTGTCAACACCTGCGGCTTCATCGAACCGGCCCGACAGGAAGCGCGGCAGGCCATCGAAAGGGCCCTGCGCGCCAAGGCGGCGGACCCGGCGAAAAAAGTCGTCGTGGCAGGCTGCTACGTCCGGAGAGAGGGGCCGGAGCTGCAGGCGAAATACCCAGGGGTCGACGTCTGGACCGGTGTTTCGGATTTCGACCGCGTCGACCGGCTGGTCAAGGGTGAGAAATTCGCGAGCCGCGCTTCGACCTTCCTTTACGACGACAGGACGCCCCGGCTGGTCAGCACGCCGGCGAGCTGGGCCTACGTGAAAATATCCGAAGGCTGCTCCCACCGCTGCTCCTTCTGCGCCATCCCTTCCATCAAAGGTCCTTACCGGTCGCGTGCGACGGCCTCTGTGGTCAGGGAAGCCCGCGCCCTGGCGGCTCTCGGTGTCAGGGAGCTCAATTTGATCTCGCACGACACGACGTTTTACGGGTCGGACAGGGGCGTTCGCCATGGCCTGGTTCGTTTGCTCGAGAAAGTGGCGTCTGTTCCCGGGATAGCCTGGGTCAGGCTGCTCTACGGCTACCCGGAGGAGGTCTCGGACGAACTGCTCGCGGCCATGACGGACCCTAAGGTCTGCCGCTATCTCGACATCCCCTTCCAGCACTGCGACCCGGCCCTGATCAGGTCCATGGGACGCCGCTTGGATGGAGCCGGGGCTCTCAGGCTGCTCGAGCGCATAAGAGCGCGCCTGCCGGGCGTGGCCCTGCGGACTTCCCTCATAGTCGGGTACCCGGGCGAGGGCCGGCGCGAGTTCAAAGCGCTCTTGGGGTTCGTCAGACAGGCCCGCTTCGACCATCTCGGCGTCTTCAGTTACTCGCCTGAAAAAGGCACCCGGGCCGGCTCGCTGAAAGACACCCTGAGCCCGTCCGAGAAGGAAGAGAGGCGTCGGGCGGTGATGGAACTTCAAGCCTCGATTTCCGCCGAGAGGAACCGCGGCTACGTGGGTCGGCGGCTCGAGGTCCTGATCGAGACCGGCCCGGACGGAAGAGGCCATGACTACAGCGGCCGGACCAGGTTCCAGGCGCCGGAGGTGGACGGCACGACCGGGCTCGAGCTGCCGCGGACCGTGAAGGCCCCGGTTTCGCCTCTCGTAGAAGCGGAAATTACGCGTTCAGGAACGTACGACCTGGAAGGCAGGATAGTGGGATGAAAACCGACCTGGGCAAGAGTTCAGGGGTCGTCCTGGCCACCTTTTTCGGACTTGGCTTCTTTCCCGTTGCGCCGGGCACGGTCGGCAGTCTGGCGGCTGCCCTGCTCTACCGGTTCTTCCTGTCCGGGCTGCGGCCGGCGGCCTATCTGTTCATGCTGGCCGGCCTTTTCCTGGTCGGCGCGGCCGCGTCGGGAGCCTACGCCCGGAGGCTCGGGCTGACCGACCCGGGCCGTATAATCATCGATGAAGTCTGCGGACAGCTGGCCGCTCTCTTTCTCGTGCCTCCTTCCCTTCTCCATATCGCGATCGTCTTCTGCCTTTTCCGATTGTTCGACGTCCTCAAGCCCTTCCCTATCAAGAAGACCGAGAGCATCCCGGCCGGCTGGGGCATCATGGCCGACGACATCGCGGCGGCGCTGGCGGCCGCGCTTCTGTTCCGTCTGGCGCTTGTTGTCATTTGAGGTTGAAACATGAGAGCCGAGATCATCGCCGTTGGTTCGGAGCTTCTCAGCCCGCATTTCACGGACACCAACTCGGCTTATATCACAGCCCGTCTGGAAGAGATTGGCGTCGAGGTCGCGTTCAGGACCGTCGTCGGCGACGTCGAGGTCGACCTGGCTGATGCCATCAGACAAGCTATGCGTCGATGCGGACTCGTACTGGTCATGGGCGGGCTCGGCCCGACCGAGGACGACCTGACCCGGGAAACGTGCGCCCGCGTCCTGGGCCGAGAGCTCGATTTCGAGCCAGAGATAAAGGAGACCATCGAGCTTCGCTTCCGGCGCCGAGGACGGCCGATGCCGGAGACGAACCTCAAGCAATGCTATGTCATCCGGGGAGCCGAGGTCCTGCCCAACGACAGGGGCACAGCGCCCGGGCTGTGGATCGAGAGCGGTGGGGCGAGGTTGGTGCTCCTGCCCGGGCCGCCGGCCGAGCTCATCGCCAGGTTCGAGGCTTCGGTCATGCCAAGGCTGAGGCCGCTTGCGGGGGGGCGCCTCACTTTGAGGCGGACGCTCAAGCTCACCGGCCTAGGCGAATCGGCGATGGAAGAAAAGATAAAGAGCGTCTATTCCGGCCTGCCTGCCGGCCTGACCGTAACCACTCTGGCCAAGCCCTCGGACCTGGCTGTCATCATAAGCTGCACGGACGCCGCGCCGAGGGAGGCCATCGAGAAAAAGCTCGACTCCTGGGCCGAGCGGTTCATCTCGTTGCTCCGGCCTTATGTCTATTCCACCTCCGGCGAGGACCTCGAGACGGTTGTCGCCCGGCTGCTCGTATCGGCCGGAAAAACGCTGGCCTGCGCCGAGTCCTGCACCGGCGGCCTGCTCGGCTCCAGGTTGACCGACGTTCCCGGCAGCTCCGCTTTCTTCCTGGAGTCGGCCGTCACATACAGCAACGAAGCCAAGGTCAGTCGGCTCGGCGTCCCCCGGAGCCTCATCGCGAAGAAGGGCGCGGTGAGCGCCGAGGTCGCTCGGGCCATGGCCTGCGGCATCAGGTCGCGCTCGGGCGCCGACTTCGGACTGGCCGTGACCGGCATCGCCGGACCCGGCGGGGCCAGGCCGCGCAAGCCCATAGGATTGACCTACATAGCCCTGGCCGCGGCCCGGAGCGTGACCGTGAAACGGCACTTGTTCTGGGGCGGCCGCGCCCAGGTCAAGTTCCAGGCGACACAGGCGGCGCTTGACTTATTGCGAAAAAAACTACTCAATAAAAAGGTCGTGAAGAGGCCGGCATGAGAGCCTTCATCGCCATCGACCTGGACGAGGCCATCAAGTCCGAGCTTTCGGCCCTGGTCTCAAGGCTGGCCAGGACCAGGGCCGAGGTCAGATGGGTCAAGCTCCAGGGCATGCACCTTACGCTGAAGTTCCTGGGCGAGGTCAGCTCCGACTCGGAAGTCCCCAGGCTGGAAAAGGCCCTCAGGGCCGCGGTCCAGGGAACGGAAAAGTTCGAGCTCACGCTCAGTGGGACCGGCGCCTTCCCGGACCTGCGACGGCCCCGCGTGCTCTGGGTCGGCGTGGAGCCCTGCCCGGCGCTGGACTCTCTGCAGAGCCGGGTCGAAAACCAGCTGGAGCAGGAGGGCTTCGCCAGGGAGGAAAGGCCGTTCAAGCCGCACCTGACCCTGGGCCGGGTCAAGGGCAGGTCGGGTCTCGAGGCCGCCCTGGCCGAGCTGCGCAACAACGAGACACGGACGTTCGGCTCGATGACAGTGTCGCGCTTGAGCCTGTTCGAAAGCCGGCTGAAGCCAGATGGGGCCGAGTACCGCGTCGTCAGCGAGATACAGATCCCATGAAAGCCGTGCTGCTCCTCGTTCTAGCTTATCTCTTCGGTTCCATACCCACCGGCTACATCATCGTCAGGCTCGGAGGCAAGAAGGACATTCGCGAGCTCGGCAGCCGGAGCACCGGCGCCACCAACGTCCTCAGGGTCAGGGGCTGGAAGGCCGGACTGGCGGTAGGGCTGGTGGACGTTCTGAAAGGTTACCTGCCGGTGATGCTGGCGGCCAGGCTCTCGCCCGACCCGCTCCTGCCGCCGGCGGCCGGAGTGCTGGCCGTCCTCGGTCATTGTTTTCCCTTCGCCATCGGCTTCAAGGGCGGCAAGGGCGTCGCTACTTCCGTGGGCGCGTACGCCCGGCTCGCCCCTGCGGCCCTCGGACCGGCCCTGGCCGTGTTCGTCGTAATCGTGGCCGCCACCCGTTACGTTTCCTTGGGTTCTGTGATATCATCGGCCCTCCTGCCGGTGCTGGTCCTGGCTTTCGGAGGACGGCGCGAGACTTTTTACGCCAGCCTGCTCATCGCGGCCCTGGTCATCTTCCAGCACCGCGCGAATATCAGGCGGCTTTTCAGGAAAGAGGAGAGAAGATTGGGAGAAAGGGTTCCATGAAAGCGGCCGTTATCGGGGCGGGCAGCTGGGGCTCAGCCTTCGCCCGCTATATCGGCTCTCTCGGCGTCCCGACCAGACTCTGGGTCCGGGAACCGGACATCCTTGAAGCGCTCCGTGCGACCCGGGAGAACAGGACCTTCCTGCCGGGCTTCATTTTTCCCGAAAGCGTCTCGTTCACCGGTCGCATAGACCGAGCCATGGCGGAGGCCGACTGCGTGTTCGTGGCCGTGCCCTCCCATTTCTGCCGTCAGGTCTATGCCCGGATGGCCGGGCACCTCGCTCCCGACCAGGTCGTTGTCAGCCTGACCAAGGGTCTCGACGGCCGGACGCTCAAGACGATGAGTGGGGTCATGGAAGAGGTCTTCGGGGACAGGCGCCGCTCGCGCACGGCCGTCCTGTCAGGGCCGAGCTTCGCCCGCGAGGTGGCCGCCGGCTTTCCGACGGCCGTGGTCGTCGCCTCGGCCGACATCCGCACCGCCCGCCGCATCCAGCACGCCGTCTCGAGCAGGATAATCCGGGCCTACACCTCGACGGACGTCATCGGGGTGGAGGTCGCGGGGGCGATGAAGAACACCATAGCCATCGCCGCCGGGATCATAGACGCCCTCAAGTTCGGCCTCAACTCCAGGGCCGCCCTGATCACAAGGGGTCTGGTCGAGATCCGCAGGCTGGGCGTGGCCCTGGGAGGCCGACCGGCCACATTTTCCGGCCTGGCCGGCATCGGCGACCTGGTCCTGACCTGCACGGGAGAGCTCAGCCGCAACCACTGGGTGGGCCGGGAGCTGGGCCTGGGCAAGAAGCTGGAAGAGATATTGTCGGGCATGAAGATGGTGGCCGAGGGGGTCCATACGACCCTCTACGCCCGCCGGCTGGCCGCCTCGCTCGGCGTCGAGATGCCCATCTCGGAACAAATTTACCAGGTTCTCTATAACGGCAAGCCGGCCCATGAGGCCATCGCGGAGCTTATGAGCCGCAAGCTCAAGGATGAATGAAGGGAGGTTCGGCCCATGAACAGGAAGCTGGCGGCTGCTGTCCTGGTCCTGGCGCTGGGCATGACGGCCTGCGCCTCGACTCAGAGCAAGATGCAGAAGGCTCGTGAGAAAGACCCCAGGTATCAATATAACGTCGGCCTGTTCTATCTCAACCAGAACAACCTGGACGAAGCCATCAAGTATTTCGTCAAGAGCCTGGCGCTCGATTCGACCTACCACCTGGCCTGGAACTCGCTCGGCATCGCCCATTCGCTCAAGGGCAACCTGCAGGAGTCGGCCAAGGCCTTTGAAAAATGCCTGGAGCTCAACCCCGGCTTCTCCGAAGCCAGGAACAACCTGGGCACGATCTACCAGGAGCTGAACCTCCTCGACAAGGCCGAGGCCGAGTTCAGGCAGGCCGCCTCGGACAGGAACTACCCCAACAAAGAGCTGCCCTTCTACAACCTCGCCCGGCTCTATTACATCCAGGACAAGCTCGAAGCCGCTTACGACAGCGTCCTCAACGCCATCCAGTTCCAGCCGCGCCTGGCCATGGCCCACAACCTCAAGGGGCTCATCCTGGAGAGGTGGGACAGGCTGCCGGAGGCCATCGCCGCCTACGAAGAGGCCGTCAAGGTCGTCCCCGAGGACGTCCTGTTCAGCTACAACCTGGCCGCGGCCCGTTTCAAGAACAACGATTACGCCAAGGCCAGGGAGATCTTTCTGCGCATATCGCCCAAGGTCACAGACCCCGAGATGAGGGAGAAGATCGCGACCTTCCTCAAGATGATCGACGCGATCAAATGAGCCGGGGCTTCAGGTGCCTTCTTTCCAGCCGGCCAGGTATCTCTTCTGGGCCGGAGTCAGTCTGTCGACGGCCGCGCCCATGGACTCGAGCTTGAGGCGGGCGATCCTTTCGTCTATATCGGCGGGCACCGGATGCACCTTCTTCTCCAGGCCCGCTCCGTGTTCCGCAAGGTAGAGGACGCTCAGGGCCTGGTTGGCGAAGCTCATGTCCATGACCATGGCCGGATGGCCTTCGGCCGCGGCCAGGTTTATCAGGCGGCCTTCGCCTAGCAGGTTTATCCTGCGCCCGTTCTTCAGCCTGTACTCGTCGACGAAGTCCCTGACCCGACGCTTGGAAACCGACAGGCGTTCCAGGGCCGGGATGTCTATCTCGACGTTGAAGTGGCCGGCGTTGGCCACGATCGCGCCGTCCTTCATCCTCAGGAAGTGTGGCCGGCCCAGCAGCCCCTTGTCGCCAGAAACCGTCACGAAGACGTCGCCCTTGCGGGCGGCCTCGAGCGCGGGCAAGACCTCAAAGCCGTCCATCACCGCCTCCAGGCCGCGCAGCGGGTCGACTTCGGTCACGATGACCCTGGCGCCGGCGCCGCGGGCCCTCATGGCCACGCCCTTGCCGCACATCCCGTAGCCCATGACCACGAACGTCATCCCGGCCAGCAGGACATTGGTGGCGCGCAGGATGCCGTCGATCGTGCTCTGGCCCGTGCCGTAGCGGTTGTCGAAAAGGTGCTTGGTCCGGGCGTCGTTGACCGCGATTATCGGGTAGCTCAGGACCTTGCTCTCGGCCATGCTCCTCAACCTTATGACGCCCGTGGTCGTTTCCTCGGTCCCTCCCACGATCGCGGGAAGGAGGTCGCGGCGGCGCGAATGCGTCGTGGAGACGAGGTCGGCGCCGTCGTCCATGGTGATGCCCGGGCCGTGGCCGAGGGCCTGCAGTATGTGCCGGTAATACGTCCTGTTGTCCTCGCCCTTGACGGCGAAAACGGGTATGCGGAAATGCCTGACGATGGCCGCGGCCACGTCGTCCTGGGTGCTCAGGGGGTTGCTGGCGCAGAGTCGCACTTCGGCGCCGCCGAGCTTGAGCGCTTCCACAAGGTTGGCGGTCTCGCTCGTCACGTGCAGGCAGGCCGACACGCGCCAGCCCCTGAGAGGCCTGGTCCGGCTGAAATCGGCCTTGATCGAGTTGAGCACCGGCATGGAGCGGGCCGCCCACTCCACTCGCAGCAGGCCCTGCCGGGCCAGCTTTATGTCGCGGATGTCGAATTCCATCGTCTTCCTCTCTTCAGGCGGCGTTTCCCGCGGCCCGGCGGCGGGGACGCATAAAGATAGCATAAGGCTCCGGGGGTTTTCAACGGCCGGCGTTTGTGTTATTTATTATCTCCCTTGACCACCAGATCTCACCTTAAACCGGCACAGGCGGCGGCCTGTCCCCGCCTGTTTGCGATATCCCTTTGCGTTTTGCTCGCCGGCCCTTCGCTGTCCGCCAGGCAGGCTCGGGTCGAACCGCCGGCCATAGATATCAGCGTCACGTCCTACCGCCTCCGGAACGGTCTGCGGGTGGTGCTTTCCCCGGACCCTTCCCTGCCCATCGTGGCCGTCGTCGTCGCCTACGGCGCCGGAAGCGCCCGGGAGAAGGAAGGTCAGGCCGGGCTGGCCTACTTCGTCGAGAACATGATGTTCCAGGGCTCCGAGAACGTCGGCCCGCTCCAGCATATCGGCTATATCCAAAAGGCCGGGGGCGACCCCAACGCCCAGGCCGGTTTCGACCGCACCCTCTTCTATCAGACTTTGCCGGGCAACCTGCTGGCCCTGGCCCTGTGGCTCGAATCGGACAGAATGAGGTCCCTGTCGCTCTCGCCCGGGTCGATCGAGAAAGTCAGGCAGGACCTTCTGGCCGAGGTGGCCCGCAGGGTCGCCTCGGACGTCTACAGCCCCAGCCTGGCCGATTTCGACCGACTGCTCTATCCGGATTTCCTCTACGGACATCCCCTGGTCTCGGAAGGGGACATCAAACGGCTCGAAGCCCGCGAGGTCGCGGAATTCTACGCCGCCTATTACGTGCCCAACAACGCCGTCCTGTGCATCACCGGCAGCTTCCAGCCGAGCCGGGCACGGGAGCTCGTGGCCCGTTATTTCGAGTCCATACCGCCCGGCCCCGATGTTCCGGTGCTGCGCCTGCCGGAGTTCAAGCAAGAGGGCGAAGTGACCGACCGCTCGCTTAACCCCCTGGCCATCTCCCCGGGTTTCTTCCTGGGTTACAGGTTCTACCCGCTGCGGAACGATGACACTTACGCTCTCAAGGTCATGGAATATGTCCTGCTCAAGGGCCGCACATCCAGACTTTACTCGCGGCTGTTGAAGAAGGACAGGACGGCCTATTCCCTGAACGGCTGGCTGGAGCAAAGGGGGCGGGTGTCCGCTCTGAAGATCTTCGTCCTCAACAACAACGAGATACTCGCCGAGCGGTCCCGGAAAGCCCTCATCGCCGAAATGGACAGACTGAGGACGACGCCGGTGCCCGAGGATGAGCTGGAAAGGGCCAGAAGGCTGCTTAAGGCCGACTTCCTCAGGCGCGTGTCCTCCAGGCTCGAGAGAGCGGTCATGCTGGCCGAGATGGCCGTCGAGGAGAGGCCCTTCGAGTCGTTCGAGGCCGAGCTCGAACGCTACCTGAAAGTCGGCCCGCAGCAGATCTTGAGCCTAGCCGGACGCGGGCTGGTCCCGGAAAAAAGGGTCGTCCTGAACCTGGCGGTAAGATGAAGAGGTCAACGCTTCGCCCGGCTGTTCGCCTCCTGGCCGTCCTGGCCTGCGGAGCTTTTCTTGCCGGATGGGCTTCCGGCCAGGAAAGGTTCAGGCGGACTCCGCCCATCCCCGACCCTCTCCAGGAGCTCAAACTGCCGGCCATCGAGACCAGGCAGTTGGCCAACGGCCTGACGGTAGCGGCCCTCCCCTCGCTGCAAAGCGGCCTGATGACCGTCCAGGTCGTCATCGCGGCCGGAGAAGCCGACTCCCCGCCGGAACTGCCGGGCCTGGCCTCGCTCACGGCCCGCATGATAGGCAAAGGCACCCGGGTGCTTTCGGCCGACGACATCGAGAACCTGACCGAAGGCATGGGCGCCGAATTCTCAGTTTCGGTCACGATGGACGAGACGGTCTTCAGGATGCGGGTCCTGGAGGAATTCCTGGACCGGGGCCTGCTCATTTTGCGCCAGATGCTGCTCGAACCGGTCTTCTCGGAACGGCAGCTGGCCGGCGTCAAGCGGGATTACTACTACGAGCTGCGTGAAAAAAGGCGGGACCCGGAGGCGGCCGCGGAGAGACAGTTCCTGAGGCTGCTCTTCCAGGGCCACGCCTACGGCTCAGCGGCCTATTCCGAGGACGTCATAAGGTTCGTCAACGCCCGCGACACGGCGGCCTTTTACTCCGGCTTCTACAGGCCGGGCAACGCTACCATCGTCGTCAGCGGCCGGATCGGCATCAACGTAGCGGCCCGCAAGATCAGCCAGCACTTCAACATGTGGACTTCCGGAGGTTTCAGGCGGCCGGATAGGAAGCAGCCAGCCGCTAACGAGGCAAAAAGGGTCTGTTTCCTGGAAAGCCCCGGCGCCGAGGAGGCGGCCGTGGTCGTCGGCAATAGTATCCCCGCCAGGGCCTCGGACCCGGATTACTTCCCCTTCATCGTCCTCAATCAGGCCCTCGGAGGCACGACCCGCAGCCGTCTTTTCATGAAGCTGCGCGAGGCCCGCGGCTACGCCTATTACGCCTTCAGCTCCACCGAGTTCTACGGAGCCTGCGGCGCCTTCTGGGCGCGCGCCAGGTCGGGTCCCGAGAGTATAACCAGCGTCATCCGGGAGGTCACGGCGGAGCTCGGTTCGCTCGCCTCGGGCGGCCTGCCGCCCTCCGAGGTGGAAGAGGCCAAGTCCTATCTGATCGGCAACCTGCCTCTAAAGCTCGACTCGCCGGATTATTTCGAGGAAAGGGTCGCCGGCATCCTGTCGCTCGGGCTGGGCCGCGAGCACTGGGAACGGGTCATAGACAACATCATGCTGGTCAGCCAGGAAAGGGTCCAGCAGGTCGCCGCGAAATACCTGGCCCGGCCGCCCCTCGTGGTCGTCGCCGGCAGGACGGAATGGCTTGGAGAGATACTCAAGGAATTTGATAATATAGAGGTCTTCGACAGTCTCGGCAACTACAAGCTGACGCTGACGAAAGGAGAAAACCATGCTCAGGATCGTTGAGTGCGTACCGAACTTCAGCGAGGGACGGGACCGGCAGAAGATCCAGGCCATCGTGCGTGAAGTCGAGACCGTGCCCGGCGTCAAGCTGCTCGACGTCGACCCCGGCGAGTCCACCAACCGCACGGTCGTCACTTTCATCGGCGAGCCGGAGGCCATCCTGGAAGCCGCTTTCAGGGCCGTCGCCAAGGCCGCGGAGGTCATTGACATGAGGCAGCACAGGGGCGCGCACAGCCGCCTCGGTGCCACGGACGTCTGTCCCTTCGTTCCCGTTTCGGGCGTGACCATGGAGGAGTGCGTCGAGCTGGCCAGAAGGCTCGGGGCCCGGGTGGCGAAGGAGCTCGGCATACCGGTCTATCTCTACGAGGCCGCGGCCAGCAAGCCGGAAAGAAGGAACCTGGCCAATATCCGCGCCGGCGAATACGAGGGCCTTCCGGAAAAGCTCAAGGACCCGCGGTGGAAACCCGATTTCGGGGAGCCGGTCTTCAACCCAAGATCAGGCGCCACGGTCATCGGCGCCCGCGAGTTCCTCATCGCCTACAACATCAACCTCAACACCCGTGACCGGAAACTCGCCCACGAGATCGCCCTGAGCCTCAGGGAAAGCGGCCGGCTCAAGAAGGACAAGGCGGGCAACGTGGTCAAGGACGCTTCCGGCAAACCGGTCCGGCTGCCCGGCAGGTTCAAGGAGGTCAAGGCCGTCGGTTGGTACATCGAAGATTACGGCCGGGCCCAAGTCTCGGTCAACTTCACCAATTACAAGGTCACCCCCCCGCACATTGTTTTCGACGAGGCCCAGAAGCTGGCCGCCAAGCTCGGCCTCAGGGTCACGGGTAGCGAGCTGGTCGGGCTCATTCCCAAGGAAGCCCTGCTGCGCGCCGGACGCTACTATCTCGAGAAGCAAGGCAAGAGCCCCGGCGTCCCCGAGGCAGAGCTTATCTGGACGGCCGTTATTTCGCTCGGACTCAACGACGTGGCCCCTTTCGACCCCCGGAAGAAGGTCATCGAGTACCAGTTCCAGGAGGCGGGCCCGAGCCTGGCAGGACTGACGCTGAGGGATTTCCTGAACGAGCTTTCCATGGAGTCCCCCACCCCGGGAGGCGGGAGCGTCGCGGCCCTGTGCGGCGCCCTCTCCGCGGCGCTGGCGGCCATGGTCGCCAACCTGACGGTCGGCCACAAGGGCTATGAGTCGAGCTGGGAAGAGATGAAGGCCGCGGCCGTCGAAGCCCAGTGCCTCAAGGATGACCTGCTGCGGGCCGTCGACGAAGACACCAGGGCCTTCAACAAGGTCATGGAAGCGCTGCGCCTGCCCAAGGGGACTCCCGAACAGGCCGCCGAAAAGGAGGCGGCTCTGGAGGCCGCCACCAAGGAAGCGACCTCCGTGCCGCTCGGCGTGATGGAGCTGGCCCTGAGGTCGCTCGCGCTCGCGAACTTGACCCTGGCTGAAGGCAACAGGAACTCCGCGAGCGATGCCGGCATGGCCGGCCTGGCCGGCTACGCGGCCGGGATGGGCGCCTTCTACAACGTCATGATCAACCTGCCTGGGATAAAGGACGCGAAGTTCAAGTCGGACACGCTGAAAAAGGCCGAAAAGCTGCGCCGGCTCCTTGACCGGGAAGAAGCCCGGGCCCGCAAGTCCGCCTCCAAGCTCCTTGCGGCTAATTCGGCCAAATAGCCCCGGCGTGGTCTCAATAGGAGCGCCGCGCCCGCCGGACCCTCTTCCATAGATAGAACAGGCCGAACACGGCCATCCCGGCCAGGACCACCGAGGCCGAAGCCGGGATGTCGAGCTCCATGGCCGCGAAGATGCCGGCCAGGACCGATAACACAGCCGCGACCGCGGCCGAGGCCATGGCGCTCCTGAAGCTAGAAGCGACTTGCAGGCCGGCCGCGGCCGGGATGACCAGCAGCGCGGCCACGAGAAGCAACCCGGTGATCTTCATGCCCAGCACCACCGTGGTCGCTGTCAGCGACACCAGGAGAGCGTCCAGCCTTTTCACGTTTATGCCGGCGACGCGGGCCGACTGAAGGTCGAAGGTCATGAGGAGCAGCTTCGGGTAATTGAGGATCACGGCCAGGATGACTGCGCCCGAAAGTGCGGCCGCCAGCCAGACCTCGGCCGGAGATATGGCCAGGATGTCGCCGAACAGATAACCCATCAGCTCCACTCCGAACCCCCGTGACAGGCCGGCTAGGACTATTCCCAAGGCCATGCCCAGGCTGCTCAGGATGCCGATGGCCGTGTCGCCGTGGATGCCCGCCTTTTCCTTGAGGCCGCGCATGGCCAGGGCGGCCAGGACCGATAGCACCAGCGCGGCCGCAAGCGGCATGACCCTGAGGAAGAGTCCGGCGGCCACCCCGAAAAAGGCGATGTGCGAAAAGCCGTGTCCGACCATGGCTTCCTTCCTGAGAACAAGGAAGACGCCCAGAAGGGCGCAGGCCACGGCTATGAGCAGGCCCGAAACGAGGGCCCGCTGCACGAACCCGTAGGAGAGCATGGCGCCGGTCATTCTCAGTGCCTGTGGCCTATCAGATGGTCGCCGCGGTTGAGCATGTCCCGGAACTCCTGCGAGCAGCAGAATTCCTCGTGGCTGCCGTGGTAGATAAGCCGCTGGTTGAGGCAGGCCACGCGGTTGACGTGCCTGTTGAGCATGGCCACCTCGTGCGTGACCAGGACGATGGTGATGCCCTTCTCCTTGTTGAGACGGTTGAGCATCTCGTAGAAATCGTTCTGGGCGGCGGCGTCGATCCCGGTCGTCGGCTCGTCCAGGATCAGGACGCGCGGCTCGCTGACCAGCGCCCGGGCGATGAACACTCTTTGCTGCTGGCCGCCGGAAAGACGCGTCAGCGGGACCTTGAGAAAACCTTCCATGCCCACCGAACGCAGGGCCAGGCGGGCGGCGTCGCGTCTGAAGCTGCCGGCCCGCTCCAGGGACCGCCTGTTCACGCGGAGGGCCATGGACACGACCTCCTCCACCGAGGCGGGAAAGAGAGGATCTACGCCGGCGGCGTTCTGCGGGATGTAGCCGACGAGCTCCCAGGACCTGAACTTTTCCACGCTGACGCCGAAGAGCTCGACGCCGCCGGAGTCGGGCCGCAGGAGGCCGAGCATGACCTTGAGCAGAGTGGTCTTGCCCGAGCCGTTGGGCCCGATCACGGCCAGGAAGTCGCCCGCCTCGACCGAGAGGCTGACGTCGACAAGCGCCGGCACGCCGTCATAGCTGTAGCTGACCCGGTCCAGTTTCGCTATCGCCATGGGCCCCGCCTACCTGCAGCCCAGCCCTTCTTTTATGCTGCGCAGGTTCTCCTTCATTATATCCAGAAAGGTCAGTCCCGCGGCCAAGTCTTCGCGGGTCAGGTTGTGCCCGGGTCTCAGGACCAGAACGCGGCCGCCAATCTCCCTGGCCAGGGTCTCAGCCGCGCTCCGCGAAACGGTGTTCTCGAAGAACACCGTCTTCAGGCCTCGGCCGCGGCAGAACTCCACGGCCTCGCGCATCGCCCCCGGCGAAAGCTGGGCGTCAGGGCTCAATCCGTAAAGGGCCATCTGGCGCAACCCGTAGCGGGCGGCGAGGTAGCCGAAGGCGGCATGCCCGGCTATGACCATGGTCGCGCCGCGGCAGCCCTTGAGGGAATCGCGGTACAGGCCGTCAAGCTCCAGGAGCTTCTCCTTGTAAGCCTCGGCGTTCGTGCGATATGCCGCCGAGGCCTCCGGGTCGAGGCCGCACAGAGCGTCAGCGATCCTGTCGACGATGCGCAGGTCGATGAGGGGGTCGAGCCAGACATGGGGGTCGACGGTGCCATGCTTATGTTCAACCTCGGCATGTTCCGGCTCCTCCTCGAGCTCCGGAAGGTCAAGCCCGGCCGCGGCCTCGAGCCTAACCGGGCCTTTGCCCCGGACTGAAGCCAGAAGTCCGCCGGCCCATGGTTCCAGGTCGAGTCCCAGGAAAATGAACAAGTCCGACGACGCCAGCCTGATCATATCGCCCGGCCGCGGCTGCCAGTTGTGGATGCTGGCGCCGGGAGGCAGGATGAGGTCGACCGCGGCCCGCTCCCCCGCCACCGCCCGGGCGAACTCCTGGAGGGGGAAGATGGTCGTGACGACACGCAGCCTGACGTCGGCGACAAGCGGGCCGCACAGCAGCGCGGCCATCGCAGCGAAGGCGAGCGTTCTGTTCCTGACTCGAATTGGCATGGTGACCGGCCTGATTATACATCAAAAAACGGCCCCGGCGCAGGGTTTGGTCCAGTCAAGCGCATCTGCGACGACATGGACGGAGCATCAGTGTCCCATATCTTACTCGGCCGGATCGACGAACGCTATCGGCATCAATGGTCCCGCTCCGGTCGCCGCTCATGATGCGGCCGCGTTTACGGCCCCTTTTGCATCACAGGACAGTGAGCTCGTTCAGATACATAGGTGACACGATGGGCTATGATAGGTGCCGCCATG
>CAYWJT010000048.1:0-22675 GCA_964458655.1 uncultured Eubacteriales bacterium | reverse complement strand
GACGTTGTAGCCGGCCAGGATGACTTTCATGGCCCTTCTAAATTATGGGCAGCGACCTCAAAAGTCAACCGCGGCGGACGGGATCATTTCACATCGGTCATTTTATAAATCGCAAAGCTCATATCACCGGCGCTGTTTTCATCCAATGAATATACTAGGTCTCCATGAAGTCGCATCGAACCATAAGCAAAGGGCCTCGGCTTCCAATCTAACGGGTACTCCAAATAGAAGCAGCCCAAGTACTTCAGGTCCATTGTGTATTCGTCCACCAGGCGCCTGTTTTGTGCGTCCTTTGTCGACGTCAGCACCCACAATCTATCTCCATGTATGAGCAGCTTCACGATGTCCTGATAGAATTCATTCGGCGGCGGCGATAATATTCCGGGTTTTCCTTTCTCGGGCTCGCCCTCAATTTTCACTTTCTTGTACTTCCTCTCCAAAATGCCGGCAACCGACCTGGGGACCAGGTCGAACTTGACGACCCGGTAATCGGACGTATGCGTAACGAACACGAAACGGTGCCCATCCCATGCGAAATCCAGCCTTGCCCTGGGCCAAAAGGCATAATTCTTTATGACGAAATGCCTTATCGGAAAAGAAAATACCTTTTCGAAAGAACCGAAATCGCGGGATATCTCATAAAGATTGCAGGGAAGATCCATGTATCTGTCAGTCCTGTTTCCCGATATTGCCGGCTCATCCCGAAAACCGTATATCGAGTCCCCGACCATCCCTATGAACGCGAACAGCCGAAACCGGTCCAAGCGGTACTCGCTTTTATACTTGCCGCTTAGGTCATACTTCATTATTTTAGGCGGGCTTACGGCCTGGATAAGTATTTCGTTTTCCGTCACCAGATAGCTTGTCTCGCCGATCGCCTCTCCAGGGCCCTGCCCCGCTTCAATTATCGCGAATAAACGCTCCCCCGAAGCACTAAAGGCGAACAGCTTGTAACCGTCATAAAAAAAGGCGTTGCCGTCGGGCCCGACCCAGAGACCATACGGCGCCCGGAAGACGGATCTATCGCCGTCACCCATGATACGAAGCATTTCGTTCAATTTGAGGATTCTCTCTTTATATCCAGGGGCCAACGCTGATGAGGCAGGCGCCGCGCCTGTTATGGCAAGGCTTAAGCTCAAGCATGCGATGTAAGTCCCGATCCCTTTATCCTTTTCGCCGGCCGGCCGCCTCATTGAACTTATCCTTATCAGGATGCTTTCCCACAAGGACGACAACTCCCAGGATAAGCAACGTTGCCGCTCTTTTCAATTAATTTCAAGTACTTTTTCGAGCCGTCACCTTAAATAAAAGCTTAGCATGTTCTATTATCCATACAAGCTTTTTCTCGGACGAGCGCTTGCTTACAAAGTTACCTAAAAAACCATGACCTTTACTTAGGAGCTTGCCTGGGATTATCCTATCCACGAAGCAAAGGAGCCCGGAGTGAAGAACAAGGAGATCGCGGCCCTGTTCGACCGCATCGCCGACGCCCTCGAGATCAAGGGCGAGCTGGACTTCAAGGTCGGAGCCTACCGCCGGGCCGCCCGCGCCGTCGAGGACCTGACCGAGGACGTCGCCGTCCTGGCCGCGGAGAACCGCCTGGAGTCCATCCCCGGCGTCGGCCGCGGCCTGGCCGACAAGATCAGGGAATACCTCGAGACCGGCCGCATGGCCAAGTACGAGGAGGCCTTCCAGGGCATACCCGAAACCCTGCTCGAGCTGCTCGAGGTCCAGGGCCTCGGCGGCAAGACCATCCGCCTGATGAACAGGGAGCTCGGCGTCAAGGGCCTGGATGACCTGAAACGGGTCATCGAGGACGGCTCGCTCGCGGCCCTCAAGGGCATGGGCGAAAAGAAGGTCGAGAATATCAAGAAGGGCGTCGCGGCCCATGAGAGATACACTTCCCGGATCTCGATCTATGAGGCCGTCATCCTGGCCGACGCCCTGACCGAATTCGTCAGGGGCATCCCCGGCGTCGTCGAGGCCTCGCCGGCCGGGTCGGTGCGCCGGATGAAGGAGACCGTCGGCGACATCGACATCCTGGCCGCGGGCAAGAACGGCGGCCGCGTGATCCGGGCCTTCATCCGCTTCCCCGGCACGACCCGCGTCCTGGCCGAGGGCGAGACCAAGGGCTCCATAATAGCCAATGTCGAGGGCATCGAGAGGCAGGTTGACCTGAGGGTCGTCGACGCCGCCGAATACGGGGCCGCCCTGCTTTACTTCACCGGCTCGAAAGCCCACAACATCAAGCTGCGGGGCCTGGCCAAGGACATGGGCCTCAAGGTCTCGGAATACGGCATCTTCAGGGGCGAGAAAAGGGTCGCCGGCCGCACCGAAGAGGACTGCTACCGGGCCCTGGGCATGGTCTGGATACCGCCCGAGATGCGCGAGGACCGGGGCGAGGTCGAGCTCGCGCTCGAGGACAAGCTGCCCCGTCTGGTCGAAGGAAAGGACATCAAGGGCGACCTGCACGTCCACAGCCGGGCAAGCGACGGGACGATGACGCTAGAGGAAATCGCCGCCCTCGGCCGCAAGCGCGGCTACTCCTACATCGCCGTCTGCGACCACTCCGTCTCGGCCGGCTACGCGGGCGGGCTGAGCGTCGAGCGCCTGCTCGAACAGGGCCGGGAGATCGACCGATTGAACGGCCGCCTGAAGGGCTTCCGCCTCCTCAAGGGGGTCGAGGTCGATATCCTGGCCGACGGCCGGCTGGATTTCCCCGACAAGGTCCTGGCCGGCCTGGATTTCGTGGTGGCGGCCGTCCACTCCGGGTTCAAGAAGAACGTCACCGAGCGCGTCGCGAAGGCCTGCGCCAACCCGCACGTCCGGGTCATCGCCCATCCGACCGGCCGGCTCATCTCGGGCCGCGAAGGCTACGAAGTGGACATCGACAGGGTCATCGAGGCCGCGGCCCGCGGCGGCAAGGCCCTCGAGCTCAACGCCTACTACGACCGCCTGGACCTTGACGAGCACAACCTGAAAAAGGCGCGGGAACACGGCGTCAGGATCAGCATCGGGACCGACACCCACCATCCGGAAGGTCTGAGCATGATGCGCTTCGGCGTGGCCGTGGCCCGCCGGGCCTGGCTCGGGACGTCCGACATCCTCAACTGTTTGTCGGCCGAAAGCCTGACCGGCCGCGCCGGCGCCAAGAAACCCGGCGGCAAGCGCCGGCTCAACCCTTCATGACGCCGACCGGCACCACCCGGGCCACCAGCCGGCCCAGCCCGACCTCGTCGGAAACTCGGACGACCTCGTCGACGTCCTTGTAGGCGGCCGAGGCTTCCTCGGCGACGCCTTTCCAGCTGGTCGAGCGGAGCTCGATGCCCCGGCCGGCCAGCTCGTCGCGGATCTGTTCGCCACGGAAGCGGCGCAGGGCCTCGTGCCGCGACATGAGCCTGCCGGCGCCGTGGGCGGTCGAGCTGAAGCTCAGCTCCTCGGCGGCCGCCGTGCCCGCTAGGATGTAGGAGGCCGTGCCCATGCTGCCGGGGATGATGACCGGCTGGCCGACGCCGCGGTAGGCCTCGGGTATCTCCGGTCGGCCGGGCCCGAAACTGCGCGTCGCGCCCTTGCGGTGGACGCAGACCGCCTTCTCGCGGCCGTCGATGACGTGCTTCTCGACCTTGGCCACGTTGTGGCAGACGTCGTAGACCTGGCGCATGCCTCTCGAGCCGCCCAGCACTTTGGCGAAGACCTGCCGCACCCAGTGGGCGATCATCTGGCGGTTGGCGAAGGCGTAGTTGACGGCGGCGCACATCGCCCGGTAGTAGCGCCGGCCGAGCTCCGACTTGAAGGGCGCGTTGACCAGCTCCCGGTCGGGCAGGCCCTTGACGCCGAAGGCGTTCTCCATGAGCTCGATGTAATCGGTGGCCACCTGGTGCCCCAGGCCGCGGCTGCCGCAGTGGACCATGACCAGGACCTGGCCCGGGGCGTCGATGCCGAAGACGCGGGCGGCGGCCTCGTCGTAGATCCTCTCGACCTTCTGGATCTCGAGGAAATGGTTGCCCGAGCCGAGCGTCCCGAGCTGGGGGATTCCCCTTTCGAGCGCCCGCGGCGAGACGCCGTCAAAGCCGGCGTCCTTCATCCGGCCGTGCTCCTCCGTCCGGTCCAGGTCATCTTGCGTGCCGTAGCCGTTCTCGACGGCCCACTCTGCTCCCTTGACCAGGATCTCGTTGAGGACGCCGCGGCTGAGCTTCGTGACCCCGCTCTTGCCTACGCCGGCCGGCACCTCCTTGAAGATCTCCTCGAGCAGCTCCCTGCGTTTGGCCGCGACGTCCTTCTCGGTGAAGTCGGTGCGCAGGAGCCTGACACCGCAGTTGATGTCGTAGCCGACGCCGCCCGGCGATATCACGCCCTCGTCGAGGTCGAAGGCGGCGACACCGCCGATGGGGAAGCCGTAGCCCTGGTGGGCGTCTGGCATGACGTAGGAGCCGCGCTCGATGCCCGGCAGGCAGGCGACGTTCCGGGCCTGGGTCAGGGTCATGTCGCGCCTGACGGCCTCGAGCAGGCGGGCCGAGGAATAGATCACGGCCGGCACCCTCATTTCCCCTTGCCTGGGGATCTCCCAGACGTTGTCGCTTATCTTCCTGAGTTCCATGGCGGCCTCACAGGTCGACGACCACCTGGACCAGGCAGCCGTCATTCCTCTCTATTTTCATCTCGTTGTAGGTCACGGCCTTGACCTCGCCGCTCACTTCGTAGCGCGGCGAGAGGCTGTCCCCGGCGAGCTCGGCCTCAAGCCCGAATCGGCCGCCGGATTCGCGGATGACGAGGCGCTCGACCCGGCCGAGCAGGAAACGCTCCCGCTCGAAGAGATAGAGCACTTCGTTCAGGTACCTGCTCAGCAGCTGCTCCAGGTCCCTTGCCTCGACCCGGACCGGCTTCTTCAGCCTGGCCTCGACCCTGCTCCAGTCCCACATGAACGAGACCATGGCCAGGCCGGCGTTGGCGAAGGCCTCTTCCAGGGTGCGGCCGAAGGCCTGGAACTTGCCGTCCGCAGTATGAGGCAGGATCACGTACCTACGGCCGGCTCCCGGAGCGTCTTTTTCCATCGGATTTTTCCCAGCCTCTTGCTTATATAATAGAGCGATCAGAATATTCAATAATTCACTTGATGCGTCCCAATATTTAACAAGTTATTATCGCATATTATTATATATCAGGCACTTTGCTGATAGCCTCAGGGCCCATTATTTAGCATCCGTCACTCCGCGGATTTAACAGGATCGCTGGAAGTCCGCGGCCCGGGGGTGAAACGGAGAAAAACGGGGGACAGGCACCTGCGGTGCCTGTCCCCCGTTTTATTTCCCCGTTTCAAAACACCCCTGGGATGAGGGTCGAGCAATCCGGGCAGCGGCCGTCCCGTATCCTGTTCTCGAGAACGGCGAAGTCTTCCCGGCGGATGAGCGGGGCGCCGCAGTTGTGGCAGTTCGTGTCTTCGGACTCGCCCCAGACGTTGCCGATGTAAACATATTTCAGGCCCTCGCGGCGGCCGATCTCAGCGGCCCGGCGCAGGGTCTTCACGGGCGTCGGACCGGGCTCGGTGAACTCGTAGTCGGGGTGGTAGCGGCTGATGTGCCAGGGCAGGCCGGGGTCGAGGCCGGCTAGGAAGCGGGCTATGCCGGCGAGCTCCTCTTCGCCGTCGTTCAGCCCGGGGACGACCAGGGTCGTGACCTCGACCCAGACGCCCAGCTCCTTCATGAGCCTGATCGAATCCAGGACCGGCTGGAGGCGCGCCCCGCAGACCTTCCTGTAGCTTTCGTCGCGGAAGAATTTCAGGTCCACGTTGGCCGCGTCGAGCAGGCCCTTCATGGCCTGGAGCGCCTCGGCCGTCATGTAGCCGTTGGTCACGAAGGTGTTGGCCAGGCCGGCTTTTTTCGCCGGCTTCGCCGTCTCGTAGGCGTATTCGAAGAAGATGGTCGGCTCGGTGTAAGTGTAGGAGATGCTCGCCGAACGGGACTTCAGGGCCGCCCTGACCACGTCTTCGGGCGGGAAGTCCTCGCCGGGAATGTCGCCTGGCTCGAGCCGCGGCGACTGCGAGATGGTCCAGTTCTGGCAGAAGGGGCAGCGGAAGTTGCAGCCGACCGTGGCTATCGACAGGGCCTTGCTGCCTGGCAGGAAATGGTAGAGCGGCTTCTTCTCGATGGGGTCGACGTGGACCGCGACGGCCTGGCCGAAAACGAGCGTGCAAAGCGTGCCTTCTCTGTTCTCCCGCACGCCGCAGACGCCCCGCTTGCCGGGCTTTATGAGGCAGCGGTGGGCGCAGAGGGAGCAGGAAACGCCGCCGTTCCCTCGGGGTTCCCAGAGCATCGCTTCACGCGCCGCCACGCCTTCCCCTCATTTTTCCCCGCGCTCGAACTCGCCCGCCGAGGGGCAGAGCCGGCTCAGGAAGCAGCCGCGGCAGTCGGGCTTGCGGGCCTGACAGACCGCCCGGCCGTGGTCCACCAGCATGAAGTTGAAATCGAGCCAGTCCTCCCTGGGAACGAGCTCCATCAGGTCGCGCTCGATCTTCTCCGGGTCGTCGTTCTTGGAGAGGCCGAGCCGCCCCGCCAACCGCCTGACGTGGGTGTCGACGGCGATGCCCTCGGCCTTCTTGAAGGCCGCGGCCAGGACGATGTTGGCGGTCTTGCGGGCGACGCCGGGAAGCTGAATCAGCTCATCCATGGAATCCGGGACTTTTCCCCCGAAGTCGTCCACGATCTTGCGGGCGGCGCCCATGATGCTCTTGGCCTTGTTCCTGAAAAAGCCGGTCGGCCTGATGATGTCCTCGAGCTCGGAACGCTCGGCGGCGGCCAGCTCGGCCGCGCCCGGGTATCTCCTGAACAGGACGGGCGTTATCCTGTTGACTCTCTCGTCCGTGCACTGGGCGGCCAGGATGGTGGCTACGAGCAGTTCGAGCGGCGACCCGAACTCGAGGGCGGTGCGGCTCTGCGGGTAATGCTCCCTCAGGAGCCGGATGATGCGGCGCACCCGGGCCTTCTCTTCCTTCGCGACGGCCATGGCCGAAAACCTCCCTGTCAGACGCCGAGCTCGGAGCGGAGCTGCAGGACCTTGAGCAGGTCGTTACGGCAGATGATGCCGACCACCTTGCCCGCCTCGACCACGGGCAGCTGGTGGACGTCCCTGGAAACGAGCCGCTCCAGGACCGAGCTTCCGTCGGCCTCGAGGGCCACGGATTCCAGCCGCTCCTTGGGCGTCATGATGTCCCTGACCCGCAGCGACGCCCAGCTCTCCCTGGGCGTCTTCTTGACATCCTCGAGACAGACGATGCCCTGGAGCTCGCCGGCCTCGGCCACGATGAACACTCGTTCCCTCTTCTTCAGGATGTGGTCGTCGACGAGCGACTGGACCGTGCTGTCCGGAGATATGGTCTGGAAGTCGGCGCTCATCAGGTCCCGGGCCCGAAGCCCTTCCAAGGCGGCCCTGATCATGACCTGGTCGTAGCCGCGCACGGAGGCGTTGTGCAGGAACCAGCCGATCAGAACCAGCCATAGCCCGCCGAAGTCGCCTTGGAAGAACCTCATCAGGCCGATGACGATGAGCAGGAACGAGAGCACCTGCCCGACCCCGGACGCCACCCGCGTCGCCTTGCGGATGTCGCCGGTGGCCTTCCAGATGATAGAGCGCAGGACCCGGCCGCCGTCCATGGGAAAGCCGGGCAGCAGGTTGAAGACGCCGAGCGCGAGGTTGATGATCGCGAGATAGGAGGCGGCGGCGTGGAAGGGCTCGTGGCGGCCGGCGAGGGCCAGCGAAACGGCCAGGAAAAAGGCCGCCAGCAGGAAGCTCGAGAGCGGACCGGCCAGGGCCATGCCCAGCTCCTTGAGCGGCTCCTTGGGCTCGTCGCTTATCTGGGCGACCCCGCCCAGAATGAACAGGGTGATGCTGCGCACCTCCTCGCCGTTCCTCCTGGCGACCAGCGAATGGGCCAGCTCGTGGAACAGGACCGAGGCGAAGACGAGCAGGCTGGTGAGCAGCCCCAAACCCCAGTACAGGTGGGCGGGCCAGCCGGGATGCTGGCGCGGGAAATAATTGGCGGCCAGGGTCCAGGTGAACAGCGCGAAAATGACGACCCAGCTGGAATCGATGCGGAACTCGATCCCGGCTATCTTTCCGACCTTCCAGGCCGACTTCATGGGGCCTCCTCAGGGACCGACATGGAAAAGGTCCTGGGCGATGTGGAAATCCTCGACGTTGTAATAATCGGGGAATTTCTCGATGAGGTCAAGCTCGGCCGTGATCATCGCCTGGTGGCTGCGCTCCACTCGGCTGAGGTAATTCAGCACCTGGCGGGCGTCCGGGGCCTCGGTGCGGGCGGCGGCCTCGGCGTAATAGCTCTCGGCCTCGACCTCGGCCTGGAGCGCGGCCCGGAACAGGGCCGGCACGTCGGCGCCGCCGTCAAGCGAAGCCTTGATCCTCAGGCGGTCCACGCCGGGCGGGAGGCCCTTGGTCCGGTCGGGGTATTTCTGCCCGAACAGGCGTTCCAGGATGGCCTTGTGCTTTCCCTCTTCGCCGGCCAGGAACTTAAGCTTGTCGATGAGAATGGGGTTCTTGACCCTCTTCTGCAGCTCCGTGTAGAAAAGCGCGGCGTCCTCCTCGGAACGGACCGCGACCGCCAGGATCTGCCATGGAGAAAGATCCGCCGTAAGACTCATATCAAACCCCCTCTTCAAGTTACGCGGGCGGCTCGGCCGGAGCCGCGCCCCACGCACGCAAGGCCTTTCGCGGCCTCCCGCACCCTCGGGCGTGCCGGCGCGCGCCGTTCATGGCGGCCGGCTTGAGCCGCGCAGAACCGCGCTCTAGAACGTGACGAACTTCGAACGCGGGGCGCCGCAGACCGGACACTTGTCGGGCGCCTCGCCCTCCATGGTGAAGCCGCATTGTCCGCAGACATGGATGGGCCGGCCTTCCAGGTCCTGTCCCTTGGCGACCGCCTCCATCGCCCGCTTGTAGATGCCGGCGTGGACCTTCTCGGCGGCCAGGGCCGCCGAAAGATACATCTCCGCGGTCTTCTCTCCCTGGAACCTGGCGACCTCGATATAGGCGGAGTACATCTCCTCGACCTCGAAAGTCTCGCCGCCCACGGCCGCGGCCAGGTTGTCCTTGGTGGACTTGACCTCGCCCAGCGTCCTGAGGTAGTTGGCTGCGTGCACCTGCTCGGCGTAGGAATTGGCCCTGAAAGCCCGGGCCACGTTGGGCATCTTCTCGGCCTCGGCTTTTTCGGCGTATACGAGATACTTCACGTGCGCCTGGCTTTCGCCGGCCAGGGCGGACCTGACGTTCTGTTCGGTCATCTTCTTCATCTCGGCTCCCCCTCTCGTTTATTTATGTAACCGCGAGCATCCCCTCGATGGCCCGTCTGGCCTGACGGGCGACCTCCTCGGGAACACGCACTTCGTACCTGTCCTGCTCGAGGGCCCTGAGGACCTTCTCGAGGTTGGTCTTCTTCATATTGAAGCAGACCGCGTCCTCCCGCGCCGCATAGAAGGCGACGGCCGGGTTCTCCTTTTTCAGCCTGTGGATGATGCCCTTCTCGGTGACGATGACGACCTCCGCGGCCTTTGTCCGGCCGGCTTCCGCGACCATCTTGCCTGTTGACAGGACCCGGTCGGCCAGGGCCGACACCTCCGGCCGGCACTCCGGGTGGGCCCAGACCTCGGCCCGCGGGTGGGCCTTCTTGGCGCTGACGATATCTTCCGGGCTGAAGCGGTGGTGGACGTAGCAGAAACCGTCCCAGGCTATGATGCTCAGTCCCGTTTCCCTGGCTACGTAGGCCGCCAGGTTCTTGTCCGGGACGAACAGCACTTCCTTCTCGCCGAGGGAACGGACGACGGCCGCCGCGTTCGAAGAGGTGCAGCAGATGTCGCTTTCGGCCTTGACCTCGGCCGTGGTGTTGACGTAGCAGACCACCTTGCGGCCCGGGTATTTCTCCTTCCACAGCACGAGCTCGCGGCGGTTGATCATGGAGGCCATGGGACAGCCGGCGTCTATCTCGGGCAGGAGGACCTTCTTGTCGGGGGCGAGGATGGCCGCGGTCTCGGCCATGAAATGGACGCCGCAGAAGACGATGACTTCGGCGTCGAGCGCCGCGGCCTTGCGGCTTAGCTCCAGCGAGTCGCCGGTGAAGTCGGCGGCGTCCTGGACCTCCGGGATCTGGTAGTTATGGGCCAAGACGACCGCTCGCCTCTTCTTCTTGAGCTCTTCGATCCTGGCTCTCGTCCCGTCGTCTGTCATGACCTCTTCCCTATTCGTTCGAGTCCGCGGCCCGGCCGCGCTCCGGCGCCGCGCCGCGGCGCAAGCTCATTCCAGCGGACGACCACACGCGCGGCAGGTCCTGTCGCCCTTCTTGCTGTAGGCGCCGCAGTTGCCGCACTTGACGAACTCCAGTCGGCAGGCCCGACAGACTATCTTCAGGGCCTCCTCGACCTCCCCTTCGCAATAGGGGCACTCGTGGCCTTCTTCGTGGTCGGCCGCTCGGTGGGCCGCGGCCTCGGCCGCGGGAACGCCGCCCTCAGCCGCCTGGCTACCCTTCCTGAGGTAATCGGAGATGGCGGCGTGCAGGGCGTCGGCGCCCAGGTTGGAGCAGTGCAGCTTGTTCTTGGGCAGGCCGCCCAGCTCCTCGGCCACCAGGTCGTTGGTGATGGCCATGGCCTCCTCCAGGGTCTTGCCTTTGGCCATCTCGCTGACCATGCTGGACACGGCGATGGCCGCGCCGCAGCCGAAGGTTTGGAATTTGACGTCCTCTAGCTTGCCTTCCTTGACCTTGATGTAGAAGGTCATCATGTCGCCGCAGACCGGGTTGCCGACCTGGCCGACGCCGTCGGCGTCGGCGATCGTCCCGACGTTGCGCGGGTTCATGAAGTGTTCCATGACTTTATCGGTGTACATCTGCCTATCCTTTGCCCTTGAGGTATTCGGTGTAAAGCGGCGACATCGCTCTCAGCCGCTCCACGGCCGGCGGCAGGGCCTCGAGGACGCGCTCGATGCCCTCGGCGTCGGCCCCGTTCGGCAGGCTGAAGATGAGCGAGCCCTGGGCGGTGGCGTGGTCGAGCCCCATGGCCAGGAGCACGTGCGAGACCTTGAGCGATTTCGAGGTGCAGGCCGAGCCGCTCGAGGCGGCGACTCCCTTCATGTCCAGGCTGAGCAGCATGGACTCGCCTTCCACGAACCTGACGCAGAAGCTGGCGTGGTAAGGCAGGCGATGCTCGAGCGAGCCGGTCACGACCGTGTGCTCGATGCGCCGGGGAAGCTCCCGGAGCAGACGGTCGCGCAGGGGGATGAGCGCGGCGCTCCTTGCCTCCATGTTCTTTAGGGCCAGCTCGGCCGCCTTGCCCATGCCGACTATGGCCGCCACGTTCTCGGTCCCTCCGCGCCGGCCGCCTTCCTGGTTGCCGCCCTCGACGAGCGGCTGGAGCCGCGTTCCCTTGCGCAGGAAGATGGCGGCCGCGCCCTTGGGGCCGTGGAACTGGCCGGCCGCGAGAGACAGCGCGTCCACGCCGGTCTTGCGGACATCGATGGGGACGCTGCCGGCCGCGGCCACGGCGTCGGTGTGGAAGGGCACGCCGTGCCTGCGGCAGACGGCCGCGATCTCCGCGACCGGCTCGACGGTGCCGACCTCGCTCGAGGCCATGATGACGGAAACGAGCGCGGTTTCGGGGGTAATGGCGGCCTCGACGTCGGCCGGGTTGACCCTACCCGTCCCGTCGACCGGCACGACCGTGACCTTGAAGCCCTGCCGCTCGAGCGAACGCGCCGGGTTGAGCACGGAGACGTGCTCAACGGCGGAAACCACTATGTGGCGGCCCTTGCCCGCCCCGGCCAGGGCCAGGCCCTTGACGGCCATGTTGTTGGCCTCGGTGCCGGAAGCCGTGAAATAGACCTCGGAGCTTTCGGCGCCGATGAGCGCGGCCACGCGCTCACGGGCCTCGTCGACCGCCTCGGCGGCCTCGCGGCCCTCCCGGTGCAGGCTCTGGGGGTTGCCGAACGACTCCCTGAGGAACGGCAGCATGGCCTCGAGAGCCTCGGGCTCGAGGGGAGCAGCCGCTATCCTGTCGAGGTAAACGCGGTTCATTCTAGCCCCCGGACCGGTCCGGGCGGACCGGGCTCAGACCGATTCCACTGACTTGACTTCAGGCACTTCCTTCTTGAGGATGCGCTCGATGCCCATGCGCAGCGTGAGCTGGGACATGGGACACCCGCCGCAGGCCCCCGTCAACCTGACCTGGACGACTCCTTCCTCGCTCACGCCTACGAGTTCGACGTCGCCGCCGTCGGCCTGAAGGGCGGGCCTGATCTTATTCAAAGCCTGTTCGACCTTCTCTTTCATGTTCATCTCCTCCAGCTAACGATCTTCAGCATGCCTCTGACGGCCCGGTTTCGCCCTAAGACCGCCGGCTGCTTTCCAGCTGACAACACCCCCGGCCCACGGTGGGGTCGGGTCCGGCTTCCGTCCCGCCATATCATGATACAACGGAAAGGACGGCCGGACAAGTAATCCTATAAGTTTAATAGGATAGGCCCGCCTATTTCCCGGCCTTCTTCTGCATAGGCCGGCCGCAGCACAGGAAGACGTGCTCCTCGGCGCAGCAGCCGGTCGAATCGACGACGAGCCGATAGCCGCAGACGTGGCATTCGTAGGCTTCGCCCTTGCCGCCCGACGCTTTCTTCGTCCCGGCCGACTTGACGGCGGCCGCCGCCTTTTTCTCTTGGCCTTTGGCCTTCATGACCGTGGCTCCTTTCTTAATATATTTGCCGTAACCGATCACTGTCCCGAGCTATGACCCGGCCGCGTTCCAAGACGCGGCCGGACCGTTCTCAACTCCAGTCGAGAAGACGTCGCTCCCCTTGCAGGGCCCTGATGCCCGTCACGTCCTGGGTAACCTCAAGGCAACCCCGGTAAGCGCCGCTCCCGTCCCGCAGGGCGAAATAGCGGATGTGCAGGAAGCGGCCGCGCATCTGGATCCAGAACTCGGCCGAATCCTTCTCGCCCTTCCTGAAGGCCTCGAGTATCCTTTTCACCATGTGGACGCTTTTCGGCGGGTGGCAGTTCTGGACTTTGCGGCCGATGACGCCCGGCGTCCTGGTGAAGATCCTCTCTTTGTTCGCGGAATAATAGACCACCGTGTCGGTCTCGTCCACGAAGGAGACGTCGAGCGGCAGGTTGAGGAGCATCAGGTTGACCTGCTCGGGGGTCAGCGAGCCGGTTTCGAGCGCGATACGGCCCGCGGCCGGGCCGCCAGCGCCCCGGACCTCGCCTTCGTCCGGCTCGGCCTTCCCGTAGGTCTGCGCCCTCGGCAGCTCCGACTCCGCCACGGACGGCCGCCACGCGCTTCCCGGCTCGACCCAGGCGTAGCCGATCTCCTCTTCGCCCTTTTTCACCCGGGCCCAGTCGGCTTCCAGAAGCAGCTCCTCGCTCATCGGGAAGAGGATCTTTTCTTCCTTGTAGATCATGTCCGACATGGCCTTGAGGGCCAGGCCGAGCTCCTGCGCGAACTCCTTGCGGTCGTCGCGCTCCAGGCTCTGCGCGGCTTTCTTGAGATGGGCCCTGATGTCGTCGTGGATGGCCCACATCACCTTGGAGGGGCCGCTCGCGCCCCGGGCTTCGAGGGACGGGAAGAGCTGGTTCTCCTTTTTCAGATAGTGCTTCTCGACCTCGCGCAGCGACTCCATGACGTTCCCGAGCCGGGACTTGAGGGCCGGCCAGCCGGCGGCCTCTCCTTCGGGGACAACCTTGAGCAGTTCCCCGGCCTCGGCGAGCAAACCCTGGAGCGCGGCGTTCTCCGCGCTCAGGGTATGGAGGGGATGACCGGGCAGCTTCGTGAGCGGCGGCTTCTTGTCCAGGGCGGCCTCGAAAACGCGCACGTGCAGGTCGCAGAGCTTCTTGATCTCCTCCTCCGGCATGCCCTCGGCGATGAGCTCCTGCTCCATGGCCGCGATCTCGGAGGCCGCCACGTCGCCCAGCTTCTCCATGAACTCCGGCTGGAGCTCCTCGACGCTGCGTCCGGCGTGGAGCTCCCGGATGATCCGCTTCAGGGCCTCCTTCCTTTCCTTCTTTTCGTCCATCTCCGTTTCCTCTCTCTCTTTTTTCAAGTCCGGCGCGCCCGTGACGTCCCGGCCGGTCACCCGCCTGACCTCGGACGCCACGGCCTCGAGCAGCTCCGCGACCGGAACATTACCCATGGCCGCGACCTCTTGCAGGGTCGCCAGGCGGCCGACGGTCCGCCGCAGCAGCGGGTTGCGCAGCTTGGCGTAGGCCGGATTCCAGCCGGCCAGGAAATCCAGCAGGAACGGATATTCCTTGAGCAGGCCGGACAGCCGGGTTTCGGAACATATCTCCATCTCGCTCTCCGCTCAGCTTATATTATAGCAAATCTATAGATTTTATAGGATTGATAGTATATCAGCGCGCCAAGCCTCATGTCAATCCCTCTCCGGCTGTCCATGGACCCTGACCCCGAGCCCCCTCCCCTGGCGCGCTCCGGCCTCAGGTCACGACCCGCGGAACGGCCGGGCTGATGCGCGAAACCACCTCGTAATTGATCGTGCCCGCCAGGGCCGCCAGGTCGTCGGCCGTTATCCGCTCGCCGCCGTCCGAGCCGATGAGCGTCGCCTCGTCCTCCAGGCCGACGCCCGGTATGTCCGTGACGTCGACCATGAAGAAGTTCATGGCCACCCGGCCCAGCACCCTGGCCCTGCGCCCGCGGACCAGGACGTGGGCCGCGTTGGACAGGCCCCGGTCGTAGCCGTCCGAGTAACCCACCGGCACGACGGCCACGACGGTCGGCCGCGAGGTCCGGAAGGTGCAGCCGTAGCCGATGAAGGCGCCGGCCGCGACGCGCTTGACCTGGACGATCCTGGCTTTCCAGGAGAGCGCCGGCTTGAGCGAGACCGGCTTCCTCTTCCTGAGCAGGCAGGAGACCAGCGTCTCCTTCGAGGGCCACAGCCCGTAAAGCCCGATGCCCACCCTGGCCATGTTGACCGCGGCGTCCCGGAACAGGATGGTCGAGGCCGTGCAGGCCATGTGCCGGAGCGGCACTCGTATGCCGGCCTCGGCCAGCTCCTCGAGCGCCCGCTTGAAAAGCCCGGACTGCATCCTGGGATAATCGTGCTTGGTCGTGTCTTCGATGTTGGCGAAGTGCGACGACAGCCCTTCCAGGACCAGGCCCGGCTTCTCCTTGACGCGGCGGGCGAAGTCCACGAGCTCTCCGGGGTCGATGCCGAGGCGGTTGGTGCCAGTCTCGAGCTTGATATGGACGAAGGCCCTGCGCTTGAGCCTGGCCGCGGCCGCCGCCAAGCCGTCGACCGTCCGGCGGTTGAAGACGGTCAGTCTGAGCCCGGCCGCGACGGCCTCTTCCAGAGCCGCGAGCGGCACATAGCCCAGCACGAGGACCGGAGCTTCGACGCCCGCCTCCCTGAGGGCCAGGCCTTCTTCGAGCGAGTTGACGCCCAGCCAGTCCACGCCGTGCTCGAGGCAGATCCCGGCCGTTTCCGTCAAGCCGTGCCCGTAGGCGTTGGCCTTGACCACCGCCAGGAACTTGCGGCGGCCGCCGATCAGGCGCCGGAATTCCCGGACGTTGTGGGCCAGGGCCGAACGGCTGACTTCCACCCGCTGCAGCCAGCGTGAATCCTGCGGCATTTCTCTTACGCCCTCCGGCTGAGTTTATCAGCCACCCCGCCGAGGCCGAAGGCGGCGACCAGGGCCGGGTCGTTGAGGATGGTATCCTCCCGTTCGAAGCCTGTCGAGATGACGCTGACCCGGGTTTCGACCAGGTCCTCGACGGCTTTGAGGTATTCCCGGAACGCGGCCGGCAGCTCCCCCGCCTGCCGGGCCTGCCTCAAGGACTCCGGCCATCCCCGGAAACTCCTGTAAACAGGCTCGGCCTTCTCCAGCACCCAAGGCTCGGGCGGGAATTCGCGCAACTCCTCGCCTTTGTACCTGTAGGCGACCGCCACTTTGACCTCGCCCAAACCGGCCAGCACGTCCGGCTTGGTCAGGGCCAGGCCGTCGACCCCGTTGACGCGGCAGGCGTAGCGGACGGCCACGGCGTCGAACCAGCCGCAGCGCCGCGGCCTGCCGGTGGTCGCGCCGAACTCATCCCCGCGGGCCGCGATCGTCCGGCCCAGCTCGTCGAACATCTCGGTCGGGAACGGCCCGGCGCCGACCCTGGTGGTGTAGGCCTTGACGACGCCGAGGATGAAGCCTATCGAACGCGGCGGGACACCCAGCCCGGTGCAGACGCCGCCCGCCGTGGCGCTCGAAGAAGTGACGTAGGGATATGTCCCGTGGTCGAGGTCGAGGAGCGTCCCCTGGGCGCTCTCGAACAGGATTGACTTGCCGGCCCGGACGCTTTCCGCGAGCAGAAGAGAGACATCCTTTATATAAGGCCGCATCTTGGCGGCCCAGCCCAGGTATTCATCCAGTATGGCGCCGGCGTCGAGCGGCGGGAGGCCGCTCGCGGCCAGGACGGGGTTCTTGACCCGGACGTTCTCGGCGACCTTGGCGGCGAGCACATTCGGGTCAAGCAGGTCGCCCACCCTAATCCCCCAACGCGCCGCCTTGTCTTCATAGGCCGGGCCGATGCCGCGGCAGGTGGTGCCGATCTTCCTGTCGCTGCGGCTGGCTTCGGCGGCCTGTTCGAGCAGGGGGTGCCAGGGCATGATGAGGTGGGCGGCCCGGCTCACGGCCAGCCGCTCCGGCCCGACTTCGATGCCCCTGGCTTTGAGGTCGTCGACCTCCTGGAACAGGGCCGCCGGCGAAACCACGAGTCCGTTGCCGATGACGCAGAGCTTGCCGGGGTTGAGGATGCCCGAAGGGATGAGGTGCAGGACCGTTTTCCGGCCCTGGACGTAGACCGTGTGGCCGGCGTTGTGGCCGCCCTGGTAGCGGGCGACGATGTCGAAGGCCGGCGAGAGCAGGTCGACGACCTTGCCCTTGCCTTCATCGCCCCATTGCGTCCCGAGAACGAGCAGATTCGCCATCTATGACCTCGAATTCCGGAATTCCATCGTGTCGAGCGACCGTCAGAAGCCCAGCGCGGCCTGGAGCCTGAGGGCGTTGTTCTTCAGCTTCGGCTCCTCCCGGTTCCAGTCGTACTCGACCTTGAGGAAGAAGCTGCTGCTGAGGACGACTCTGACGCCGAGGCTCCAGCGGCTCATATCCAAGGCCAGGCCCTCGCCGCGGAAGGGGTCATTATACTTCATTTTCTGATAGCTCGCGACCGGGTGGAAGCTGCGGTAGCTCATGACCGCCCAGACCGAATAGCCCTCGGCCTCCCCGCGCTCGAACGGCTCCGGGTTCTCGATGAAACCCTTGGTGTATTCGCCGTGCAGCTCCCACTGTGAGGTGACGACCGAAAGGTCGACGCCCTCGAGCTTGTGGCTGAACAGCCCCTCGTCGTCGTACTTGCCCTCATAGTAGGAAGCGCCGGCCGAGATGGACTCGCTCAGGATGAGGCCGAGCCGGCCGCCCTTGGCTTTGTTGGCGTTGTTGTCGCGGAACTGCTGCCCCCCGTTGAGCAGCTCGGCGTCCTTGAGTCCGTTGCCGATGTAGAAAGCGTAGGAGATGACGCTTATCCGTCCCTCGACGACCACTCCGACGTCGCGCCAGCTCGCCGGGTAGAGATAGGCAAGGTTGAGCGGCGTCGTGACGAGCGGCTGTTCGTGGGGCCGGTCCGACCGGTTCCAGACCCCGAAGGGGACAAGGTACATGCCGGCCTTGACGTTGAACTTCTCCGAAGGCACGAAGCCCGCCCAGGCCTGTTTTATGCCGACGCCGGATTCGTCGGCGAAAGTGGCCTCGACCAGGAAGCCGAACCGGCCGTCGAAAACGCCCCGGGCGAAGAGGCCGCCCAGGATGCCGTCCAGATAGCCCTTGGGGTTGTCGCCCCCGGACTGCGTCTTGGTGTAGCCGACCGCCAGGTATCCGCCGTAGCTGACCTGCGCCGGGAGCAGCGGCGGCAGGGCGAGCGAAAGCGAGAGCGTCAGCAGGACCGGGGACCGAAGGCGGAGTGCACTCATATCTTCACCTCGTCAAACGACCGAAAAATCGAAGGATTCCAGGAAAAGCTCCTGTTTCCATTGGCTCACGTCGGCGCCCAGGCTAACCAGCCGCGTTATGTCCTGAGCTCCCTTCCTTGTGCCCATCCAGATGGCGCCGGCCAGGCGGCCGTCCTTGAGGACGAGCTTCTTGTAGACGCCTTCAGCGGGCGACTGGAAGGTCAGCACCTCGTAGCCGCCGCCTTCCGGGTCAAAAGTGCCGGCTGAGGTCACCGCCAGACCGGCGACCTTGAGCGTCGTGGCCGGGACGGTGCCCTTGTAGGGCAGCTCGCGGCCGAGCATGTTGTAGGCGGCGGCCCGGGCCTGCTCGAAGGAGGCGGGGATTATCCCGTAGACGCGGCTCCGGTGCTCGGCGCAGTCGCCGGCGGCGAAGACGTCCGGCAGGCCGGCGCGGAGCAGGTCGTCCACGATCACGCCGCGGTTTACGCCGGCCCCGGCCTGCCGAGCCAGGCCGACCTCGGGCGTTACGCCGGCGGCGATGACGACCAGGTCGGCGGTTTCGCTCTCGCCGTTCTTGAACTTCAGGCCGGTCACGCGTCCGTCGTCGCCGGTGACCGCCTCGGTAGCCGTGGACAGCCGGACCTTGATGCCGGCCGCCTCCACCTGGCCCTTGAGCAGCGCTGAGCCGGCGCTGTCAAGCTGGCGCGGCAGCAGCCGGTCGAAGAACTCCACCACGGTGACCTCGGGCCCGCGGCCGCGCAGGGCCCTGGCTATCTCGAGCCCGAGCAGGCCGCCGCCGATGACGGCCGCCTTCCCGGCCGTCTTCAGATGGGCGAGGATGGCCAGGGCGTCGTCGAGGGTCCTCAAGACGAAAACACCCTCGAAATCGCGGCCGGGTATGGGCGGCAAATTGGCCCGGGAGCCGGTCGCGAGGAGCAGCCTGTCGTACTCATGACGCCCGCCGGAGTCGTCCACGACGGCTTTTTCCGCGGGCAGGAGCTCCTTCACCTTCAGGCCGGTGTGGACGGTGATGCGCTGGCGCTCGGCCCACGATTCGGGGAAGGCGAAAAGCTTCTCGTAGGGCAGGCGGCCGGCCAGGAACTCGATCAGGTTCGGCCTGGGGTAATAGCCGTGTTTTTCCTCTTCGAAGAGCTCGATCTCGATCTCCAGGTCGAGCTCCCGAAGGGTCTTGGCGGCCATGGTCCCGGCCAGGCCGTGGCCGATGATGACGGCTTTCATCTTGTCCTTGAGGCGACGGGCGGGCGCCTAAACGACCTTGGAGAAGAATTCCTTGCCCACCCCGCACTGGGGGCAGGTCCAGGAATCTGGCAGGTCCTCGAAGCTCGTCCCGGACGGTATCCCGTTGTCGGGGTCGCCCACGGCCGGGTCGTAGACATAGCCGCAGGCCTGACATTCCCATTTATCCACCGCGCCCTCCTTTGGGGGAGTCGCCGCCGCCGGCCGACCGGCGGCGAACGCGGGCCAATTATAAGACAGCCCCGGCAAAATTGAAAGAAGCCGTCCCGTCACAGACCTTTGAGGGCCTCGAGCTTCTCCCTGACCCGCGAGTTCCGGCGCACCGGCTTGTCGTTCTTGATGGCGATGTAGAGGGCCTTGTAGGAGCCGACGATGATGCTGAGCTTCTTGGCCCTGGTCAGGGCGGTGTAAAAGAGGTTCCTCTGGAGCATCAGGAAATGCTGGGCCAAAAGCGGCATGATGACCGCCTTGTACTCGCTGCCCTGGGCTTTGTGGACCGAAACGGCGTAGGCCAGCGTGATGTCGTTGAGCTCGTCCTTCTCGTAGGGCACAACCCGGCCGTCGTAGTCCACGACGACTCGGAAGCGCGGCCGGTCGAGCTGGACGACCGAACCGATGTCGCCGTTGAAGACTTCCTTCTCGTAGTCGTTGCGGAGCTGCATGACCTTGTCGCCGACCCGGAACTCCCAGTTGCCCGCCTTGAGGCCGTCCCGGCGCGGGTTGAGGCGGTCCTGGAGCTCCTCGTTCAGCCGGTCGACACCGATCAGGCCCTTGTACATCGGGCTGATGACCTGGATGTCGGTGGAGAGCGGCGACAGGCCGAGCCGGCCGGGCACGTTGCGCGAGCAGAGCCTCAGGATGGTCTCGAAGACCTTCTTCTCGTCTTCCTGGTGGATGAAGTAGAAGTCGGAATCGCTCTCCCCGCGCGGCGGATAGACCAGGGGCAGCCCCTGGTTGACGCGGTGGGCGTTGACGACGATCAGGCTGCCCTCGGCCTGCCTGAAGATCTCCTGGAGCCTCACCACCTCGACCGTGCCGGATTCGACGATGTCCCGCAGCAGCATGCCCGGGCCGACCGACGGAAGCTGGTCCTTGTCGCCGACCATGATCAGCCTCATCCAGTCCGGCACGGCCCGGAGCAGGTGGTACATGAGAGGCAGGTCGACCATGGAGAACTCGTCGACGATGACGGCCTCGCCCCGCAGCGGGTTGCGCTCGTTCTTCTTGAACTTGGATTCCTTGGGGCTGAACTCCAGGGCCCGGTGGATGGTCCTGGCTTCGCGTCCGGTGGCCTCGGCCAGCCGCTTGGCCGCCCGGCCCGTGGGCGCCGCCAGGACGACGCCCTTGCCCCACTTCTCGAACAGCTCCACTATGGCCCGGACGATGGTCGTTTTGCCGGTGCCGGGGCCGCCCGTGATGACCAGGATCTTCCGCTCGAAACTGCGCCTGATGGCCAGCCGCTGCAGCTCGGAGAACGTTATGCCCATTTCCTTTTCTTTGGCCGCGAGTTCGGCGTCCAGGTCGAAGTCGGGCTGCCGGCAGGGCTTGGCGGCTAGGTTATGCAGCCTGCGGACGACCTCCTCCTGGGCCTGATGGAAGAAAGGCAGGTAGAGGGCCTGGTCGCCTTCCAAATCCTCTTTTATGAGCCGGCCGGCCTTGACGAGCTCGGCCAGCGCCCGTCCGGTCTTCTCCGGCTCGGCCTCGAGCTCCCCTTGGCAGCCCTCAGCCACCTCGGAGGCCAGCGAGAAGACATGTCCCTTCTCGTTGTCCTTTTCGAGCAGGTAGAGGATGAAGGCCTTGACCCGCTCGAGCGACCCCGGGTCCATGCCCAGCTTGAGGGCGATCTGGTCGGCCGTCTTGAAGCCGACGCCCCAGATGTCCAGGCTCAACTGATAGGGGTTGGTCTTGAGGACGGCGAAGGAACGGTCGCCGTACTGGCGGTAGATCTTGGTGGCCAGGTTGGTCGAGACGTTGTGCTCCTGGAGGAACATGATCAGGTCGCGGATCTCCCGGTGCTCGCGCCAGGACTTGACGACCTCCTTGAGCTTGGCTTCGCCGATGCCCTCGACCTGCTTCAAGCGCTCCGGCTCCTCGGTCAAGATGTCGATGGTCTCGCGGCCGAACTCGGCCACGATCCTCGCGGCCAGGACGGGGCCGATGCCCCTGACCAGTCCTGAGGCCAGGAACCTTTCAATGCCCTTGACCGAGGCCGGCAGCGTCAGGGTGAACTGCTCGGCCTTGAACTGCTTGCCGAAGCGGGCGTTCATCTCGACGCGGCCCCGGACCTTGAGCACGGCGCCGGGCGAACGGGGCGGGAAACTGCCGACGACCGTCAGCTCGTCGCCGCTTTCCACCTGGAAGCGGCAGACGGTGTAGCCGTTCTCGGGGTTGTAGAAAACGATATCCTCGACGGTGCCTTCGATGGTGTCCAGGCCTGATTCGAACAGTTTCATGGGCGGCGCCGGCTCCATATTAAGGCTTCGGCCGCGGCGGGTCAACGGGGACGGGACGCCCGCCGGAGGCGCCGCTCGTCAGTTGATGACTTTGAGTATGCGTTTCCAGCGGGCCTTGGGCAGGAGGCTGGCCAGTTTGCGGACCTTGTCGCTGACCCCGTTCTTCTGCCAGTCGTCCCGGCCGGCCTGGTAGGAGAAATAGATGACCCAGGGACGGCCCTTGATGTAGCTCAGCGGCAGGAAGCCCCAGTAGCGGCTGTCGGCGCTGTTGTCGCGGTTGTCGCCCATGACGAAACAGTGCCCGGGCGGGACGATGACCGGGCCGTAGTTGTCCCGGATGAGGTTGTCATAGCTGTAATAGCCGTTGTTCTTGGAATAGACCTGGCTGTCGATGTGGACCTTGTAGGGCTCCTCGACTTCCTTGTTGTTGACGTAGACGGCCTTGTCCTTAATCTCGACCATCTCGCCTTCCAAGGCGATGACGCGCTTGACGAAATCCTTGGTCAGGTCCTTGGGCCACTTGAAGACCACGATGTCGCCGCGCTGGATCTCCCGCTGCGGCAGGACGAGGCCCTGCAGGCCTGTGCTCGGGCGGGCGTAGGCGAACTTGTTGACCAGGAGGAAATCCCCGACGAGCAGGGTGGGCTCCATGGAACCGGTGGGGATCTGGAAGGCCTGGACGACGAAGGTCATGACGAAGAAGACGAACACGGCCGTCTCGGCGATGAGTTCGAAGTACTCGCGGAAAACGCTCTTCTCTCTGGGTTTGCGCGCCATGCTGTGCCTTCTCTTTCCTTCCGACTGCCCTTTCTTAAGCCATCTATCATAGTCAAAAACGCCGAAATCATCAAGGGAAGTTACAGCCGGGGGAGAAAATGGTACCTCTAGCCGCCGCGTCATAGGTGCCAGGTGCCATTTTCTCTCTGGAGGCGAGTTGCGCAGCCGCCGAGCGCTCGAGCCGAGAAGGCGCCCGG
>CAYWJT010000047.1:20737-22862 GCA_964458655.1 uncultured Eubacteriales bacterium | reverse complement strand
GGCGGCACCTATCATAGCCCATCGTGTCACCTATGTATCTGAACGAGCTCAGGAATGCGGTAATCCGCTCTTTCGGCTAATCCTACAGCGCCCTGTTTCCCCCAATCTATCACCCCCCGCGATGACCCGCCTAAGGATATTTGCGTCGACTCACTATATGACCATAAAGATGGGAGGACTGGGCCATGAATAGATGCTCCAAGAAAAGAACCAGGCACGCCCGCCGGCTAAGCCTTGTATGTATCTCCATGATAATTATGTTTTTTACTTCTGTGGAAACGGCGGCCCAAACCAAACCGCTTAAGTTGGACGATGTCCTGAATAAGTTGGCTTCCCGGCCACAGGCCTCGTTTACATACGCCCCCTCTTTACCGGCCGTCGGACAGGCTATTCAGTTCATCGACACATCAGAAGGGAATCCAACCACTTGGCTCTGGGACTTCGGCGACGGGACCAAAAGCACTGTTCAGAATCCCGTCCATTCCTTCGCCAAAAAAGGCTTCTTCAAAGTAACCCTGACCGTCAAAAACAGCATTGGCTCCAAGAAAGCCAGCCGGACTGTGATGGTCGCCGCCACAACCACCACCTCCTCTTTAGATAAATCAGCCACTTCGGCCGCCTTTGTTTTTGCGCCGGAATCTCCCTTAGTAGGCCAGACTGTTCAGTTCACGGACCAATCATCGGGCAACTTCACTTCCTGGCTCTGGAACTTCGGTGACGGGGCTACAAGTACCTCAAAGAACCCGACCCATATCTACAGCGCGCCGGGTACTTATGGGGTGGTATTGACAGTAACCGGAGATTCTGGCTCCCAGAGCGTCAGCAAGAGCATAACTGTTGTCCCCGCTTTAAGTGCGACTTTCTCTTTTTCGCCGGCCTCTCCGATAGCGGGACAGGCCGTTCAATTCACCGACTCGTCATCCGGAAGCCCGAACGCATGGCAATGGTACTTCGGCGACGGTTCTACAAGCACTGACCAGAACCCCGCCCATACATACGCCGCAGCCGGATCCTACTCTGTGACCCTGACTATCAGCAGGGGCACGACAACGGCTACGACAGGCAAGACCGTAACTATATCACCTGCGCTCAGCGCATCGTTCACCTTCACGCCACAATCTCCTGCAGCCGGCGAGCAGGTCCAATTCACGGATACTTCGACCGGCAACCCTACTTCTTGGCTCTGGAACTTCGGAGACGGGACAGCGAGTAATCTTAAGAACCCGGCTCATACATATAACACGCCGGGGACATTTAACGTAACATTGACCGTTAGCAACGCGTCAGGCTCCCAAAGCGCCAGCAAAAGCATAACTGTTTCGCCCGCTTTAAGCGCGGCCTTCTCTTTTTCGCCGGCCTCTCCGACGGTAGGCCAGGCCGTTCAATTCACCGACTCGTCATCCGGAAGCCCGACCGCATGGCAATGGAACTTCGGCGATGGCTCGACAAGCACATCCCAGAACCCCACTCATACATTCGCCGCGGCTGGATCATTCTCTGTGACTCTGACTATCAGCAGGGGCGCGACCACGGCTACGACAAGCAAGACCGTCACCGTTTCCCCTGCTCTGAGCGCTTCGTTCACATTCTCCCCTCAATCCCCAGCGGTTGGAGAGCAGGTCCAATTCACGGATACTTCGACCGGCAACCCTACTTCCTGGCTCTGGAACTTCGGAGATACGACGACAAGCACGACGAAAAACCCCAGCCACGCATTTCTTATGGGGGGAACTTATTCTGTGACATTGACGGTGACCAACAGCTCGGGCTCCAAGAGCACAACTAGAACCCTAACCGTCGCTGATAATCTGGCGGCTAATTTTACATACAGTCCTGAGTCGCCGGTCGTAGGTCAAGCGGTCCAGTTCACTGACCTATCGACCGGCAGCCCGACATCCTGGTCATGGGATTTCGGGGACGGAACTATAAGCAATTTTCAAAACCCTTCTCATTCCTTCTCTAAGAGCGGCAATTATACTGTTAAATTGACGATCAATAAAGGGGTTGATACAAAAAGTGCGTCACAAGCTATAAGCATTTCTTCATCGAATAATAATATCCATTACGCGTCCGGCCTTAGCCTTGCAGCGGTGCGGGAGGCGATCTCCTCTGCCAATCCCGGAGA
>CAYWJT010000047.1:0-20637 GCA_964458655.1 uncultured Eubacteriales bacterium | reverse complement strand
CTGCACACCAGGTGTAGCTTATTGGGCCACGGACGAGAAGAAGCTCTACCGCTGCTTGACGCCCAACGTCTGGACTCTCTATTACGTTCCATATGCTTACCCTCACCCTCTAAGAACGCTTTTTAAGGATTAGCTTAAATTACTTAATAAAAAATATCTTTCTCTACGCTTCTTAATCCTGTGCATAGTTTGAAATAATATAATGTACGTATTTGCGCCAAAACTGAATATAACTGACTAGATGCCTTGGAACATTTTTTCTCGAATTAATGCCAATACCCCTTTGAAACAGCAATCCCCTGGATCTAGCCGTGGTCTTAATGCCCAAGAATTATTATAACCCGTTCCCTTTGCTCTCAACCCATTAATCATTCACTATATTAGAATATGGCCGGCGTAGTATTCGCTCTTTATTTCATTCGAGGTTCCAAGCAGATACATACCCATATAATCCCCGTGCAAACACATAGAAGCGCCACCCGGAATGCTTTTAATTAGTGATTACAAGGGGCTAGGCGCCAGAATATAATTGTGTCTATGAAGATGAACGTGTTTGCAATAATCGTTAGACCAGAAAATAAGGCATAGTTAAACCTCCGATGATTTTGCAGGAACGTACGCCATCTGTTTGCAGTGCCCCTTGGCTTGAAAGACAATTGAGATTTTTTAATAAAGCAGACCCTAGCTAAGCTCCCTAGGGTTCCTAAGGAAATGTTCCCGCTGTATCTCAAGGAGATGGATTTCTGATATAATATTACGAGAGAGGGTAGGTATAATTTTCCGCTCAATATCTTAGCAGTTTAGTGTTAAATCGTTTCTAATTTCTTAAAAGAATATGAAATAGCGGACATGACTTAATAGTCAAAATGAACGATGTCCGTTTTGAAAAAAGGAGCCTCGCATGAAGCCTTTATTGAGCATGTGGATAAGGAAGGTGCAGGCGCTTCGCCGCCCAAGTACTTTTCATGCCCAGGCAACAATAGCTGCATTCTTATTATCAATTTGCTGTTGTCAATTTCATACCAACAACGGGGCCAACATTAGCACTGCCGGCCTTAGCCTTGCAGCGGTGCGGGAGGCGATCTCCTCTGCCAATCCCGGAGATACCGTGGTACTTCCGGAGGGTCACGCTACATGGGACGATCAACTCGTTATTACGAAGGGAATCATATTGAAGGGAGCAGGCCATGACAAAACCCTCATAAAGGGCAATATGTCATCTGACAGATATTTAATAATATATAGACCTTCGTCTCCACAGGCCAACGATCCTTTCCGCCTTACTGGTATTACACTGGACGGCGATTATAAATGCCGTTGCCTGCTTGTAGAAAACCTATCGGCAACTTATCCTATCAACAAAATCCGCATTGACCACAATGTCATTAAGCAGGGGCCGGCTAATATAATTGTAATCCGCGGAAGCGTATATGGTGTCGGTGATAATAACGAAATTATCAATGCCCCCAGTCCGCGAAACTCTGTGATGGCCCACCTCGCTTTGCAACAATCTACTTGGATCAATACGATATTTGACTTTGGCACCGCCGAAAATTTCTACTGGGAAGACAATATAATTTCGACAAATGACATGGTTACAGAGGCTGGTCATAGTGGAAGATATTGCTTCAGATACAATAATATTACATATACTAATCCGTCGTATTCGATGGCACCTTTGTTTGACGCCCACGGCAACCAACCCGGCGGTATATATTCAACGATGGGCGTGGAAATATATGAAAATAACATAACATCACCAGATGTGGGGGGGAAGTTCTTTGATGATAGAGGCGGCAAGGCGCTCATATATAATAACAGCATAACTTCCGCATCTGGCGTTAATACTTCGGTGACCGAGGAAACTCACGACAATATATGTCCGCCGGCGAACAACCCCATTAGCGGACAGCCCCAACATGTCTCGGATTCTTATTATTGGAATAATACTCATAATGGCATCGGCTTTAGCCCCTATATTGCTCAAACCCTTGATTACGGAGTTCCCGAAGGCATGGTCCCCCGAGAGGATAAGCATTTCTGGGTTCAAAAATCGGACTTCAACGGAACCTCCGGCATGGGTGTCGGCCCCATATCCAGCAGGCCTACGACCTGCACACCAGGTGTAGCTTATTGGGCCACGGACGAGAAGAAGCTCTACCGCTGCACAGCCCCCAATGCCTGGACGCTTTACTATACACCATATACTTACCCCCATCCGTTGAGAACGCTGTTGGGGGATTAGCCCCAACCTCTTTTTTTATTTTTCCAACCTGATACACTGCGTCGCTGTCCGCTTCGCACCGCCTCTCATAGTTGAAAATGGCCTCCCCGCCATGATAATTTAATGACGCATTTGGTTTTCGGCTATATGATTAAAACAGCAATCATCGGTTGCGGGAAAATCGCCGACGCCCACGCCTGGGCTATTTCTATGCTTCCTGGAGCCGAAATAGTCGCTGCTTGTGATATCGAGCCGCTAATGGCCCGGCAGTTCGCCGAGAGATTCCGTGTAAAGCGCCATTTCAGCGACATAAGGGAAATGCTCAAGACGGCCCAGCCGGATGTCGTCCACATTACGACGCCGCCTCAGAGCCAATATGAAATCGGGAAATTATGCCTGGAAGCCGGCCGTAACGTCTTTATTGAGAAGCCGTTTACTCTTAACTACAAACAGGCATCCGAGCTGATTGGCATGGCTGAGGCCGCGAAGCTGAAAATGACCACCGGCACCGACGAGCAATTCTCCCATGCCGCTATTATGATGAGGGAGTTGATAGCGGAAGGTTATCTTGGCGGCCCTCCCGTTCATATGGATGCTTATTATTGTTATGACCTAGGGGATGAAAAGTACGCCAGGGTGTTCCTCGCGAATAAGAACCACTGGGTCCGAAAGCTTCCCGGCCAGCTCATGCACAACATCATCAGTCACGGCATAGCTAAGATCGCCGAATACCTCCCGGGCGACGAGCCTGAAGTCATCGCAAACGGCTTCACGAGCGAGTTTCTGAAGAAAATGGGCGAAACCGACCTTGTAGACGAGTTGAGAGTCATAATAAGGGGGGCGCATCAGACAACCGCGTATTTCACGTTCTCCACTCAGATGCGGCCGCCCCTGCGCGAGTTCCGGATATTCGGACCAAAGAACGGCTTGATCCTCGACCAGGACCATCACGCCTTGATAAAGGTGCGTGGAGATAGCTATAAGAGCTACGCGGAAAAGTTTATCCCGTTGAACAACTATGCCAGGCAGTACCGCCGGAATATGCTGGCCAACGCCCGCCTTTTCCTGAAGCGAGACTTTCACATGAAGGCGGGCCTGAAGAACCTGATTGAGCGGTTCTATAAATCCATCGAAACAAACTCTCCTCCGCCAATCCCCCACAGAGAAATCCTGCTCACGGCCAGGATCATGGACAATATCTTCACCCAGACTTACGGCAAGTGAGATGCGGACCGTCTTTCTAATCCATGACGGTAAGATTCAGCATTACAGAGTGCCGGTCTATAGATATCTGTCTGAATACCTTGAGAAGCAAGAATACAACCTATATGTCGTTTCGTCGGGCCTGCAAGAAGGTCGGGCTGGCGAACTAGGATTTCGGCTTATTAAAACCAAAACGAACTTTATCAGCCTGCTCCGACTTATCCTTAAATACCGTCCCTGGGCGTGCATCCTGTTCATCAATCACAGCCGTAGATATTACTTTGCTTTATTGGTAATCCTCAGACTGATCAGAAAAAGGCCCATCACTTGGACCCACGGCGTCGATCTTCAACGCAAAGGTTCACTGACGAGCAGGCTGGTCCACCATCTTGAGCACGCTTTATGCAGCGGAATAATTCTCTACTCGGAGTGGCTGAAATCCTTTCTGGCGACTCCGCATAAGAAAAAAGCCTTCGTCGCCAATAATACGCTCTATTTTGGGGGATACCGGCCTCTTAACGATGCGCGCGCGAGCATTCTGGCCAAGCATGGGATAGGAACAACTAAAAACATCATTTTCATAGGGCGTCTGAGCCAGAGAAAAAGGATTGAGGACCTCCTTGCCGCTTTCAATCTAATTAAAGACACGGGCTGCGGGTTAGTATTGGCAGGACCTGATGTGGACATGATCTTGTCGCGAATGAAGGATAAGGATTCACATATTTACATTACAGGCCCTATTTACGGAACCGAGGCCCTTGATTTACTCTCGTCCTGCGACCTCTTTTGCATGCCGGCGGCAATAGGCCTCAGCATTGTCGACGCCATGTATTGCGGATTGCCCGTGGTCACTGAGGCCGTGGACCACGGGCCGGAGATAATGTATTTTCGTGACGGCATCAACGGTTTCATGGTGAAAGCGGGCGACATAAAAAGTCTAGCCGAGAAGCTTCGTTTGCTAATCGAAAACGATGAATTGAGACAGCGCATGTCAGAAAATGCCCGCCGAGAGATAGAAACAAACGGGCATATCGACAATCTCTGCCGGGGATTCGTGCAGTGCCTCGATTTCGTAGCCGGTGGAACGGACCACGAGCAAACACGATGAACAAGAACGTTAATAGCCATCTTGGTGGGGATTTCATTATCAGCTCAGAAGACGGCATCCTTGTCACGGGAGCTGCAGGGTTCATCGGGCCCCGACTTGTGAATACCTTGCTCGCCGGTGGGTTTAAGAAAATCCGCTGCCTCATCCGTGAAACAAGTAACCTGACGAGGCTGAGAGAAGCCATCGAAACCAAGGACGGGCAATCCGGCGTTGAAATTTTTACGGGGGGTCTTCTTTCAAAAGACGATTGCCTTAATATGACCAGGGATATCAGTGTCATATACCATCTGGCCGCTGGGACAGGAACCAAGTCTTTTGCGGACGCGTTCCTCAATTCGGTCGTCACGACCAGGAACCTGATAGAGGCTGCCCTGGTCCATTCTAACCTTAAGCGATTCGTCAACGTAAGCTCTTTCGCCGTTTATACCAATCGGGGGAAGAAAAAATGGCGGCTTCTGGACGAAACATGCCCGGTTGAGCGGCACCCGGAAAGCCGGGCCGAGGCCTATTGTTACGGAAAAGTGAAGCAGGATGAACTGGTCCTGGAATACGGGAGAGACCGAGGTTTGCCATACGTGATAATGCGGCCCGGCACGGTTTACGGCCCGGGCAAATGCTTTATACCGGGTCGCGTGGGCATAGATACCTTCGGCATTTTTCTACACTTCGGCGGCCCCAACCATATCCCCCTGACATATGTAGATAATTGCGCCGATGCTATCGCCCTGGCCGGATTGACTAAGGGCATCGAGGGCGAAGTTTTCAACATAGTGGACGACGACTTGCCTTCGAGCCGACTCTTCCTCAGGCTATATAAGCGAAGAGTCAAAAGATTCAAGTCGTTCTACATCCCGCATGCTCTGAGCTGGCTTTTTTGCCTGGCCTGGGAGAATTTCTCGAAATGGTCCCGCGGCCAGGTGCCTGCCGTGTTTACCCGCCGGGAGTGGTCGGCGTATTGGAAAAAGACTAAATATAGCAACAGAAAAGCAAAAGAGATGCTTGGCTGGTCGCCGGATATATCGACGGATGAAGGGTTGCAGAAATTCTTCGCGGCCTGCAAGTCAATCCGCAAGGGAAGCCAATAGGCCTATCCAGGGTTGTAATCGACCATCTTATGACGCTCTTGATCGACAATGTCCCCGTCCCTCAATAACCGCACTCCAAGGGAATATGCGGTGTATTTTAACGGGCGAAAAGATTTCTTCCAGATATAGCCCCTATGGAGCATGCCCCCGAAACGCTCCTTGTATACCGAAAGCCCTTCCTGTTTCGATCCCTTTTCTGGGTTTATCCTGACGCCGACGAAATCATAGCGCTTAACACCGATTTTCCTGAAGGAACGGATGGCTTCCCAATGAAGAAGATTCGTGGCTCCCGCGATAGGCTCAGTCACGCTACCTCCGTAAACATAGTAGGCCGAGTATTCGCTGAAAGGGACAATTATGCATGCATGAATCTTTGAATCATGTATCGCAACCGAAATTTTGACGTTCTCGCCCAGGCCTTCGATATATCTTTTGAAATCATTACGATGCATAAAGCCCATTCGAGATCTTTTGAAAGTATCACGGACAAGATCGTAAGCCCTGTCGATATACGAAACGCCTTCTGCCACTTCTACGCCTTGTTTCATGGCCAGCCGGACTTTTCGACGATGGCTTTCACTGAGCTTCTTCCACAGCACCTCTTCCGGTTGCGTAAGATCGATTATGTAAGTGCCGTATGGGGCGGCTGTGGCTCCATCGGGAAATGTTCTGAAAATAGCGTTAGTGGTCGCTGGGATGATCATATCAGCGCCTGCCTTTTCCAGATAAGCCGCCGCGCTATTAAGGAAGGATTTTTCCTCAGCGATACTTAGATTACCTTTAACCTGGATTGTTTCAACCCTGAAGCGGACCATCCGGACGATATATTTCTTTAATATTGTAAATGGCAGAATGCATACCAATTCGCCCTTGCGGTCGAAGCCACCGAGCCAGCCGAAATCATCCCCCACAGCCTTTAGGAACGGTCCCGAGGCAAATATCGGCATACCGGGATGCCACGAAATATCTATACGACGCGCCTCGATATTTGTTGATTCAATTGCGATCAAATTGCCCCCAGATGCTTGCCATATATTTCTTCGAAAGTCGATATGCGACTGTCTCTATCTCGTAAATATTCCAGTAATTCGTCAACAACTTCGAATTCGATGAGGTCTTTTGTGTGTCCAATGAGAACGATGGGTTTGAAGACTTCGGGAGTCTTTCTGTCTTCCTCTTCCAGAGCTTCAGCAAATTTCTTAAGCTCCTGAAACGACATCCGGCAGAAGTCAAATTTGAGCGGGAACCAAAATCGAAGGAAATCCCGCATTCTTGAAAACCGACTCATCGGCGAACCGGCGCCGCCTGCCGCATGCCCTTTTCTTTGCAGATTGATTCTCTTGTCTGTTAAGAGCTTCCAGGTCGGCGCCTGCCTCGTATAAATGGGCAGTTCCAGCAAAAGCCCAGAAGGATCAGGAATATTCACGTCATATGTAAATCTCCAGAAATATCCATTCTTGGCCGCCCGGCGGTAATCCAGGCCGTATTGACGCTGTAATCCACCCTTGAAAACCGACGAGTCTATCTTTATGCCTTTCATTGCAAGGGCCTTGGCGATGACTCCGCTCGGCTGAAGCAGCCAATTGCCGGCCCTGAATGAAAGCGGCATAAAATCTCTCTTCCCCAAAATTTGCCTGAGATAACCAAGCGCCCCCGTTAGTATTTCCTCAATCCTTTCTTCGGGAAGACCGCACAGATTATATTCATTGTAATCCAACCGCCAACGACCCTGTTCATGGCGTGCGCGGTACCATTGGGGATGAATATGCAAGCCTATTTCGAATTTCTGAACGTGTAGTTCTTTTATCTGCCGCTTAACCGCCTCGATGCCAGGGTCTGTGTTCGTTTTTTCTATGACTTCCAGTTCGGCGACCTCAACGAATGTTACGAATCGTGCGTCCCATTTCTTAAAAATTACCATTAGTTCTTCGGCCGGTTCAAAAACGTGTTTACGAAGCGAACCAGAACCGTTTCCATATATTTCGTAATCCAGCGTGAATATGTAAACAATCATCTTTTGCCTGTTATATATCCTGTGGATTGTCTGCCAGCATTGTCGCCATCGCGTACAGCATCCAGGCCTGTGACCAGCGCATATAAGATAGCCTGTTCGTGAATAAAGGCCAGGCCTGATAATAAAAGAAGCCGCGCTCGTCCCACATACGGGAAAGGGCCCATTGCAGGACCGAGGCGGCAAGGCCGAGGTTCTCGTCGTCGAAATCCTTGAAACTCACCAGGGTGATGATGCTCTGGGCGACGCAGTGAATGTCGATGGGATATGTCCTGTCGTGGAAATATTTCGGAGCGCCGTCTTCCCTGAAAAAATTACTGCGGTAGAAATCTAAACCGCGCTTGATGCGCTCCGAAAATTCGCCGGTGCCGGCATACCCGGAGATATCACGCAGCGCCAGCAGGTTATACCCCGTATGGAAATTATCTATCCACCTTGCGGCGGGCATTTCCCCATAATACCAGGAACCGTCCTCGTTCTGCTGGCCTGCCGCGGAGCGGGCGGCCTCCAGGGCCGGGCCAAGGAATCGCGCGTCGCGGGTATTGCTGTAAACACGGCACAGCAGGGCGGCTCCCAGCAAATCCGCGTTATAGATATGGAGCTTCAACCCGGGTGTGGGATAACTGAAACCCGCCGAGTTGTCCTCTTCCCAGTAGAGCTCACGGAGTAAGTATTCGGCCGAACTCCGCGCCATATCCAGGCAGCCCGGCCGCCTCATGGTTTCATATATGTCGAGCAGGGCATCGGCTGCGAAGACCGTGCACACCAGGTTCGGGGCACCCCTCGGGACAATCACGCCTCTGGTCTGCCAGGGAAAACTATAGCCCCAGCAGTAGTAAGGGACGCCCTCCGAACGGAGATCCTTGAGCCTGATTATATGGTCGTCGATCACGCTTTCGTCATTTAGCATGCCGGCTTTCATCAGCCTGAGTTCGGCTTTGATGAAGACGGCCAGCGCCTTGGGGTTCACAGTTTTGGGTATCCCGAGCAAAGGACGCAGGTTGACGGGAGACCTCTTCAAGAGCTGGGTCAGGGCAAGGCGCGGCAACTTGGAGTCGAGGAACGGGACGCGCTTCAGCAGGCGGCTGTTCAGAGCATCATAAGGATCGTAACCGGCCCATTCGTTGGCGCGGCAGTAATTGAAAAGCTTCATGGTTACGTCACGCAGCCTCTCTTCGCTTACGCCAACCTTGTCCATTTTCCAATCCCGCTTTTCACGCTTCATGATGTTGGCCCGGAGGCTTCCGTTCTATGCCGTCTTCGGCGACCCTTCAGCCCGCCTCGAGCAGAGCCTGCACAATCCTCTCGGCCGTGCGACCGTCCCAGTACTTGGGTATTCTACCCAGCGGGCGGGGACCGTCGAGGATTGCCTGGATATCCGCCCGCAGAGTCCTAAGGCTCGTGAGCTTATTGGTGCCGAGCTTGATGGTCACCGGCCGCTCCGTGTTCGGCCGCAGCGTCAGGCAAGGTGTTGTAAAATAAGTCGTCTCTTCCTGCAGGCCGCCGGAGTCGGTCAGCACGAACGCGGCGTGCCGCGCGAGCCAAAGGGAATCGTGATAGCCGACAGGCTCGAGCAGGAGCAGACCGGGCTCGTCTTTTTCCCGGCCGCGCAGCTCTGAGAGCATCTTACGCGTCCTCGGATGCACCGGAAAGACGACCGGCATTTTCCTCGAAAAGCGGCCCAGCTCGCGCATGAGCGCCCGGAGGTTCGCGCCGTCGTCTACGTTTGAAGGTCGGTGCAGAGTCACATAGGCGAACCTGCGGGGCTTCAGCCCGAGCTGTAAAGGCAGTTTCGACCTCTCGGCCTTTTTGAGGTTAGCGACCAGGGTATCAATCATGATGTTGCCGACGAAGCGTATTTTCGAGGCGGGTATCCCCTCACGCCTGAGGTTTTCGTTGGCGTCAGTCGAAGGGGTGAACAACAGGTCGGCCAGGGCGTCCGTGACCAGACGGTTGATTTCCTCAGGCATGCCGCGGTCGAAACTGCGGAGGCCGGCTTCGACGTGGGCGATCCTTATCCCGAGCTTGGCGGCGACGAGCGAACAGGCTGCCGTGGAATTGACATCTCCGACGACAACCACCCAATCCGGCTTTTCCCGGAAGCAGACCGGCTCAAAGGCTAGCATTATTCGCGCCGTCTGCTCGGCGTGCGAACCCGAGCCCACTTCCAGGTTGACGTCCGGGGCAGGGATACCCAGCTCCCTGAAGAAGAGAGCGGACATATTGTCGTCGTAGTGCTGCCCGGTGTGGACGAGGAAGGGAATGATACGGCGGCCCCTCCCCCTGACCCTGTTATACGCGCGGATGGCCTTGACGAGGGGGGCGATTTTCATGAAATTGGGGCGCGCGCCGGCAACCAAGACTATCTTTATGGATTTTTTCATATCCCGCCGCTCTACTTCCCGGTTTCCGCTATGAGCCGCTCGATGTGCTCGACGATGACGGACAAAGCTCGGTTGGACGAGGGTTCAATTGAAGGTTTAATTTCTCTTTTTTCAACCTTGATTTTCTTATGAATGTCTTCGACGGACTCAATGAGCTCGAGCCGGCCCTGTTCGTGAAGCCATCTGTCCACCGCCCCGATCTTTCCTCTGAATATGCTGTAGACCGGGACGCGCAAAGCAGCCGCCTCCCGGTTCATGGTACCGCCGCCGCTTATGACCAGGTCAGAATTCCAGAGCAGGCTCAGGCCGTCCAGGGCCTCCGCTGGGATGATTATTTTCCCGGCCTTGATCTCCCGAGGCCATTTCTTCGCGATGTATTTGAACTGGCTATCGTATCTCGGCAAAATCACCATCCTCACGCCGTCCATGTCCTTCAGTCTAGCGACGGCCGCCTTGAACAGAGTCTCGCTTTCCGGGTTATGATAATGCGCCTCGGTAGCGGGCGGGCGCAGGGTCACCAGAATCTCGTCGGCTCCCACGCCGAGTTCGTCTCTCAGCTTCAAGCCAGGCTTGAAAAAGGGAATATACACATCTTCTTTGATGCCGGGATACGTGTATCGCAGGTTTCTTGCGTTAGGCGAGCCAGATGCGCCTAGAACCTCGGGATTCAATACCCATTTAGGCCCTCCAAGACCAGCGGTGAATTCATAGTCAGAAATACCCAGCGTGGGCATCCTGAGCAGTTTTGCCGCAAGCGTCTGTGACCTTGATCCATGTGATACTGCTAATCGAATCTTCTTGTTTCTCATAATAAAGGAAAGAAGCAGGGCTCTTATAACTGTGGTCCATATTTTTATTATTTTGTTCTTGCCGTAATGCTTTCCTACTCGGAGATAGTTCAAGGAATGAAAATCCGCCAACTCGCATGTCTGGGAATTATCCCTAGCGGTCAACAATACCCTATATCCCTTTCCCTCAAGCCTCGCGATTATAGGCTTGAAGAAAGGCACATGAGGAGAATTATCCAGGTCGATCCAGATCGTCTTTCGCAGGTTATCAGGGGGTCGCCTTGGTCTTGGCAGTATTATATCGACACCCAACTTCTTGGCGTTCGATATACTGACCCGCCATCGTTTTGCCAGCTCCCTGGGAAGCACGTGCCAGTATGAGCTTCCATATCTATTCCTGACGTATTCCAAGAAATCTATATAAAAGCTCACGGGATATTCTTCATCGCGGATGGAGGAACCGCCAAAATTCATATAATCCGGGTGTGTGTTAAGGAATACCATCCCTCCCTTTTCAGCAATCCAATCTGTCTTTTTCTTCCATATGCTGATGTCCTTTTCCCTTAGAATCACAAACAGGCCATGATCCTGAGGCAATGTGTAGGGAAGCTCAACACAAACCCGCGCCCTTCGCCTATCAATCAAAATGAAAGGAAAGATGGTTCTTACACTATAGTTAATGGGTTCGAACGGGTCAGTATCGAATGAAGAGCAATCATACTCGGCATTCAGTTCCGTAATCCACTCCAGATTGCTGAGCATGGATGGCGAATGGAAGCCAGCGGCCTCCCATTCCTCCAAGTATTTATTTATTTTAGGAACGCAGCGCATGAATCTTTCATAATTGATATATAGCCGGCCGTCATGGGTCAGCCCATGGACGCCGACGTCAAACCCTCGCCGGCGGATTACCTTCAAGATATCTCTTGATACTGGATAGCCTTCAGGGACAAAATTAAACGAGGATTTAAAGCCGAGTTTGTCTTCCAACTCCATCAGTCTAAGTGCCCTATCGTACCCTTTTTTTGAATCAACATCATGCGTTAGAATAAAAGCAAATTTCCTGCTGTCCGGCCAACCCGTCCAGCCCTTGGGTGCTTCTCCGGAGTCCGGGTCAATGGGCCAGACGTCAAAAAATGCCCTCTTCTTGTATGCAGCGATAACCCTTCGGCATGCGACCTGCGCCGCTCTCGGCAACAAAGGTTTGATGTTATAGAATATATAGAGGAATTTCATTCTCTTTCGATTCTCTTTCAAAGATATCACTTTTTACTGCTGGCCGTCAACCTACTATCATCTTGACAATCCTCATGTTAGAGATATATACTTTTGCTTACTTTCTGCTTAAGGAAAAGGAATAATATGCACCCTATCGATTCAATAGCTCAATTCGTCATGCGGGAACTGCTGTCCAATTCAGGCATAGACATGCTGGCCGATACGGATCCTCTCATCGAGTCCGGAATAATAGATTCCTTCGGCATTATGTCGTTGATTTCGTTCATTGAAAAAGAATTCGGCATAAGGATCTCAAACAATGAACTCGTCCCGGAAAATTTCGAGAATATCGCGAAGATTGCTAATCTAGTAGAAAACAAGCTATCTGAGAAAGAGGCCAAAACATAATGGATTTCAATCTGTCGGAAGAGCAGGTTTATCTCCAAAAGGCAATATCTGATTTTGCCTTAAACGAGCTCAACCGGGATTTAGAGAGTCGCGAAAAAAGAAACGAGTTCCCTCAAGACCTCTGGCGCAAATGCGCAGCAATGGGTATTATGTCCCTTCCATTCGGGCCTCAGTTTGGAGGCGGCGGCCTTGACTTCCTGAGCACAACCGTTGCTATGGAAGCTCTCTCTTATTCCTGCAAAGACTCCGGTCTTGTCCATGCAATATCTACGCAACTTATCTCCGGACTTTTGCTCAATCTTTTTGGCAGCAAAGAACAGAAGGAAAGGTTCCTTCCGAAAATATGCAAAGGAGAAATAATAGCGGCGCAAGCTATTACTGAAGCGGATTCAGGGTCAGACGCCTTATCCATGAGGACAAAGGCTGTCAAGTCAGATAATCAATATATACTTGACGGCCGGAAGATGTTCATCACGAACGGCCCCATCGCGGATGTTGTCCTAGTCCTGGCTGTGACAAACCCCGATAGAAAAGCCATGGGAGGCCATTCTTTTTTCATCTGCGAAAAAGAGCGCGAAGGATTCATTCGTGGAAATCCGTTTGAAAAGCTGGGATTGCGGACCCTGCAGAATTGCGAGTTGATTTTTGATTCTTGCACGCTGCCTCCCCATAATCTTATCGGGCAGGAAGGCCAGGGGGCTATAATCTTCAATGAGATGATGGAGTGGGAAAGGATCCTTTTTGGCGCATGCCATCTCGGCATTCTAAAGAGGATAATAGATGCTTGTGTACGCTACGCCAAGGAAAGATGCCAGTTCGGCCAACCGATAGGAAAATTCCAGTCCGTCGGCAATAAAATCGCCAGGATGAAGATAAATTATGAACTATTGCGCCCATATATCTATCTTGCTGCTGCCAATAAGGACGCCAAAAAGAGAAGCGCCATGGAAGCTTCCGTGATCAAAGTTTTTGCAAGCGAAAGCTTGAAAAGCGCTTGCCTTGACGCGGTTCAAATCCATGGAGCATACGGATACATGGTAGAGTATGAAATCGAGCGTGATTTAAGGGACAGTATCGCATCTACGATTTATAGCGGCACGACGGAATTGAATGTCGTGATCATTACCCGGCTCCTTGGATTGTAGGATAGATGCCCGCATCGCTGCTTCATACATATGCAGAACGGGTGGCTGCAAGCAAACCGGAGAACCGAGCCGTTACGGACAGCGAACGAAGCCTTACATATCAGGACCTTTCCCATCGGTCCAGCCAATTAGCCCGCTGTTTGTCATCACTGGGAATTCAACGCGGGGACCGTGTCGTAATTTGCATGTCGCGACGGGTTGAGTTCATAGAGGCCATAATGGGAATTCTCAAGGTTGATGCCGCCTATGTACCACTTCAAGCCGACCTCCCTGAAGAGAGAATGTCCAAAATCATCCTCGATTGTCGGCCAAGGGCAATGATATGTGATCATACCGCGCTTCAAAGAATAATGGGGCTATCTTTACCCGCGGAAATCTCTCCGGTTCTGATTTCTATAGCCGAAGGATGTGAGAATCTTGATGCTCCGGGTGTCAAGTTAATAACGCCAAACCAAATCAGGTCCTTCCCCCCTGCCGAGATTGCATGTAATAACCGAGAAGACGATCTGGCCTGTGTCCACTATACCTCGGGTTCGACAGGCGCACCGAAGGGCGTCATGATTTCGCACAGGAATATCAGCGAATATATTTCATGGGCGGTCCATTACATCGGGATTAGCGAACAGGACCGGATTCTCGGTACCGCGCCTTTCCATTTTGACATGTCGTTGTTCGATATTTATTGCAGTGTGTTCACGGGAGCCACTCTCTGTATCGTAAATGAGAAAATGCTGCTATTCCCCCGCCTTCTTATCGATTTCGCGGAGAAAGAAAGGACTACGGTATGGAAAGGGGTCTCTTCGCTTCTCATGTACCTTGCTAGGACCGGGGCGGTTTCCGCAGGTCGCCTTCCAACCATGAAGAAAATCCTTTTCAGCGGAGAGGTTTTGCCAACTAAGTATCTGATACAATGGATGAATATGTTTCCTGATAAAGAATTTTTCAATGCCTATGGACCTACGGAAGCCACAGGCATTTCGATGTATTTCAGGGTCAAGCAGATTCCCGCTTCTCCAGATGAGAGGATCCCTCTCGGCAAGCCATGCGAGAATACAGAGATACTGCTTCTTAATGAGAATCATCAGCCTGTTCCCCTTGGTGAGCCGGGAGAGATCTATATAAAAGGGGTATGTGTGGCAAAAGGATATCTGAACGACCCTGTAAGGACGGCGGCGTCTTTCCTGGATAATCCCTTGAACCCTAACCAGCGAGAGAAAGTCTACAAGACGGGTGATTTCGCGCGGCTCAGGCCCGACGGCAACTATGAGTTTCTTGGCAGAAAAGACACCCAAGTAAAGTATATGGGTTACCGGATTGAGTTGTCTGATATTGAACAGTGTTTGCTCTCTACGTCAGGGATCCGAGACGCCGGAGCGCTCCTCTCCGAATCAAATATTGATGATGTTCCAGAGCTAATAGCTTATGTCGAACTTGATGAAAAAGCCTCAATTCCGGATATACTCACAGAATTACGGAAAAAGTTGCCGTCTTACATGCTCCCCAAACGCATACTCCCCATTCATCGCATCCCGCGGGCAAACAGCGGCAAGATCGACCGCCATGCATTATTGGCCTATCATATATCAAAGTCAGCATAGTCATGGTCATACCTAAAGACGAGGTCCGGAGATATCTTGCTCTCGCCGGGGAGCTTAAGAGTGACATGCCCTGGGCAGACCTGCATATAAGCCCGTTTGAAGTAATTTTTAATTCATTCTCGTATGTAGCCAATCAAAATATCGATGGAGTATTCAGTATCGATAGTTCTCCGTATAACTCCCCTTCTCCTGCGCCGCTTCGTTTGGAATCCGACGCCACAAAGCATAAGCCCCTCTTGACCCGCGAGGAAGAACTCAATCTTTCTGTCATGCTATACAGAAAAGCCTTCGCACACATCGGCCCACGAGTTATTGGAGATCAGATGGCGCTGAGCCATATTGACCGAGCGGTGTTGCTCCCGGTACTCCATCCCGAAAGCGAAGGGGATGAGGAGATGGACCTGATAAATACAGTTTATGGGGGTGATAAGCGGCTCATCTTGGGCTATTGCGTTCCTAACAAGGTGGCAAATCATGAGATAAAAAAACATATTTTGTCGGCAGTCGCGCGCTACAATACGCAACTCGTGAAAATCCATCCGAACATTACAGGGATAAACCTTTCTGCCGCGGCCGGGAGGGAGCGAATCGCAGCTATTTTCAGCGCCTGTAGCGAGATACGCCTACCCGTCGTCATCCACGGAGGAATCAGCCCGGTAATAAAAAATCCCGAATTAAAAGATTACGCATCACTAAAGAACTTGGCCGCTTTCGACTGGAAAGCTGTTGATTTCCCAGTTGTTATAAGCCATGCCGGTATGATGGGGGCGGGCCTTCACGAGATCCAAAACGAGCTTTTGTCGGTCCTAAAAACAATCCTCTCTTCAAACGAAAGAGTATTGATAGACATTTCCGGGCTAGACCTTTCCGCACTCAAATTTATCTTAGCGAATATTGAAACAGAACGCATAGTCTTTGGCTCCGATTTCTATTATTTCTCTCAGTGGGGCTCGATAGTGAAACTACTATACGCAATTAAGTCGATTTTCCGGAATTTCGAAGAAATATTCCTTCAAGTCGTTTCATCTAATTCAGCTAAATATTTTTTCCTTAGTAAAGGGATTTTCGATGTTTAAGCTATTTTTGGTAAGATTTCATCAGTTTATCGAGCTTGCAAAGGCAGAAGGTATTTCCAGAGTCTTGAAGAGGGTGTTTTTTTTCAACAAAGTCATAATCCCCTTCGAGAAAGACTTGGACATACTTCCGCCACTCCGGCTTACGCCAAAAACGAAGAATCTCGAGTTCATCAAGATCGCTCCCATCCATATCGCAAAAAAGAACTTGATATATAGACAAAAAAATAGGCGTCTCCGAGTGCTCAAGAATATTAAACACGGCTATAAAGGTTTCGCAATCGTCAAAGGCAACGAAATTATCGGCGACATCTGGTGTTGCACTGAAAGGAATTGCCATCCTGACCTTGAGTGGCTGCATTGGGCAGGCATAGATATTAAACCGGGAGACGCGTACTTGTTTGAAATGTACGTGAGGCCCGAGGAACGCGGAGGCGGCGCGGTTAATTATATGTTATGGAAGGCCCTTAATAGCCTCCGAGAGGAAGGCTTTAAGAGGGCGTATGGCTACTGCGCCGCTGATAACCTTCCAGCCCTTTGGGTTCACCGCATCATAGGTTACAAGGAACTGGATACGATCGTTATGAGTCGTGTCCTTACCGCGACCTATAGGACAAAAAAAGGGAAGAATGGCACTCATCTCTTCAGATTATTTGATTTAAGTTAATTAAAAGAATGGACGCCTACATGGGTATAAGAAATATCTTTCAAAGAATGTTGCGCAAAATCGCTTTTTTTATCCCCGGAGGCTATTCACTGCGTACGACGCTCCATCGCTTGCGAGGAGTTAAGATCGGCAAGGGCTGCTGGATAAGCCAATATGTTTATATCGACGAAATCCACCCCGAGGCGGTGTCCATAGGGGATAACTGTACGATCGGGATACGCACCTCTATCATCGCGCACATTTACTGGGGCCGCGTCCAAGAAAAGAGCAGCGCTCGCCCCGTGACCATAGAGCCGGACGTATTCATCGGCCCGCATTGCGTAATTCTGCCCGGCGTTCGAATAGGGCGGGGGGCGGTGATAAAGGCCGGGACGGTGGTATCCCGAGACGTCCCGCCGGGTATTTTCTACGGAAACGATAATCCGCGACCGCTGGCAAGGGTGAGCATTCCCCTGACCCCCGGGCATACCTACGAGGAATTCGTTATGAGTTTGAAGCCGCTGCGAAAAAAGGGTGGAAGAGATGAGTAAAAGTGAGATCAGAAATTTCATAATCGAGAACTTTCTTTTCGGTGACGGCCATCGCCTTGACGATTCAGCATCATTGCTCGAAACTCACCTGATCGATTCCACAGGCATCCTCGAGATTGTTTCCTTTCTTGAAAATCATTTTGGTCTATCGATCGATGACCAAGAGCTCCGCCCGGAACACCTTGACAGCGTTGATAATATCACCCGTTTCGTCGAGAAGAAGCTGGGGGCGGCGGTTGGTTGAGTTCGACCCTGTCCTCGTCCACGGCTGGCTGGAGCGCGCCGCGCGGAACCATCCACAGAAAAGAGCGGTTGTTTGCGGCGCTCGTATTGTTACCTACCGCACGCTCGATGAGCTATCAACACGGCTGGCCTGGTCGCTTGCCGCCGCAGGCCTCGGTCGAGGCGACCGCGCTGTTATTTTCCTCGAGAACAGTCTGGAATCGGTCATTTCGATATACGCCATCCTGAAAGCTGGGGGCGTTTTCGTCATCGTTGATCCCTCATCGCCGGCAAGGTCCCTTGGCCATATAATCAAAGACTGCGGCGCACGCCTGATTATCAGTCATATCGACAAGGAGCCCACCGTCCTTTCGGCCGCACAGGAAGTCGGGGATTTCTTTACTATCTGGGTCGGCCCAAACTTTACCGCTGCCTCGCGAGCAGGCTGTTTTCCTTGGGAAAGCGCGATTGCGGTTAAGGCAGAGCCTCACGCTCTCCCCCGAGTACTGGACGTGGACTTGGCTGCGATGATCTACACTTCAGGCTCCACGGGCCGGCCCAAAGGCATTATGTGCTCTCATTATAACATGGTTTCAGCGGCAAGGAGCATCATCCAGTATATAGGCAACTCTCTGGATGACGTCATCCTCGACGCGCTGCCCCTCGCCTTCGATTACGGTCTGTATCAGGTTTTGATGAGCGTAATGTTCGGGGGAACGGTGGTGCTGGAGAAGTCGGCCGGCTACGTTGCGCCGCTGATTGACAGGATCGAAGAAGAGAAGGTCACGGGACTGCCCATTGTCCCTTCGCTTTCGGCTATGTTCCTCCGGCTGAAGCGCTTCCCGACTAAGAAACTTGCCTCTCTGCGCTACATCACGAACACAGGCGCCTTCTGGCCCGAATCCCATATCCGTATGTTCCGGGACAAACTCCCAAATGTGAAGATATTCTCGATGTACGGCCTGACCGAGTGCAAACGTGTTTCATTCCTGCCTCCCGAGCTCATTGACAGCCACGCCGACGCAGTCGGCCGGGCCATGCCCAATTGCGAAGCGGGGGTCGTGGACAGCGAGGGACGTCCGGTGCGGCCTGGGGAAACCGGTGAGCTTGTCGTCCGCGGCTCTAATGTGATGCAGGGTTACTGGAACGACCCGGGGCTGACACGCCAGGTCTTCAGGGAAGGCTGCTGGCCAGCTGACAGGCGGCTTCATACCGGTGACCTCTTCCGACTTGGCGAGGACGGCTTTCTCTACTTCATTGGCCGCATGGACGACCTGGTCAAGTGCTCGGGGCGAAGGGTCAGCCCGCGCGAGGTGGAAGAGGCTCTTACGTCGATAGAGGGGGTCGCGGAAGCGGCTGCTCTGCCCGTCCCTGATGAAATCAGCGGCAACGTCATGGCCGCTTTTGTTGTGGTTGATAAAGGGAAGTCGATTGACGCGTCTTCGCTCCGCTCGCTCCTTGAACAGGCGCTCGAGCCCTACAAGCTGCCGAAATACGTCTGGATCCTGCAGTCCCTGCCCCGGATGCCGAACGGCAAGAAAGACAGGAAAAGACTCCAGGGCATGGCCGCTGAACTAGCTCATAAAGGCGGATGAACATGCCTTTCACCATGAATGCCCTGAACCTCGACTGCGCGGCCGAGACCGCTCGTCTTGTTTCCTTCATCAGGAAGGCCGTCGGCGAAACTCTCCACAAACAAGGCGCCGTGGTGGGTGTCTCCGGCGGCATAGACAGCAGCGTCACGGCCGCCCTGTGCGTCAGGGCATTGGGCCCTGAGCGAGTCATCGGCCTTCTCATGCCTGAGCGCGATTCGCATCCTCAGACCCTGGAACTCAGCCGCCTCGTCGCTCGCTCCCTCGGCATCCGGACCTTCCACCGGGAAATAACGCCTGTCCTGCAGAGCCTGGGCTTCTATGAAGAAGTCGCGTCCGTCATTCGCGGGCTCTTCCCTGATTATAGAGAAGGCTGGAAATGGCGGATGGCCGCTTCCGACCCGGCGGAGCACTCTGATTTCGCTTTCTTCTCGCTCGTCGTCCGGTCGCCCTCGGGCGAAATCATGAAGAAGCGCTTGCCAGCCGACGCTTATCTCAAGATCGTCGCTCTCTCGAACTTCAAGCAGCGGACGCGCAAGATGCTGGAGTATCACTACGCAGACCGCTTCAACTATGCCGTGGCCGGGACATCAAACCGCCTGGAGACCGACCAGGGCTTCTTCGTCAAACTCGGGGACGGCGCAGGAGACCTGAAGCCCATCGCCCATCTCTATAAATCGCAGGTTTTCCAGCTCGCGGAATACCTGGGAATTCCGGAAGAGATATTGCGCAGGCCGCCCACGGCCGACATACACCCCCTATCACAGGGCCAGGACGAGTTCTTCTTCGGCCTGCCCTACCAGAAGATGGACGCCTGCCTCTACGGCGAAGAAAACGGCATCCAGGTCGAGGAAATCGCTGCGGCTACCGGGCTCGAACCGGAGCTGGTCAGGAAAATATACCGGACGATCTCCCTGCGCCGGACCAGGACGGCCTACTTGAGGTCCGAACCTCTCCGCCCATGACAGGAAAGCTAAGAAACCGGATTTTATTCATCCTCATCTCCCTTGTCGCGGTAGCGACGGCCTCTGTTCCCATAAAAGCCGTCATGAGCAACCCGCGGGTGGATATCTACTACACGCACCTTCCGTTCATCCCTTTGCTAAGCGCCTTTCTCATAATCCGGAAAAGGAAAGAGATATTCTCGAACCCCACGCCCGCCTATGCCCCGTGGAGAGCTAAAGCTCTGCTGGCTTGGCCTCGTTCGGTGTTTACGCCTTTAAGAAACGCAACAAGAAATAGCCTCCAAGCCCTTCCTCGAATCAAGCGCTGCCTATACTATGAGGCAGCGTTCTCTTTTTATGTACCCATATGAAGTCATTAATTTAGGCGATTATAAACGATTTTGCACCAAATGGCAGAGGTTTTGAGCCAGCATCGG
>CAYWJT010000046.1:0-23572 GCA_964458655.1 uncultured Eubacteriales bacterium | reverse complement strand
TACAGGCCGCCGGCGCCGGAGGCGCAGGCCGTGGGAACGTTCACTCTAGGGCTGGTACAATGTTAGGGGGCAGGTCATGCCACCCCAAGAAATTACCTTCCGACCTCTTGCGTCTCCGGCGAAGGCGGTCCATATCCCAAGGAGCTGCGCGGCCTGAGCCGATTGTAGACCTTTCCCCAGACCTCCACAAGCACCTTATCCTCATCCAGCGCAGCTAGTGTACAGTGAAGCACGTGATTTACCACAGGATGAAGACCATCGCTAATGTACAGTGAAGTTCGCAATATGCCATAGGAGGAAAGCCATCGTAAGCTCTCTTCGACTGCGAAATCGAATGAACAATCGGTATCTATATCAAAAGTGGTAAGATCCCAGGAGACCATGGAGCGCGCAAAGGCATCCCTAGTAGCTTATGTAGCAATCTGAAGCGCGCATAGAATATCCTAGTAATTATGAACTCAACTTGACGCGTCGCGCGCGAAAACGTGAAACTTTTAAGACCTTTTTTTCGTAAAAGATAGAGATAATCTCGACAAATCTTACTTAGGGAGCACGGGTGATGCATGCACAAGCCGGAAGCGAAAGCAGCTCAACAAGATGCGTGACGAAGCTCGCTGGCGCGGCGGTGTGCGTCGCAGCGGTGTTGTTTATTCTCGTCCTGTCGAGCCCCAGTCTCAAGGCGGCTGCATCCGTTAGCCTGTCCGCGGCCGCCTCGGGAAGCTCGTATGAGGAGAGAGCCGGGAAAAGCGCTAGGTTCGACGTTAGGCTGTCCGCGGAAAATTGCACGAGCTGTGAACCCGTGTCTGCCCCCGCTGGTCCCGAAACAGAGCCCGGCGACTCCCGGGCACACGGAAACGCGCCCGCAAAAGCACGCGCCAGCGTACCCGAAAATGAACGTGCCAGCACCAGCGCGCCCGCTAGCGCGCCCGCCAGCACTCCCTCCCCCACCCCCGCAAACGCCTCTGCCCCCACTTCCTCCCGCGCCTCCCAAAACGCCCCTCGTCCCGCCGACATCGACAAAGAGGCCCTCAAGAAAGCCCAGGAGCTCAAGGTCGTCCAGGCCTTCCGCCTCGCCTCTCCCGTCAGGCTCGACGGCCTGCTCGAGGAGGAGGACTGGCGCGCCGCCTCCCACGTCCCGGTCACCGATTTCCTCCAGTCCGACCCGGTCGACGGCGCCCCCGCCTCCGAGCGGACCGAGGTCTGGGTGGCCTACGACGACTCGAACCTCTACGTCGCGGCCTACTGCCGGGACTCGGACCCGAAGGGCGTCATCGGCCTGCTCGGCCGCCGCGATTCCCTGGTCGACTCCGACTGGTTCTTCTTCGCCGTCGACCCCTATTTCGACCGGCGCAGCGGCTATCTCTTCGGCGTCAACCCGGCCGGCTCCATCTACGACGCGGTGCTCTCGAACGACGTCAACGACGACGAGAGCTGGGACGGCGTCTGGGAGGCCCGGGCCGCCCGCGTCGCCGACGGCTGGACTCTCGAGATGCGCGTCCCCTTCGACCAGCTGCGCTTCTCCCGCCGCGAGGCCTACGTCTGGGGCGTGAACTTCAAGCGCGTCGTCAAGCGCCGGAACGAGCGCTCCGCCTTCGTCTGGGTGCCAAAGGACGACAGCGCCTTCGTCTCGCGCTTCGCCCGCCTTGAGGGCATCGCCGGTATCGACCCCGGCCGCCGCGTCGAGCTCTATCCCTACACTGTCGGCCAGGCCCAGTTCCGGCCGGCCGAGCCCGGCAACCCCTTCGAGACCGGCCACCGCTACACTGGCAACGCCGGCTTCGACCTCAAGGTCGGGCTAAAGAGCAACCTCACCCTCGACGTCAGCGTCAACCCGGACTTCGGGCAGGTAGAAGTGGACCCGGCCGTCATCAACCTCAGCGCCTACGAGACCTATTACGAGGAGAAGCGGCCGTTCTTCATCGAGGGCGCCTCCACCTTCAACAACTTCGGCCGCGGCGGCGTCTACCTCAACGCCAACCTCAACTGGCCCAACCCGCGCCTCTTCTACAGCCGCAGGATCGGCCGCGCGCCCCAGGGCTACCCCGAGCACGAAGGCTACACGCGCTTGCCCGACCGGACGACCATCCTGGGCGCCTTCAAACTCACCGGCCGGGTGGGCGCGGGCTGGAACCTCAGCCTCGTCAACGCCGTCACCGCCCGCGAGTTCGCCTCGGTCGACGACCTCGAGAACCGCTACCGGGACGAGGTCGAGCCGCTGACGTACTACGGCGTCCTGCGCGCCCAGAAGGACATCAACGACGGCCAACAGGGGATAGGGGTGATGGCCACGGCCGTCGTGAGGGACCTCGACAACGAGTCGCTCTCGGCCGTCCTCAACCGGAACGCCTTCAGCCTGGCGGCCGACGGCTGGTCCTTCCTCGACAAGAAGCGCAGCTGGGTCGTGGGCGGCTGGTTCGGCGGCACCTTCATCGAAGGGTCGAAGGACGACATCTACAGGCTCCAGCGCTCCTCGATGCATTATTTCCAGCGGCCGGACGCCGACCACCTCAGCCTCGACCCCGAGGCCACCAGCCTCTCGGGCTGGGCCGGCGAGTTCAAGCTGGCGCGCCAGCAGGGCCGTTCGCTCATCCTGCTCACCGCCGGGGCGCTGTCGCCCGGGTTCGACCCCAACGACGCCGGCTACCAGAGCTCCGGGTCCGACCTGGTCAATTTCATGGGGCTCTACGGCTTCCAGTGGACGAAGCCGGGCAAGGTCCTGCGACAGTGGCTGCTCATCGGCGGGTTCGCGCGGCAGTACGACTTCGGCTGGAACAAGACCTTCGACGCCTGGGTCCTGAGCTTCCAGGGCACCCTGGCCAACTGGTGGAACTTCGAGTCCGTGCTCGGCTATTACCCGGAGAACCTGAGCAGCCGGCTGACGCGGGGCGGGCCGCTGGCCCTGCTTCCGCCCGGCTGGCTGGCCGAGCTCAGCCTCGGTGGCGATTCGCGCAAGCCGGTCGTGCTGCGGGGCGAGCTCCACTACCAGCACACGGAAAGTAAGGAGACCGAATGGTCGGCCGACCTGTCCCTGCGCTGGAAGCCGCGGACCAACCTGAGCGTCTCGGTCGGGCCGATGGTCGCGCGCGAGCTCAACGAGACGCAGTGGCTGAGGAGGGTCGAGGACCCGCTCATGACCGACACATACGGCAGCCGCTACGTTTTCGGCCGCATCGACCAGAGGATCGTGGCCGCCGAGTTCAGGGTGAACTGGATCTTCACGCCCCGGCTCAGCCTGCAGGCCTACCTGCAGCCGTTCATCGCTGTCGGCAAGTACGACCGCTTCAAGCAGCTCAACCGGCCGCGGGCCTACGATTACCTCGTTTACGGCGAGGGCGGCTCGACCATAGCCCCCGATGACGGCAGCTGGCTCATCGACCCCGACGGGCCGGGGCCGGCGCCAGCGTTCTCTCTTTACGACCCGGACTTCAACTACAAGTCGATGCGCGGCACGGTCGTCCTGAGGTGGGAGTACCGGCCGGGCAGCCTGCTCTACCTGGTCTGGACGCAGAACCGGGCGGATTATTCCTATGCCGGGGACCTTTCGCTCTGGCGCGACCTGGGCAGCCTGTTCACGGCTCCCGGCGACAACGTCTTCCTGGTCAAGTTCTCCTACCGCTTCGACCTGTGAACGGGGGCAAACGGGGGACAGGCACCTTTGGTGCCTGTCCCCCGTTTATTCCAAGCGCAACGGCATGATCGGCGTCGCCGCGGACAGGATGGTCTTTGCGGCCACGGCCATGAGCGGGAACATCTACCTGGCGAAGCCCAAGAAGCGCTGAAGTCGCGCCTGCTTGCCTCCGCGCCCGCGCGCCTGCAATCGCCTCTGCATGCCGGCCGTCGATGATATCGAAAAGCCCACGGTTGTTTACGCGCGCCTCAGATGAGCCGGGTGGCGTTTTGGCCGAACAGTTTCGAACCGGCGCAACCCTCACTGCTCGAGGGGTGAGGCGCCTTCCCGGAACTCCCCGCTCCGGATGAGGCGTTCGATCTTGTAGGCGCCGAGCTTGCGGGCCTTGAGGAATCCGTCCCAGGCCGCCTCGGCCAGCCGGCCGCTTTCCCTGAGGTCGAAGAGCCACTCGCCGCAAGCCTCCGGCGGCCCGGCCGGACTGACCCCGGCGTGTATCTCCCGCAGCCAGCGCTTGTTGAGCTCCTCGTGGGCGCCGATCGGGTCGGCCATCAGGATGGGCATGCCCAGGCCGCAGTAGAACGCCAGCTCGCTCGGCTTGGTCCAAAGGACATCGGTCCGGCGAAGGGCCTCGTTGAACCGCTCGAGGTAGGCGTAGACCTCGGGATCGTAGAGGATTGTCAGGTCGCGGCCGATTTCGTCCCTGAGGCCGGCCGCGCTGACATAGCCGAGCACGCGCTCAAAGACGCGATTCTGAATCCCGCAGGAAAGGACCAGCCGGACCTCCCCGCTCCGGATACGGTCCCGGAGGCCCGCCAGGATCTTCTCGGCCATCTCAGCTTGGGCTCCGGCCCCGCCGATGGCGAACATCACTGTGAAATGCCGTTCCCGCTCCGCAGGCACGGACTCCCGTCCGAGCCAGCCCAGGACGGACCTTTCGTGATAGGAGAAGAACTTGCCGGCCGGGTCGAGCCGCAGGAGGCGTTCGAACAGGTCGGACTTGAGGACCTCGAGCCCCGCCTCCGAGCCGATGTTCTCCTTGGGCAGGGGGAAGCCGGTCATGAGGATGGCCTCTTCGGGGACCCCGTAGGCCAACAGCCGGCGGCGCACCTGGGTGCAGGGCGCGAGATACTTGAAGCGGCTAGATTTGGGGTCTTCGGGGACCCAGACCCGGTTGAAGTCCGCGTCGCAGATGAGCAGGTACTGGTCCTGGGGCGGGAGGGAGGCCGACGGCTCGAAGGTGTCCATGGCGATGGCCGTGGCGTAGAAGGTGTGGATGACGGGATAGGGAGCGGTCGCCAGCTTGTCCCGGAGGCTGCGGCAGAGCCCCCGTTTCAGGATGAGGCGCTTGAGGAACCTGACGGCCGCGGTCGGCCGGGATTGGTCGGTCTTAGGATAGTAAGGCCGTATGCGCTGGACGGCCAGCAGCAGGCCGACCAGGGCCCGTCCCACGAGCGGGATGGACCCGGCCTTGGAGGCCGCGTAATAGACACGGCGCAGCCGCCGCCATATGCGGTACTCGTGATGCGGCGTCGTCCGCCGCGAGCCGTAGATGATGACGCCCTCGTGGGTCAGCTCGCGCAGCGGGTAGGCCGCCCTCAGGTGGCCGAGACCCATCAGGACGGTGACGACCCAGGCCTTGTCACGCGCCCTCATAGACCGGATTATCCATGTTGGCCGGGATGTGGATCAAGGTGTTCTTGCCGATGGCGATCCGTCCGCCACGCCAATCGACCTCGCGGCTGAAGAACGGGGTCAGGTAGACGGCGAAGAGGACGAGGTCCTTGATCAGCACCGCGGCCGGGAACAGGAGGTGGTTGCGGAGCCGACGGGCGTCCTCGGGATTGACGGACAGGAAGTTGACGTACTCGATGGCCGTCTTGACCGCGGCGGTGACGGCCAGGACGGCCGCCCCGCGCCGGCCCAGCGCCGCCCACCCGGCCAGGGCGATGACGATGGGGTTGAGAAGCACCTCGGCGAGATAGACGGGGCGCCGGAGCCGGTAGCGGAGCTTGGCCCAGCGGGACAGCCGCTTGAAGAAGCTCTTGACGGTCGCCGTCTGGCTGACGTTGGTCACCCAGGTGCAGTTGGTCGAGACCCGGTAGCCGCTCTTCCTGAAAGTTTCGCCGATGAGGAAATCCTCGGCCAGGTAGTCCTTGAAGTAACCGAAGCCGCCGAACGTCTCCAGGGCGGCCCTTTCCACCAGCATGGACTTGCCGACGATGATCGGCTGGCGGCCGAGGAACCAGGCGGCGATGACCCCGCCCGAGGTAAAGAAGCTCAGGCTGATGTTCTCCATCAAGCTGCCGAAGGACCGGCTGAACGAGCCCCGGATGGGCGAGAACACGACCTTGGCGTCGTGGGCGAGGTGTTCGTCGACCAGCCGGCGCAGCGTGTCCGGGGCGACGCGGACGTTGGAGTCCGTGACCCAGAACAGCTCGCCGCGGGCTTTCGACTCCAGCCGGGCCAGCTTGTGGACCTTGGGGTTCTCGAAGGTCGGGCGGCCTGAGGCCACTATCCTTGTCCTGACCCGGGGGTAGCGGGCCTGAAGGTCCCGCAGGATAGGCACGCAGGGGTCCCGCAAGTCGTCGACGCCGAACAGGACCTCGTAAGCCGGATAGTCCAGACGGTAGAAAGAGTCGAGGTTGGCGGCCATGTCGTCGTCGACGTTCTTGACCGGCTTGAGAAGACTGACGAAAGGATAGCGGCTGTCGTCGGCGCTCGGGGTCTTCCTGCCCCTGCGGAAGGCCACCGTGAAGGCCGAGAAAAGCGACAGGACCGCGCCGGAAAAGGCCAGTAGGATCAGGACCATATTTTCCATCGTTTCCTTTGTAAAGGAGGCCGATGAATTCCCGATGAAGATACTGTTAATTATCGGTTCAGGCGCGGCCTTAACGGAAATTAACGTCGGCTTCATCGGCGGTTAACCGTCCCGGCGCATCATGGCACCTGAGACCATGAATACCGTAACAACCACCGAAGCGAAAAAGCCGGTCATCCTGGAGCCGGGGGAAGCCCGCTCCCTGCTCGCGGAGGGCTGGCAGGCGGCCGACCTCCACGTCCATACGCTGCATTCCTACGACGTCATCCCCACGCGGCAGGTCGACCCGCTCGCCATGTACCATAAAGCGCTCCGCGCCGGCATGACCTATGTGGCTTTCACCGACCACGACACGATGGCCGCCTACGACCAGATCGGCTGGACGCGCGAAGGCCTGGTGCCGGCCGTCGAGGTCAAGATCCTCGACCGCCGCAACGTCGGCCACACCATCCATGTCAACATCTACATGCTCGACCTGCGGCAGTTCCGCGAGATCTTGGGGATTGCCGGCCGGGCCCGCGACATCCTCGCCCTGACCGAATACCTGAGGGCCGAGGGCCTGCCCTTCACCTTTAACCACCCGTTCTGGCACGAGCCCGACGAGGAGCCGAATCTTGCGGCCGTCATCGAGGTGGCCCGCCTGTTCCCTGTCCTCGAATACAACATGGGACGCATCGCCGGGATAAACGCGCAGGCCCTCCGGCTGGCCGAAGCGCTGGGCAAGGGCGTCTCGGCCGCCACCGACAGCCATGTCGGGGAGATCGGCCGGGCCTTCACCCTGGCCCGCGGCGGCACGTTCCGCGAGTTCTTCGACGGTATCGCGGCCAGAGAAGCCTATCTCTGCCCCGTCGACCTGACCCTCTCCCGCCTCAATCGTGAGGCTTCGCTCAGGATCCGGCAGCTTTTCGACAAGGCGAGCTGGCTCCATCCCAAGGATTCGCTGACGATGGACACGGGCAGCGCGATCCTCGACGGCCTCGTCAGGCGGATGGCCCGGGAAGGCCCGGACAGCTCGAGGCTCTCCCGCTGGCTCATCCGGAAGGCCGCCGAGACGCTGGCGGGTTCGGGCATCCCCGGCGCCCTCTACCTCCGCTATCAGAAGGGCCTCGCCGACCGCGTCGGGCGGATCCTGGCCGGCGCCGGCACTGCCGCTTAAGACACCCCATCGCGTCCGCCGCAGCGCCCTGGACCTGACTTTCGAGATATCCCGCCGGCCGCGCGATAGGCTATAATACGGGTCATGAAAAAGACGCTTGCGTGGCTCGTTCCGTTATTTTGCGTGCTCCTGGCCCTGACCGCCGCCTGCTCCGGCGGACGTCCGGCGCCAGGCGCCGCCGCCGACACCATCATCGTCAACGCCCGGGTCTACACGGTTAACGCCGCCCAACCGTGGGCGGAGGCCGTTGCCGTCAGGGGAGGGCGCGTCCTCGCTGTGGGGACCGCGAGAGCCGTCTCGCGGCATAAGGCGGCCGGGACCAGCGTCATCGACGCCGGCGGCCGGCTGGTCCTTCCCGGGTTCATGGACAGTCACATCCACTTCGTCGGAGGTTCGGCCAGCCTGGCCGGGGTCGACCTGGCCGGGACCAGGACCGTCGAGGAGATCCAGCGACGGATACGGGCCTTCGCCGACGAGAACCCGCAAGCCGAATGGGTCAGGGGGCGGGGCTGGATGTACGCCGCCTTCCCGGGAGACATGCCGCACAAGAAATACCTCGACGAGGTCGTGGCCGACCGGCCGGCCGTCATGAGCTGCGCGGACGGACACACGACCTGGGTCAACAGCAAGGCGTTGGACCTGGCCGGGATCGACCGTCGCACCCCGGACCCGGAGAACGGCAAGATCGTGCGCGACGAGGCCGGCGAGCCGACCGGCGCCCTGCTGGAGGAAGCGGGCGCCCTGGTCTCGAAGCACATCCCGAGGCCGACCGCCGAAGAGACTCTCGCTTCTCTCCGCCGCGGCCTGCGCGAGGCGGCCCGCCTGGGTGTCGTCCGCGCCCACGGGATGGGCGGGGAGTTCGAGGCCCTCGAGCTCCTGGACCGGCTCCGCCGGGACGGCGAGCTGACGATACGGCTCTCCGTGTCCATGTGGATCGACCCGCCCGGACCGACCGACGAGGACTGGCAGGCCTATGAACGGGCCCGCGCGCGCTACAACGACGAATGGCTCTCGCTCGGCGGCGTCAAGCTCATGCTCGACGGGGTCATCGACTCCGGGACCGGGGCCATGCTCGACCCCTACGAGAACCAGCGCGGGAACCGGGGCAAGCTGTTCTGGGAGCCGGAGGCCTTCAAGAGAGCGGTGGCGGCTTTCAACGCCTGGGGACTGCAGGTTTCGACCCACGCCATCGGGGACGCGGCCATCCGGCTGTCGCTAGATGCCTACGAAGAGGCCGCCAGGGCGGCCGGGGAGCCGGACGTCCGCAACAAGGTAGAGCACGCCGAGGACATCGCCGCCGACGACATCCCGCGCTTCGGCCGGCTGGGCGTCGTCGCCAGCCTTCAGCCGCTGCACGCCAACCCCGACCCCACGTGGATGGGGACCTGGATCGAGAACGTCGGGCCCGAACGCGAGCAGAGGGCTTTTGCCTGGAAAGCGGTCCTCGGCGCGGGCGGGCGGCTGGCCTTCGGCAGCGACTGGCCGGTCGTCACCCTCAGCCCGTGGCCCGGCCTCCAGGTGGCCGTGACCCGCCAGGACCTCAACGGGCGGCCGGAGGGAGGCTGGCTCCCGCAGCACAGGCTTACGCTCGAGGAAGCGGTTTACGCCTACACCATGGGCGGCGCCTACGCCATGCACCGGGAAAAAGAGGAGGGCTCCATCGAGCCGGGGAAGCTCGCGGACCTCATCATCGTTTCTCAGGACATCTTCAAGATCGACCCTCACGAGATCGCCAAGACCGAGGTCGTGCTGACCATGGTCGGCGGCCGCGTCGTCCACGACGCCCGGTGAACGGTGCGCGCGGCGGGTCATTCGCGGCCGAAGAGCAGCGGGCCGGCCTCTTCCGAGGCAGGGGCCGTTATTTCTTATCGATGAGCGCCAGGGCTTTTTCGGCGGCCCTGGCGACCATGTTCCTATAGGACGGGACGGCCGCCGCCTGCTTCAGGAAGGTGAGCGCCGAACTATCGCCTGTCTTGCCTATGGCCGTCAAGGCTTCGGCCTGGACCCGGTAGCTCGGGTCCTTCCGGAACATATCCTTATAGAATTCTAGGTGCGCGTGGTCCTTGAGGTCCCCCAGGGCGGCAAGCGCCGCGGCCCGGACCTGAGAGCTCGAGTCCCGGCAGGCCGTCTTGAAAACGGCCGCGCCGTCCCTGGGTCCGATCTTGGCCAGGGCCTCCAGAGCGCTCTTGCGCACCGCCCAGAAGGGGTCGTTCCGGAGGCTTGAGGTCAGGGCCGCCGCCGTCCGCGTGTCGCCGCCGAAGGCCGCCAGCGCGGCGGCCGCGTCCATCCGGCCGACGGCGTCGTCGTGCTTCAGTTGAAATAGAAGCTCGTCAATTCCCTTAGGGAAAGAGAACTCCTTGAGGAGGACGTTGTCCCCGTCGAAGCGGACGAGGAGCGGCCTCTCCGAAAGCGGCAGCTCGAACGTTTCCTCGCGCTTCTCGACCCAGATTTCGCGCGTTTCGGTCCCGCGGGCCGTGACGAGCCTGACCGACACGGGGACCCGGAACAAGGGCACGCCCTTCGAGAGGTCCTGGACCTGGGCGACGCGCAGCCGGACGACCCTGGCGGCTGGGTCCCATTCGTATCCGACCTCGAAGACGGGGTGGCCGGGCTTGAACAGCCACTGGTCGAAGAACCAGTCGAGGTTCCGTCCGGTGACGGTCTTGACTGACCGGATGAAGTCGGCGGTGTCGACGACGTCGAACGCGTGGCTGTGCAGGAAATGGCTGAGCGTCCTGAAGAACGGCTCGTCGCCGAGGAGGGAGCGGAGCATGTGCAGGACGAGGGCCCCCTTGGGGTAGGTGTGGGCGTCGAACATGTCGCCGGGCTTCTCGTAGCGGTCCGTGACGATGGGCCTGATGTAGCGCGTCCGGGCCTCCCTGAGGTAGGCTTCCAGCTTGCCGCGCAGGTTGAGCGCGCCCTCGTCTTCGCCCATCTCGTAGCGGTGGTAGAGGTAGTCGGAGTAGGTGGCGAAGCTCTCGTTGAGCCAGGTGTGGGCCCAGCTGCGGAGCGTGATGAGGTCCCCCCACCACTGGTGGGCCAGCTCGTGCGACACGATGCCGATGGCCGGGAAGTCGGGCTCGGCCCGCTCGTCGACCATGATCCGTTGGGTCATGGCCGTGGCCGAGGTGCTCTCGGCCCCGCCGCCGGAAGGGACCGAGACCTGGTCGTATTTCCGCCAGGGGTAATCGTACCCGAAGGTCCGGTTGAAGAACTCGACCATCTTGGGGGTTTTCCCGTAGGTCGGACCGACCTTCGCTTCATCCCCGGGATAGACCCAGTAGCTGATGGGCAGGTTCTTGTAGGAGTCACGGACGACGACGTACGGCGCGGCCGCGAGGAATATGAGATAGGTCGAGTGGGGCTGGTCCTGGGACCAGTGATAGGTCGTCGTGCCGGCGGCCGCGTCCTCGACCACGCTGACGAGCCGGCCGTTGGCGGCGGCCTTGAGGCCGCGCTCGACCGTGGCCACGATCTCGCTTGTGGCCTTGTCGTTCGGGTAATCGTAGCAGGGGAACCAGTGGTGGACGTTCGCCGGCCAGGAATCGGAGAAGACGAGCCGGGGGTTGTCGGCGCTTTCGGCCACGAACTTCAGGCCGGCCTTTGGGTCCTGCCCGTGATAGATGCAGGTGAAGGCGAACTCCTCGCCGAACTTATAGGGGCGCGGCAGACGGACCGTGAGCTCGGCGGCCGTCTGGTTATAAGCCAGGGGCCGGCCGTCGGCGTCCAGGACCGAAGTCACGGTGAACTCCTCGGCGTCGAGAACGCAGGCCGTGAGTCCCTCGCGCAGGGAGGCGGCGATGACCGTGGTAGCGCCCTCGAAGGCCTTGCGCTCGAGGTCGAGACGGACCTTGATCAGGTAATGGAGCGCGTCGTAGGACTTGTCGCGCTCGGATTGCAGCGGCTTGGTCGACCAGTCCCCAAACTGGCCGAAGCCCGGGAGGCAGACGACGAGAGCAAAGAGAGCCGTCCAAAAGAGAATCAGGGACCTTTTTTTCATTGTCTCACCTTATCTTTCAACGCTTCGGGCGCTCGCCGGCCGGGCGGACCCGTATAGCTGCAGGAGACCCGCGTTCTTTTTCATGGCCTCGATCTCGGCCACGGTCCGCGGCACGCCCGCCGACAGGTTCTCGCAGCCGGTCGCGGTGACGGCCACCGTCTCCTCGATCCGGATGCCTATCTCTTCCTGGAGACGGAAGAGCTGGATGTCGCAGGCGAAGACCATGCCCGGCGCGAGGACCTCGTCGGGCCCGGCGAACGTCCCAATGACGTCGTGGGTGGCCAGGCCGATCATGTGATTGTAGCCGCCGTGGCGGATGACGCCGCGGAAATCCTCGGCGTAATTATCCAGCTTCTTCGCCTTGAGCATGTCCTCGACCGCGGCCCCCACTTGCTTGAAGGTCAACCCGGGCCGGTAAGTCGCCAGGCAGACGTCGCGCACGGCCAGGGCGGCCTCGTAGAGCTCCTTCTGGCGAGGAGAGAAGGAGCCCGAGACCGGGAAGGTCGTCGAGATGTCGACGTGGTAATCGTCGACCGCCGGCCCGGCGTCGAGGATGACGAAGTCGCCGGCCGCGAGCGTGCGGTCGTACTTGTGGTAGTGCCCGAAAGCGTGGTTCTTGCCGGACATGATGATGGGCGCATAGGCCATGTCGGCGGCGCCGCGCAGGCGGCAGACAAACTGGAAGACGGCCTCCAGGGCCTTTTCGGGAACGCCGGGGCGGGCCGAGCGGATGACCTCGTTGTGGGCCTCGACGCCGACCCGGCCGGCGCGCCGGAGGACGTCGAGCTCGGCCGGGGTCTTGACCTTGCGCAGGTCCCAGACCAGCGCCGAGCAGTCCCAAACCTCGACCCCGGGGAACCTGTCGCGCAAGGTCCGGACGAACTGGAGCTCGCGCGTCAGTCGGCCGTCCCAGGGGTTCAAGGTCATCGTCCTTTGCAGCGCCCGGAGCTTCTCGTTGGAGTTCTCGGGGCCGAGCTCCTCGGGCTTGAACATCGTGTAGATGACGGGCGTCCTTTGGGCGAGGCTCGCCAGGAACGTCCCGAACTGCTCGGCCGGCAGGACCCGTTCGACGCCCGTGACGCTTCGAGGGTCGCGGACGAGCTCCAAGGGCAGACCCTGGCCCTCCGCCTCTCTTTCGCCGATGGTGAAGAACAGGGCGCTCTGCCTCGCGCGGCCGTCGATGACGAGATAGGCGTCCGGGACCTCGACGCCCGTGAAGTAGCCGAAGTCATGGCCCTGGCGGAACGGACGGTCGCTCGCGGGGCTGGTTGCGCCGAGGAAGACCGCCGCGCCGTCCCCGATCTTGTCCATGAGCCGGGCGCGTCGCGCGGCGTACTCTTCGCGGCCGAAGAGAAGGGGGCCGCCGGCGGACGGCGCCGCGCGCAAAATGCCCGCGAGGAGCGCCAGGCACAGGACCAAGCCGATATTTCGGAGCTGGTTTTTCATAGCCGGATTCTACGCGGGGTTTCCGGCGGCTGTCAAACGGGAGAACGGGTTTCGCGGCGCCCGGTCTCCAAGGCCCCGTTCCCTGTTGATGTCGAGTTCTCCTGCCGGTGAGACTCGTGAACGATGTTGACGGGGGACAGGCGCCGAAGGTGCCGCTCCCCCGTCTATTGTTGGCGCCGGCGCGGCCCCGCGGCCTCGCTTTTTTCCAGCCGCGAAGCGTAAGCGAATTGGTAGAAATATCTCCGCCAACTTTGCCCGGTCGAGCTGAACTCGTTGCCGCCCAGGAAGAAATCCAGCAGGGCTTCCCGCAGCCTAGTCAGTTCCTTGAGGCGTCTTCTGTGCCTCGTGTCTGAGATCGTCAGGCTCAGGAGCTCGAGCGCCCGTTCGAGGGCCAGACGGCTGTATTCCGGGTTTTTCTTGTCCAGCCAGTTGAGGGCGCGCTCGACCTCGCTTCCAACGTTGGCCAGTTGTTCCATGAGGGAGAAGGTCTGCCAGCGGCCTTCGGCCAGGGACTGATGCTGGGATTTCATTTTTTCACCAGTTCTTCGACGATCTCGATTATGCGGCCGCGGACATCCGGGTCGTCGACCCCACGGGAGCGGTTCCCCTGGGAGGGACGGATATTTATGACCGAATCGAATTCGACCCGGTCGGGGCCTTCCAGGTCCGGATATATGTTGATGCCCCACAGGTCTTCCTGACGGGAACCGTTCTCGAGCAATAGGGCCTCCTCGTCGGCGTGCAGTTCTCCGTCGACGGCCATGATCCTTTTTTGCACATCCACTACGGCCTTGACCAGATTCCCGAAACGGCTGCCGGCCATGCTCCTGAGGTCTTGCAGGGAAATAGGCCCGGTGAGGATCTTCATGCGATAGATATACCACAAACCGCCGGCCCGGAAAAAGCGCTCGGCCTACTTCACCACGACCTTGAGGAGCGTCCCGGCCGCCACGCTGTCGTCGAGCTTCATGCCGTTGAGGACGGCGTGGGCCTCGAGCCTGTCCTGGGCCACCCCGAAGCCCTGGAGCGCCTGCCGCAGGGTCTGCGACCTGGCGTTCTTCCTTATGGCCAGCTTTTCGGGCTTGACGTTCATCCTGTTCTGGTCCGTGAGGTTCTTGAACCCGCCCAGGGTCTGGTCGAAAACGGACCAATGGCCGTTGAACCGGTCCTGGGTGGTGTAGCCGAGGAAGAGGTAGACCAGGTTGTCCTTCCGGATGAAGTAGGCCACGGCCCGGAGCGCCCCCTGCTCGCTCTCGACATCGACGACCAGCCGCTGCGCCGGCAGCCCGTTGACCTGGCCGGATTCGGACTTCACTACCGTCGCCTTGGTGCCCGTGACGAAGGCCTCGGCCGCGGCCTCCGGCGTTTTCTCCTGGGCCATGGAGAGCAGCATGACCGCGTCCTTCTTTTCGTTGAAGAGCTGGACCTGCGAGGCCTTGTTGTTGACCTTCCAGCCCGGCGGGACCGGGAACTGGAACTTCAGCCCGGGATGGTGGAACATGCCGGCGTCGACGTAGCCCTGGCGCGGGTCATCGCTGAAGACCAGGCCGTCGAGCCGCTGGAGGTAGGCGTCGCGGTCGGCCGCCACCCTGACCTGCGGGTTCTGGGCCTGCCATTCCTCGGCGGCCTTGTTGATGGCCGCGATGCGGTCGGGCGGGTTGGGATGCGTCGAGAACCAGGCCGGCAGGCCGTCCCGGCCCTCGCCCGGGTCGAGCCGCTCCAGCGTGACGAACATGTTGGACATGTGTCGGGCGTCGTAGCCGGCCCTGGAGGAATAGAGCACGCCCAGGTCGTCCGCCTGGCGTTCGTTGTCGCGGCTGAAGCTCAGGAAGAGCAGGGTCAGGCTGGCCTCGGCCAGGCCGGAGTACTTGCGGAAGGTCTTGGACAGGACGGCGCCCAGCCCCAGCCCGAGCTGGGCGACCTGGATGCGGCTGTACTGCTGGGCGCTGTGGCGGGCTGCGACGTGGCCGATCTCGTGGCCTATGACGCCGGCCAACTCGGCCTCGTCGTTGAGGTAGGCCAGGATGCCGCGGGTCAGGTAGACGAAGCCGCCGGGCACGGCGAAAGCGTTGACGACCGGGCTGTCCAGGACCTTGAAGTTGTACTCGAGGTCGGGCTGATGACTGAGCGCTCCGAGCTTCCTGCCGATGCCGGCGACGTAGGCGTTGAGCGCCCCGTCGTCGTTAAGGCCGTAGGACTTGACGATCTCAGGGTCGGTCTGCTTGCCCAGGGCCAGCTCGTCGCCGGCCGAAAGGAGCATGAATTCCTTCCTGCCGGTGACGGGGTTTACGGCGCAGGCCGCGGCCAGAAAGAGGGCGGCTGCAGTCGCGGCCGCCCCGAGAGTTCTCGAGATAGAGCTCGGTTTCATCTTCCACCTCCCTCGTACGCCTCCTTAATATACCACCGGACTCGGTGGGGAGGATAGGCAGAGGGCTTACGCGCCGCACTTGTATCTGAAAGAATCAGGCGGGGACTATATGGTTGGCGTCGCCGTCCGGAAATGCCGTTCCTGGACACGATTTCGGGCCGGGGGCCCGGGGAAACCCAAGGCTGACCGGATCGCCTTTCCATGCCACGAGCATCAGGAGAAGGCGCGCCGTCGGTCGTGTCGGCAGGGCCGCAAAATCGAGGAAGAGCGAGAAGAAAAACCTCCGCTTACGGCTCCTGGAACCAGTCCTCCACCCGCAGGCCGGGGATGCCCGCGAAATGCCTGACGTTGCCGGTGACCAAGGTCAGGCCCGAGCGCATAGCTATGGAGGCTATCTGCAGGTCCGGCTCGAACCTGGGACGGCCTTTCCTTTTCAGCGAGGCCTTCAGCCGCCCGTAGACCAGCGAGCACTCTGTGTCGAACGGCAGGATGGTCAGACGGGGGAAGACCTGTTCCTCGAAAAAGGCGAGCAGTTTTTCGCGCGCGGCCGGCGCCGCTTCCATGCTGAAAAGGCCGAAGTAGATCTCGGCGCAGTTGACCGCCGTCGTGAACTGGGCGTGCTTCGGCACCCTGGCCAGGCGGTTCAGGAGCGCGGCCGGGCGCCTCCTTTTCGCCAGGGCGCTCAGGACGTCGGTGTCGAAGAGATACATCAGAAGGCCGCTTTCCTGCCCTTGGCTCTGGCCCGTTCGAGGTATATGGATTCGACCATGCGGTCGATAAGTTCGTCCGTTCCGTCCGGGACCTTGGGCAGGCCAGCCAGGCCGTCGGCGGCGTCCTTGGCCCCCGCCCGGGTCTTATGCCACTCTTCGTAGGGGACGAGCGCGGCCACCGGCCTGCCGTGCTTCGTGATCACCGCGGTTTCCTTCTTATATATAAGACGGGCGATTATGCCCGATAATCTCGCCTTGGCGCGGGTCAAAGGTATGAATTTCACGGCTGATCCTCTCGCTTATAAAATAGTCATAATGACCATAATTATCAAGATATAAAATAAAGGGGGACACGGAACCGTGTCCCCCTTTCCGGTCGGGAACTCAGAACGAGAACCTAACGCCCAGGCGCATCGACCAGGACCCGAACCGGGTGGACCACCAGCCGAAAGCCGGGTGGGGATCCCCTTCGCTCTGGACGAGCGCGGGATAGTTCGAGGCCAGCGTGCCGTCGAGGATCTCCTCGTCGTCGGCCCAGATGGCGGTCCGGTTGAGGTCTGTTATCTTGCTCTGGACCGTCTTGGTGTTGGTGACGTTGTTGACCTGCAGGTTTATGGCCGCCTGATACTTGCCGGCGAGCTTGAGCGCGTACTCCATGTAAACGTCGGCCCAGAAGGTGAAGGGCAGGCGGCCGAGGTCGGCCCTGTTCTCGGGGTAGATGTAGCGGTTGTTCATGTACAGCCGCGTGGTCAACGGCAGGCCGCTCCGGCCGTAGGCGGTCAGGCCGACGGTCAGCCCGAAGGGGAAGCTGTAGGAGCCGTAGGCCTTGATGTAGTGGGTGCGGTCGTGGGGCAGCGGGCCCTTGAGGACGTTGCCGTGGACGTCGTAAGCCAGGAACCAGTCGTCGTAGTAGAGCGTGACGTTGGGCGCGTTGCGGCCCTCCTCGTCGGCGCTGCTCAAGCCGGAGTAGTTGCCGGCCACCCGGCTCAAGGTGTAGTTGATGCCGCCCTGCCAGTTGTCGCTGAACCTCTTGTCGAGCGAGATGTTGAGGGCGTAGTAGTCGCGCTTGGCCTTGGGGCAGGGCCAGAACTCGTCGGCGAACTTGCCGCCCTGCGACTCGGGCCGCGAGTAGCCGTAGCCGGGGTTGGTGATGTAGAAGATCTCCTCGAGCGTCGTTTCGCCGGTCTCGGGGTCGGTCACCCTCACCAGCGCGCCCACGTCCTCGATCGTCCGGATCATGTGCTTGTTGACGAGCCGCACCGACAGGGACAGGTTCTCCATCAGCTTCTTCTCCGCCCCGAGGGAGATCTCGCTCTGGCCGGCGGGCTTGAGGTCGGGGTCGACCCGGTCGAACGACGGCGGCAGATAGTCCAGCGTGCCGGCGTAGGTGTTGTTGTATTCCTGGCTGGCCCGGTCGTCGAGCAGGCCGCTTTCGGCGATCTTGGTCCAGTCGGGGTCCTTCAGGGCGTAGAAGTCGCGCTTGTGCTTCCAGCCGCCGAAACTGAGCACGGCGATGTAGAGCTTCATGACGTCGAAGTAGTTGCCGTAGCTCGCGAACACCTTCAGGCTGGAGTCGCCGAAGACGTCGTAGACGACGCCGGCCCTGAGGGCCAGCTTCTCGCCGAAGCCGAAGTTGACCGGCTTCTTGACGTCGGCGTAGGCCGGGTCGTCGGTGAACGAGGGGATGTATTCGTTCTCGGACCTGACGCCAAGGTTGACGGTCAGCTTGTTGTTGATGGTCCAGGAGTCCTGGAGGTAGAGGGCCCAGTTGTTGCTGTGGGCGTTCCAGACGCCGCCGTAGGGCGAGGTCCAGCTGCTGCGGATGTAGTAGTAGCCGTAATCGCCGTGGAAGGGGTCGCCGACCGGCGCGCCCACTCCCACCGGGAAGCCCAGGGCGTTGGAGGTTCGGCCCCAGTAGAGGTAGACCCGGGGATAGGGCGAGTAGTCCAGGACGTTCTCGTGCAGGTTGATGTACTGGAGGCCGGCCTTCCAGGCGTGCTCGCCGGCCAGGTTCATGTAGTAGGTCACGTCGAGGTTGCCGCTTATCTTCTCGTAGAGGCGCTTCTGTGTCTCGAGATAGATGGGGGAGTTGGTCCAGGCGGCGTAGTGGAGGAGGTCAGGGTGAGCCACGAAGAACGGGTCGGTCTGGTAGATGTAGTTGGAAGTGTAGAAGTAGTGCGTGGAATTGGCCGGGGGCTTGATCTGCTGGTTGGTGATGTCCTGCCGGTGCCAGCCGCCCCTCAGGCTGACGAGCAGGTTGTTGCCGCGGGAGTAGTCGGCGGACATGGCGGCCGACCAGTTGGGATAATCGTAGCCTTCCTTGAACCATTCGTAGGTCGAGCTCGACGTGCCGCCGATGCTCGGAATGGCTCCCCGGTAACTGGAGAAATTGTTGACGAAGCTGGTCGAAAGGCGCAGCCCCTTGAGCGGAGCGGCGGTCAGCTTGAGGGAGCCGTTCCAACCGTAGTTCTTGTTGACGAACTGATAGAACGGCCCCTGCCGCTGGTTGAAGTCGCGCAGGGCGGCCGTCTCGCCGAATTGCGGGTTGAGGGAACCGAAGAACCAGAGCCTGTCCTTGATGATGTAGCCGCCCAGGTTGAAGGCGCCTTCCAGCCTGTAGTAGGGGTCCCTCTTCTTGCCGCCGTCGAAGTAGAGGTCGTCGTTGTTGACGTACTCGTAGACGTCCACGTCGTAGGGGCTCTGCCTCAGGTAGTCGCGGGACTTGCCCTGCATCCAGGTCTTGTTGTTCTCGTAGTAGCCGATGATGTCGCCATGGAAGGCGTTGCCGCCCGCGCGCGTGATGACGTTGATGACGCCGCCCATGGAGCCGCCGAACTCGGCGTTGTAGCCGGAGGCCGTGACCTTGACCTCGTCGACCAGCTCCAAGACGACGTTCTGGGCCTTGACGCCGACGTGGATGCTGGTGACGTCGGCGCCGTCGATGTGCCACATGTTCTCGGCGCCCGAGGCCCCGTCCATGCTGTAGCCGCCGACCTTGCTCTCGTACTGGACGCCCGGCATGGTGCCGATGAGAGAGTCGAAGTTGCGGCCGCGCGGCAGGGCCATGAAGACCTCCTTGGTCATGACCTGGCCCTTGACCGTGCTCTTGACGTCGATGAGCGGCGACTGTCCGACGACGGTGACCTCTTCCTCGACCGCGGCCGTCTCCAGGACGACGTTGAGGATCAGGGTCTGCGACAGCTCGAGGTAGACGCTCTTCCTGATGAGCTTCTTGAAGCCCGGCATGGTGAAGGTGACCTCGTAGGTCCCGGAGGGCAGGGCCATCAGGCGGTAGACGCCGGCGGCGTCGGTCACGGCCGCGGCCGTCCCTACGAGCTTGGGGCTGGTGGCCTCGACGGCCACTCCGGGCAGCGGCACGCCCTGGTCGTCGGTGACGCGGCCCGTGATCTTGCCCTCGGGCGTGATCTGGGCGAAGGCGGCGCCGAGGCACAGCGCAAGCAGGCCCGCGAGAAGAAGCGTTGCGTGTCTTTTCATTTTTCCTTCCCCTTTATGAAAAGTAAGAAAATCGCCCCGGATGGAATGTTGCCATCCTCCTTTTTCCCTTGCGCTCTCGCTTCGCGTTACCGACCCATTCGCACTCCTTTTTGGGAAATGGCCGTTCCGCGTGCTCGTGTAAGGACGCGACGGCATTACGTCAGCTCTTCATTATTCCCTATATACCCGGTGCGAATTAAAAATAAATCCAAGTTCCCCCTGATGTCAAGGCAATTAACGGCCCCGTTTGTTTCGCAGGCGCTTCGGCGCGCCTTCCGCGCACTCTGGCGCGCCTCGCGCGGGCCTACATGAAGCGCTCGAAACGTTCTTTCTTCGCTTTGCAGATGGGACAGACCTCGGGAGGCTCGTCCCGGGCGCAGAGGTAGCCGCAGACCCGGCAGCGGTAAACCGGGTGGCTCAGGCCGGCGGCGGCGCCCTTCCGAGCGGGCGCGGCTTGGGTCGCTCCGGACGGTTTCCGCCTCCTTTCCGGGATGGGGGTCAACGGCTGCTCGTCCCGGGCCACTTTGCCGGAAACGTACAGGCCGCAGTAGCAGGCTCCGAACTCGTCGAGGTCGGCGTCGCGATAATCGCAGGGGCAGACGATGTCCAGGTCGTCGTCCCTGCAGCCGCTCGCCAGGCGGCAGGGGCAGGCCCGGTAGCCGTAGCGCTTCTCGTTGACGAGCAGGCCGCGGACGAGCGCCCTGGTGAATTCCTCGTCGGGGTTGAGGTTGTAGCCGGCGGCCTCGGCCTCCTTTTTCAGCCTGAGGTAGAGGCTTTCGACCTCTTCCGGTGCGATGTCGATTTCGTCAGCCATCGCAGACGCTCCGTATCCGGGCTTCGTCGAAGCCTATGATTACCTCCCGGCCGTCGACGACGATGGTCGGGAAGCTTCCCCGGGGGTTGTAGCCTTCCATATCGGCCTCGACGGCGCGGCGCTCCTCGCCCACGAGCAGGTCGACGTAGAAGAAGCGGTAGGCCAGGCCCAGCCTGTCGAGGAGCTCACGCGCCTTGCGGCACCAAATGCAGGTCGAAAGCGCGTAGAGGACGATCTTCTTTTCGGCTCTGCCCTCGTGGAAACCCTGCTTGTCCAACTCTGCCCTCCTTTATCGGGCGCGTCCTCACGGGACCCGCGCGTTTGATGGGAGAAACTGGGGACAGGCACCTCCGGTGCCTGTCCCCCGTTATCCCCGTTATCCCGGTCATTTCCCCGTCATCTCTTTTCACTCGGCGTTAGTGGTCGCCGACTTCGTCGCCGACCGGGCTCCCGGGCCTGAGCCGACGGGTCTGCCGGGCCGCCTATTTGGCCGCCGGCTCGCCCGTGACAGTCTTCTCTTTGTGGGCGCCCTTGGTCACGTTGATCAGGTAGCCGTCCTTCGCCGTCAGCCAGACCTCCGACAGGACGTAGACCGTGAAATACTCCGTGTAGGACGGCGCGAAGTCCCCGACCTCGTCGAAGACGAGGCGCGGCCCTTCGGCCGGTCTTTCGGGCGGCTGGAGCTTCTCGAGGAACGGCAGTTCCATTTCCTTGCCGGTCGCGACGCGGCGGAGGACGAGCTTGCCCTCGCCGTTCAAGCCGAGCCGGTACTCGCCGGCCGGGATCTTCTTGCCGGCCGCCTTGAACTCGAAAGGCACGTTGAACACGGCCGCGGCCGGGCCGCCGGCCTGGGTCGCGCGCGCTTCCGCGGGCAAAGACGCGCCTACGGCCGCAGCGAAGACCACGGCCGCGGTTATCAGGACCGTCGTAGATACGCGTTTCATCCCTGCCTCCTTCTTAAGGGCTGAGGCCCCTTCAATAAAGGTTCCCGCCCGGCGCGGCCCCGCCGGCCTCGGGCTCGAAGACCTCCTCGCCGACGCCGTTCTTCACGGCATCCTCCATGGCCTCGATGAAGGTGTCGATCTCCTCGAGCGTGGTGTAGACGTTCGGCGAGACGCGCAGGGCCTGGTAATCGAAGACCTGGTTGGGTGGCGCGCCGCCGACGAGCGGCACGGCGATGATGCGGTACTTGTCCATCAGGAACTTGGCCAGGGCCCGGACGTCGATGCCCTCGATGTTGACTGCGGCCACGCCCCAGCCCTGGGCCGGCTCGGACAGGTCGGTCAGGACCCTGACCCGCGGGTATTTCTTGAGGGCGTTGGCCCAGCGCAGGGTCAGGTAGCGCATGCGGGCCGCCTTGCGCTCGGCGCCGATGGCCTGGTGGAAGGCCAGGGCCTCGCCGAGGGCCGCCCGGATGCCCCAGGGGTGGGTGCCGATGGCCTCGAACTTGCGGATGTCGCCTTCCTGCTGCTCGGGCGCCGCCTGGAGGGGCCAGAACTTCGGGATCATCTCGCGGCGCACGTAGAGGCAGCCGTTGCCGATCGGGGCCAAGAGCCACTTGTGGAGGCTGACGCCGTAGGCGTCGCACTCGAGCTCGCGCAGCTTGAAGGGGAAGTGGCCCAGGGCGTGGGCGCCGTCGACGATGGTCACGATGCCTTTGGAGCGGGCCAACCGGGCGATCCTCTGGACCGGGAAGAGCTGGGCCGTGAGGTTCGTTATGTGGCAGAAATGGAAGACCTTCGTCCGCGGCGTTATGGCTTTCTCGAAGAGCTTGTAGAGATGGTCCTGCGTCGCCGGCACCGGGAACTGGAGACGGGTGACCTTGATGCCTTCCCGGCGCATGCGCTGGTCCCAGGTGGTCAGCATGCGGGGGTAGTCCTGCTCGGTCGTGATGACCTCGTCCCCGGGCTTGAGGTCGATGCCGTTCTGGACGATCTGCAGGGCCTCGCTCGCGCCACGGGTCAGGGCCAGCTCCTCCGGGTCGCAGCCGAACTCGTTGGCCATGCGGCGCCGGATGGTCTCGATATTGCCGGCCACCATGCCCTGGTAGTGGACGGGCAGCATGTTGATCATCTCCGTGTAGCGGAAGACCGACTCCAGGACGACGCGCGGGCAGGGGCAGGTGAAGCCGTTGTTGAGGTTGATGAGGGAGCGGTCGAGCTTGAAGCCGAGCTGGACCTCCCTCCAGTAGAACTCGTCCTTGGCGACCTGCTCGGGCGGCAGGCCGGCGACCGACTGCGATGCGGCCTCGACGCGCTCCAGGTTGGCGGCGTTCCAGGTGAAGGCGACGGCGCCGGCCGCTCCGGCCGCGCGCAGGAACGACCTCCGGCTCAGGTTGGTTGATCTCATGGGGCCTCCTCTCGGCTGGACTGGCGCCGGTCGCCCGGGCGCCGACCGGGATTGTAATGCAGGGGGCAGAGGGAGGTCAAGGCGGGATGAAAAAGGTGCCTGGAACGGTGCCAGGCACCGGAATTATTTCTTGACGACGGGCGCTTCGGGCCCGATGAGCTCTTTCAGTTTGGCCTCTTCTTCCTGGGCCTTGGTCAGCTTTTCGTAGGTCTCGTTTATCTGCTGCTGGGCCATCTGCTGGAAGGTCATATCGGTGTTGTTGTAGAAGTCGTGCCAGAGGCTGTTGATCTTGGTCGTCAGGAGGTCGATGCGCTCCCGGACTTCCTTGAGCTTGACCTGGAGGTCTTCCGTGGATTTGCCGGACATCTGGTCGGCCGAGGATCCTTCCTTCATCAGCGCCGGCCCCGACGGGGCCACCGTGACGGGCATGCTGCGGGAGGGCTGAGCGGGCGGAAGCGCCCTGTCGACGTTCGAGCCGGCTGCGGCCGCCTGGCCCTGGTCGACCGCGCCTTCGCCGACCGCCTCTTCCGTCACGGCCGGCTTCTTGCGGATGTTCTGGAGGTCCTCGTTGGTCACGACCTTGGCCTGGGCCGCCTTAAGGCTCTCGCGCCGCTCTTTTTCCTTCTTGGCCAGCTCGGCCAGGCTCTGGCCGTAAAGCGAGGCCGCGAATAAAAGGCAAAGGACGGCTATGGCTGCCTTTTTCATTTCCGTGCTCCCTGTCTCCATTTTCGTACATGACCGGCGCGCTGTCAACATGTCAGTCCCGAGCGCTCTCTCCGGCCGCGGCC
>CAYWJT010000045.1:0-23797 GCA_964458655.1 uncultured Eubacteriales bacterium | reverse complement strand
CAGCTTGCCGACGTAGGTCATGTCGCCGTCGGTGATGTCGACTTTGGCGCCCTTGAGGGTGTAGAGGACCTCGGGTTGGATGGCCAGGACGTTGCCGAAGTTGAAGCTGAGCAGGATGCCGCCGCAGTAGGCCAGGTTGTTCTTCCAGCCTTCCTCGAACATGGATTCGGCGTCCGTGCCGACGACCTTGGCCATGTTGACGCCGCCCTTGAGTCCGAAGCGGATCCCGGCCGAAGCCGGCTGAGGCAGGGCCAGGAAGGCCAGGGACAGAAGGGCGACCGAAAGAGCCAGCGTTTTTCTCATGCCTGTCCTCCAGGTAAAGAATTTCCTTATCAACACTATGTTTAGTCGATAAGGGGCATGAAGGTATATCACCCCCCGAGATGATTGGACGGGGGAATTTCAGTTTTTCCCGAGGCCGCCAGGGAGGGAGACGGGCGCTTTTCGAGGGGGCGCCTCCCCCTCGAGGCCGACCTCGCCCTTGGCGCTTAAAGGCTGATGGTCTTGAAGCCGCTCTTTTCCTTGAGCCCCTTCAGGTATTCGTCGGTCGCGCCGCGCATCTTGCGGTCCTTCAGGCTGGATTCTATCTCGGCCCGCACTTCTTCCAGGGGACGGCTTTCCTTGCTGCGGCCCTCGACCTTGATTATATGGTAGCCGTAGGTGGTCTCGACGATGTCGCTGACCTGGCCGATCGGGACCGAGAACGAGGCGTCCTCGAAGGGCTTGACCATCTCGCCCCGTCCGAAATTCTCGTAAAGGCCGCCGTTCTCCTTGGAGCCCGGGTCCTCCGAGAACTCCTTGGCCAGCCCGGCGAAATCCTCGCCGGCTCGGGCCCGGGCCAAAATGCCTTCCATCTTCTTGCGGATCTCGGCCTTCTCGTCCTCGGTCTTTTCGCGGGTCAGGAGCAGGATGTGCCTGACCGAGGCGGTCTTGTCCTCGCCGTAGACCTTGGCGACTTCCTCCTCGCTCACGGCGTCCTTTCCGGCCAGCGCCGCCTTGAGGTGATTCTCGATGGTCAGGCTCTCCTGGATGTTGTTCTTCACGTAATCGAGCGCGATGCCCTCGGCCTTGAGCGCCTCGTTGAAGGCCTGCTCGCCGCCGGCCTGGGCGTACTGCGCCTCCAGGACCTTGGTCAATTCCTCGGGGGCGACCTTGGTCCCGGCCTTGACGGCCGCGGCCAGCAGCAGCTTGCGTTCGGCGATCTGCTCGGCGGCCCGATTGAATATTTCCTTGAGCTGGGCGGCCTCGGCCTGCTTCAACTGGGAGGCCCGGCTGCCGAAGTTGTTCTGGAGGACCTGGACGACTTCGCCGGCCGTGACCTCGAAATCCCTGGTCTTGACCAGGACGGTATCCTTGCCCGGGTCGAGGGCCGGGATGACTGCCGCCAGGTCCTTGGCCAGGAGGTAAGCCGGCGTCCCTGCCTTCAGGGTGACTTTTTCGACTTTGGAGCCGCAGGCGGCCAGGGCCAGGGCTATCAGGGCCGCGACCGGCAGCAGAATGACCTTTTTCATCTTTCTCTCCTTAAAGTGATCGATATAGTAAACCACATTTCAGGCTGGAATACAAAAGCGGCTCCGTTTGTCAGGCGGGCGGAGCGTCCGCGACGACCACCCGGTGGACCTTCTTTTTTCCGGCCCTGAGTATGATGCCGTGAGGGCCGAGGTCTTTTTCCGTGACGAGCCGGTCCGGGGCTTCGACGACGGCGTCGTTAATGTAAAGACCGCCCTGCTGGATCAGGCGCTTGGCTTCCTTGCGTGACGGGGTGAGGCCGACCTCGGTGAACAACTCCGCCGGGCCTATGCCTTCCCTCAGTCTCCGCCTGGCGACCTCGGTGACCGGCAGGCCCTGCAGCCCGCCTCCCGCCTTTTCAAAAGCGGCCCCGGCGGATCCGCCCGCGTCCGCTCCGAAAACCGCGCCCGACGCGGCTCTGGCCTCTTCCGCGGCCTTCTCGCCGTGCGCCAGCTTGGTGGCCTCATAGGCCAGAACACGTTTGGCCTCGTTTACCTCCCTGTCCTTGAGCCCCTCCAACCTGGCGATCTCGTCGAGTGGAAGCAGGGTGAACAGCTTGAGGAAGCGGCCCACGTCGCGGTCATCGCAGTTCACCCAGTACTGGTAATATTCATAGGGGCTGAAAAGCCCTGGGTCGAGCCAGACCGCTCCCCGGGCCGTCTTGCCCATCTTGTCCCCGGAAGCCGTGGTGAGGAGCGGGAAGGTCAGGGCCTCGACCTGGGCGGACTCCACCCGCCGGATGAGGTCGACGCCGGCCAGGATGTTGCCCCACTGGTCGTCGCCGCCCATCTGGAGGCGGCAGCCGTAGCGCCGGTAGAGCGTCAGGTAGTCGTAAGCCTGCAGGAGCTGGTAGTTGAACTCGATGAAGGAAAGGCCCTTCTCCAGGCGCAGCCTGTAGGCTTCGGAAGCCAGCATACGGTTGACGCTGAAATGCCGGCCGATGTCCCGCAAGAAGCCGATGTAATTCAGGTCCCTCAGCCATTCGGCGTTGTTGACGGCGAGCGCGTTCTCCCCGTCGAAGCGGAGGAAGCGGTCGAGCTGGGCCTTGATGGACTCGCCGTAGGCGCTGATCGTGGCCTCGTCCAGCATCCGGCGCATCTCGGTCTTGCCGCTGGGGTCGCCGACCATCGTCGTCCCGCCGCCGATCACGGCTATGGCCCTGTGACCGGCGTTCTTGAGATGGACCATGGCCATGATGGGGACGAGGCTGCCGGCGTGCAGGCTGTTCGCCGTGCTGTCGAAGCCGACGTAAAAGGTCGCTCGTTTGCCGCCCAGCAGACGGCGCACAGCGGCTTCGTCCGAGACCTGGCAGACGAAGCCCCGGTCCTTCAGTTCGTCGTAGACGTTACGGCTCATTTTTCCAGTTATTCCTTATACCATAACCGCCCTCAGCCGTCCATGGGCGCCATGACCGGTGTCCCATGCCGATGCCCACTTTTATTGGGACCCCTGATGATGTAAATTAGGCCCCGAACGGGCGGCCCGGGACGGGAAAACCCCGGGTCGCGCGGCACGTATTAATCAAGTGTTCCGGAGGACGGCTATGAACCAGCGCAGGATTTCGGCCTTCATGCTGGCCCTGGCGCTCTCGGCGTCCGGCCCATTCTCACTGCCCGCGGCCGGTCAGGACCTGCCGGTCCGCTACGAGGAGCTGAGCACGCCGGATTTCATCTCGGCGGTCCAGAAAGCCCAGGCCGTCTGCATCATCCCGCTGGGCATCTTGGAAAAGCACGGCCCGCACCTGCCGCTCGGGACCGACCTGCTGACAGCCAGAGCGATCTCCATCCGGGCGGCGCAGAAGGAGTACGCGATAGTCTTCCCGGAATTCTTCGTCGGGCAGATCTTCGAGGCCCGGCACCAGCCCGGGACCATCGCCTACAGCCGGGAGCTGATGCTGGATATGCTCCAGGAAACCTGCGACGAGCTCGGCCGCAACGGCCTCAGGAAGATCATCCTGGTCAACGGGCACGGCGGCAACGGCGCCCTGGTCGAGTTCTTCTGCCAGAGCCAGCTTGCCGGCAAAAAAGATTACGCCGTCTACCTGTTCAAGCCCTCGGGGCAGGCTGAAAAGATGAAGGCCGAACGGACGGCTGGACTGCGCAAGACGAAGCTCGACGGCCATGCCGGCGAGGAGGAGACCTCGGTCATGCTCGCCCTGCGGCCGGAGCTGGTGCGGCTCGACCGGGCCGAGGACGAGAGCGGCGCCGACCTGGACAGGCTGTCCGGACTCAAACACGCCTACACGGGCATCTGGTGGTACGCCGGCCAGCCTAACCATTACCGAGGGTTCGGCGGCGCCGGGTCCAGGGAGCTCGGCGAGCTCGTCCTGGAGCTCGAGACCGGCCTGCTCGTGGACATGATCCGCTCCGTCAAGGCCGATCGGACGACGCTCGAGCTCCAGGACAGGTTCTTCAAGGACGCGGCCTCGCCGCTCACGACGCCTCAGGGCAAGCAAAAGAAATAGTTCCGATCAAGGAGGAAAAACAGATGGCTCCTGTTCTCAACGTCCAGGGCCTGAGGAAGAGCTACGGCTCGCTCCAGGCCCTGAAAGGCATCGATTTCGAGGTCGAACAGGGCGAGATCTTCGCCCTCATCGGCCCGAACGGCGCCGGCAAGACCACCACCCTGCGCATCATCGCGACGCTCCTCACGCCGGGCGGCGGGACGGTGTCCGTCCTCGGCCACGACCTGCGCAAGGAGCCGGACAGGATACGGGAGAAAATCAGTTACCTCCCGGAGGAAGCCGGCGCCTACCGTAACCTGACGGGCATCGAATACTTCAGGTTCATGGCCACCTTCTACGCCTCCACGCCCGAAGAGAGGCAGGAGTTCATCAAGAGGGCTTCCGACATCGCCGGGCTGGGGACGCGCCTGAACGAGAAGGTCGGCACCTACAGCAAGGGCATGGTCCGCAAGCTCCTGCTCGGCCGCGCCCTGATGAACAAGCCCGCCCTGGCCATCCTGGACGAACCGACCTCGGGCCTGGACGTCATCAACGCCCTGGAGGTCAGGGAGATCATCAAGAAGTTCGCCCGGGAAGGGACCTCGGTCCTGCTCTCCTCGCACAACATGCTCGAGATCGAGTTCCTCTCGGACCGGGTGGCCATGATCGACCACGGCAGCATCCTGGACGTCGGGACCTGCGCCGATCTCAAGGAGAAATACCAGGGCCCCAACCTGGAAGTGGTCTTCAGGAGCGCGCTCAGATGAAAAAGTTCAGCAATCTTCTCATCAAAGAGGTCAGGGAGCTGCTCAACAAGCAGTTCATCATTTCCCTGGTCATGATGATGACCATCTTCTACTTCATGGGCGGCCTGGCCAAGTCGGAGATGAAGAAAGCCGCGGCCGGCCAGAAGCTCACCGTCCTGGACCTGGACCGCTCCGAGGTCTCGCAGGGACTGGCCGCGGGCCTGAAGGCGGCCAACTTCTATATCACCTGGAGCCAAGAAAGCTCGCCCGAAGCGGCCGTCCAGGCGGCCAAGGCCGGCGATACATACCTTCTGCTGGTCGTACCGCAGGGCTTCGGCGACGCCGTCGCCCGCCTGGAGCCGGCCGGGCTCGTGACTTACACCTTCCTCAGGAGCTTCTCGATCGGCGGCATCAGGAAGTCCGAGATCCTCAAGGCCGTCATAGCGGCGACCAACAATTACCTCTCGAACGACATCCTGAGGAAGAAAGTGCCGGAGGTCCCGCCGGAGGTCCTCAAGAGCCCCATCAAGAGCCGGGATTTCGTCGTCGTCAAGGACAAGATGGCTGAAGGCTCGGCCTCGGCCATCTCGGGCTTCGTCTATTCCCAGTCCATCCTCATCCCCATCATCCTGTTCATGATCATCATGTATTCCTCCCAGATGGTCATCTCGGCCGTGGCCATGGAGAAGCAGAACAAGACCCTGGAAACGCTGCTGACGGTGCCCATAACGCGGACTTCCATCGTGACGACCAAGATGCTCGCGGCCGGGCTGGTCGGCCTGCTGGCCGCGGCCATCTACATGATCGGCATGAAATCCTTCATGGGCGGCATGACCGGCGACATGGGCTCGGCGGCCTCCATGAGCGGCGTCGTCGAGGAGCTGGGGCTGACCCTTTCGGGCCGGGGCTACGCGCTCCTGGGCATCGCCCTGTTCTTCGCCATCCTCTGCGGCCTGGCCATGGCCATGATCCTGGGCGTCCTGGCCGAGGACTTCCGCAGCGCCCAGACCCTCATCCTGCCGCTGATGCTGATGATCCTCATCCCCTATCTGCTGTCCTTCTTCGCCGACTTCCAGACCCTGCCGCTGCCGGTGCGGCTGCTGGTCCTGGCCATCCCCTTCTCCCACCCCTTCCTGGCCACGCCCAACATCATGCTGGGGCATGTCCAGGCGGTAGTCTTCGGCATCATCTACATGGCGGTCGTCTTCCTCATCCTGGTCGGCATGGCCGCCAGGATCTTCTCCACGGACCGGGTTTTGACCATGAAGCTCAGATGGGGCAAGAAAAAGGTCGTCCTTTAGGAGGGGAATAAGTCCGGTATTGACATCCCGTTTTTAATTTTAGAAAATACCCCTCCAGGGACCAAGGATGGAACAGCGGAAAGAGAAGAGGTTCGCCGAGCAGGACGAAGTCGTCATAAAATACGTCTCTTCGCCCAAGGAAGCCAAGGCCGCTGAAACCATCAAGGCCACCACTCTGGACATCTCGCTCGCGGGGGCCAGGATCCTGGCCAAACGCTCCTTCTCCCCGGGGACCATCCTGCGGGTCAAGGTCGACCTCAAGAAATCCGGCCAGGTCCTGAACATCGACGCCGAGGTCAAGTGGTGCCAGCAGAAAGCCGACAGCGAGACGTTCGAGATGGGGGTCGAATTCCTCCATAACATATCCCAGACACTGCTCCTTCTGCTCAAGCATCTCTACATGGGCCGGAACGGCATTCCCTCCGAGATCGACTGAGCGGGGCGGTATTTAAGAAGCCGGTAACTTTGACTCTACGTCTGCGCGGGCAGCGAGCGGTCCGCTTAAGAACTCCTGAGAAAAGCACGCGTTCGTTTGAACGGTGACATGATGCGGTGCCGGAGAATACGGCCGCTTAACCGCCCGCAGCACCCTCCGTCGGTTCCCCTCCGGTCCGGATAAGCTGGGAGTTCGGCCGCCGCGGGACCGGCATCGAACGCGACGCGGCCGGCCGGGGAATCGGACGGTTTGTTCCTGAGGTACGGCTATGAGTACGGCCGGCCGCCCCGTCTGGAGCGGGGTCAGCGGGTGATGCGGATCGAACCGTTGACGGTGCTCAGGCGGATCTCAGCCCCGCCGCTGCCCAGCCGGGCCTCGACCCGGCGCCGTGACTTCGTCAGGTTCTGCAAGGTGACCGGGAAATCCACGGTGATGCCGCCGTTGACCGTCTCGGCCAGCAGGGTCGCGTTCACCTGCTCCGGGTTCTTCAGGCTCAGGACGATCGAGCCGTTGGTCGCCTCGGCCCGGACCCTCTTGCTGAAGACCAGGCCAGAGATCTCGATGCCTCCGTTGGTCGTCTCGGCCCGGACCTCGCCCTCGACGTCGGCGATCTTGACCCCGCCGTTGGTCGTCTCGAAGGTCACGTCACCTTTGATGTCGCGGCCCTCGAGCCGGCCGTTGGTCGTCTCGCCCTCGACCGCGGAGTAGGCGCCGGTCACGAAGACCTCGCCGTTCACGGTCCTGAGCCCGGCCAGGCGCACGCCCTCGGGCACCCTGACCTCGAAATCGACCTTGGCCTGGAAGTTGACCCGGAATTTCGGCCAGACGGCCCTCACGGAAACCCTGTCGGCCGAAGCGTCGAAGACTATGTCTATGTCCTTGAGGTCCTTTTCGCTCCTGCGGGCGCTCTTGACGGCCCGGACCTCCACCCGGTTCTCCTTCCAGGACGAGACCCTGACGTCGCCGTTGACATTGGCTAGGGCGAAGGTCCCGCCCGGGCCGAGGGCCGCGGTCCTCTGGAACTCCTCGGTATAACGGTATTCCTGGCTGCCGAACAGGAACATCCCGGCCAGGAACAGGATGACGATGGTCAGTATCAGGACTAGCTTGGCTTTGATCATAGAGGCCTCCTCTCTTCTTAAGACGAAAACCGCGGGGAAAAAGTTGCCTCGGTCGGACTTGTCGGATCCCGGCCAGGCCCGGCTCAGAAATCTGTCTCGAGCCCCATCAGCTTCTTGGCGCCCCTGACCGTCTCCCGAGCGATCTCCCGGGCCCTGGCCGCCCCTTCCCGGAGCGCCCTTTTGACGAACTCGGGGTCGCGCTCGAGCTCCTGTTTCCTTTTCCTGATGGGGTCGAGCACGCGGAGCAGGTTATCGTAGAAGGTTCTCTTGCACTCGATGCAGCCTATGCCGGCCGAGGCGCAGCCGCGGGCTATCTCATCCAGGACCTCCCGCGGCGTGACCAGCCGGTGATAGCTGTAGATGTTGCACCGGGCCGGGTCGCCCGGGTCGCTGCGCCTTTTCCGGGCCTCGTCCGTCTTGGCCGGCCGGAGCTTGTCCCAGATGGCCTTGGGCTCCTCGGTCACTCCGATGTAATTGTCGAGCGACTTGCTCATCTTGGACTCGCCGTCGAGACCCATGACCCTGGCGCCGCGGCCTATGATCGTCTCGGGCTCGGGGAAATAGTCACCGAACCGCCCGTTGAAGCGCCGGGCGATCTCCCTCGTTATCTCGAGGTGCTGGGCCTGGTCCTCGCCGACCGGCACCGCATCGGCTTTGTAGATGAGGATATCGGCCGCCTGCAGTATGGGGTAATTGAACAGGCCGGCCGTGACGTTCTCCTTCTCCCGCTCGGATTTCTCCTTGAACTGGGTCATGCGTCCGAGCTCGCCCATGGGTGTGACGCAGTTGAGGAGCCAGCAGAGCTCGGTGTGCTCGGGGACGTGGCTCTGGATGAAGATGGTGCAGCGGGCCGGGTCGAGCCCGGCGGCCATGTTGTCCAGGGCCGCCTCCCAGATCCTTTTCTGCATCAGCGCCGGCTCGTACTGGACCGTGATGGCGTGGTAATCGACTATGGTGAAAAAACAGTCGTTGTCGTCCATGAGCCGCACCCAGTTCTCGATGGCGCCGAAATAGTTGCCGATATGGATGGTGCCGCTGGGCTGGATGCCGCTCAGGATCCTCTTCCTCTTTTTCGTCATGACCGGAACTCTCCTGCGCTCGACCGCCCCTATTGTAGCGCTTGCGCTCCCGGGCAATCAAGCTTGTATAGTCCGGCCAAGCATCCTCAAACTCGCTTTGGGCGCTTTCGAAGCGTCAGGCAGACCCTCATCTGTCCCGACTGGCTCTCCGGCCGCCGCGACCGGGGTCAGCGGAGCAGGGCCAGGAACTCGCCCAGGATCATGGCCGTGGCCCCCCAGATGCAGTGCCCACGGAACTCGAAAAAAGGAACGCGGAGACTTCGTCCCTTGTAATCCCAGTTCTCTATACGCAGGTTGGCCGGGTCGAGCAGAAAGTCGACCGGGACCACGATGACCTCGGCCACTTCGTCAGGCTGCGGCCGGAACCGCGGCCGGTCGGGCAGGAAGGCGACCGTGGTATAGACGCAATAGTTGCTGGTCGGGATATAGAGCGGGGTCAGCCGGCCCAGAACGCGCAGGGCCTGGAGGTCGCATCCCAGCTCCTCCGACGTTTCCCTCAGGGCCGTGGCCGTCAGGCTCTCCCCGGCATGCTGCTCGCCGCCGGGAAGGGAAACCTGGCCCGGATGGTGCAGGACGTTCTCGGTCCGCTTGGTGAGCACGACGGCGAGCCGGCCCGCGTCGGGCACGAGCAGAAGCAGGACGCCGGCTTTCAGGGCGTCGGACTCGGCTTCGTAATAGGGCTTGCGGCCCGGGAGGGGTTCAGGTGCCATTGCCTTCTGGGCCGTCATGCCGGGCAGCGGCCGGCCGAGGGCGGCGGCGAGCTTATCGATGACCGGGATGATATCGTCCATGCCCGACCCCCGGCGGGGCCTATCTCAGGCCTTGCCTAGCACCATGGCCAGCAGGGCCATCCGGACGTAGAGGCCGTATTCCATCTGGCGGAAGTAGGCCGCTCTCGGGTCGGCATCGACCTCGGTGCTGATCTCGTTGACGCGCGGCAGGGGGTGCATGACGATCATCCGCTCTTTGGCCCGGCGCATCAGCCCCGCGTCGACCACGTAGGCCCCCTTGACCGAGTCGTAGACCTCTTCGCTCTCGAACCTCTCCCGTTGGACGCGGGTCACATAAAGGACGTCGGTCTCGCCGATCACGCCTTCGGGGCTGACGTGTTCGGACTGGACGACGCCCTTGCCCTTCAACTCCTGGATGATCTCGGCCGGCATGCGCAGGATGTCCGGAGCGACGTAGTACAGCCGGGCCCCGTAGAGCGACATCAGCCGGGCCAGCGAGTGGACGGTTCGGCCGAACTTCAGGTCGCCCAGCATGGTCACGGTCAGGCCCTCCAAGCTGCCCAGCTCTTCGTGTATGGTGAACGCGTCGAGCAGGGCCTGGGTGGGGTGCTCCCCGACGCCGTCGCCGGCGTTGATCACCGGCTTCTGGGCCGACGCGGCCGCGATGGCGGCCGAGCCGACCTCGGGATGCCTGATGACGATGACGTCGGCGTAGCACTCGAGGGTGCGGACGGTGTCCGGGAGGCTTTCGCCCTTGGCTACGGAGGAATAGCGGACCTCGTTGATGGAGATGACGCTGCCGCCCAGCCTTTCCATCGCGGCCGCGAAAGAGGATGACGTCCTGGTCGACGGCTCGTAGAACAGGTTGGCCAGGATCTTGCCCTTGAGCAGGTCGAAGGTCCCGACGCGCTCGACCATCACGCGCATCTCGTGGGCCACGGCGAAGATGTATTCCAGGTCCTGCCGGCTGAATTGCTTGATGCTGATGATGTCCTGGCCGTACCAGGGAGCGGTCCGCTGGTCGCCGAAGGGAAGGATGGGATTCTTGCTGGAAACCGGCATCGCACAACCTCCGTTTCAGGCTCGCTGATCGGGTTTGCCGCGCTTTTGACCCGACCTATGCTACATCATCGGTGGAGCCCCCGTCAATCGCCTCCGGGAAACGGGGTACGGGGCCAAAAGGCAAGGGGGCGGCTGGCGCCGCCCCCTTTCTTATGTAAATAGGGCTAAGGGAGGGAGAGAGGGGCGCTCTCCAGTGCGCCCCTCACTCAGGAACTAAAAAGAAGGAGGGTTATGGAAGGGTATCGGGAAATGGATCCGAAGCGGAGCACCTTGAGGGGCGATAATCTGCGGGAGGTTCTGCGCTTCTTTGGTTCGCTCAAGGTGCCTATGTCCGACACGGCCTTGAATCTCATCGCTCGCTCCGCTAAAAAGGGAATGCAGGTTTCATGCCAATTTATTCCAGGCCGCGACTGGAAAAATCGCGTGTATCAGCGCAATTTTTTTTATTTTCCGTAAATTTCGTTTACAAAAGTAGCCAGAAGCGAGTCAGGCGCCGGCCCCTGCCGCTTCCTTCATTTGAAAAAGACGCTCGATCGACAGGTCCAGGACCTTCAGGTCCAGGGGCTTGACGAAATAATGGCTTATCTGATAGCGACCGAGGTCCTCGAGCCTGACCATCTCGGGATGGGCCGAGATGAGCATGGCGTCGCCCTGATAGCCGCCTTCCCTGAGTTTCTTGATGAACTCGAGACCGCTCAAACCGGGCATCTTGACATCGGTTATCACCAGGTCGACCCTGGCCGTTTGGGCCTTGTCCAGGGCCTGGGCCGGGTCTTTCTCGGCCAGGATCCTGTACTTCTTGCCGAGGACCAGGGCGAAGGTCTTCCTTATGTTGTCGTCGTCATCCACTATGAGTATCTTTTTCGATCCCTTGGACATAGAAGTCACCTCATGATTCAACAGAGGAGCAAGATATGCATTTTCTATGCCAAACACAGGCAGACGTGCCAGGCGTGGGAATCAGGCGGGCGCGCTGGGGACCGGGTAAAAAAGGCTGCGGCCGGAATAAGATTGTTTACAAGCAGACAAAGGACTTGACACCCGGCGCTCAGCCAGACTCCGACACCTCGAGGTTGTAATCCTTTATTTTCTTGTCCAGGGTCGGCCGGCTTATGCCCAGCACCTGGCAGGCCTTGACCTTGCTGCCCCTGACCATCTTGAGGACGTGCTGGATGTATCTCTTCTCGACCTCTTCGAGCGTGACGAGCTCGGCCGGGAAGACGGCTTTGTCCTCCGGCTCCTGGGGCAGGTTCTCCCTCAGGATGACCTCTCCCTTGGCTAGGATGACGGCCCTGGTCAGGGCGTTCTCGAGCTCCCTGACGTTCCCTTTCCAGGGCCTGTTGACCAGGTACTCCATGACCTCATCGGGCACCTTGAGCACTTTCTTGCGCAGCTCCCTGTTGATCTTCTCGAGCAGGTAGGCCACCAGGTCCGGGATGTCCTCCTTCCTCTCCCGCAGGGACGGCAGACGGATCTCGACCACTTTCAGTCTGTAGTAGAGGTCCTCCCGGAACCGCCCCTTATCCACCAGTCCCTTGAGGTCCTGGTTGGTGGCGGCGATGACCCTGGCCTCGGTCTTGAGCACCTTCTCGCCGCCCACTTTCATGAAATCCCTGCTCTCGATGACGCGCAGGAGCTTCGACTGGAGGTTGGGCGATATGTCGCCGATCTCGTCCAGGAACAACGTCCCCTTGCCGGCGATCTCGAACTTGCCCTTGGTCTCGCTGACGGCGTCGGTGAAGGCGCCCTTGACGTGCCCGAACAGCTCGCTTTCGAGCAGGGTCTCGGATATGGCCGAGCAGTTGATGACGATGAAGGGCTCGTTGCGGAACTGGCTGTTGTAATGGATGGCCTTGGCCACCAGCTCCTTGCCGGTGCCGCTCTCGCCCTGGATGAGGATGTTGGTCCGGGTGTTGGCGACCGAGCCGATGAGCTTGAAGACCTCCCGCATCTGGGGCGAGCGGCCGATGATGTTGTCGATGGTGTATTCTTTCTGCTTTTCCTCAACGAGATAGCTGACCCTGTCCTCCAGGGCCTTGACCTGAAGGGCCTTGACGATGGCCAGGTCGAGCTCGGAGGCGTTCAGGGGCTTGACCAGGTACTCGAAGGCACCGAGCTTGATGGCCTCGACCGTGGTCTTCATGTCGTCGAAGGCCGTCATGACCATGATGATGGCCTGCGGGTCGATTTCCCTTATCCCCTGCAGGACTTCCAGGCCGTTGCGGTCCGGCAGCCGCAGGTCGAGCAGGACCAGGTCCGGCCGGCGCTCCTCGAAAGCCTCCAGCCCCTCACCGCCGCTTTCAACGGCCGTGACCTCGAAACCCTGCTTGCCGAGCTGCGAGGCCAGGGTTTTCCTGACCAGGCCGTCGTCCTCGATGATAAGGATGCTGTTCATTTACACCTCTCCACGGGCAGCACGACCTCGAACATGCTGCCCTCCCCTTCTTTCTCGACCACTTTAATGCTCCCGCCGTGCTGCTCGACGATCTTCCTGGCGTTGGCCAGGCCGAGGCCGAAGCCGGAAGGCTTGGTGCTGAAGAAAGGCTCGAAGATGTTCTCCCAGTCCTTCCGCGGGATGCCCGGGCCGTCGTCGGAGATGCGGACCCGGACCTTCGGCCGGCCGTCCTCCTCGAGCCTGTCCACGGCGATCCAGATCCGGCCGCCGTCGGGCAGGGCCTCCTCGGCGTTGCGGATGATGTTCAGGAACACCTGCCTCATCTTGTCGGCGTCCAGCTCCACCGCCGGCAGGGCCGACCCGTACTGCCTCTCCACCGTGATGCGTCTTCGGCCGAGGCAGTCCCTGAGGAGCTTGAGCGACTCATCGATGACCTGTTCGACCGGGAACTTCATCAGGTTGAGCTCCGCGACGCGCGTGAAATCGAGGAGCTCCCTGATGAACTTCTCGATCTGGACGATGCCTTCCAGGGCCAGCGAAAGATGTTCCTGCTCGGTCTCGGAAAAACCGGGGAATTCCGCTATCTTCTGGATGTTGAGCTTCACCGACGTCAGGGGGTTGCGGATCTCGTGGGCGATGGTGGCCGCCATGCGGCCGATGGACGCCAGCTTCTCGGCCTGGAGCAGTCGGCGGCCGGCTTCCTCCATGCGCAGCCTGGCCTGCTGCAGCTCAAAGGTCATCTCGTTGAAACTGCGGGCCAGCTCCCCGATCTCGTCCCTGGACTTGATGTCGATCCGCTGCGAAAAATCGCCGCCGGCCAGGCTGACGGTGGCCTCGACCAGCCTGTGCAGCGGCCGGGTTATCCCGCTCGAAAGCAGGAAGGCGCCCAGGACGCCCAGGCCCAGGCCGCCCAGCCCGACGAGCAGAAGCACCAGCCGGATGTTCTTGATCTCCGCGTAAGCCGGCTCCAGGGACTGGCCGACCTTGAGCGAGGCCCATTTCCGGACCGAGCCTGGCAGGAACACGGGCATCTCAACCTCAAGCACCCGCAGGCTTTCGCTCCCCCGGGGCAGCCTCCGCACCGTCATTGTCCGGTAGTCCCTCTCGGCGTCGGCGGGCACGCTGGTGCAGCAAACGATGTCCTGGACATCCTTGATGCTCTCGTTGAAGGCAAGGGGCGCGCCCTCCCTGTCGTAAAAGACGACGTAGGGGATGTCCGGGCCGACCCGGCTCTCTATGTTCTGTTCCATGGCCTGCCGGTCGTACCGCACCAAGGGCTGCAAGTTGACGTCGGCCATGTAGTTGGCGAAAAGCACGGCCCGCGTCCGAGTCTCGTCCATCAGGATCCTGACCTCCCTCTGCTCGATGACGAGAAGCACCAGGACGAACAGGACCGAGATGAGCAGCGAGATCCAGACCACCAGCCTGGTCGAGATGGAACTTCTTAACCTCAGCATCTTGCCGTCACTTTTGCAGCCAGATCCCCTTGGTGTCCAGAGACCAGAAGCCTATGGCCGGGGTCATCATCCCCCTGACTGTCGGGGACACGGCGATCCTCACGAATTCCGAAAAAAGCGGCAGGGCCGGCATGTCGGCGGTCAGGATATCCTCCATGGCCCGGAAACCGGCCAGGCGCTTCTCCCAGCCGTCCTCGACCTCGGCCGCCCTGAGCAGCTCGTCAAGCCGGGGATTGGCATAGCGGCAGTTAAGGCGGTTCAGTTCCGAGCCGGACGAGAAGAGCGGCAGGATGATGTCCTCCGCGTCCGGGAAATCCATTCTGTAGTCCAGCAGCTTCAGGTAGGGCCGGTCGAAATCCAGAGCGTCCTGTGGCCTGCGCAGATAATTCACGTCCAGACTTATGCCCATCAGGCCGAGCTGACGTCCAAGCTCGCGCCCGATGGCGGCGGTGAGCTCGTTCCTGGGCGAGGGCAGAAGAAGGGCCAGGCTGAGTTCTTTGCCCTCGTCTTGACCGATGAGCCTCGCGATGAGCATCCTGGCGTTCTCGGGGTCGTAGGCCGAGGCCGTATCCCTGGGATAGAATCCCGGCAGGCTGGGAGGTATGAAGCTCTCCATTACCCTGAATTCCGAACTGGGGGTGGAGCAGGCCTCGGCCAGCCTGGCTTTGTCTATGCCCAGGGCCAGGGCCCGCCTCAGCTCCGGTCTGTCGAGCGGCGCCAGGTGACAGCTGAAGGCCAGGTACAGGTTGCGCAGGGACGTGTTCTCGAGGACCAGGTTCTCGCGGCGGAGCATCCTCTCCGAAACCACGGGAACGACATGGACGAGACCCTCGTCGAACTGGTCGTCGGTGAAGTACGGGCTGTAATCGATGCCGTCAAGATAGGGCCGACCCCCGAAATAGCCCATATTGCGCTCGAGCCTTACGCCGAGGATGTCGAGCCGCGAGCTCCGCAGCCAGCTCGAGAACTTGAACGGGCCGGTCCCGACGGGCTTCTGGAAAAAGCGGCCGCCTTGGGAATCGACCAGGTCCCGGGGCAGCACCTTGCAATACGACATGGCGAAAAGATACAGACCGGAGACGTAGGGTCTGGTCCAGTCGACCTCGAAGGTGTGGTCGTCCAGGACCTTGAAGCCCCTCACCTCTTCCGCGGTTCCCGCGACGAATTCCTCGGTGCCCGGGACCTTGCCGGCGAAATAGGGGAAAACCCGGCCGCCGGCGGTCTTCTTTATCAGGCGTTCGAGCGAGAACTTGACGTCCGCAGCCGTGAGCTCACGGCCGTGGTGGAACTTGACGCCCTTCCTCAGGTAAAAGACCATGCGCCGGCCGCCGTCAGAGATCTTCCAATACTCGGCGAGCGACGGAACGATATTGAAGTTGCTGTCCAGACGGACCAGCCCGTCGAAGAGCTGCTCCACCACGAACGTGTGGCTCGCGGAAACCGGGTCGAACACCGTGTCGAAAGGCGTGAAGAACCCCTTGACGCGGAGCACGCCGCCGTATTTCGGGGCCTGGTTCGCGCCGCCTGATGGAAAGGCCGGCAGCAGAAGAGCAGCCGAGAAAGCCAGAGCGAGCGCGATCGAAGCGACCAAGAAAGTGGACGGACGTCGGAAGAGCATCAGCAAGACCGCCTGTGAATTCACACCTATGATAGTGGAAAACGGGGCAAATTTCACCCAAAACGGACGCCGAGCCGCTCCTTTTCCCCCAAAGCAAGCCGGGGATGGAGACGAAGCAGCGGGCGCCTGCGTTTCAGGCACCTGGTGCCTGGTCCGATTTCGCCAGCCTGGCCGCCTCTCTGAAAACCCTGAAGAAATTGCCTCCCCAGACTTTCTCGATCTCGCGGTCGGTGTAGCCGCGCCTTATGAGCTCCTCGGTGACGTGGACCATGCCGCTCACGTCGTCACAGCCGACCACCCCGCCTCCGCCGTCGAAATCGGTGCCGATGCCGACGTAGTCGATGCCGACGACCTTCTTAACGTGGTCGATGTGATCGACCAGGTCCTTGACCGTCGGCCTGGCCTGGGGGAAGCGCCTGTTTACCTCGGCGAACTCGGCCATGGCCTTGTCCCGGAGAGACGGGTCCTGCAAGGCCCTGAAATTCCCGTACTTGGCCTCGAGCTCCTTGAGCGCCTGTTGCCTCTCGGGGTTGGGCGGCGGCGTCTTGACATAGTTCCCGAGGAAGCAGATCTGGATGACCCCTCCGTTCTTTTTCAGGGCCCGGAGCATGTCGTCGGAAAGGTTCCTGGGGTTGTCGGCGAGCGCCCGGCAGCTCGAATGCGAGGCGATGACCGGAGCCCGGCTGGCCGCGAGCACGTCGTAAAAGGACCTGTCGGAGGCGTGCGACACATCAATGAGCATGCCCAGCCGATTGCATTCCTGCACCACTTGGCGGCCGAAATCGCTCAGACCTTTGTCCTCGGGCTCGCGCCGGTCGGTCGACGAGTCGCAGATGTCGTTGTCCGAGGAGTGGCAGAGCGTGATGTAACGCAGCCCGCGCTTCCAGAAATATTCGACGAGCGAAAGGTCGGTGCCCACGGCATAGCCGTTCTCGATGCCCAGGAAGGCGCTGAGCTTGCCCGCCTTCTTCAAGCGGTAGGCGTCTTCAGGAGTGAGCGCCAGGCCTATCAGGTCGGCGTTCTGCTCGGTCATCTTGATGACCGCGTCGATCAGCTTGTCCACGGTATCCTTGGCCCGGGCCCGGCCCTCATCGGTCCTCGGGCCCTGGCCGACGAACGCTGCGAAGAACTCCGCGTCCAGCCCGCCTTCCTTCATCCGCGGCAGGTCGATCTTGCCGCTTTCCCGGAGGGAAGGGTCGTGCCGGTCCCGGATGTTCCAGCCGGGACGGAGCAGGTTCATGGCCGTGTCGCAATGGGTGTCCAGCGTCAGCACGCGGCTGTGGATTGCCCGCGCGCGTTCCTCGATGCCCGCCGGACGCTGGCCGACCCGGCAGCCCGCGGAAAAGGCGATACAGAAGGTCAGGAAGAAAAACAGCGATCTATTCACGTCGTCACCTCCAGCGGCCGGTCCCGAGGCGGAAACGCCGTCCGTCGTTCCGGTCTAAAACCGCGCACAGGCCGCAATCAAGTTCATCCTTGCCCGGTTCTTTTCCTGAATATGTAGTGCGGACCACGGCCCGCGTCGACGGCGCGGATGAAATCAGAGACTTCGTAGCCGGAGCCGAGCAGCGCCAGGAAGACCTGTCTCGTGGCCAGCCTCCAGTCGACCGGTATCCGCCTCGTCGCCGGGTCGGCCACGTCCGTTTCCCTGAGCATCGAGTAGAAATCCGCCGGTATCGGCACGAGCACCGTGTCCCGGGAAAAGCTCGTGGCGTGCCTCACCGGCACTTCGAGGTTGAGCCGGCCGCTCCTGCCTCTGACGCTCACAGCTTCAAGCTCCAGCGCGGTTTCAGGGGCTGTCCGCGGTCGCGTACCTTCCCTGCCGGAGCGGTCCTTTCCTCTCAAGTCCCAAGAGGCGAAGAACCGGTCGGAAGGCACGTCTTCCCTGTTCAACAGGCCGCCGTAACCGCCATAAACGGCCGTCTTATAGGCTTCCACTTCCATGCCCAGGCGGCTTATGTTGCGGTAGGCGTTGACGGCCGTCAAAGGGTCGAAGGTGCAGACGATGGTGCCTATGCCCAGGACCTCGAGCACCACCTGCCCCTGGAATTCCTTCATCGCCACGCCCAGGCCGAAGCCGCGGTATTCTTCCTTGACGCCGGCGAACTGGGAATAGAACCACAGATTCTCGGGACTTCGCAGGCCCAGGCTCTTGTCCCTGACTCCCGCGAAGCCGTAAAGGAAGCCGGCCAGATGTGCCGCGTCGTAAAGGAAGCCGCCGGCCTCAGACTCCTGGAAGGCCCCGATGAAGAGGCTCGTCCCGTCCACGAGATAGTTCTCGCACAACAGGTTCCTGGGCCCGGCCAGATGGTCATCAAGAAAGCCCCAGACCTGGTTCCTGATGTCCTCGTATTTCCTGTAATCCTCCGGGTCAGTCGACGTCTCCACCCTGAGCAGGAAACGGCGTCCGCGGCAGTCAACGAGCTTTTCCATATCCATGTCCTTATGTTCTTTTGCCGGTCTATTTTATGCCGCCGCCGGCTTTTGAGCAACTTCCAAGAAACACACGGCGCGTTCCGGACCCAAAGGCCTGCCCCGAAGGGCTTTTTGACTCTCGAGCCAGGCCGTGGTATAAGATAGGCATCCCGCAGGACATGAAAGATATCTTCAGCGATTCGCGCGTCACCTGTCTCGTCAACCCCAAGGCGGCCAACTCCAAGTGGCTGCGCCGCTCGCGCCTTCATGATCGTCTCCTATCTATACTCCGCTGCCGCCTGGTCGACCCCATGGGAGACCCGCGGACGACCACGGATGAGGCCAAAAAGGCCTGCGCGGACTCGGACATAGTGATCGCCATGGGCGGCGACGGGACTATCGCCGACGTCATCCAGGGCATCGTCGAATCCGGCCGCAGCCGCGATGTCAAGTTCACTGTGATACCCTTCGGCAGCGGCAACGCCTTCCGCAAGTCCTTCGCCATTCCCAAGAACCCGCACAAGGCGGTCAGCCTGCTGGCACGGGGCATCGTCCGCAGAATGGACCTGATGGAAGTCTGCGGCCGTTTCGCCGGTTTCTCCAGCGTGGGCGCGACGGCTCTGATAACCGGCGAGAAGCTGAAGAACCCCATCCACGGGCTCTGGGGTCACATACTGGCCGGCGTCAAGCTCTTTTCGGCCTCAAGGGACGAAAAGCAGATCCTGCTCGAGGACGGCGTCTGCCCGGAGGGTCCCTTCCGGAGAAAAGTCGTGAGCTCCAGGTTCCTCGACGCCATTATCAGCAAAACCAACTACTTCGGCTACAGCTGGATGGTTGCGCCACACGCCCGCGTCGACGACGGTTACCTGGACGTCAATCTCTTCGAGCTGGGCCCGGTCCGCTACGCCCTGCTCTTTCCCCTCATCTATTTCGGCCTGTATCAGAAACGCTGCAAGAACCACTTCAAGGCCAAGAGGGTCGTCATTTCCGGCCGCGACATACCCATCCAGGTCAACGGTGAATTCATCGGCAGCCGGGACACGGTCGAATTCCGAGTCGTCCCGGACGCCCTGTCGATCGTCATCCCCTCAACGAAGAAGGCGCTCAAGTGGTTCTCGGCCGCGGACGCCTGAACGCGGCATGATGATGGCCCCGGTCTCGAAATCACCCAGGACCTCCGCCCCGCCCAGGATAAAGAGCATCCCCGCGAGCGCCCCGGAAGCGGCGTCGAGCTCGTGGTCGCAGGCGCTCCGGCGCAGGCCGCGCAGACCGAGCCGGTAGAGACCGCGCCTCAGGCCGTCCGGGTCTCTTCGGGCCCGCGGCAGCCCCCAGACGTCCTGGGCTCCGCCGGGATAGATCTCGACGACCCGGACTCCGGCCTTTTCCAGTTCCCGCTTGAGCCTCATGCCCCTCTCCGTCAGCCCTCTCATCGGGCCGAGGGTCACGGGGAAGAAGGGTATGCGCCTTTCCCTGAGCTCGAGGTCGCAGGGCCGGAAATGCCCGCCGCCGCGGTCCTCGATCGAGCGCCGGCCCGGCGGAAGCGAAAGGGGCGCGTCGACCGCGGCCAGGCGGGCTCCCGCCTCGAGCACCGCTTGTATGATATCTTCGTCCGAGAAACGAAGCGAGGTCGCGGCCCTGTTCCCGCGCAGCACGCAAACGCCGGTCGGCCTGTTCGGAGAGCCGGCCAGGTCGACGCCGACGACCGTGAAACCCGGCTTTTTGCCCAACGCCTTTCCCGCTCCCAGAGTCACGGCGGGGCGGCGTTATGCCGCCTCTTTGGTCACGACCGCGAACTCCGGCGCCCGCAAGATGTGGTTCTTGACGGTGCAGTGTTCGATGGCCTTAACCAGGGCGAACCGATACCTCGCCGGGAAATCCGGCGGCAGGCTGACCTCGATGGTGATCCTGTCGATCATCTTCGACACCTCGCCTCTTTCTGTCCGCATCACGACGCCCAGCCTGTCGTACGGGATGCCGCGCTCCTTGCAGAAAGCCAGCGCGTAGAAGCCGGCGCAGGTCGCGATCGAGGCCAGGAAATAATCGAACGGCGAGGGCGCGGTGCCCGAGCCGCCCTGATGGACGGGCTGGTCCGTGTCCACGGTGAAACCCTTGACCTCGGCGCTGACCTTCAGGCCCTCGCCCAGCGTGACCCTGATCTCGTTTGTTTTCTTGTCAGCTGTCGTCACTTTGCTCCTTTCTCTCAGCTGTTCCCCTGTCCCGCCTGCCCAGCAGAGCCCTGCGGAACATGGCCAGTATGATGTCCCTGTCCTTGGCCGAAAGCGCCGTCCTGAGGAAGATGTCCTGGACGCGGGCGGTGATGAACTCGCGGTTTGTCCGTCGCATGAAGCCGAGACGGTCGAGCATGACTTTGAGGTCCGCGGCCGCCTTGAGCTGTTCGGCGTGCGTCAGGGGAGGCTCGCCGCTTTCGAAAGAAGCCGGGGCGACCGGGCAGGCCAGCGTGAACAGCACCAGCGTCACGGCGACGCCGAGGTTATAAGAAGGCTGCCGGCGGGCCTGGGGGATGTGAAAGCGGCAGTTCGTCAGGCCGAGCTCCTCGGCTGTCTGACCGGTCCGCTCGTTGCCGAAAACCAGGCCGACCTTCGTTCCGGGCGCAGAGCCGTTCGCGACGCTCAGGGCTTCCCTGAGGCCCACCACCGGATAGCCGCGTTTTATCCGGGCGGTGGAACCCAGCACCAGGTTCAGGTCCGCCAGGGCTTCGGGCAGGCTCCGGAAGAACCTGGCGCGGTCGAGGACGAAAGAGGCGTGTACGGCCGTGCGCCTGGCTTCGGCGGCGATGCCCGGGTCGCCCACGATCCTCAGGTCAGAGAACCCCGTGTTGGCCATGCCGCGGGCAGCCAGTCCGACGTTCTCCGCCAGCCCGGGCCTGACCAATATGACCGCGAAGCGCCGGGAGTCGACAGCGGGGAACCTCTCTTGTGCCTGAGCGCCTGACTTCTTTTCCCTTTCGGCCATGCCTTCACCGTTACGAGCTCTACATCTTATCAGAATCAACGCCTCTTTTCTAAATAGCCGGCCGGCCGATTTCGCGATGGCCCCTCTTTTAACTATAATGAGGGAGTCTCAAACCCTTTCAAGGAGATTTCCCATGTGGTGGGACGGAAAGATCATGCGGACATTCCGCTGCCGGCTGCTTCAGAAACCCGGCACGCTCGGCCGCCTGCTGGCCGCGGTCGGCGAGGCCGGCGGGCTCATCGGCGAAATCAAGATAGTTCAGATGGGAGGCTCCTTCATAACCAGGGACATCACCGTTTTCGCCGACGACCTGTCGCACATCGACCGGCTGATAGACGTTTTCAGGACGGTCCCGGGCATCGAACTCATCGAGGTCCGCGACGAAGTGCTGGAGCTACACCAGGGCGGGAAGATCGCCATCAGGAGCAGATATGACATAAGTTCCCTGAGCGTTCTGCGACGCGTGTATACCCCGGGAGTGGCGGAGGTGAGCCTCAAGATCAAGGCGGACCCGGGCCTGGCCCGGCGCTTCACTTCCATCCGTCACCTCGTGGCCATCGTCACGGACGGGTCGGCCGTATTGGGCCTGGGCGACATCGGGCCCCTGGCCGCCATGCCGGTCATGGAGGGCAAGGCCAGCCTGCTCGAAACGCTCACCGGCCTTTCCGGCATGCCCATCCTCATCGGCACCAAGGACCCGGAAGAGATCATCAGGACCGTCGTCAACATCGCGCCGACCTTCAGCGCCATCCAACTCGAGGACATATCGGCACCGCGCTGTTTCGAGATCGAGCGTCGCATCCAGGACAGTGTCGACATCCCCGTCATGCATGACGACCAGCACGGCACGGCCTGCGTCGTGACGGCGGCCCTTCTCAACGCCGCCAAAGTCGCCGGGGCGGACCTGGCCCGCCGCCGTTTCGGCGTGATCGGGCTGGGCGCGGCCGGCTTCGCCCTCTCCAAGATGCTCATGTTCTACTTCAACACCTCCGTGCTGGGAGCCGATATCCTGCCGGACGCCCTGAAAAGACTGGAGCAGGCCGGCGGCCGGCCATGCGATCTGAAGGACCTGATGGCCGCCGCCGACGTCGTCATCGCCACGACGGGGGTCCCGGGCCTGATAAAGAAGGACATGGTGCGGCCCGGCCAGATAATCCTGGCACTGTCCAACCCCAGCCCTGAGATAGAGCCGGAGGAGGCCCTGGAAGCGGGCGCGTCCTTCGCCGCGGACGGCAAGTCCGTGAACAACGTCCTGGGCTTCCCCGGTATCTTCCGGGGAGCGGTCGACGCCAACGTGCCGCGCATAACGCGCGAAATGCTGGTCGCGGCGGCGGAGGCCATCGCCGCCTCCACGCCGCCGGGAGAGATCGTGCCCAACCCCCTTGACCGGTCCCTGCACCGCAGAGTGGCCCGGGCCGTAGCCAGGAAGGCCCAGGAGCAGGGGCTCAACCGGGACGACCTCACCGGCTATTTCGACGGCCCTTGACCTCACGCCCGACGACGCGCTCGGTCCGGGGGAAGAGGTTTCGTCTTCGCTCTTCGTCATGGAGCCGTTCCCCTATTGACAGCCGCACCGGCGGCGAGGTATAAGACAGGGCAGGGGAATGATCCTGAGCCGCGGTCGGAGGCGCGCAGTTCTTTCTTAAGGAGGGGTAAATGATAACCGTCAAGCAAATACTCGCGGAAAAGGGCAGCCAGGTCTGGACCATCTCCCCGGACGCCAACGTCTTCAGCGCCCTGAAGCTCATGGCCGAGAAGGGAGTCGGGGCCCTCGTCGTGCTCGAGAACGACAAGTGCGTCGGCATGATGTCGGAAAGGGACTACGCCCGCAAGATCGCCCTCCTCGGCCGGCAGTCGCAGGACACCCCGGTCCGCGACATAATGTCCACCAAGATCTACGTCGTCGGCCCGGAAACCACAGCCGAGGAGTGCATGGCCCTGATGACGGACAAGCGCATCCGGCACCTGCCTGTCTTCAAGGACGAAAAGCTCGTCGGCATCGTGTCCATAGGCGATATCGTCAAGGCCGTGATCGACGAGCAGAAGTTCACGATAAAGAACCTCGAGAATTACATCATGGGCAAGTATCAGTGACCGGATGGGCCTTTTCCCGGCACTGACGTCGTTCCGGGCCGATGAACGGACCTGATCAACGCCCGGGGCGCGGCAGTCGGCCGCGCGTCCTGCCTGTCCCCGCGAAATTAGGCCGATAGGGAGGGAAACGCTCATGACCGGTCGCCCTTTTCAGAGGCCGGTCTGCCAGAGAAGCACGAGCGGACGCCGGCTGGCCCTGTCCTAACGGCCCCCGTCGGTCAGGGAATAAGGGGCCGCGCCGGGGCCGGTCCCCCATGTCCTGTTCGGTTTCGAGCCCATGACGAACCGCAGCTCCCCGCCGGCCTCAATTTCCTCATGCTTGATGTAGCATCTTGAAAGCGGCTTGCCGTTCAGGAAGGCCCGTCTGATATAGACGTCGGCCGGCGTCAGGTTTTCGACCGTCACCCGGAACACCCG
>CAYWJT010000044.1:0-24409 GCA_964458655.1 uncultured Eubacteriales bacterium | reverse complement strand
TGACCTTCATCTCCAGCAGGTCGGCGAGTCCGGTGGGCAGCAGACCGAGCTCGATCCGGTCGACGGCCACACGGAGCGTGTCGCCTTCTTTTCTGAGCGGGAAGAAACGGTAGCGCTCGGCCATGCGGCGCGGCACCAGGGCCAGGACTTCGGGGTCGACCGCGAACGGGTCTATCTCGACGTAGGCCATCCTGACCTGCTCGGCCAGGGCGCTCATGAGCTCCTCTTCGGTCACGTAGCCCTTCTCGACCAGGATCTCGCCCAGCTTCTTGCCGGTGCCCTCCTGGGCCCTTACCGCTTCTTCGAGCTGGCCGGCGGTTATCCGGCGCCTGGCCAGGAGCAGGTCGCCTATCTTTCGGCGGAAAAGCTCCACGCCGGCCGCGGGGAACTCGTGCTCGGTCTTGACCCAGCCCTGCTCCCGGCCGGTGGAGACGGCCCTGACGAGCCAGAGGAACGCCAGGCCAGAGGAAGCGAAGTTGAGCATGTTGCCGACGACAATCCTGACCGGTGTCATCAAAGCGGCGGTGAATCCGTAGAGCTTGAAGACGAAGACGAACCTCATGAACAGGCGCCAGAACAGGAAGAAGAGCACGAGCAGGGCCAGTTTCCACCAGAGCTCGTCGTGCCTGATGAGCGGCGGCACATAGAACTCCGGCCGGAACAGCCCGACGATGAAGATGGCCACGATGTATCCAAGCAGAACATAGCCCAGGAAATAGAATATATTGGTAAAGAAAGAGAGCCGGTCCCTGAGCAGCGCGTAGTTGACCTTGAGGTCCCGGGTCCAGCCGATGTTCCTCAAGCCCTGCCAGGCTATGCCGTAGACCCAGCGGGCCCTCTGCCTCATGGCCTTGCGGAATTGGGTCAGGAAAAAGGCCCGGGTGGCGACGAGCTCCCTGACCTTCTTCGGCCTGGGTCGGCCGCCGAACCAGGGCTTTTTCATCATGACCCGCTCGATGTACTGGACCAGGATGATCTGCTTCAGGCCGAGCTTGCCCAGCCTGATGCCCACTTCGTAATCCTCGGCCAGGCTGGCGGCATTGAATATGCGGCCGCTCGAGTTCAGTTCCAGCTCACGCAGCCCTTCCCGCCAGAAAGCCGTGCTGGTCCCGGCCGAGGGCAGGACCCGGGCGATTTTCTCCCTGACGATGAGCTCTTTAAGGTGCATCTCGGCGAACTCGTCCATATAGACGCCGCCGACCAGGCTGTTCCAGGGCACCTCGAGCGGTATGATGGGGACCTGGATCATCTCGAACCGGGGCATCAGGTAATTGAACAGCTTTAGCGAAAGGGGATGATGGATGTCCTCGGAGTCGCTGAGGACGACGATGTCGAACCTGAAACCCTGTTCCTCCTCGAACAGGCGTATGCCTTTGTAGATCTCGTTGAGGTTGTCGGCCTTGGTGGTCGGCCCGGGCCTGGCGTTGACCACCTTGACCACCTGGGGATAGACCTCGCGGACCTTGTCGACCTCGGCCTGCGTCTCGGGGTCGTTGGGATAGGTGCCGACGAAGATGAAATAGTTCCTGTAGTTGAGGGTGCTGATGGTGTTGAGGAGCATGCTGGCGATGACCCCGGCCTCGTGCCAGGCCGGGAGCATCACGGCAATCGGTTTTTCCGGCACTGAAGAGACTTGTCCGAGCGTGAGCGGCTTGATCAGCGCCCGCTTGAACAGGCGCCGGAAGAGCAGGCGCAGCCAGTAGTAGACGTCGACGAAAAGGTCGTTCAGCCCGCCGAGCGAGAAGGCCACGAGCAGCACGATGAAAAGGCCGCGGAAAAACGGCCAGGCTTTGATAAGGAACGATAACATGGCCCCGACTTCCTTGATTAGAGACGGTATGTTAACACATTCGGCCCCGGGAAAACAACATGACCGGGATTCGGCGCAATAGAGCTGTCAGGCCGTGTTTCTGTTAAAATAAGGGGCTCGAAAGGCTAACCGTGAGAATCCTGGCTGTTTTCGGCACCCGGCCCGAGGCCGTCAAACTGGCGCCGGTGCTAGCGGCCTGCCAAAAGGCTGCCGGGCTCTCGACCGTCGTCTGCGTCACCGGCCAGCATCGGGAGATGCTCAGCCCCTTCCTGAAGCTTTTCGGGCTGCGGCAGGCTTACGACCTGAAGGCCATGCGCGATGACCAGAGCCTAAGCGGCCTGACCGGCCGCGTCCTCGAGGGTGTCGAGAGGGCAATATCCCTGGAACGCCCGGACTGCGTTCTTGTCCAGGGAGACACGACCTCGGCCCTAGCCGCCGCGCTCGCGGCTCATTACCGCCAGGTCCCGGTCGCCCACGTCGAGGCCGGCCTGCGGACCGAAAACAGGTACGACCCCTTCCCGGAAGAGATGAACCGTCGCCTGGTCACCCGCCTGAGCGGACTTCATTTCGCGCCCACGGATTGGGCCGAACGCAACCTGCGCCGCGAAGGCGTCCCGGCCGCCGACATCTTCGTCACCGGCAACCCCGTGGTCGACGCCCTGATGACCATCCTGAAGAAGACCAAGCCCAAGGCCCTCCCGGCCGACATCAGGCTGCCCCGCGGGAGGAAGCTCGTCCTGGTCACGGCCCACCGCCGCGAGAACTTCGGACAAGGTCTGGAGAGCATCTGCCGGGCCATCCTCGATATCGTCGAGAAAGCACCGGAGGTTGAGGTGGTCTTCCCGGTGCATCTCAACCCGAACGTCAGGAAGACCGTGATACCCCGGCTCGGCGGCAGGCCGCGCCTGCATCTTACCGAACCGCTCGACTATGTGACTTTCGTGCATCTCATGAAGAGAGCCACACTGATCCTCACCGACTCCGGCGGCATCCAGGAAGAAGCGCCTTCGCTCGGCAAGCCCGTCGTGGTGATGCGGAAGACGACGGAGCGGCCCGAAGCCGTGCGGGCCGGAGTGGCCAGGCTGGCCGGCACCGACCCGGAAAGGATCCTCCGCCTGACTCTCAGTCTGCTCAAAAAGGCGGGCGACCCCGGCTTGGAGAGAGCGATAATCAGGCGGAACCCCTTCGGCGACGGCCGGTCCGGCCGGCGCATCGCTCTCATCCTCAAACGTCGGTTCGGCGCCTGACCATCGTTCCCATGGGCCCGCGGGTGTCATATAGGCGTCAAGCCGCCCGTTTTTCATGCGACAGGCACCGCCTGCACCTGCAGCCGGTCGGCTGCACGGCCGGCGGGATCAGGATAAAAAAACGGCATACCTCCGATTGTTTTGAAAACAGAGCGGAGTTCGCGCCTCACTGCCTAAAGTCCCACCGACCAACCCAGCGACAAAGAGAAGTCCGGCGAAGCTTCGGAAAGCCCGACGGCCCCGTTAAGAGTTATCGTGCCTTGCCTGCCCGACCTGAAGGACATGCCCAACCCGAGCGCCGAAGCCGGCTTGACCTCGGCTATGACCCTGGAACTCCCATAATATGACACGATGACGGCTGTTTTGCCGCCGCCGAAAGACCGGCCCAGCGCCAGGGCGTAGGCCCAGACGTTCTCCAGCTCGAGTTCCGGCAGGTCGCCCAGGACCCAGTAATCCAGGTTGGCGAAGAGGAAAGTTCCGCCGAACCTCTTGGACAGGGCCAGGCCTCCGGACCAGTCCCACTCGCCGGTGCCGAAGCCTCTATCCGGCGATGCGACCGGGAGCTTGACCTGGCCGTTGACGCGCAGGGAAGGCACGACGCCGCTTTCCTTGACGAGCTCCAGGCCGGCGGAAAACATCGGGTCCCCCAGGCCGAATGAGGTGTATTCCGTCACGACCGGAAGAATGACCACTTGACCTCCCCGACGGCCCCTGACCAGGGTGCTCCCCTCGTTTCCGCCCGAGGGCAGGACACCCACTCCGGTGTAGGAAAGATAGGGAGTGCTCTGGTAGATCAGGGGTATGCTGGCCGCGAGCGAGAACCGCCCGGAGAGCAGCGAAAAGCCGTTGAAGAAATAGACCCCTGATGTGGTTCGGTCAAAGAAGTACCTGCCGGTGCTGTATTGGACCGAGCCGGTGTAAGAAAACGAGCCGGCCCGGGCCGGAAAGCCGGCGGCCAGGGCCAAGGCCCCGGCCGCCGCGATCGCTGACAACCGCAGCAACATCCTTCCCGTCTTCATCTTCGCAGATGTCACTTGCCTTGGCCCAGGCGCGCAGTGATCCGCTCCATGGCCTTGAGCATCTCCTCGATCTCGCCGGCCGCGTTCTCCATGTGGGTCTGGAGCCGGTTCATCTCGCGGTTCATCTCACGGTTCTGGACGAGGTTGCGGTCCTGGACCATCTGCTGCCAGCGCTCCAGGTTCCTCTTCAACTGTTCCGTCATGGTCTCGACGCCCTTGCAGATGTTGTACATGCTCTGACTGCGGTTGCGCGTCTGCTCGTTGACCTGGGCCATTTTCTGCTCCAGCCGCTGGGCCAGGTTTTGGGCCCGTTCCATGATCTGGTTCATCCTCTGCGTCATCGTCTCCAGCCTGAGCATCATTTGCTGTTGCTGCTGCTGCTGGATCTGACGGGCCTGGGCGTTCTGACCGAACGCCGGGGCCAGGAACGTCACGCCCAGGAACAGGGCCAGGGCCACCGCCACCGATAACCTTTTGTTGATCATTTAAGACCTCCTTATCATGATGTTCGGCTCTTCAGCCGCAAATATCCTGTGCAACAAGCGTGCCAATTCGCATCTTATTGAATATCTATTAGTTATGATAAACCGATGAGCCGTCTCCCCGGACAATTTTGTGCGGTGTCCGGACATTATCGACCCCTGGAGGAATCTCGAGCGGGAGAGATTCTCGCCTCGGGCTCTGCGGGCGAGCCGACCACCGGCCTTGCGCCGGCATCATTTGAGCAGCCGGCGCAGGAGCCGTTCCTGTCCCCCGCCGCTCCGGACCGTCACCGTGAACGGCTCGGAAAAGAACTCCAGGACGGCGGGGGAAGCGAGGTCGCCGTGGGCCGAATCCTTGCGTCCGGTGAAGGGAAAAGCGTCCGGTCCGCGCTGGCACTTGGCGTTGATGTTCACCCTGGCCACTTCCGCCGAAACGGCCCTGATAAAAGACGCGAGCGAGCGCGGGTCGCCGCCGAATATGCTGGCCTGCTGGCCGAAGCTGGTCTCGTGGAGATAGCCGACCGCCTCCGCGAGCTCGCTGAATGGCGCGACCGGTATGATAGGGCCGAACTGTTCCTCGTGATAGAGGCGCATGGCCCTGCCGACGGGATAGAGGAGCGCCGGTCGGAAGATCGTCCCGACCGTTTGTCCGCCGTGTTCGTTGAGCACTCTCGCTCCGTTGGCTACGGCGTCCTCGACGAGACCCGCGAGATACGGGAGGCGTTCCGGCTCAGCCAGCGGCGTTATCCTCACTCCCCTCGCCCAGGGCATGCCGACCTTGAGCGACCGGAGCGAGGCGGCCATCTTAGATAGAAAAGCCTCGGCCGCGCTCTCGTGGACGAAGACCATTTTCAGGGCGGCGCAGCGCTGGCCGTTGAAGGCCAGACTGCCCAGAAGGCACTCCCTGACCGCGACATCGAGGTCGGCGTCGGGAAGGACCACGGCCGTGTTCTTGGCCTCCAGCCCCAGCAGGCTCTTCAGTCTGTTCTTGCGGGGATGGAGCTCGATCAGCCTGTTGGCCGTCGAGGTCCGGCCGATGAAGGCGAAAACGTCCACGCCGCCGCTCCGCATGACCGGCTCGACGAGCTCGGGCCCGTCGCCGAAAACGACGTTGACCGCGCCGGCCGGGAAGCAGTCCCTCAGGTCCTCGAGCAGGTCCTCGAAGAACAGGACGCCGAAGCGCGGCGGTTTCATGACGACGGTGTTGCCGGCGATGAGGGCCGGGAAGACCAGCGACAGCGTCTCGAACAAGGGATAATTATAGGGGCCGAGGCAGAGCGCCACCCCGAGCGGCTCCCGCCTGACAAAACCTGATATGCCCCTGTCCCTTTTCATGCGGCCGGCCTTCCGTTCCAGCGCCCCGGCGTCCTCGAGGAGACGGCCGAGGAAACCCGCCGTCCTATCGAACTCGTCCTCGACCTCTCTGTAGGGCTTGGCGATCTCCCACATGATGGTTTTCGTGATCAGGGCTTTCTTCTTGACCAGGCGGGCGATGAAAGCGCGGACACTGGCGGCGCGCTCCTGGAGGGGCAGCGACGGCCACTCACCCGTGCCCGAGGCGAAGGCCCGGCGCGCCGAAGCGAGCGCCGACAGGGCCTCTTCCGCTGACAGCAGCGGCGCCCGTCCGAGCCTTTTCCGCTCCAAAACCCCTTTTTTCAAGACCGGGACTGGTGAGACGATATCGACCGAGGGGCCGCTCCAGAGCCGAACCTCGCCGCCTACGAGATATTCGAGGCGGGTCCGGGGCGCCCCGAAACGGTATTTTTCCGGTATCGAGCTTTCTTCTTGAAAGAACAAGCTTTCTCTATTCACGAGCCTTCCCGGGAACGCCGGCTCCATGGGCCCGGGACGGGAGTCGCGGCCCTGCGAGCGTCCGTATGTTTCAATATCAGGCCGCCGTTTCGATTGCAAAACCGCCGGCCGCTTCCTATAATAGCACGTTATGCGCGGCCCAGGAACCAGCCCTGTCCAAGACAGAAAGCAACCCGGCTCCATCAGGGCCTGGGCCCGGCTGGCCCGCCTCCCCTTCCACTCGGTCGGACTGATGCCATTCGCTCTGGGCGCAGTCCTGGCCTGGAAGGCTGAACGGGTCTTCAGGCCCGCCGTTTTCCTGTGGGGCGCGGCCGGTGTCGTTGCGGTCATGCTCGCCACCTACCTCGCCGGCGAGCTCCACGACAGGAAAGAAGACGCGCTCGCCGCTGTTTCAGGCCGGACCAGGTTCTCCGGCGGCAGCGGCGTGCTGGTCGCCGGCCTCGTCCCCGAGAAGAGCGTCCGGACCGCGGTCCTGGCCTCGCTCGCGGCCGCGGCGGCCGTGGGCCTCGTGCTCGTGTTCGGATACGGGGCGGGTCCGTTGACCATACCGCTCGGAGCCCTAGGCCTTGTCTGCGGATATTTCTACTCGACGCCGCCGTTCCGCTGGGTCAGCCGGGGCATAGGCGAGCTCATGATCGGTTTCTGCTACGGCTGGCTGCCGGTCGCGGTTTCCTACTATCTGATGACCGGGAGAATAGCGCCTGAAGTCACCTGGACGAGCGTTCCGGTCGGCCTGACGATATTCAACGTCATCCTCATCAACGAATTCCCCGACTTCGAGGCCGACAGGGCCGCCGGGAAGAAGAACCTGACCGTCCGGCTCGGCCCGGCCCGGGCCGCCCGTCTCTACGCCGCGTTCGCGCTCCTGGCTTTGCTCTCCTTCATCTACATACTGCTCCGGCTCGGCTTCCATACTTCCTCATTAATCGCCGCGGCGCCCGTAGCGCTCATCGGGCTTGCGGCCATACGAGCTGTCCTCGCGTCCGGCTGGAAGGAGCGCGTCCGCCTCGAACGGATATGCGGCCTGACCCTGCTTTTCAACCTGTCCGTTTCGGCCGCGCTCATCCTGATGATATGGATCTTCCGTGCCTGACTTTTTCTCGAGAACGCTCATCAGGTCGGTCTTCACGCCGCCGTCGCTCGTCCTGCGCCAGCTCGGCAGCGTCATGTACTACGCCTACCTCACCCGCTGGAGGGCCTTCCCGACCTGGCTCGTCAGGCATGGCTTCGATTCCTTACCGGTTGCGGCCGGAGCGATAGGCATGGGCTGCATCGGTTTCCCCAACCATCCGGCCTGGGAGGTCACCACGGCCTGTAACCTGAAATGCATCCACTGTCACGCTTCGGCCGGAGCGCCCGACAGAGACGAGCTTACGACAGAGGAAGGCAGGCGCCTCATCGACAGCCTGGCCGCCCACAGACGCTTCCGGATGCTTGTTTTCACCGGCGGGGAACCACTCGTCAGGCCGGATATCTTCGAGCTCCTCGAGCATGCCAAGAAAGCCGGCTTCGTCAACGTCCTGGCCACGAACGCCACTTTGATCGACGCGGCGGCCGCCCGCAGGCTCAAGCTCGCCGGCGTGGCCGCGGCCGCGGTCAGCCTGGACTCCTGCCTCGAGCCCGTCCACAACGAGATCAGAAAGAACCCGGATGCCTTCCGTCTCGCCATGGAAGGCATTGAGGCCCTTAAAAGGGCCGGCATCAAGCTCCAGATTAACATCACCGCCCTGGGCCGGAACAACGGCGAGCTCGAAGGCATCATCGAGCTCGCCGCCGGGCTCGGCGCGGCCATCGTCCTCGTCTATCAGCTCGTGCCGGTCGGCCGGGGCGACGCTATGAGAGCGGCCGCGCTCGACAGCGAAGCGAACCGGCGGCTGGTCGAGACGCTTGCCCGTGTCCAGAGCAAGGTCCCGCTTATCATCGAACCCGTGGCGGCGCCCCAATACTGGGCATATCTCGGGGAAAGGGAAAAGCGGCTGCCCACCCCTTTGAAAATGTGGCTCGCCCGGTTCTTTTTCCACGGTTGCTCGGCCGGAAGAGGTTTCGTCTACATCAAAGCCAACGGCGAGGTCTGGCCGTGCCCGTACGTCGAGCGGAGCGCCGGCAGCATCAGGGAGCGCGATTTCCGGGAAATTTGGGCAGACAGCCCGGCTTTCAGCAGGCTGAGGCGGAGAGAGAGCGGCCTCCAGGGCAAATGCGGCGGCTGTCCCTACAGGCGGCTCTGCGGCGGATGCCGGGGACGGGCGGCGGCCGTCAGAGGCTCCGACATGTCCGAAGACCCCTCGTGCTTCCTTTGAGTTATAATAGCGCAGGAAACCAGGCTCGCGCGAGGCATAGAATGAGAGCTCAAAGATTGCGCGAATGGGCTGAGAGCAGAGGCTGCAAGGCCGTTCATGAAGGGCTCGAGTCCGTCGAGGAGGTCCGCCGGAGGCTCGAGGAGCGCCGCAGGAACGGCGAATTCGCCGGCGGCTTCTACGAAAGGAGCCTGGCGGGCTTCAAGTATCTCGAAGGGCTGGCCATGAAGGACCCGCGCGGCATAATCGTGGTCGCTTTCCCGCGTTCGGCCCATACCGTAGAATTCGAGCACGGCGGAAGGACCATTACGCTCCTGCTCCCGCCCACCTATGTCCGCTACCGGCCGTGGTTCGAGCGGATACGGCGAGACCTAGCTGCCGTCGTGTTCGGCCGGGAGGACGCCGTCGAAACTCTCTCGGCGCCGCTCAAGTCGCTAGCCGTCGGTGTCGGCCTGGCCGCTTACGGAAGGAACAACGTCGCTTATGTGACAGGAATGGGGAGCTACGTCCAACTTGCCGCCTACGCCGTCGATGTCTGGTCGGGTCCGAGCGACGAGGACGGAACGGTCGACTTCAAGCTGGACCGGATGTTCGAACCCTGCGCTTCCTGCCGGTATTGCGCCGAAGCCTGCCCTACCGGGGCCATCTCGACCGCCCGTTTCATGATCGACGCGACCAAGTGCTATACGCTGCACTCGGAATCTGTCGAACCAATGCCCCCGGCGATGAAGCCCCCTTCCCCCGATTGCCTGTTGGGTTGCCTGCGCTGTCAGAGAGCTTGCCCGGCGAACCGGGGCCTGCTAAGGACGAAGCCGAGCGGCGTGAGGTTCGACGAGGCCGAAACCGCCGCCTTCCTCAGCGACGCTGAGCCCATCGAAGGCCCGCTAGGGGACGGCATCAGGCAGAAGCTGCAGTCCTTGGACCTCACCGAGGACATGGCCGTGCTGAGGCGCAACTTCCGCCTGGCCGTCGAGCAGCGATGAAGCGCAGAAAGCGCGTTCAGAGAGCGCCGGACTGATGGCAAAGTGCCGGGGGCGGGGGTCGAACCCGCACAGAGCTTTCGCTCCGAGGGATTTTAAGTCCCTTGCGTCTGCCAGTTCCGCCACCCCGGCGGCCCGTCCAGGAAAGGATTTTATCACAAAATGCGAAGACAAAGGGCCACAGGCCCCGCCGGCGTTTCTGCCTGTCCGCCCCAGCGTTTATTCACACCCATAACCCCGTCGCTCGTTTTCCGGCTCCTTGATGAATATTGCGACAGACCGCCGCTAGTCATTACCCGTCTCCAATCTTCCCCTTCTGGTTTTTCTTGACAGCGACTGGGTTTTGTTATATTCGGGAACCAACCATGACAGCTTCCGGGCAGGTTCTATTCCGGAATTCCTCATTATCATCCGATCAGCCGGTCGGGGCCTTCATGAAAGGCTCATGCCGACCGAACTCTATTCCGCAGGGGGACGGCCATGAACGAAGACGACCGGGACAAGGAAAATAAGCAGGAAGAGCAGCGGGGCCAGGCCCAAAAGCCGGAGCTGTCCCGACGGGAGTTTCTCTATATCGCCGGCGTCTTCGGCATGACGCCGGTCGTCAACGGCGTCGACCCGCTCCAGGCTATCAGGAAGGCCCAGACAACGAAACCCAAGGTGGAGCAGAAGGTAACGCTCCCGGTCAGGAACCTCGTCATATCATGCTTGAGAGCCGACGACCTTCTGGCGCTCGATTTCGAGTGCATCAACCTGGTCGCGAGGCCCGGCGCGCCGCCTAAGCTCGTCCGCGAGAACGCCTCGGCGCCGGCCTACCTGGTTGTCCACTTCCCACCACAGAACATCGCGGAGCAGGCCTTCTTTGAGACGACTCCCGATTACAAACCTGACCCCAAGTCTCCGCCCGAGCCGACGACGGCGGAGACACCTAAGACGCCGCCTGTCCTGTCCAGGCTCTCCGGGCCGACGCGGCTGGCCTTTCTCATTCCGAACAGCGTCAAAGAGATCCCTCTGACCCTGGAGTCCCTGCTCTCGTGGGAGATGTATGAGCCGAGCCTGGTGCCGGTCGCCCTTCCACCGAAACTGCCGCAGCAGATTTCCCGCGAACCGAGGCCGGCGGCGGTCATGCTTCCCTTGGCCCAGTCCGGACAGAACCTCTATCAGATGCGCATCTCCAAAGTGCCGGCCCAGCTGAACCCGAACATCCTCAAACTGGCGCCGCCGGCAGGCCACCAGACCGCCATCGAAATGCCCTACCGCCTCATCCTCTCTCCGCACGCCCTGAACGTCTGGCGCCATTCGCTGCAGGCCGTCACGAGGAACGGCCGCACCGAACTCTGGCACACCAGCCTCGGCGCCCTCAACCCCGACGGGACAGTCTCGGAAACCGACCATCCCTATCTGGCGGTCCGGGCCGTCTGGGCCCGCGACTTCGGGAGCGCTGTCCCGGCCGCGCCGCCCAACCACTCCAACGAGCCCTTCCGCATGTCCCTCGACGGCCGCGACCGCTACGAGATCGTCAACCTGACCAGCAACTTCAGCCTCAAGCTGGCCGGCAAGCCCTGGGAGACGAAGCCGGTCGCGGTCAACCGCCTGATGCTGACCTCGCTCGGCGCCTGGCTCGATTCCGAAGGCGTCTGGGTCCCGACACCGATCACGGTCGAAGGCTGGCGCCACAAGGCCACCCTCGGCCGCGACCATTACGTCAAAGTCGTTTACAAGGGCTTCCTGCTCCCGTTCGGCCACGCGGCTTCCCTCATCAAGATCACCGAGCGCAAGTTCCGCAAAGGCGGCGACGGTCAGGCTGTCGCCTACCTCTTCCAGAGGATGTACATCGTCGTCCGCAAGCCGGAAAAGAGATTCCCGGCCCCCTTCCAGCCTAATGACGGCCGCCAAGTTCCCTTCCGCAAGGTGCGCATAACGACGCCGATGACGCCGCCACTCGAGGACCCGGCCCGGACCGAGATGTTCAGCGGAGCTCTCCAGTCGGCTTTCTGGCCGCAGGTCTCGATGAAGGACTTCCGCTTCCACTGCATCGCCGTCGACTGGGCCGGCAATGAGTCGGAATTCGATATGCCCATGCCTTTCATCGACGCCGAGGTCGCCTTCAACGAGAACAAGGTCCAGTCGGTCATCGGCACCTATGATCAGTCCAGCGAGGCGTCGAGGCGGCGGCCGCCTCTTAACGGCCAGAAGGTCGCCTTCGCGGTCCCCAAGAAGAAAGGCGACACAGAGCTCGAGACCGAAAGCATCACTTTCAGCGTCGCCTTCCCCGGCGGCCGGGGCTCGGTCGACGCGTTCCGTGAGGCGGACCAACCCCTATTCTTCCCTGTCATGGAGGACGCCTCGGTCTCCATCCCGGCCCTCAAGAGCCTGGTCGGCCTTGGCGCGACCAGGATAAACTACCCTAAGGCCTACATCGCGAGCGGACTCGGCGGCGCCAACAGGGGCGAGGTCTTCGCGGCCATAGCCTCCGCGCCGGCTGTCAATTTCGGCTCGGGCGGGGGCGCCGGCAAGTCCGGCGGCGTGGCCACGCCCAGTTTCTCCATCGTCGGGCTATCCCGGGCGCTCGGTCCGGTCGGCGGGAAGCCGCCTTCCGGAGGCGGCGGAGCCGACCCGCTGGCCCAGGTCGAGGCCGCCCTGGCGGATATCGTCGGCGGCAAGTTCGACCCGAAGGAATTCTTCGACGACCAGGCCAAGCTCCTGGGCGGCCTGCTGCTCGGGGACATCGTCAAGGCCGTCGCCGACTTCATGAGCAGCCTCGACTCGGCGCTCGTGATCAAGAACGAGGTCGTCGAGGACGCCAACCAGGTTCCGGTCGAGATCCATACCTTTGTAAGATGGAAGCCGGAGCTCAAGGATTTCTCGGTCTTTGTCGCCTCCCGCGACGGCCGCCAGGCTTCGTTGACGATCGACGCCAAGACCGTCACCTATCTGGACTCCAAGCCTTCCTCGAGCGAGCTCAAGGGCGAACTCAAGGATTTCACGCTGGACTTGATCCGGCCGGCCATGACCTTCGTCCGTGTCGGCTTCGAGAAGTTCACGTTCACGTCCAAAACGGGCCAGAAGACGGATTTCGACCCCAAGATCGCCAGGATAGAGTTCGCCGGCCCTCTCAACTTCATCAAGGAACTGCTGGACAAGATCCAGCTGCCCGGCTCCGGCGGCGGAGGCGGAGGCTTCGGCAGTCCCATCATTCAGGTGGATTCGTCCCGGGCCCGGCTGGGCTACACCTTCAACATACCTTCGGTGGCCTTCGGGGTCTTCACCCTCCAGAACATAAGCTTCACGGGGCTCGTTACGCTGCCCTTCACCGGCGACCCGGTCAGTCTCCGCTTCGCCTTCAACGAGCGCTCCAACCCGTTCCTGCTGACCGTGTCGCTCTTCGGCGGCGGCGGCTTCTTCGCCATGGAGCTCAACCCGAACGGCATCAAGCTCATAGAAGGCGCTCTGGAGTTCGGCGGCTCCTTCTCGATGAACATCGGCGTCGCGAGCGGCGGCGTCACGCTCATGGCCGGCATCTACTTCAAGTACGAGGCCGACAACGTCACCATCACGGGCTATGTCCGCTGCGTCGGCTGCCTGGACGTGCTCGGCATCATCAGCATCTCGGCCGAGTTCTACCTGGCCCTGACCTACGAGCAGGCCACCAACAGAGTCTGGGGCCAGGCCTCGCTCACGGTCAAGATCAAGGTCCTCTTCTTCAGCAAGAAGGTCACCCTCAAGGTCGAGCGCTCCTTCGGACACAGCCCGGCCCCGCTCTTCGCCGATATCATGGACGAAGGCCACTGGCTCAGCTATTGCGAGGCTTTCGCGTGATCAAGGAGGCATGAAATGGCTCAGGCGACCATACTCTGGACTTTCCTTCCCAACGGGATAAAGGACGGCAAGCTGCGCTTCTCCGCGGCCGTTTCCATCCGCCTGCCTGAAGAGGCCGGGCCGAAACCGAACCTGGGACTTTTCCCGGAAGTCCTGGAGTGGCCAAAAACCCTGAATTCCATGGCCTTCGAGGTCCAGCTCGACAGGGACAGGAACGTCGCGGGCGAGGCTGTCAGGCTCAGCCCCGAGGCCGACCTCGAGCTCTGGCAGGCCATATTCCAGCCGGACTCGCCGGTCGCTCCTTTCGACGTGCCGGACCTGACCAGGGCGCCGGTCCTGTCCTTCCCGGCCAAACACGTCCAGACCTTTCTCGCCCAACAGTACATAAACGTCGCGGCTGAATCGCCTGAGGAGCCGCCGGCGATCGAGAAGATGTTCCGTTCGGAAGCCCTCGGACAGGTCCGCCTGAAGCCGCTCGCCGACAAGCGATTCGCGCCGGTCGTCCAACTCCGGACCACGGAACAGGTCATGGCCCAGCGCGTCAGGTCCACGCTCGACACCCAGAAGGTGAAGGCCGTGCCCCCCTCCCCCACGCCCGACCCGGCGCAGGACTTCTACCTCCTGCGCCTCTATCACCGGCCGCGCAACAAGGTCGTCGTCGACCCCAAGACGAAAGCGGCCGTCGTCCAGAAGGTCGCCGTCAAGCCGCCGGAGCTCGACTTCCACCAGGCCCTATCATCGCTGACGAGCTACCCGGCGCTCATGCGCCTGCTGGGCCTGGCCCTGGACTTCGAGATGCCGATACCGGCCAAGATGCCGAAGACGGGCATGATAAGGATAACGGCGAAGGGCCGGTCGGACCGCTCGGCCTGGACGAGATTCGTCTTCGACCCGGCCAAAGGGACGTTCGCGCCCCAGGCTCGGGCTTCCAAACCTGAGGTCGTGGACGGGTTCCTCGACCTCAGGGACGGCGACAAGTACGACATCATCCAGATCGATGTCGACGGCGCCGCCCTCAAGACGGCCGAACTGGCCGACAAGGCCGAAGAAACGGAGAGCGGCGACCTGCCTGCGCTGCGCTCGAGCGGCTTGAGCGTCGTCAAGAGCGGGAGCGCCGTGAGCCTGGCCGAGGCCCTCAGGATCGTCCATGAAATCGACCTCGAATTCAAGAGGAAGCGCGACATCGTCCTGTATGCCGAGGACCTAGTACAGGGATATAGGGTCGATGTCTGGGACGACAGGAGCAGGGCCTGGCATTCCCTCTGCCGCCGTGTCGGCACCTACAGTTTCCTGCGCCTAGACCGGGAGGTCACCCTCGAGGACGAAGGCTTCGTCTCGGAAAGCGTCACCCAGGCGGCCGACGACTCCTCCGACGACATGTTCGCCCATGAGGCGATCTTCACATGGAACGGCTGGAGCCTGGTCGCTCCCCGGCCGGGCAAGACGATAGACGAAGAAGACAAGGTGGCCGACATCCAGAGCCGAGCCGCCACAGCCTTCCGCCTGGAAACACAGTTCAAGCCCGCGCCCGCCTCCCTGCCCCGGCTGCGCTTCGGCACGGGCTACAGGCTGAGAGCCAGGGCCGTCGACTTGGCCGGCAACAGCCTGCCTCCGGAAACGGCCGACGACTCCAAAGCCTTGCCCGCTCCGCCCGAGCCGCCCTTCACCTACACCCGTTTCGACCCGGTGCCGCCGCCGGTCCTGGTCCAGAGGGAAGGGGCCAAACAGGGCGAAACCGTGGACGATATCGTCATCCGCACCTTCAACGACGCGCCGGCTAAAGACAGCCTGCCCGCCGAAGAGACCGCCGAACGGCACGTCGTGCCGCCCAAGACCTCGCAGCTCCTGGCCGAGACCGACGGCATGTTCGACGGCGAGTCGGGCCTGAGAACCGACATATACGCCATGCTGGCGGCCAAAGACGCCGGCCGGCTCGAGGAGCTCGCGCCCGGCGAAGAGATCGAGCTGCCGTATTTCCCCGACCCCTGGGCCAAGGGCGTCGTGATCAGGGGGCTGCCGTTCTATCCCGCAGATAAGCCTCTGACCATCGACTACAGCGGAAACTGGCCTGAGCTCCGCACCTTCAGGCTCCGGGTCGAGGAAGGCGACAAGGCCGCGGTCTGGGACAAAGATACGCGCGTCCTGACCGTCTTCATCAAGAAGGCCGACCTGATCACCCTCCGGCTGAGCAGCTATTTCCCCGAACCGCTCCTGCTCAAGCAGGGGCTTTACAACTGGCTCGAGAAGCCGCAGCTCGCGGTACCGCCAAAGGTCCTCCAGGCGCCGCAGGCGGTCACGCCCATCCTGACGCCCCAGGTCCAGCCTATGACGGCGGCCCAAGTCAGGCCGGCCCAGCCGCAGGCGAAGGCGGCCCAGGCTCAGCCGCAGGTGCGGGCCGAAGTCCGGCCCGTGTTCCAGCTTCCCAAGATAAACATCGTAGCCCTCAGGAAGATCGCTCTCCAGGGCTCTCACTGGATGATGACCCCGTTCCGGACCGTCACCATCGTCCATGCCGTCCAGCAGCCGCTCGGAAAGCCGGGAGCGAAGAAATTCCTGGTGGTGCGCGGCCCGGGCGAAACGCACGCTTCTTTCGACGCCTCGCTCGACGTCCACGGCCCGAGCAGCGCCAAGTTCGACCTCCTGGCCGAATGGAAGGAGCCGGTCGATAATATCAACGAGCCCGCCTGGAGGATGCTCGAAGGTCGGGCTCACGTGCTCGAGGCGCAGCTCGGAAGGTCGGCGACAACTTTCACCCTCAGCCCGGCCGCCGGCCACCGTCACGAATTCGGCGACACGAAGTACCGCCGCGTGGCCTACGGTATCACCGCCACGACCCGCTACAAGGAACAGATGCCGCCTGAGATCGCCGGCGACCCGGAAAGGCTCACGCGCAGGAGCGACCCGATAGAGGTCGACGTCCCGAACTCGGCCCCGCCGGCTCTGCCCAAGGTCCTCTACGTGATCCCTACTTTCGGCTGGGAGCGCAAGCGCGAGCTGGGCAAGTTCACGAGCGTCCGTAAAGGCGGCGGCCTGCGCGTTTATCTCGAAAGGCCCTGGTTCTCGACGGGCGACGGCGAACTGCTGGCGGCCATACTGCCGCCGACGCCGGTGCCGGCGACCGCCAAGCCGACCGCCGCGGCCGTGCGTCCAGGGCAGGCCAGGCCCACGGCCCAAGTCAAACCGCAGGCCAAACCCTCGCTCCAGGCCGCAGTCGCGCTTCCAGAGGCCTTCCGTCATTACGTCACGCTCTGGGGTCTCGACCCGGTCTGGAGGTCGGGCGGCCTCGGCACTCCGGAATACCCCATGCCCGAGGATTTCAGTCTGGCCGAGAGCGTCCAGCGCAACCTGCCGCTCATCGAACTGCCGGACACGCCGCGCTTCACGGCCGTGGGACACAAGGTCTTCTTCGAAGAGGAGCGGCGGCTCTGGTACTGCGACCTGGAGCTCGACCCTCACGACGCCTATTACCCGTTCGTCCGGCTGGCCCTGGCCCGCTTCCAGCCCGTTTCCGTGCCCGGCGCCCATCTCTCGCCGGTCGTGACCGCGGACTTCATCCAGCTCGCCCCGGACCGCACGGTCTCGGTCTCATTCAACCGCTCCAACCTGAAGGAGCTGAACATCGCGGTTAGCGGCGCATCCTATGTCCAGAACGCCGCCGCGGCCGGCCCCGGCGAAATAGAAGTCACGTTGGAGTCGCGCAGCCTGGCCATGCCCGAGGAGTTGGGCTGGACGCCGGTCGAGAAAGGGCAGGTGAAACTCTCGTCGCAGCGCGTCGCCGGCAAACCGGCCGGGAACTTCATCTGGAGCGGCAAACTGACACTCCCGGGCGACATCAAAGTCCGGGCTTACAGATTGGCCGTGCGCGAGTACGAGACCTTCGTCTCGGACGAGCCCGACCTGACGGCACGCACGACCGCCGCGGTCGCGCTCAAGAAGGTGCGGCGTCTCGTGTTCGCCGAGACCATCCCGCTGCTCGACCTGTGACATGCGGCTGGGCACGACGTCGGGACGCCCCGCCGAACGGCTCCCGCGTCCCGGTAAGGTTGACTATCTTTCCGTCTTCGTTCAAGATATCCGCGGAAGGCCATGAAGTACGTTTTCGGCCCTGTTCCCTCGCGGCGGCTGGGCAGGTCGCTGGGCGTCGACCCCATCCCCGAGAAGACCTGCAACTGGAACTGCGTCTACTGCCAGCTCGGCCGCACGATTCCGGTGACCATGGAACGGCGGGAATACTTCCCCCGCGAAGAGATCATGGCCGAGCTCGAAGCCGTCCTCAAAGCCAGTCGGCCGGGCGACATGGACTGGATAACATTCGTCGGTTCAGGCGAGCCGACGCTCCATTCCGGCCTGGGCTGGATGATCCGGCGCGCCAAGGAGCTCGGCCGGATACCGGTGGCCGTCATCACCAACGGTTCGCTCCTTTACCTGGAGGAGGTCCGCCGTGACCTGGCCGACGCCGACGCCGTTCTGCCTTCGCTCGACGCGGCGACCCCGGCGCTCTACCGCAAGCTCAACCGGCCTCATCCGGAAGCGACGCTCGAACGCCTGATAGAAGGACTGGCAACCTTCAGGAAAGAATACGCCGGCAGGCTCTGGGTGGAAGTCATGCTGCTCAGCGGGTTGAACGACACCGAGGCCGAGCTCAAGGCCCTGGCCGACGCCTTCGGGAGGATAAAGCCGGACGAGATCCATCTCAGTCTGCCGACGCGTCCCCCGGCCGAGAGTTGGGTCCGGCCGGCGGACGAGGAGGGCCAGCTCCGGGCCGCGGCCATCCTGGGCAAGAGCGCCAAGGTGCTGAGGCCGGCGGAGGCGTCACTGGACCTCGCCGGTTTCGCCGACCCGGCGCGCGCCATAGTGGAGATAACCTCCCGTCATCCGCTCGGCGAACGGGAGATCGTCCGCGGCCTCGCCAAGTGGACCGAGGCTGAGGTCCGGGAAAAGCTGCGCGCCCTCAGGGACGAAGGCCGTGTGCAGGTGGTCGAAAGGTACGGTGAGCGCTTCTGGACCTCGGCCGGGGCATGCTATCCTGAGGAGCGACCAAAGGATGAAAAGAAGGATTGAAAAGCTGAACGGGCCGGGTCAGGGCGCGGATGCGCGCTCCCGGCCGCGCCGGGCGTCAATGCCGCCCGGATGATAAACGGGAGGGAGGGAGAGACATGCTGATCAAAAAAGCTCTTGAAACGCCGGCCGCGCCGGTCGACGGCCTGAAGGGAGTTACTATCCGCTGGCTTTGGGCTTCCACCGATGGGGCGCCGACGTTCGCGCTCCGTCTGCTCGAGGTCGAGCCGGGCGCCGCGACTTTCCGGCACGCTCATCCTTACGAGCACGAGGTCTATGTCCTGTCCGGCCGGGCCGTCGCCCACTCGGAGACCGGCGAGTTCGAGCTCGGGGCCGGGAGCACGGCTCTGGTCATGCCGAACGAGATCCATCAGTTCATTAACCGCGGCGACGAGACCCTACGTTTCCTCTGCGCTATCCCCGTGGCGCCGCCGACCGGAGACAAAAAATAGACATCGCCCGCCGCTCGCTCCGGCGGACGCTTGCGCTGCGTTCCGGAAATAAACTATGATTGAGAAGGCATGAGCCGCAAGAGACCGAAAAAGAGATACCGCGTAGCCATCGTCTACAACGCCTACGAAGACGGACAGCCGGCCGTCAAGGGCGACGAGTCCGGGATAGTCTTCCTGCGCCAGATGGTCAGGCGCATGGCCCGCGCCCTGCGCAAGGCCAAGCACAAAGTGGTCATCGTGCCGCTCGCCGGGAACCTTTCTTCGCTCGAGCGCAAGCTCGTGCGTCTGAAACCGGACGTCGTCTTCAACCAGTACGACGACGTCGTCCACGGCGCGCTCTACGAGATGCGGGTGGCGGCCTTCATCCACCTGCTCGGCTTCCGCATCACCGGCTCGCCGGCGCTGGCCCTCGGCCTGAGCCGCTACAAGTTCATGGCGGCCAGCCTGCTCAACGGCATCGGCATCCCCATACCGCCGCAGACGACCCTCATCGAGCACGTCTCCGAGGTCGACGACGTCAAGTGGCACTTCCCGCTGATCGTCCACCCCTCCCAGGAGCACGCCGGGATCGGGCTCGACCGCGGCTCGGTCGTGGACACGAAGAAGGCCCTGCGGGAAAAGGTCCGCGAGATAATATATAAATTGAACCAGCCGGCCCTCGTCCAGCGCTTCCTGCCCGGCCGCGAGTTCAACGTCGGGCTCATCGGCGGCCGCAGGCTGAAGGTCCTGCCGCTGGCCGAAGTCGACTATTCCCAGCTGCCGCCGGGCATCCCGCGCATCATGTCCTATGCGGCCAAGTGGGTCTCAAGTTCGGTGGAATACAAGAAGACGCGCGTCATCTGCCCGGCCGAGGTCGAGCCGGCCCTGGCCCAGGTGATCAAGGACACGGCCGTCAAGGCCTTCCGGGCCGTCGGAGGCTGGGGCTACGGCCGGGTCGATATCCGCCTGGACGATAACGGCCTGCCCCGGGTGCTCGAGGTCAACTGCAACCCCTGCATCGACGACGGCATGGGAGTGGCCCGGTCGGCCGAAGCGGCCGGCATCAGCTATCCCGAGCTCCTGACCATGATCTGCAAAGCCGCTTTCGAGGGGCCGCCATACGACGTGCTTCTGCCCATCTTTTCGCCGGGGCAAAAAAGGCTCTGAGGCCGGGGACGGGTCTCAACCGGTCAGGCGGCCGGTGTGCCAGTAATCCGTGGTCAAGACCATCACCAGCGACACCACGTCCATGAGCACTTCTTTCTCTTTATAAGGACGGTAGGACAACTGCAACGCGTCGGCCCGGGCCATGAGCTTGCGCAGCAGGCTGTCCGCCTCCGGAGCGCTCAGCATGGACCAGGACATGATCTTTTCGCGGAGCTTGTCGCGATGCCGTCGGATGAACGCCGAGGCCGGCCTGAGCACCCGGCCGCCAACCTCGGGGAAGGCCTCTTTCAGCCTGTCGTCGACAAAGCCGCGGGCAGCCCGACGGAACCTCTCGGTCTTCTTGCCGTAATGGTCGGCCAGCGTCAGGTTCAGGCGCTCGACGGGCCGGATCAGACGGCCGCCCTTCTTTTCCGGCTGGCGCTTCCTGACCTCCTTCATGAGCCTGTCCACATAGACGAGCTTTCTGATCACTGGCCAGTTTTGGTAGCGGCCGCGCCAGCCTGACCGGGGGGTCAGCCAGACGGCGAAGGTCTCCGCGAAATCCTCGTCGGGATGCTTCTGGGCGTAGGTCCGGCCGTAGGGATAGGCCTCGATGTGCCGGACATAGTTGCGACTGAGCCTCTGCGGCCTGAAGATGTCCCGGTAGGGCCTGGTGAAAGGCCCGAATATCTCGACCCAGCTCGGCCTGGTCCAGAGCCTATAGGCGTAGTTGAGGGCGTGGCCGGCCTCGTGGCGCAACAGCATCATGATCATGCGCGGGTCCTCGACTTCCCCGTTCTGCTCCTCCTCGAGCCGCATCAGCCGGCTGTCGGTCAGGTAGAAAGGGATGCCGATGACCGGAGTCCTGTCGGGACAGCCCCAGCCGTCCGTCAGGTAGACCTCCGGCTTGAAGCGGATCTTCTTGGCGTCGAGCTCCCTGTAGAGCCTGCTTACGTATTTCTCTGCGGGCGATCCCTCTATCTTCAGGTTCAGTTCGGAGATGCGGCTGCGTAGCAACTCATAGCGGGTCGTCTCCCAGCTCTGAACGATGGCCTTGATGGACTCGGCTTTCATGGCGGACAGCTATTATACATTAAAAATTATTCCCGTAGTTGTCTAAGACCAGCATCCCAAGATATAAAGATAAATGACAATATTCAGCAATAATTACATGAAAAATCGGCAAATTTTGACCGTCGCTTCCTTATTTTCGGGTAATAAATTGCGATGAAACAGCCGTTTTGTCAAGACAGGAAAAAATCGGGGCAAGGTGCCCAACCCCGGTTTTGAACGATAAAAGGTCAGGGCTGGGAAAGGACCGGTGGGGCCTTAAAGGACAAACGCTAAGGCTTCCGCTTCACCGGCGGCCTGGCCTGACGCGCCCTGTTCAGGCTCTCATTGACGCCGCGGTAAAAATCGACCGAGAAGACCAGGAACTTGGCCTTCTGGACCGGGGTCAGGTTCTCCTCGAGCACGGCTTCGACTTCGGCGTCCTTGGCCCTGACCCTCCTTCTCAGGTCGCGGACTTCCCGGACAAGGTCCAGGACCTCCTCATCCCCGACCTGCTCCTTGCGGATGAGCTGGCGCAGGTTCTGGACGCCGACCGCGAGCTGTCTCTGGAGCGCGGCCTTCTCTTTATCGATCCGAGTGATGGCCGGGAAGATCCTGGCGGTCTGCTCTTCGGTCAGGTCCAGGGCCTGGGTCATGCGGATGAGATACAGGGTGTTGATGTTCTCACGGAGCCTGGTGGGTATGCTCTGGTTCCCGGCCTGCCCCGCTATGGCAGGGGCGGCCAGCGACAATGCCAGTATCAAGAAAGGGATAAGCGCGGTCCTTCTCATTGCGGTTCTCCTTGCCCGTTGTCTTTCTCGAGGTCAGCGGCTATCGCGGCCAGCTCCTCTTCGCTCAATGACTCCCAAAAAAGCGGCTCGTCGACCGCCAGGAAGGATTCCCCGGCCGCGTCAACCGCCACGGCGTCCGCGATCGAAGAGCTGACCTCGAGGTCGAGGTAAGTACCGAGCTCGGGGTCGCTCGCGGCCGCCTCCAGGACCCCGCTGAGGGAGTCCTCCGAATTAAGATAGGCGAACTCTTCGGACAGCGGGCTCCTCCGGCTCAACAAGATGAAGGCGGCCAGGACGACGAGCCCCACCAGCCCGGCCGCCAGCGCCGGCTTCAACCAGGTCGAAAGCGGAGCCGGCTTCGTCCTGGGCCGTCGCCGAACATCCAAGGCGTCTATCTTCCGGCTGATCCCCGAGACGAAGTCGCTCCAGTATTCCCCGTCCGGCGCGGGTGGAGCCTCCTTGACGGCCTCAACGCCGATAAGCTCGAGCGACCGCCGGTAGGCTCGGCAGGAATCGCATTCCTTGAGATGGGCCTCGAGCCGCGCCTGCCGCTTGGGCGAAAGCTCGCCGTCGAGGGCGTCTGACACCAGCCTTTTCGCTTTTTCGCATCTCATATCGCGTCACCTTTGATGTACGGCTGCAGCCTGGCCTGGAGCATCTTCCTGGCCCGGTGCATCCTCCAGGACACCGTGTTCTCCGAGCAGCCGAGCAGCCTGGCCGCTTCGGCGTGGCTCAGGCCTTCCGAGGCCACCAGCAGGAAGGCGCTCTTATACGCCGGCGGCAGCGACCGGACGGCCTCCCCGACTGCGGTTCCAAGCTCGCTCGCCGCCGAACTCCGCTCGGGCGAGGCGAAGGCTGAATTCTCGCTGCCGGCCTCTTCCTCGAGCGTTTCGTGCGCCTCCCTGCCTTTCTTCTTCAGATAGTTGAGCGACAGGTTGACGGCGATGCGGTAGAGCCAGGTGTAGAAACCCGACCTGCCCTTGAAGCCGTCGAGGGACCTGTAGGCCGTCAAAAAAACCTCCTGGGCCAGGTCGTCGGCGTCGGCGTGGTTGCCGGTCATCCGGTAGGCCAGCCCGTAGATCTTCCTCTGATGGCGCCGGACAAGCTCGGCGAAGGCTTCCTTCCCTCCGCGCCGGGCCTCCAGAACCAGCTCCTCGTCCGGCCGCTCATCCATCTGCTCTCAATCCTTTAGACAAGGATTATAACCCATTCCTTTGGCCGCGGCCTCTAGCGGAAAGGTCCCGACCTTAAATTGACTTGGGCCGAGGCCTGCTGATATCATTAGGGCCAATCCGAGATGAAAGGCGACGGCCGATGATAGAGCGCTACACCCGGCCCGAGATGGGCGCCATCTGGACTGAAGAATCCAGGTACCGCACCTGGCTTGAGGTCGAGCTCGCGGTCTGCGAGGCCTGGGCCAGGCTGGGCCGGATCCCGAAGCGCTCGCTCCAGGCCATCACCAAGAAGGCCGACTTCTCAGTCGAGCGCATCGCCGAGATCGAGAAAGTGGTCAAGCACGACATGATCGCCTTCCTGACCTCGGTCGCCGAGAAGGTCGGGCCGGACTCCAGGTTCATCCATCTCGGGCTGACCTCCTACGACGTCGTCGACACGGCCCTGTCCCTGCTCATGCGGAGGTCCTGCGACCTCGTCATCAAGGACCTGACCGGCCTCAAGCGCCTGCTCCGCAGGCAGGCGCTGAAATACCGGAAGACGGTCTGCATCGGCCGCACCCACGGCGTCCACGCCGAACCCGTCACCTTCGGCTTCAAGATCCTGGTCTGGTACGAGGAGATAAAGAGGAACATCGCCCGGCTCGAGCGCGCCCGGGAGGTCATCTCGGTGGGCAGGATATCGGGCTCGGTCGGCACCTACATCCACCTCGACCCGCGGGTCGAGGCGCTGGCGCTGCGGCGGCTGGGACTCAAGCCGGCCCCGGTCTCGACCCAGGTGCTCCAGCGGGACCGGCACGCCGAGGTCATGTCCGCCCTGGCCATCCTGGCCTCAAGCCTCGACAAGATCGCGACCGAGATACGGCACCTCCAGAAGACGGAGGTCCTGGAGCTCGAGGAGCCCTTCACCAAAGGGCAGAAAGGCTCATCCTCGATGCCGCACAAGAAAAACCCGGTCCGGGCCGAGCGCATCTCGGGCCTGGCCAGGCTCGTCCGGGCCAACTCCCAGGCGGCCCTCGAGAACATCCCGCTCTGGCATGAGAGGGACATCTCCCATTCCTCGGCCGAGCGGGTCATCATCCCGGACTCCTTCATCGCCGTCGACTTCATGCTCGCCGACATCACCGGCATCGTCCGCGACTGGGTCGTCCACACCGACCGCATGAAGGCCAACGTCGGCGCGACCCGCGGCCTGATCTTCTCGCAGAGCGTCCTTCTGGCCCTGACGCGCAAGGGCCTGACCCGGGAGAAGGCCTACCGCCTCGTCCAACGGAACAGCCTCCGGGACTGGAAGGAAG